>JANQMU010000096.1 GCA_028279875.1 Rhizobiaceae bacterium
TCTTTGTCCTCCTGGCAAAGAGAGGAACACAAAAGGATACTATAATTCAAGTGAATTTTTTATTTGCAGTTTATAATATGATGTTATAGCGCTGCTGCAATCATGCGGCCTCTGCCGCGGCCCTTAAGATCGACCGGGAACGTTACAGCATTATGACAGTCCGGCTGAGACAATTGCAGGCCTTCCGCGCGGTTTGCCAGTTGGGCGCCATGACACGGGCAGCCAAACAGCTCGGCATATCGCAGCCCGCCGTCAGCCGGCTGCTGGCCAGTTTTTCCGACACCGTGGGATTCCAGCTTTTCGAGCGCAAGGGCGGGCAGCTTATCCCGACACAGGAATCGCGTTTCCTTCTCAAGGAAGTCGGACGGCTGCTCGACGGGCTGGACCATATCAGTGAACTCACTCACAATCTGACACACCGAAAGGCCGGGCATCTGCGCATTGCGTGCCTGCCGGGATTCGCCACCAGCCACATGCCGGGGGTGCTGTCGAGGTTCCTGGAAAACCGGCCCGACGTGACCGTTACGCTCGAACCGGATCGTCCGGAGCGAATCTTGGAATGGATCATCGGCGAGCAATATGATTGCGGCATTACGGACGGGTTTTCCGACCACCCGGCCGTGGAGGCCGAAAGCATCCCCATGCGCACGGTCTGCATCATGGCCGACGGCAATCCGCTGGCTGCAAATGAGGTCATCCGGCCGGAAGATCTCGAAAGCGAACCGATCATCCATACACGCCGTGACAGCGCGTTTTTCAAGGTCCTGTCCCAGGCGTTCAACGCCCGCAATGTGGAGATGAACAGCTGGATCGAAACACGGCAGTTTACCGCCGCATGTGCGCTGGTGTCGGAGGGCACCGGGGTGTCCGTCGTCAGCGAGATGGATGCCCGCGGGTATCAGGACCGGCGCCTGATCATCCGACGCTTCGAGCCGGCCGTACCGCATGTGCTGTCGCTTGTCAGGCCGATCCACTCGGCGCCATCCATGCTGACCTTGGAGTTCATGGAGTTTTTTGCCGGCAGCCTGCGGCCATTCAGGCAGTAAGAGCGCATTCAGGAGTTGACGATGCAGATCACCCTCAGTGACGACAGGCGGACCGAGTTCCTGCGCGAGCTTGGATCGCTGTTCGCCGATGATTTCGATGAACCGCTGTCGGAGTTTCGCGCCAATGCGGTGCTCGACCTGTTTTTGAAGACACTCGGTCCGGCGGTCTACAACCAGGCCGTACAGGATGTCAGGGCCCATCTGCAGGTCAGGCTCGATGATCTGGAAGGCGAGGTCTATGCCGACGGCTAGCGTTCTGTGATTACCCTGATGCATTTGACCGAGGTGCTTTTGGTCTCTGGCGAGGCGGGCTGCCGGCCGCGGTGCCTCCCCACCACAAGGGCAGGCCAACGACGCCCAGGGGCCAAACGCGCCCGGCCCGAAGGGTGGCGGCAAATCGGCCCATCGGCTGCGTTCCGCCGCTTGCTCGATGCACCACATCGCGCGGCGCGACGCGCCTAGCCGAGTGAACCGATTTTCCGCCATCAAATGCGTCAGGGTAATCACAGAACGCTCTAGTCCACTGAACACATGATGACGGTGTTAACTTTGTAGGTTGGCTCCTGATGTTTACTGTTGCAGCTGCAAGAATCCGCACCTCTGTCACCGCCTCCGACAGCACATGTAATAGCGATACTTGGCGTCCTACAATCAAAATTCGCTGGTGTTACTGTTGTTTTCCCATCCTTGGAATAGCAGTATCCTGAAAATATAAACTTAGTGTGATTTGTATCTATTTTCCACTGTGCTTTACATTGTTGATCGTATCCGCAATAACTCGTCTTCGATATGGTGTTGTCTGCACTTGCAGCGGAGATTCCCAGAAAAAACACCGCAGGGACGAGATAAATGTGTGCAAAGCGCATCTTGAGAAATCTCCCGTTTCGGCCAGTGATTTGAAGGGACATGCACCCGATGGACGGCTTCGTTGACGTGATAGTGCCTGCACCTGCGGCTCTTGGCAATACATGAGCGATGTGCCGGCAGGGAAGGATGCTGTTGATGGGCAAGCAGCGGTGGCGTGACCCGCTTCAAATGTGATTTCTGGCGCATCAGGACGTGCATCTCCTCCCGTTCGAGATGGAGCTCAAGCTTTACCCGGCGGTCGAAATTGAGCCTGAGAGGGCCATCAACCGATTCACCCGTTGGGTTCGCCATGACAGCTTCGTGCAATCCAGTTCAAGTCATTGATTATCATAACTGAATCGCAGTAAAACCGCAGCACTTTACCGCTTCATATGGTGAATGCGGGCTTAACCTAAGTGCCCTATTGCGGGATCGAGGCCTCCACCACAGCCAGTGTCGACATATTGACCACGCCGCGCGAGGTCACCGAGGGTGACAGAATATGCGCGGGCTTGGCGCTGCCAAGCAGGATCGGGCCGACATGCAGGGCATCGGTCATGGTCTTCACGACGCCCAGCGCGATATTGGCCGCATCCAGATTGGGGAACACCAGCAGGTTCGCCTCACCGGTCAGGTTGGAATCGGGCATAACGCGGTTTCGCAGAATCTCCGAAATCGCTGAGTCGCCGTGCATTTCCCCGTCGGCTTCCAGATCGGGCTCCCGTTCATGGATCAGGCGCACCGCCTCGCGCATCTTGAGGGCGGAGTCCGATTCGCGCGTGCCGAAATTGGAGTGCGACAGCAGGGCGGCGCGCGGGGTGATCCCGAACCGGCGAATCTCCTTGGCGGCCATCAGCGTCATCTCGGCGATCTCATCGGCCGGCGGGTCGTAGGACACATAGGTGTCGGTGAAGAATGTGGCGCCGCGCTGTGCGATCAGGAGGCTGAGCGCTGAAAAGTCACGCACGCCGTCGCGTTTGCCGATGACCTGATCAACGACGGCCAGATGTTTGGCGTATCGTCCCTCGACGCCACAGATCATGGCGTCGGCCTCGCCGCGGCGCACCGCCAGCGCGGCGATGACCGTCGTGTTGGTGCGGACGATGGTTCGGGCCGCCTCGGGATTGATGCCCAGGCGGCCGACCAGCGAGAAGTAAAGATCGACATAATCGCGGTAACGCGGATCATCCAGCGGGTTGGTTACCGCAAAATCCTTGCCGGGCCGGATTTTCAGACCGAACCGCTTCAGGCGGGTTTCGAGGATTCCGGGCCGGCCGATCAGGATCGGCTCGGCGATCTGCTCCTCGATCAATACCTGTGCTGCGCGCAGCACACGCTCATCTTCCCCTTCGGCGAAAATCACCCGCTTGCGGCTGGCCGCCTTGGCGGCGGTAAAGAGCGGCTTCATGATCAGCCCGGACCGGAAGACAAACCGGTTGAGCTGGTCGAGATAGGCGTCCATGTCCTCGATCGGCCGGATCGCCACGTCCGTTTGACGGGCGGCTTCGGCGACCGCCGGCGCAATCCGCAGGATCAGGCGAGGGTCGAATGGAGACGGAATCAGATAGTCGGGTCCGAAAATCGGTGTCTCGCCCGAATAGGCTTTCGCCGCGACATCGGAGGCCTCCTCGCGCGCCAGGCCGGCGATCGCCTTGACTGCCGCCATCTTCATCTCTTCATTGATGGTGCTGGCGCTGCAGTCGAGGGCCCCACGGAAAATATAGGGAAAACACAGGACATTGTTGACCTGGTTCGGGAAGTCGGACCGGCCGGTGCAGATCATGGCGTCGGGCCGGACCTCCCGTGCCACCTGTGGCATGATTTCCGGAACGGGATTGGCCAGCGCCATGATCAGCGGTTTTTCCGCCATTTTGGTGAGCATGTCCGGTTTCAGGACGTTGGCCGCCGACAATCCCAGGAAGACATCCGCGCCGGCAATATTCTCGGCCAGCGTGCGGGTCTTGGATGTTTTGGCGTAAACGGCCTTCCACTCGTCCATCAGTTCGGTGCGGCCCCTGTAGACAAGGCCTTCGATGTCATGCACCCAGATGTTCTTGCGTTTGGCGCCCAGTTCGACCAGCAGATTGAGACAGGCGAGGGCGGCCGCGCCCGCGCCGCTGGTGACGATTCTCGCCTCGGATAGTTTCTTGCCGGCAAGTTCCAGCCCGTTGAGGACCGCCGCGGCGACGATGATCGCGGTTCCGTGCTGATCGTCATGGAACACCGGGATGTTCATCTTTTCGCGCAGTTGCGCCTCGATCTCGAAGCACTCCGGGGCTTTTATGTCCTCCAGATTGATGCCGCCGAATGTCGGCTCGAGGGCGCCGACCACGGAGACCATGGAGTCGACGGTGTCGGCGTTCAATTCGATGTCGAAGACGTCGATACCGGCGAATTTCTTGAACAATACGGCCTTGCCTTCCATCACCGGTTTCGACGCCAGCGGACCGATGGCGCCCAGTCCGAGCACCGCCGTGCCATTGGTGACTACCGCGACGAGGTTTGCCCGGGCGGTATAATCGGCCGCGCTGTCGGGATCTTTCTGGATGGACAGGCAGGGCGCGGCGACACCGGGCGAGTAGGCGAGGGCAAGGTCACGCTGGTTTCCCAGCGGTTTGGTGGCCTGGATCTCGAGTTTTCCGGGCCTGGGATAACGATGGTAGAAATGGGCGTTCTCGTCCAGATCACCGCCTTGAATTCCATCCCGTTCTCTTTTGTCCGCATCCATCCGTGGCGCTCCGTTGCTGTCCGGTGATTTTTACATTGGTGTCACGGATTCAAAAGGCGGTTGGGACCATTCCGCCGTCAACCAACAGATTTTGTCCCGTGATATAGCCGGCCTGAGCGGAACACAAAAAGGCGCAGGCCTGACCGAATTCGCGTGCGGTTCCCATGCGGCCCGCCGGCACCGATTCGACCAGTTTGGCCTTCGCCTCGTCCCGGCTGATCCCCAATTCTGCGGCCGTCTTGTCTATGGCCGGCGCCAGCCGGTCGGTGTCCATCTTGCCCGGCAGCAGCGTGTTGATCGTGACATTCCTGTCGGCGACGGTCCGCGCGACGCCCGCCAGAAAAGAGGTTAGTCCGGCGCGGGCCCCGGAGGACAGGTCGAGACCGGGGATCGGCATATAGACCGATGAGGAGGTGATATTGACGATGCGCCCGAAGCGCTGTGCGCACATGCTATCGATGACCTGCTGGATCAGTTCGATGGGCGTGACCATGTTCTGGCTGACACCTTCCAGGATGGCCGCCCGGTCCAATTCGCGGAATTCGCGCAATGGCGGGCCGCCATTGTTATTGACCAGGATATCCGGTTCGCCACACGCTGCGAGCAGGGCGGCCTGGCCGTCGACGGTGGAGACATCGGCCGCGACTTCGTGAACCGTGGCGCCTATCGCGGACCGGATTTCATCGGCCGTGGCAGCCAGCACGGAGGCATCGCGGCCATTGACGACGACATCGCACCCCGCCTCTGCCAATGCGATGGCGCATCCCTTGCCGAGGCCGCGGCTCGATGCGCAGATGATTGCCTTTTTTCCGGATAATCCGAGGTCCATGGACTCTTCCCTTCGTTTGTTCGATCCATCGTGATGACGATTTTGGCTGCGGCGGGATCGTGGCTGCGCCACGACTGTTTCGGGATTGTTGCACGACTTCGGGCGGTCATCCACCACTTAGAGCATCGGGCGACAATATTGTCGCCCGATGCTCTAATCGGCAATGGCGTATCCCATCCAATTGACGATTGTGGAACGGAGGTACGGCGGCGGGGGTTGGGTGTCGATCAGATGCCGGTGTCCGGTGCGCCGATGCCACAGGGCTGCGCCAAACCGCTCCCGGCGCCGCTCTTTGGCGGTGACAGGGTCGGATTTACTGGCTAAGAATCTTGAATGTCGATGTCGTCCACCCATGAGTCGGTACCGTCGGGTCTTGCCGGTCAACAGGTTGATCCGTATGGGGAAAAGATTCCGCCCCGTGTCGAAGTGGCGGATATGGACGGACGGACCCATGTACTGTTCGCCGGGGACTGGCTGTTGCATGGTGTCGCGGAGGTCGATGAGGAGACGCGGAAGCTTGCCGAATCGCTCACCGGGCCGTCCGTTGCCATCGACCTTGCGCAATTGCGCCATATCGACACGTCCGGTGCCCTGATCGCCGAACGGCTGCGGCTGAGGCTTGAGCAAAGGGGGATCGACGTCGCCTATCTGTCGGCATCCGGTGACCGTGCGACCCTGCTCGAGGCCATCGGGAATGCGCTTACCGTCAAACATCCCGACGCCGACGCGCCGCCGCCCCGACCGACATGGGCGCAGCGGATCTTCGATCCGATCGGGATGTTCGCCTACGCCTTCAAGGACGATTTCATCGCTGCGCTGTTCATTCTTGGTTCGGCGGTCCGCGGCGCCCAGGTCAAGCTCAATCGCGCGTCGGGCATCTCTGCGGCCGCCATTGTCAGCCAGATGGACCATATGGGCGTACGCGCGGTGCCGATCATCGCGCTGATGTCCTTCCTGATCGGCGGCATCATCGCACAGCAGGGCGCCTTCCAGCTCCGCTATTTCGGCGCGGAACTGTTTGTCGTCGATCTTGTCGGCATCCTGCAACTGCGCGAAATCGGCGTGCTCTTGACGGCGATCATGATCGCCGGCCGGTCGGGCTCGGCCATCACGGCGGAAATCGGCTCGATGAAGATGCGCGAGGAGGTCGACGCGCTGAAGGTCATGGGACTCAATCCGGTCGGGGTCCTGGTCTTTCCGCGGCTGGTGGCGCTGACCGTGATGCTTCCGGCGCTGACCATTGTTGCCAATTTCGCGGCGCTGTTCGGCGCCTGCCTGACGACCTGGGTCTATTCCGACATCACACCCGAGACGTTCCTGTCGCGGCTGCGCGAGGCAATCGACATGTCGACGATCGTTTCGGGGATGATCAAGGCGCCTTTCATGGCGCTGATCATCGGCGTCGTTTCCTCGGTTGAAGGCCTGAAGGTCGGCGGAAGCGCCGAATCCCTCGGGCGCCACGTGACGTCGTCCGTGGTCAAATCGATATTCGTGGTGATCCTGGTGGACGGCCTGTTTGCCATATTCTACGGGGCGATTGATTTTTGAGCGCGCACCCAAACCCCACCGCCGGTAACGGCCCTGATCCCGCCCGGTGCATCCTGGAGGCCCGCAATATCAGTGTCGCCTTTGGCAGCCACAGGGTCCTGGAAGGGCTGAATCTGGATATTCTGCGCGGTGAAATCCTCGGTTTTGTCGGTGCGTCGGGTGCCGGCAAGTCCGTCCTTCTGCGAACCATCCTGCAATTGTCCGGTCGGCAGGGCGGCACCATCAAGATCCTTGGTATCGATTATGACTCGGCAAGCCCCGAACAGCGCATCGCGCTTGATATGCGTCTCGGTGTGCTGTTCCAGCATGGGGCCTTGTTTTCCGCCCTGACGGTGCTTGAGAACATCCAGGTGCCGATGCGGGAGTATCTCGACCTGCCCAAGAAGCTGATGGACGAATTGGCCTTGCTGAAAATTGAACTGGTCGGGCTGCGCCCGGGAGCGGCCGATCTTTATCCCTCGGAACTGTCCGGCGGCATGACCAAACGCGCAGCCCTGGCGCGGGCGCTGGCGCTTGACCCCGATCTGGTGTTCCTCGATGAGCCGACATCCGGGCTTGATCCCATCAGCGCCGCCGAGTTCGACGAACTGATCACAAAACTGCGCGATACGCTGGGCCTGACCGTCTATATGGTGACCCATGATCTCGACAGCCTGTTCTCCGTCTGCGACCGCATCGCGGTTCTTGGCAACCGGCGTATTGCGCTGGCCGGCACGATTGATGACATGCTGGCTAGTGACGATCCATGGATCAAATCCTATTTCCAGGGGAAACGGGCCCGTTCCCTTGTACGTCCTGAGAAAATCGGATCATAATCGAGGGGTTGCGGCCATGATGAGAATCGAAACGCCAAAACGGCGGAACCGGGTGCGGTAGGATGGAAACCAAAGCCAATTACACGCTTGTGGGCTTTTTCACCCTGGTGGTCATGGTCGCCGCATTCGTGTTCGTCTACTGGATGGCAACATTCGGCCGGTCCGGCGAGATGGCGCAACTGGAGATCCGCATACCGGGATCGGCCAGCGGCTTGTCCGTCGGGGCGCCGGTCCTGTTCAACGGGATTCGCATCGGTTCGGTGCGGTCGCTGACGATTGACGGTGTCGATCCGAACTTCGTTCTGGCAATGACCGAGGTACGCGCTACAGCGCCGGTCTACAAGACGACCAGGGCCAAACTGGGCATTCAGGGCCTGACCGGCCAGTCTCATATCGAGCTCAGCGCCGGCGAGGCCGGCGGCGTGAATATTCTCGAGGAGGCGGCCAAAAAGGGCAGTTTCGCGGTGTTGACGGCCGATGAATCCAGCGTCACCAACCTGCTGGCGACCGCCGAAGACATCATGGCGCGGGTCAGCAAGGCGGTGACCGGTGTCGAGGAGTTTGTCGAAACGGCCAAGGGCCCGCTGACGGAAACCGTCAACAATGCCGAGCGTTTTTCGGCGGCGCTGGCCGAGAATTCCGACGGCATCAGCGAATTCCTCAAGGGCGTCTCGTCGCTTTCGACAACCCTGCAGAGCGTTTCCGGCAAGATCGAGAGCATGGTCACCAGGGCGGATGCGCTGATCGCGGCCGTCGAACCGGACCGGATAAAGGCGATCGTGCGCAATGCCGAAAAGGTCTCCGTGGACATCGCCCAGGCATCGGACCAGATCAGGCCGGTGCTGGAAGAGGCTCGCACGGCGGCCGCGAATTTTGCCGAGCTTGGTCGCGATGCGACGGTGACATTGGCGCGAGTCGATGAGGTGATCATGGCGGTTGATCCGCTGGAAATCGCCGAGATCGTCGACAATGTGTCGGCGGCAAGCTTAACGGCCCGCCAGGGAATTGATGATCTGGCCCAGGTGGCTGCGACGATCAACAGCCACAATGAAGACATCAACAACATCATCGCCAATGCGAAACAGCTGACGGCGCGATTGAATGAAGCGTCGCTGATGGTGCAGACCACCCTGAAGAAAATCGACGGGTTCATTGGCGGTGCCGGCGATACGTCGGGCCTGGTTGCCGAAGCGAAAAAGACGCTGAAGACCTTTCAGGAGGTCGCCGACAAGATCAATGCGCATATCGGGCCGATCGCCTCCAATCTGCAGCGGTTCTCGGGATCCGGCCTGCGTGATTTCGATGCGCTGGTGTCAGAAGCGCGCCGTTCGATCACGCGGATCGAACGGACCATCACAAATATTGGCGAGCAGCCTAATAGTCTGATATTCGGTACGTCGGGGACCGTGAAGCAATATGACGGACGGCGGCGGCGCTGACGCGACCGGAACGGCGAGTAGAGGGTACACCGGTGTTGTGCCGGCAGGCGAATATGGGGGATTCGATTGACCTACAGGCAAAAATATCTGCGTGCCTTGGCGATGGTGGTCGTCGGCTCCACGGTGCTATCGGGGTGCTCGCTGTTTAGCGGTCCGCCGAACGATACCTATGAACTGACCAATATCGAGCCCGTTCGCGGTCCCTATTCCCGTCGCCGGCAGGTCGTGGTGACCGACCCGGCGGCGCTGAAGTCCCTCGACGGATCGAACATCGTCGTGCGGACATCGCCGTCATCCATTGAATATCTTTCCAAATCACAGTGGAACGACAACCTTCCGGCGGTGATCCAGCAGAAACTGATCCAGGCTCTTGAGGATTCACGGCGCCTGGGCGGTGTCGGCAAACCCGGTGACGGTCTTGCCGTGGACTACCTCATCTCGCCGACCATCCGGGCATTCGAGGTCGTCACCGGCAGCGCCGACACCGCTGTCGTCGAAATCTCCGTTCGCATTATCAATGACCGCAATGGCGTGGTGAGAGCGCAGCGTGTGTTTCAGGCGACATCGCCGGTGGGCGGCACGGACAGCGTGGCGTTCGTCGCGGCGCTCGACCGGGCGAGCGGCGATGTCATCGGCGATATCGTCGCCTGGGTGCTCAAAATCGTCTGAGAGCCCGTCTTAAAAGTCCGCCGGGTCGGCTTGGCGGCGCTTTTTCCCCTTCGCCTTGTTGCCGATCCTCGCCGATGCCACCGGCATCGACTGCGTTCGGCGCCGCGCGATAGGGAAAAAATCGCACGCCAATCCTCAACCGAGGACCTTCAAGACGGCCTCTCAGTCTTTGCCGGCGTAGCTAACGACTTCGAATTCAATGCCGTCTGCGTCGTGAAAATAAAAACGGCGGCCGGGTTCGTAGTCGGCATGCGAATGGGTCTGGAAGCCCGCCGCGACCACCCGCGCCTCGACGTCGTCGAGATCGTCGACAACGACACCGATGTGGTTGAGGCCGCCCCGGGTCTTGTAATTGTCGTCCGTCTTGTCGGCGAGACCGCGCTGCGAATAGACGGCGATGTAATTGTCGTCGGCGCCGACATGGATGGTGTGGCCGCCATGGATGGCCGTGCCCTGCCAGCGAATATGCCAGCCGAAGAGATCGCACAGCCGTTTGGCGGTCTCGGCGGGATCGCTGACGGTGATATTGACATGTTCCAATGTTGCTTCGCCCATGATGTTCTCCATTCAACCGGGTTTTCGATATGTTTCGGAGAAGCAGGTTAATTCCTCAACTATAGTTGAGGTCAAGGGCTGCTTTTTGCGCGGTAAGACGCCCGCGATCCTGGACCCTCATCCGTTTGGCGGACAGGGTTCAAACCGCATCCGCCACGGCATTGCCGTGTCTTCAGAATTCGTCCCAGCCGTCATTTTGCGGCTCAATGGCCTTTGTCGGTGCCGCCTTGCCGTTGGTCTTGTAGCCGAGCGCCCTGGTGACCGAATTGACCAGTTTGCGGGCCGGTGAGGGCGCCGGAATGCTGTTTTCGTCAGCCGGTTGCGGCTGGCTCGGCCGCGTGCCCGACAGGCGGAATTCGCCGACCAGTTGCGACAGGGCACCGACATCTTCGGCAAGCCGGTGGGTCACCGCCGTCGTTTCCTGAACCATGGCCGCGTTCTGCTGCGTGACCTGGTCCATCTGGGTGACCGCGGATCCGACTTCCTGAATGCCGGTCAACTGCTCATTGGCGGCGGTGGCGATGGCGTTGATCGAGTGATTGATGTCATGGACATGCTTGGAAATTCCGGTGAGCGCTTCGCCGGTCGCCTTCACCAGCTTGACGCCGTTGCTGACCTCGTCGCCGGATTTGGTGATCAGGTCCTTGATTTCCTTGGCGGCGTTGGCGGCTCGCTGCGCCAGTTCGCGCACCTCCTGGGCGACGACCGCGAAACCCTTGCCCGCGTCGCCGGCGCGCGCCGCTTCGACGCCGGCGTTCAACGCCAGAAGATTGGTCTGGAAGGCGATCTCGTCGATTACGCTGATGATGTTGGAAATCTCATCCGATGCCTTTTCGATGCCCTCCATGGCCGACACCGCCTCGCCAACCACCTGGCCGGATTTTTCCGCGTCGTTCTTTGCGACACTCGCCATTTCCGCCGCTTCGCCGGCCCGTTCCGACGTTCCCCTGACCGCCGAGGTGATCTGTTCCAGGGCGGCGGAGGATTGCTCCAGCGATGCCGCCTGCTGTTCCGTCCGTTTGGACAGATCGTCGGCGGCGCTCCGGATTTCCTTTGAATTGTCGTCGATGGAACCGGAATTCCGGCTGATTTCCGACAGGGTCGTGTTGAGTTTCCTGACCGAGGCGTTGAAGTCGGTGCGCAGGCGTTCCAGCCCTTCCATGAACGGCTCGTCCAGGGTGATGGTCAGGTCGCCATCGGAGAGGCGGGTCAAACCGTCGGCGAGCGCGTCGACGGCGTCCTGCATCTGCCTTGCCTCCTCGGCTTTCGCGGCTTCGCGTTCGGTCCGTTCGCGTTCGCTCACGGAGCGGTTTTCCTCGGCCTGCCGTTCGAGATCCCGCTTTTCGATGGCAGCATCGCGGAAAACCGCTACGGACCGCACCATCTCGCCGATCTCGTCCTTCCGGTTCTCGCCCTTCAACTGCAGATCGGTGTTTCCCTTGATCAGTTCCGCCATGTTCCGGACCACATCGGTAATTGGCTGCGAGATAGTGCGGGAGAAAAGGGTGGAGGCGATCAGGGCGCCGGCGAGCAAGATCAGTGCGATGGCGATCAGCGTATTGCGCATCGATGTCACGCCAGCGAGCGATTCATCGGAATCCATGATCGCGGCGACCACCCAGTCGGCATTGAGAAAATCGACCTGCGTCAGCGCCACCTCGCCGAGAAAACCACGGTAACCGGTTACGGTGTCCGTCATGATGGTGTTCCCGGTCGTCCCGGCCAGCAGTTCGGGGTCGAGCCTGAAATTCAGGGCCTCATTTTCGGCGGTCTTGGCCGAATCGGAAATGAAATAACCATCCTTGCGCACAAGCACGGTCTCGCCGGTCTCGCCGAGGCCGGTGGTGTTGTTCATGATTTCGGCAATGATGTCGTTGGGCATCTGCAGCGCCACGACACCGGCGACCTTGTCACCATTGGTCAGGGCTCGGGCGATGAAGGCTGCGGGCGCGTCATTGGACGGCGCGTAGGGCTGATAGTCCTTCAGGATGACGGTATCGGTCGATCCGGCAGCCATGATCTCCTGATAGGCGGCGGCAAGATCGGTGTTCCTCCATTCGCCGGTGTTCAGATTGGTCGCGTAGTCGCGTTCCTTGAACACCGAATAGATGACATTGCCTTGATCATCGATCAGAAACAGATCGTAATAGCCATTGTCGAGCACGAATGTCCGCAAACCGTCATGAAAGGTCTCGTGGGTGACGTCATATCCGTCCTTGCCCGCCGTATCGAGAAGGTGCTTTTCACCGGCCGGGTTGGGATTGTCGTCGATATATCTGGCCTGGAGTTCCGCGACCGGTTCGTCGCCGAGAAGGCGCCAGCTGAACTTGAAACCGTTGAAGGCGCGCTGGACATCGGCGTCCTTGGTCAGCGCGTCCAGATCCTTTTCGATGCCGGCGAGGTAGGTTTCGATCTGATTGCGGCGCCCGTCGGCGACGGCACCGAGTTTCTCATAGGCCTGTTTTTCGACAATGTCGGAACTGATGACAAAGGCGGCAACGCTTGCCGCGCCGATCGAGACAATCGTTAAAATGGCCGCTGCGAGCGGGAGCTTACGGGAAATCAACATGATGCTGTTCTTCGTAGTGATGCTTTCGCGCATGCCAGACCGGCGTCCGAAAACGTGCATCATGCGTCGGAATGAAAATCCCCGATTTTTCGGTATATCTGATCCTTGTCGATCAGCGTGAAGATTTGGTTAAGGTGCCTTGCGGAGAACGGTCCGCCGAAGGCGGCAAACCACGCTCTGCCGGGTCATTGCCCGACAGACTTGTCCAGCGCCAGCGCTCGTTCCAGGTCCTGCCGCGTGGCGTGGGTCTTTTCCGCATTGCGTTCATGCACGAAACGCCAGATTTCATCACCCGACGCTCCGTAGACGACGACCGTGGGGATGCGGTCGATATCGCCGAAGGCCGACCGCATCGCTGGCGTGCCCTCGATGAGGCGGAATTGGGGTTGCGTCTGCGCCAGAAACCGCGCCATTCGCTCCGGGTTTTTCTCGCCACCGAAATCCTCGAAAAGGTTGATGGCGACAATCGTCGCGTCCTTGTGGGCGTCGTTGGCGGCGATGGCGTTGAGATGTTCGAATTCGTCCGTGCAGGGCGGGCACCAGGAGGCAAAGAATGTGACGATGACCGGCCCTTTGCGCGGTACCGCTTCGGGGTGCTGCATACCGATCGGCGTGGCGTCCGCCACCAGCGGGCGCAGTTCGTTCCAGTTGGCCGCGCCGGCCGGCCAGGCGGCCAGTGCGGCCGCAAACACCATGGCGAACAGGGAGATGGCGCGGGTCATGCCGAAAGGGTAGAGCCGGCCCGCGGCGTCGGCAAATCAAAATCTCGTAAGCGATGGCTGTTGTCCGGCGTGCCGGACATATATGTTGGCCCGGCAGTCTGCGCGATCCGCGTTGATTCCTGAACAGCTCTTTGGGAGATATCATGCACGTTCTCATCCTGGGCGCTGCCGGCATGGTCGGCCGGAAACTGGTCGAACGCCTGTGCTCGGACGCCGTCATCGGCGGCCGGGAGATCACGGCGATGACCCTGTTCGACATCGTCGAACCGCAAAAACCGGTCACCGCCTGGCCGGTCTCCGTCCGGGCTGGTGATATCGGCGAGCGATCCGATATCGACAAGCTGCTGCTGCACAAGCCGGATGTGATCTTTCATCTGGCCGCCCTGGCATCCGGCGGCTCGGAGGAGGATTTCGATGCCGGGTACCGGATCAATCTCGACGGGACACGGCATCTGGTCGAGGCGATCCGGGCGCAAAACTACTGCCCGCGCGTCGTGTACACCTCCTCCATCGCCGTGTTCGGCGCGCCGTTTCCCGATGCCATCGACGATGTCTTCCTGTCGGCGCCGTTGACATCCTACGGCGCGCAGAAGGCGTGCAGCGAATTGCTGCTTGCGGACTATTCCCGCCGGGGCCTGCTTGACGCAATTGCCATTCGGCTGCCGACGGTGATCATCCGCCCGGGCAGGCCCAACCGCGCTGCCTCGGGTTTCTTTTCCAACATCCTGCGCGAGCCGCTGATCGGCCGGGAGGCCGTCCTGCCGGTGTCGCGCGATGTTTGTCACTGGATGGCCAGCCCGAGAACCACCGCCGGTTTTCTGGTGCATGCCGCAAGCCTGGATCTCACCCGTCTCGGCGACCGCCGGGCACTGACGATGCCGGGTATCTCGGTGTCGGTCGGCGAGATGATCGAGTCCCTTAAGCGCATCGCCGGCGCGGACCGGGCGGCGCTGATCCGCGACGAGCCGGATGAGACGATCGCCCGGATAGTCGATGGCTGGCCGAGGGCCTTCAAGACCGAGCGGGCGCTCCGGCTAGGATTTGTCGCCGATCGGTCCATGGACGACATCATCAGAATCCATATCGAGGACGAATTAGGCGGACGTCTGGGATAGTCGGAATGGCCGCAAGGCCAACCCGGCGGTCGCCTGCACTGGTGTGGGAAATCATCGAAATATCAGATCGATACGGGGCGCGGCGGATAATTCGATTCACCCGCGTGACGTCGTGTCCTGAGGCAGGGGCGGGGCGGCGCAGACGACCAGGATGCGCGCGTCATTGTCGCCGTCCGAGGCGTAGAGATGGCCGAGCGCGCTGTCGAAATAGAGGCTGTCGCCCTGGTCGAGCGTGATCGGATCGCGGCCGTCGAGATGCACGGTTACCCGGCCTTCCATCACCACCAGGAACTCCTGTCCGGGATGGCGGACAAACTCCTCAAAATCCATCACGTCATGGGCCTTGAGGGTTCCCATCATCGGGCTCATGGCCTTGTGCCAGAGTTCCGGAAACAGCATCTCGTAGACATAGTTGCGGGTTTCCTGGCGGCGGAATTCACCCTTGCGGGCGACGGCGAAGGTGCCCGGCGTGAACGTCTTGCCCTCGGCGGCGAAGAAGGCCGCCATGTCGACATCGAGGCCGGCGGCCAGTTGCGCCAGCCGGTCATAGGTCAGCGCGATGATGCCGCGTTCGGCCTTGGATATGGTGGAGATGGCAAGGCCCGTGCGTTCGGCCAGCTCGGCCAGGGTCCAGTCATTCTTGCGCCGAAGCTGGCGCAGGCGCCGGCCAAACGCAATTCTCTGGCTGTCGGCGTTTTCGGGCGTTGTCATGGCGCGCACTCTACCGGCAAGGGCAATCACCGCCAAGCAATTTTATGATCAGAAAATTGCTTTTCCTATTGGAAAATCGGTGCTACGCTCCGTTCCAATGCCGGGGAGGAGAGATGGCAGCTCAGGTCGAGGCCTTCGATATCATCGTGATCGGCGCCGGAATGGCGGGCGCTTCGGCTGCGGCCATGCTCGCAGGCGACGGGCGGGTCCTGCTGCTGGAACGCGAAGACCAGCCCGGCTATCACACCACCGGCCGGTCGGCCGCGCTCTACACCTGCGCCTATGGGCCACCGCTGATCCGGGCGCTGACACGGGCCTCCGGCGGGTTTTTCCACAATCCGCAAAGCCGCTTTCTCGACCATGCGCTGCTGCGCCCGCGCGGTGCGCTGTTCGTTGCCGGTGGCGAACAGGCGGACAGCATCGCCCGTCTTGAGGACGAATTGGGCGCAGCGGTGCGGCGGCTGGACGGCGGGGAGGCGCTTGCAAGCATGCCCCTTCTGCGCCGCGACTATGTCACAGCGGCGCTGCTCGACGAGACGGCCGCCGATATCGATGTGATGGCGCTGCATCAACACTATCTCAAGACGTTCCGGGAGGCGGGCGGCGTGCTCAGAACAGGCGCCGGCGTGGTTGCCATGGATCATGACGCGTCGCGCTGGCGTGTGGACACCGACGGCGGTGCTTTCGCCGCGCCGATCGTCGTCAATGCAGCGGGCGCCTGGGCCGATGCCATTGCCGAGATGGCTGGGGCAGTGCCGGTCGGGCTTGTGCCCAAGCGCCGCACCGCGCTGCTTGTCGACCCGCCGGCGAACCATGTGCCGGACGACTGGCCGATGGCCGTCGATGTCGATGAGCGCTTCTATCTGAAACCGGATGCGGGCAAATTGCTGATTTCACCGGCGGATGAAACGCCGTCGCCGCCCTGCGACGCGCAGCCGGAGGAGATGGATGTGGCGATCTGTATCGACCGGATCGAAACCGCCTTCGACCTGACGGTGCGCCGGATCGACCACAAATGGGCCGGCCTGCGCAATTTCGTCGCCGACCGGTGTCCGGTGGTCGGTTTCGACTCCGACGCGCCGGGGTTCTTCTGGCTGGCGGGGCAGGGCGGTTACGGCATTCAGTCGGCGCCGGCGATGGCGCGCGTAACGGCGGCCCTGGTGCGTGGCCGTCCGATCCCCGGCGACATCGCCGATGAAGGTGTCAACCAGGCGCAGCTTTCGCCTCAGCGTGAGAGGCTGGCCGCATGATCGGCCTCGTCCCCATTGCCGCGGCGGTCTTCCTGGCATCGGGGCTGGCGATTGCCTATGTGATTGGCGGGGCCGCGGTGTTGGCCTTCTTTGCCACGGGAAATGGCCGCTATCTGGCGATCCTGCCGCAGCAGATCTTTTCCAAGATCGATGTCTTTGCGCTGATGGCGATGCCGCTCTTCATCCTTGCCGGCGAATTGATGAACCGGGGCGGCGTGACGACCGCCCTGATCAATCTTTCGATGGCCCTGGTCGGCCGGCTGCGCGGCGGGCTGGGCCATGTGAACATTCTGACCAGCGTGTTTTTCGCCGGCATATCGGGATCGGCGGTCGCCGATGCGGCGGCATTGTCGAACACGCTGGTGCCGGAAATGCGCAAGCACGGATACGGCCTGACCTATGCCAGCGCCGTGACGGCAGCATCTTCGATCATCGGACCGATCGTGCCGCCGTCGATCATCCTGATCTTCTACGGCGCCCTGATGGGCACATCGGTGACGGCGCTGTTCCTGGCCGGCATCGTGCCCGGCCTGGTGCTGGCAACGGCGCTGATCGCGGTCAACGGTTTTTTTGCGGTGCGGCAGGAACATCCGAGGATCGAGAAGGAGGACATGCCGCCCTTCCTGGCGACCCTTGCCCGGTCGCTGCCGGCGCTGTCGCTGCCGGTGATCATCCTCGGCGGGATCGTCTTTGGCTGGATGACGCCGACCGAGGCGGCGGCGGTGGCGGTGTTCGCCGCCCTTGCCGCCGGCTGGTTCTATGGCGGGCTCAGCCTGCCGTCGGTTCTCGACGGGCTGCGACGCACGGCGATGCTATCGGGGTCGATCTTCATCATCATCTGCGCCGTCTCGGCCCTCGGCCATCTGGGCGCGCTGGAGCGGGTGCCGGAGGCGATTTCGGATGCCGTCAGCGCCCTGGGGCTCGGTCCGACCGGCTACATGCTCGTCATGAACGTCATTTTCCTTCTGGCCGGCATGGTGCTGGACATTCCGGTGGCGCTGGCTCTGCTGGTGCCGCTGCTGGCACCGGTCGCGCTGGAGCAGGGCGTCGATGGCGTCCATCTCGGCATCATCCTGTGCTTCAATCTGTGCATCGGCCTGGTGTCACCGCCGATGGGCGGCTGCCTGCTTGTCGTTTCGGCGGTGACCGGGGTCAATTACTGGCGGCTGGCGCGGGCGATCCTGCCCTTCGTCGTGGTGCAGATCGCGGTGCTGATGCTGCTCATCGAAATTCCCGAAATCAGTCTTGCGCTGCCCCGCGCCTTCGGACTGGTGGAGGGAGGATAGGCCGCAAGACGGCCGGAACCAAAACATATACAGGAAGAGGAGAAAACAGAATGAAACGGATCCATTTTCTGGCGAGTGCCGCCCTGGCGGCGAGCCTTGCCTTTGCCGGCACTGCTACGGCGCAGGTCAAGATCGCGCTCGACAGCCCGCCCAATCTGGAAGCCTCCGGCAGCTATGTCTGGGCCAATACGTTCAGTACCTATCTGAACGAGAACGGAATCGAAGCCGAGGAGTATCAGCGCGGCGCGCTGGGCGGCGACGACGAATTGTTCGACCAGGTCAGCCAGGGCCTGCTCGAGGTCTCCATGTCGCCGCTCAACATTGTCGGTTCGCTGGACAGCCTGGTTTTCGGGCTGCGCCTACCTTACTTCTTCGAAGATCAGGCCGAGGTGGACCGGGCGCTGTTCGAAGGCGGCATGCTGGAGAAGATCAACGAGGCGACAACGAAATCCGGCGTGCGGGTGCTTTCGGTCAACAATGTCGGCCAGGCGACGGGCATCTTCAACACCAAGAAGCCGATCCGATCCGTCGCCGACATGGCGGGCCTGCGCATGCGGGCGCTCGATGAAAGCCAGATCGATCTCTACAAGGCCTGGGGCGCTGCCGGCACGATCGTCAGTTGGGCCGAAGTGCCGAACGCGCTGCAGACCGGCGTGGCCGACGGCTATCTCAATCCGGCCTTCGTGCCGCTGCTGTTCGGCCATACCGACATGCTCAAGCACTACACGGATGCCGCGATTGCGCCGTCACTGCGGATCACCATCGTGTCGGAGGACTGGTATCAGGGCTTGAGCGACGAGGACCGGGCGATTGTCGATGCCGCCACGGAGGCAGCGAACAAGGCCAATCGCGCATGGCTGAAAACCCAGGACGCGGTGCTCGGCAAGCTTGAAGAGGCAGGTGTCGCCATCGAACGTCTCGATCAGGCGGCGCGCGATGAATTCCGTGCCGCCTCGGCGCCGGCCTATGAGAGCGACCTGATGACGCAGGAGCAGATCGCCCAGTGGGAAGCCGCCAAGGGGAATTGAGCATATGCGGGCGATCTCCCGGCATCTCGACCATCTGTCCGCCGTCCTGAACCGCATTGCCCTGTGGGGCGCAGTCGCGGCGGTGCTGGTCATGGCGATGTCCGCCTCCTGGCAGGTGATCGCCCGCTACATTCTCGATGCACCGCCGGTCTGGACCGAAGAGTTGGCCCGTCGGGCCATGGTCTGGGCCGGCATGCTGGGAGCGTCCTGCGCGTTTCGCGCCAAATCCGACCCGACCCTGTTTCCGCGGATGCGGGACATGACCGGCGCGACCGGCAATCTTCTGGCGCTGATCAGGGCCGGCGGTGTCATGCTGTTTGCCACGCCGGTCATCTGGTATTCGCTTTACGGTGCCAATATGAACATGGCGCGCGGCTTTCTCGGCCGCAGCCTCGACCGGCAGGCGGAGATGATATCGCTGCCGATGATCTGGTTTACCGCCGCAGTGCCGCTGGCCTTCATGCTGATCGTCGTCCACGTGGCAGCCGATCTGCTGATGCGACTGACCGGCCAGCGGGCAGGCCATCCGACGACCGCCGGGGAGGCCCGCTGATGCATGTCTTTATCGCCGGTCTGAGCACCGAGACCAATTCCTTTTCGCCTCTGCCGACCGGGGATCTCGGCTTTGCCGAAGGGGGTGTCCATCACGGCGATGCGACACGCCACCCGCTGCACTATGCAACGGCGCCGCTTCACATCTGGCGTGAGAATGCCGAGGCGAAGGGCTGGCAGGTCACCGAATCCCTGTCCGCCCATGCACAGCCGGCTGGACCGACGGTCCGACCCGTCTATGAGCGGTTCCGCGATGAAATCCTATCGGACCTGCGCGCCGCCGGTCCGGTCGACATTATCCTGCTTGCCCTCCACGGCGCGATGATGGCCGATGGCTATGAGGATTGTGAGGGGGACCTGATCGCGCATTGCCGGGCGATCGCGCCCAAGGCCGTGATCGGCGGCCTTCTCGATCCCCATTGCCATCTCACGCAACAGATGCTGGACGAAGCCTCTCTGCTCGTCGCCTTCAAGGAATATCCGCATGTGGATGTTCCGGAGCGGGCCGCCGACCTGTTTCGCCTGGCGGTCGAGACGGCGGAAGGGCGGATCAGGCCTGTTATGCGCGATTTCGATTGCCGGATGATCCTCGCCATGCCGACGCCGACCGGTCCGATGCGGGATTTCGTCGATGCGATGGCCGAGCGCGAGGGGCAGGACGGCATTCTGTCGCTGTCGGTCGCCCATGGATTTCCCTGGGGCGACCATCCGCGCACGGGGACCAGGACCTTTGCCATCTGCGATGGCGATGCTGCCCTGGCGGAGCATGTTGCTCGCGATCTCGGGGAGAGCCTTTACGGGCTGCGCCGCCAGTTGCATCGCGACATTCCCGATATCGAACGGGCGCTGGATATGGCGGAAGCGGAGCCGGCGGGGCCGGTGGTTTTGGCCGATATGTCCGACAATGCCGGCGGCGGCGCGCCGTCCGATGCCACCTTCCTGTTGCGGGCGATCCTCGACCGCCGCCTGTCATCGGTCGCGACCGGCATTTTCTGGGACCCGGTGGCGGTGCGCATCTGCCGCGAAGCGGGGGAGGGCGCGACGCTGCCTCTGAGGTTGGGCGGCAAATGCGGGCCGATGTCGGGCGATCCGCTGGACCTGACGGTCGCCGTGCGCAAATGTGCCTCCGGTGTCACCCAGCGTTTCGGCGAACTGCCGGTGCCGATGGGCGAGGTCGTCCGGGTCGAAACACAGGGCGTCGACATTGTGCTCAACGACAACCGCACCCAGACTTTCCATCCCGAGGCCTTTGAAAAACTGGGGATCGACCTGTCGCAGCGCCGTTTCGTCTGCGTCAAATCCTCAAACCATTATCAGGCCGGCTTCAGCCCGATTGCGGCGCGGATCATTCCCGTTGCCACGCCCGGGGCGATCACGCCCGATTTCGCCAATATTCCCTATACAAGGCGTCGCCGCGATTACTGGCCCGCCATTGAGGACCCCTTTGCATGACCAATGCGCTGATTGCCGCCCGCGACCGGTTCACGGCCGCCCATCCCGAGACAAGAACGGAGTTGAACGGCCGGGAATGGGGCGTGGTGGACATCGGGCACGGACCCGAATTGATTTTGTTGCCGGGAACCCTGGGGCGCGGCGACATCTTCTGGAACCAGATCGAAGTCCTGTCGGACAGGCTGCGGATCGTTGCCGTCAGCTATCCGAGCCGGGGCGGCATCGCCGAATGGACGGCGGATATGGTGACGCTGATGGACCGGCTGGATATCGGTGCGGCGACGGTGCTCGGCTCGTCGCTTGGCGGCTATGTGGCGCAAAATCTGGCGGCGCTGCATCCGGCGCGCGTTCCATGCCTTGTGGCGGCCAATACGCTGCATTCGGTCGCCGGTCTTTCAACGCGCATGCCCTATGCGCTGGATATCGCGTCGGCGCCCATCGAAGATCTGCGCGGCGGTTTTAAAAACGGGCTCGGCGCATGGGCGAAGGCCCATCCGGATCAAGCCGACCTGGTGGACCTGCTGCTTCAGGAAGTCGGCGGCCGTATCGCCGAACCCGAAATGCGGGCGCGGCTTGCCGCCCTCAAGGACGGGCCCGAACTGCCGCCTCTGCCTCCAGGCGCCCGGGTCGTCACCGTCGAGGCCGATGACGACCCGCTGATTCCGCCCGAAATGCGGGAGGCGGTGCGCCGCCGACTGTCGCCGTCCGTCGCTTACCGTTTCCTGCAGGGCGGGCACTTTCCCTATGTGGTGTGCGCTGCCGAATATACTGCGCTGCTGGAACAGGTGATGGACCTGCCCGTCACGGGTCCCGACTGGGGCCGGGACGCGATGCGCGTGCGATAATCAGCTAAGCCAGGCCGGAATCGTAGAGTGCGGCGCGGGCGACTTCGAAATGCCGCGTCATCAGTTGTACGGCGTCTTCGCTGCGGCGTTCGGCAATCGCGTCCGTCAGATCTTCATGCGTCAAAATGTGTTCGCGGATCATGTCCTGTCCGCCAAGCGCCGCCCAGCCGATCGGACCGGTTCGCCGCATGACGGTTTTCAGCGACTCCATATTGACCAGATAGAGCGGGTTCCTGGCGGCTCTCGCCCAGACCAGGTGCAGGCGAATATCGGCTTCCGTCAGTTCGTCCGTGTCGCCGATGGCGGCCTTCATGTGCTCGGTCTCGGCCCGCATATCGGCGATATCGGTCTCGTCGCGGCGCAGGGCGGCGAGCCGGGCGACCCGGATTTCCAGGGTCTGGCGGAAGTCCCAGGTCTGGACGACGGTGACCTGAGACGTGCGCACCGCATGATCGATCAGGACGGCCAGCTTCTCGCCGGTAAAGGCCGCGACCTCGGCCCGCCGGCCATTGCCGACATTGAGCACGCCGAGCTGCGACAGCGCCCGCACGGTTTCGCGCACCGTGCCCCGGCTGGCGCCGAAATCGAGCGCCATCTGGCCCTCGCTGGGCAATTTGTCGCCGGGCTCAAGGCCACCTTCCTGAATCAGCGCCAGCATCGCTTCAAGGACACTGTCGGTCGCTGTTTTCGGTGCCTGCTGTGTGTGGGCCGTGCTCGCCGCCTTGTCCTCCACTTTTGTCCTGCTCTAAAGGAGCGCCTCGATATCGGATATCGTCAGCGCCTCCGAGCTTTCATCCGCAACGATGCGCCCGCGCGACATGACGACGATGCGCGAGCAGCATTCGAATACATGCCCCAGATTGTGGCTTATGAAAATACCGGAATAGCCGCGGCTGGGGAGATTCCTGGTGAAGGCGATGACGTTGTTGGTCTCCTTGACCGAGATATGGTTGGTCGGCTCGTCGAGAATCATGATCTTCGACTGGAACTGGAGTGCCCGGGCAATGGCGACACCCTGTCGCTGGCCGCCTGAAAGATCGCCCACCCTGGTGTCCGGGGAGCGCAGGTGGAAACCGACATTGCCGAGCGACTGTTCCGCCAGGGCGCGCATCTCGGCTTTCTTGAGAAAACCGAAATTGCCGATCTGGCCGGTCAGCATCTCGCGGCCGAGAAAGATGTTCTCGGCGACCGACATGGTTCCGACGGTCGAGTTGTATTGATGAATAGTCTCGATGCCGGCCTGCATGGCATCGCGCGGCGATTTCATCGACACCGGTTTGCCGCGCAGCAGGATCTCGCCGCTGGTCGGCCGCTCGGCGCCGGAAATCATACGGATCAGCGTCGTCTTGCCGGCGCCGTTGTCGCCGAGCAGTCCGACCACCTCGTCTTTTCCAAGCTTGAAATCGACGCCCTCCACGGCCCGGACCGCACCATAGGATTTGGCCAGGTTCCGGGTTTCGACAACATAGTCGGTTGTGGCCGTCATGTGCCGTCTCCGGCCGTCCGGGCGTGTTTGGCGATGCTGGCATGCATGATGACCGCGATGATCATGATCGCGCCGGTGGCGAATTTGAACCAGTTCGCCTCGATGCCGATCAGGATCAGCCCGTTTTCGATGACCTTGAGCAGCAGAAGCCCGAGCACGGCGCCGAGGACCGTGCCGACGCCGCCGGTCAGGGCAACGCCGCCGATCACGGCCGCCGCGATGACCTGCAGTTCCAGGCCCTCGCCAAGGGAGGGAAGCGGCGAGCGCAGACGAAAGACCTGCAGCAGCCCGGCGAAGCCGGCCAGCGCGCTGCACAGCATGAAGGCCGTCATCTTGACCCGGAAGGTGTTGATCCCGACGGACTTTGCCACCTCCTTCTGGCCGCCGGTGGCGTAGGTCCAGACCCCGTAATTGGTGCGCCGCAGGCCGATCGCCGCGACGGCGAAAATGACGAAGAACCAGATCATCGACATGCGGACGGGCCCGAGAAAATCGGAAAACAGCCAGGTCGGCGCATCCGGCGCGAAGGGCGGCGGGAAACCGTCCGAGACCGAGACCGTCAGGCTGCGCACGACAAACAGCATGCCGAGCGTGGTGATGAAGGAGGGCAGGCGGTAGATCTGCGTGATGGCGCCATTGATGAAGCCGACCAGCACGGCGCAGGCCATGGCGATGCACAGGGTCAGGCCGATGGGCAGGCCGGAATCGGCCAGCGTGAAGGCGATCATCGGCGTCAGGGCAAAGACCGAGCCGACCGACAGGTCGAATTCGCCGGCGATCATCAGGATCGAGACGCCGATGACAACGAGCCCGATCTCCGGCAGCACCGTCAGGACGTTGGAGACGTTATACGGGCTCAGAAGAATGCCGCCGCTGAGCGCCTGAAAGGCGATGATCACCGCACAAAGAATGATGGCCCCCAGCGCTTCGGGCTTCGCGGCAATGGCGATGATGCGGTGGGTGAACGTCTTGCCGGCAGCAGCCGATGGTGTGTGCGTCATGCGTGTTTTCCGTTCAACGCACGCCGCGGCGCCAGCGCCGCGACGTGTATTCGCCACCCGTGTCCCTATTTGAACGTTTCAAGGGCGGCCTTGGCCTGGTCGATCGTAAAGACACCGCGTCCGGTGTCGACACTCCAGGCCGGCTGGGCGTGGTTTTTCATGAGGTAGACCTGCATCACCGGAAGGTAGCCCTGGAGATAGGGACCCTGGTTGACGACGGTCTGGATATAGCCCTTTTCCATATACTCCACGACATCGGGAATGACGTCGAAGCCGGACAGCAGGATTTTGCCGGCGGGAATGCCGCGGGTTTCCAGCGCCCGGGCGACGGACGCTTCCCAGAAACCCATGTCGAAATAGGCCGAGAGGTCGGGATTTGCATCGAGATAGGCCATGACCCTTTGTTCGGTGACGGCCAGATCGGTTCCTGAATCGATCCGCTCAACCTTCAATTCGCGGCCCGGATTGGCTTTCTGGTAGGCGGCCAGCGCCTGTTCGACGCCCTGCGCCCGCTGCTCGGACCAGGTCTGTCCCGGCGCCGACACGCCGATCAGGACATGCAGCGGACCGTCAGCCGGGAACAGCGCGGCCGTGTTGCGCCCCAGCACTTCGCCGGCATCGACGAAGTTCTGGCCCATATAGGCCTGACGTCCGCAGTCGGCGCCCGATTTGGCATCGACATTGGAGGCCAGCACGATGATGCCGGCCTCGCCGGCCTGTTTGAGCAGCGGACAGATCGCCTCGTCATTGGCGACCGCGGTGACAATGGCGTCGGGGCGGCGGGCAATCGCCGCCTGGATGTTGCCGACCTGTTCGGCGATCGATCCCTCGGTATTGGTGAAGACCATCTGGCAATCGGCGTTGACCAGGGCGCAGGCTTCGTCGAAGCCGCGCTTGACGCCGCGCCAGAACGAGTTGCTGACGGATGAGTGATGGGTGAACACGATGGTCAGGTCTTCGGCATTTGCCGTGTTCGGCGCCAGTGCGCCGCCAAGGGCGATCGCCGACGCGGCCAGCACGCCAAACAGTTGATTCATTCGTTGCATGATCTCCTCCAAATGCAATTCGGTTGAACTCGGGGGTTTCAATAACCTATCGGATAGGTAGTGTCAATAAATCAAAATCTGAGGAAAATTTTTGATTTCTGTGATGGTATTGGGCAAAATTCGGTTTTCTGTTGAAATAATTTGGTACAGATGGTTATATCTATCAGATAGCTTTTGAATGAGAGAGAAAATCATGTCTCAGAACGGTCGTTCTGTTCTTGTCTTCGGCGGCGCACGCGGTATCGGCGCGGCGACGGCCCGGGCCTTTGTCGGCGAGGGCGCCCGTGTCGCCATTGCCGATGTCCTTGAAGAGGAGGGGCGGGCCCTCGCGGAGGAACTGGGCGCGGACCGTGCTCTGTTCGTGCACTGCGATGTCGGCTTACCGGAGCAGATCGATGCCGCCTTCAATACCGCCATCGAGCGATTCGGCACCGTGAACGTCGTGTTCAACAATGTCGGTATTGCCCGCTACGGCACCGTGGACGAGCTCAGCCTCGAGGATTGGGACCTGACGCTTCGGGTCAATCTGACGGCGCAGTTCGTGTCCTGCAAAAGGGCCGTGCGCGAGATGAAGCAATCCGGTGGCGGCGTGATCATCAACACCGCCTCGATCCTCGGCCATGCCAGCCAGAAAACCACCTCGGCCTATGCCGCCAGCAAGGCGGCGGTGATGGGGCTGACGCGCACCGTGGCGATCGACCACGCGGCGGACGGCATTCGCTGCGTGTCGATTTCGCCCGGAACCATCGACACGCCGCTGGTGCAGATCGCCGCGCGGACCTTCAAGGATCGCAAGCCGGAGGATTTGGAGCGGGAATGGGCGGCGCATCATCCGCTCAACCGGCTCGGCAAGCCCGAGGAGGTGGCGGCGGCCGTCGTCTTCCTGGCGTCGCCGGGCGCCGGTTTCATCACCGGGTCGGATATGCTGATCGACGGCGGGATCCGGTCGGAACTCTACGCCTGAGCGGACAGGATTTGCAGGGAGCCGTGAAGCAATGAAACTGGATGGAAAAACTGTGGTGATCTCCGGTGCGGCCGGGGCGCTGGGCGTGGTGATCTGCGACCGGCTGGCGTCGATGGGTGCCGATGTCGTCGCACTCGATATCGTCGACGCGGCCGAGGCGGAAAGGCGCTTTGCTGATCTGGCGATCAAGCCGCGTTACTTCGCGTGCGATGTCAGCGACGAGGCCGAGACCGTCAAAACGCTGGCGCTGATCGCTGAACAGGCGGGCATGCCGGATGTGGTCTGCTGCCATGCCGGCGTCGTTCACGTGGAAAAGGTCGAGGACTATTCGCTGGAGCAGTTCGACGCGCTGATGAATGTCAATGTGCGCGGGTCCTTCGTGCTCGCCAAGGCAGCGACCAATCTGTGGCTGGGCGTCGGCCACCGGGGCGCTCAGCTCATCTTCACCAGTTCATGGGTCCACAACGTGCCGTGGCCGGAGATCACGCCCTATACGGCGAGCAAGGCGGCGATGAACGCCCTGACAAGGGGGTTTGCCCGCGAACAGGCGGCCAACGGCATTCGCGCCAATGCGGTGGCGCCCGGCATTGTCGGCGCCGGCATGGCGCTGAAGACCTGGAACGAGAATGCCGATTACCGGGCCCGGGCCGAAAAGGCGATACCGCTCGGATTTCTGCAGCCGCCGGAAAGCGTGGCCGATGCCATCGCCTTCCTGTGCAGCGACATGAGCAGCTATATGACCGGCTCGGTTCTTGTGGTGGATGGCGGCTGCAGCCTGTACCCGAATATCTGAAAGCCAAGGCCCATGCGTATTGAGGACATCCAAACCCTGATCGTGAACGCCGATATGCGGAACTGGCTGTTCGTCAAGGTGGTGACCGACCAGCCGGGACTTCACGGCTGGGGCGAGGCGACGCTCGAATGGAAAACCCGCGCGGTGACAGGCGCCGTCGAGGATCTGTCCGACCTGCTGATCGGTGAGGATCCGGCCAACATCACCCAGTGCGTGCGCATCATGCGCAAGCAAAGCTTCTGGCGCCTCGGCACGATCGGCCAAAGCGCCGTCAGCGCCATCGAGATCGCGCTGTGGGATATTGTAGGCAAGGATCTGGGCGTGCCGGTGTGGCGGCTGCTTGGCGGCCGCGTGCGCGACCGCGTGCGTGTCTATACGCATCTGGGCATGGGCGAGATGTCGGCGGTCTATCACACTTTCGACAAGGAGGCCCTGCTGGCGCGCTGCGCCGACCTCAAGGATCGCGGTTACACGGCGGCCAAGATCGTCAATGTGCCCTATACGCACTATCTGGCAAACCCTGTCGCGGTTTCGCAATTTGCCGATTCGGTTTACGGGCTGCGCGATGCGCTGGGTGACGATTTTGGTCTGATGATCGATTTTCACGGTCGGCCGGCCTCGGCCCGGGCGGCGATGGACTATCTCCATGCCATTGCCGACAGCAAGCTGATGTTCGCCGAAGAACCGTTGCAGCCCGGCGACACCGAGGCATTGCTGTATTTGAAAGAGCACTCGCCAGTGCCGATCGCCAGCGGCGAAAGGCTGATCGAGCCCGACGAGTTCGATACCGTGCTGAGCCGGCGGGCGGTGGACGTGATCCAGCCGGATCTTTGCCATTGCGGTGGTCTGGCGGAGGGCCGGAAAATCGCCCTGCGGGCCGAGACGGTCGGCATCGGAGTGGCGCCGCACAATCCGGCCGGTCCGGTGGCCGGCGCGGCGGCGCTGCATTTCGCGGTGTCGACGCCCAACCACATCATCCAGGAGGAAATGGTCGGCGCCGTTCCATGGTTCGACGAAGTCGTCTCGGCCAATCCGATCCGCGCCGAGAATGGCCACTGGATGGTTCCGGACCAGCCGGGTCTCGGTGTCGAGATCGATGAAAAGGTGGCGGCACGGCATCCCTATAAACGGGAAAGCATCGAAACCAAAAATGCCGTCATGGACGACGGTACGATTGTCGACTGGTGATGTGAGGGAGAAGGAAATGGGTGACGTTCGATGTCTCTGGGAAGCCAGGGCGGAACTGGGCGAGGGCGTGCGCTATGATGCGGACAATGACGCGGTCTGGTGGGTCGATATCCTGGGCCAGAAGGTCTTTCGCCTCGACCTGCAGAGTGGCGAAAAGCGCACCTGGCCGGCACCGGAAACCGTCGGCTGTACCTATCAGCGGGCAAATGGCGACGTCCTGGCGCTGCTCAGACATTCCATCGCGCGGCTCGATCAGCAGACCGGTGCGTTTGAAACAGTCATTTCCTTCCCCGGCGAGCCGGCCCAGAACCGCTTCAATGACGGCATGATCGGTCCGGACGGCCGGCTGTGGGCCTGCAGCATGGATTTCGATTTCCAGGAACCGACCGGAAAGCTCTACCATCTGGGCGGCGATCTTGAGCCGGTGGAGGTGGATGACGGCTACATCGTCGCCAACGGGCCGGCCTTTTCGCCGGACGGATCGAAGCTCTATATCAATGAAACCATGAAGGGCGAGATCTTCGTCGCCGATCTTGATCCCGCGACCGGCAGACTGTCGGGCAAGCGTCTGTTTGCACAGATACCGGAGGGGGAGGGCCTTCCGGACGGGATCTGCGTCGATACCGAAGGCGGGCTCTGGGTGGCGGTGGTCACCGGCGGGAAGGTCCGCCGATACCTGCCGAGCGGCGAGATCGACACCGAGATCGAGATGCCGTCGCCGACGGTGACAAGCGTCGGTTTCGGCGGCCGCGACAACAGAACCCTGTTTATCACCACCGGCACCATCCTGATGGATGACGAGACGCTGGCGCGCCATCCGCTGTCCGGCAGCCTGTTCTGTGTCGACGTGCCGCAGCAGGGGTTGGAAATGCCGGCTTTTGCCGGGTAATCGCGCCCGGCAGGCCTTGCAATTATCTTCCCGACGACGCCAAATGCGCCGAGCAATGGCGACGGGAGGAAAAAGCGATGGCCGAAAATACACAACCGGTCGTGGACCTTGAAAGCGCCGAGCAGGCGGTCGATCTGCCCGCAATCGGCACGCGCGAGCGCTATGACGCGCTGATGCAGGTCATCCGCAACCGGGTGACGGTGCGCAAGTTCGACCAGAGCCATGTGGTCCCCGACGAGACCTATGATCTCATCCTCGAGGCGGCGCGCCACGGCCCGTCGGGCGCCAATGCCCAGCCCTGGCATTTCGTCATCGTCCGGGAGCAGCAGGTCAAGGACCAGATTGCCGCCTATTTCGTCGAGGAGCAGCGGTTTCGCGCCAAGGCGAAAATGAAGTTTCCGACGCCTGATTACCGGGGCCTTGCGACGGCGCCGGGTTTCATCGTGGTGTGTTCCGACATGCGCTGGGTCAATGCCTTTCCGGTGCTCAATGACGGCAGCGACCTTGATCGCATGTACAAGGAAAATGCCGAACGCATCCTGCTGCAGTCGGTGGCGGCTGCCACCATGTCGGCGCATCTGGCGGCGGCGGCGCTGGGCTACAATGTGTGGTGGGTGACCGCCATCGGGCAGGAAAGCGCGCAAAGGGCGATGAAACCGCTGCTCGGCATTCCCGAGGAATTGTCGGTTCTCGACATCTTCCTGTTCGGCCCGCCGGCGCAAAAGCCTTATAAGCGCTGGCGCAAGCCGCTTGAGGATATCAGCAATCGCGACCGCTTCGACCCGGCGCATTTCATGACCGATGAGGACCTTGACGACTGGATCAAGACCCGTCGGCACCGGGTGATGTACAAGGATGCCAGCAAGATCGACTGAGGCCTGTCCGCTTCGCTGATCCGGACATGGCGTCTTTTAAAGAAAGTCGTCGCGGCGCGGGGTGAATGTGTCGATCAGCCGTCCGGCCTCATGGCACACACACCCATGGATCGCGTTGGAGGGAATGACGAAGCTGTCGCCCGTTTTTACCTCGAACTCCTCGCCGTCGATCGAGAAGGTGAACCGGCCGCTTTCCACATAGGTCGACTGATGGTGGGGATGATTGTGCAGATCGCCTTTTCCGCCTGTGGGGAAGGTGAATGCGACAACCATCAGCATTTCGTTTTCGCTCAGGACCTGCCGTTTGACGCCATGGGGTGCGTCGACTTGCGGGTGGGGATTCAGATAGCGCATGGCAAACTCTAATCTTCAAAATATTCCCGATGGCTTTGGAAGATGCTGTCGACCGTCTCGTCCAGCCGTCCCAAATGGACGCGCATCGCCGCCTCCAGCGCTGCTGTATCCTGTTCGCTCAGGGCCTTGAAAACGCTCGCATGATCGTCCAGCAGGTGGCTGGCCTCGCGGCCCTTTGCGAGGCTGAGCATGCACATCCGGTCAACCTTGGCCTTGTTGCTCTGGATGACATCGAAAACGGCTTCCTGACCGGCCGCAATGCAGAGCAGGCGATGGAATTCATAATCGAGTTCATGGAAGCGCTCGCGGTCCATGTCCGACACGGCGTTTCGCTGGGCGGCCAGCGCGTCTTGAAAGGTCCCGCTCATGCTGCCATCCCAGTTTCGGGCGGCCTTTCGCACGATCTCCAGTTCGACAGCCAATCGGACAAATCGGGCTGAGGAAATGCTGGCACGGGAAAACTTGCGCACCACGGTGGCTTTTTGCGGCCGGATCAGCAGCAGGTCGAGATTGACCAGGCGATTGAAGGCATCGCGAACCGGCTGGCGCGACACGCCGAACTCCGCCGCGATCTCGGCTTCGGAAATGCGGTCTCCGGGCATGAGGTCGAGTGTGGAGATGCGCCTGTACAGCCGCTCGAACACGATGTCGGTCGTCCGCAGTACCTGACCAATCGGGGGCTCCGCCACCGCGGCTCTCGTCGCATCCATGATCTCTCCCTGCATTTGTTTTTGTCGTTGCCCAAGGGCGTCGGGTCGCCGGCCCCTGCCACGGTGTCCCGTCCAGCATGCACGATCACAGCCATCATGCGTGGATCGCCTGTCTATCACATAGACGAGATTCTGGCTTGCGTCTACTAAATTACTAGTATACTACTTTGAAAATTCGCTGCAGAGGCGAGACGGGTTTTGCGTTCTGCGGGCGTGTGATGCAGGTCACACCGCTTTCAGAGCCGCCGCGTGGGAGGAAGCATGGCCGGGGTGGTGTTGAGCGGCATCACCAAGCGCTACGGCGACTTGGAGGTGGTTCACGGCATTGATCTGGAGATCGGCGACAAGGAGTTCGTCGTTCTTGTCGGGCCATCGGGCTGCGGAAAATCGACCACCTTGCGCATGATCGCCGGGCTTGAAGAAGTCTCCGCCGGCCGGATCGACATTGGCGGCCGCGTGGTCAACGAGATCGCGCCCAAGGATCGCGATATCGCGATGGTATTCCAAAATTACGCGCTTTATCCGCATCTCAATGTCGCAAAGAACATCGCGTTTGGACTGAACATCCGGCGTGTCCCGCGGGCGGAGACGGACAGGCTTGTCGCCGAGGTTGCCGATACGCTGGAACTGACGGACTATCTGGATCGCAAACCCGGCGAGCTGTCGGGCGGTCAGCGCCAGCGCGTTGCCATGGGCCGCGCTATCGTCCGCAACCCCGAAGTGTTCCTGTTCGACGAGCCCCTGTCGAACCTTGACGCCAAGCTGCGCACGCAGATGCGTGCGGAAATCAAGAAGCTGCATCGGCGGCTGGGCGCAACGAGCATCTATGTCACCCATGACCAGGTTGAAGCGATGACGCTCGCTGACCGGATCGTCGTCATGCAGGATGGCATGATCGAGCAGATCGGCACGCCGATGGAGCTGTTCAACGACCCGGCCAATCTGTTCGTCGCCTCATTCATGGGCTCGCCGCCTATGAACAAATTGCGCTGCGAACTGACGATGGGCAATGGGGCGGCCAGCGCATCCCTCGGCGACAAGGGCAGGATAGAGATCCCGCTTACCGACGGCGATGCCAAGAGGGCCAACGGCACCGCCGTGCTGGGCATTCGCCCCGAGCATGTTTCGGTGGAGCCGAAAGGGGATGCGGGCTGGCACAAGGTTGCCTGCGAGGTGTCGCTGGTCGAACCCCTTGGGTCCGAAGCCCTGGTTCATGCCCAGGTCAATGGCGAGATCTTCATCATCAAGTCCGAGACGACCACCGGCCTCGGCCATCTCGATTCCATCGACGCATTTTACGTCCACCGCGACCATATCTATCTGTTCGATGCCGAGCGGGGGCAGCGCATCGGCCGAAACGCGTTCGCTGGAGCGGCACAATGAGCGACGGGTCGGTCAAGCCCCTTTCCGAAGCACCGCCGCGCGCCCATGCGACAGGCGAAGCCGGTACGGTTTCCAGGATCATCAAACATCTGCGCCGTGAATGGCAGATCTATGTTCTTCTGGCGCCGACGATCATCTGGTTCCTGGTGTTTCTCTACAAGCCCATGTACGGCCTGCAGATCGCCTTCAAGGACTACTCCATCTTTCGCGGAATTGCGGGCAGTCCGTGGATCGGTTTCGAGCACTTCGAAGTGCTGTTTTCGAATTCACAGTTTCTGCGGGCGATCAAGAACACCGTCATTTTGAGCGCCTACAGCCTGCTGATCGGCTTTCCCGTGCCGATCATCCTTGCCGTGATGTTCAATGAAGTGCTGAGCCCGATATACAAGCGAAGCGCGCAGACGCTCGTCTACCTGCCGCACTTCATTTCGTCGGTGATCATCGCCGGCATCGTCATCACCGCGTTTTCACCGTCCGCCGGCATTGTCAACACGATCCTCAGCTGGTTCGGCATCGAGCCCATCTACTTCCTAACAAGGCCGGAATGGTTCCGTCCGATCTTCATCGGAACCACTATCTGGCAGGAAGCCGGGTTTTCCTCGATCGTCTTCCTGGCGGCGATCGCCGGCGTCAATCCATCGCTTTACGAAAGCGCGGTGGTCGACGGTGCATCGCGCTGGCAGATGATCTGGAAGATCACGCTTCCTTCCATCCTTCCGACGATCCTGATCATGCTGATCATCCGCATCGGCAATCTTCTCGAAGTGTCGTTCGAGATGATCATTCTTCTCTATCAGCCGGCGACCTACGAGACGGCTGACGTCATCAATACCTTCATCTACCGCCAGGGTTTGCAGTCGGGCCGGTATGACTTTGCCGCCGCCGCGGGCCTGTTCAACGCCGTCGTGGCATTCGTACTGGTGATCAGCGCCAACGCCATATCGCGACGCTATTCGCGAACGTCGCTTTGGTAGGGGGCGTGATATGGCGAACATGAACCTCTACTCCCGCGGCGACAGGCTGTTTGTGCTGGCCAATTATGTGCTGGTCGGACTGTTCGCCCTGTCGACGCTCTATCCGTTCATCTATATCGCGGCGGTCTCGTTCAGTTCCGGATTTGCCGCGCGGGCCGGAACAATAGTCGTGACGCCCGTGGACACCACCGTTGCCGCCTACACCTATGTCCTGACCGATCCGGTGTTCTGGAATTCCTACAAGAACACCTTCATCTATACGATCGGCGGCACGCTGATGAGCCTGGTGATCATCATCCCGGGCGCCTATGCGCTGTCCCGTCCGCAGCTTTTCGGCCGCCGGTTCTGGAACCTGATGGTGGCGTTCACCATGTGGTTCAATGCCGGCATGATCCCGTTTTTCATCAATATGCGGGATCTGGGCCTGCTGGACACCTATTTCGGCATCATCATCGGCTTCGCCTGCAACGCCTTCAACATCATCCTGCTGCGCAACTTCTTCGAGAGCATTCCGAAGTCTTTCGAAGAGGCCGCGCGCATCGACGGCGCCAACGACTTCCAGATTCTGTGGAAGGTCTATATTCCGCTGTCCAGACCGGCGATCGCGACGGTCACGCTGTTTTGCGTCGTCTCCCGATGGAACGGCTTTTTCTGGGCCATGGTCCTGCTGTCGTCGGAAGACAAGATCCCGCTTCAGGTTTATCTGAGGCACATCATTGCGACCCTTTCAGACGACAATGAATTCTCCGCAACGCTGGTCGATGCGGCTTACAGCGTCGAGACCGTGACCGCGGCCATCATCGTCTGCTCGATCATACCCGTCCTGATCTTCTACCCCTTCATCCAGAAGTACTTCAACAAAGGCATCATGCTGGGTGGGGTGAAGGAATGACTGCCTTTTATCTTTCGCACCAAGGGAGGAAAGAATGCGATATCTGACTCTGACGTCCACATTGCTGGCCGGCACCATGCTGGGCGCGCCGGTCTCCGCTGGCGATCATCTGAAGATCGTCGATGAACCGCTGGAACTGTCCATCCAGATGAACCATGCCCGCTATCCGCGTTACGAGGAGAGCTGGCCGGTGGAACAGGAGGCGCGCAGGCTGACCAACATCCATCTGAAGGATTTCACCGTTGGAGCGAATCTGCGCGTCGATGAGAATGACGGCCGCACCGAGGCGCTCAACCTGATGCTGGCATCGGGCAAGATTCCCGACATTGTCGGCTCGAGCCGCCTGAAGGATTTCGTCAACCAGTATGGGCCGGAAGGCGCGTTCCTGCCGCTCAACGACCTCATCGACGAGCACGCGCCCAATCTCAAGGCGTTTTTCGAGGAACGTCCGGCCATCAAATCCGCGCTCTCGGCGGCGGACGGCAACATGTACTATCTGCCCTATCTGCCGGACGGCAAATATGGCCGGGCCTACTTCATCCGCTATGACTGGCTCGACGCGCTTGGCCTGAACGTGCCGCAGAATGTCGAGGAATTCGAACAGGCGCTCATCGCGTTCCGCGATGGCGATCCCAACGGCAACGGCCTGAAGGACGAAGTGCCCTATTTTGCCCGCCAGTGGCCCGAACTCATTCGTCTCGTGACCCTGTGGGACGGCCGTTCATCGGGTTCCGACACCTATCATGACTTCTATGTCGATGAGGGAAAGGTCAAACACCCCTATGCCGGCGAAGGCTATCGCGAAGGCATCAAGAATCTTGCGCGCTGGTACAAGGAAGGTTTGATCGACGCCGAGATCTTCACGCGCGGGTCTTCATCCCGCGAATATCTCCTGTCGGAAAATCTCGGCGGCGCGACCCATGACTGGTTTGCCTCGACCTCGGGCTACAATACCAGCCTTGGCGACAGGATCGACGGGTTCGCGTTCAAGGCCTTCACGCCTCCAGCCTCGATTTCCGGCAAGCGGATCGAGGAACATCGTCGGATCCCCATCAAACCGGATGGCTGGGCGATCAGCGCGACCAACAAGCATCCCGTGGAGACCATCAAATATTTCGACTTCTGGTTCACCGAGGAAGGGCGGCGTCTCGCCAATTTCGGTGTCGAGGGACAGCAATACACGATGGTCGACGGCAAGCCGAAATTCACCGAGGAGTTCCTGACCAACGGCAAGCCGGTCAACAACCAGCTCTATGAAATCGGATCGCAGCTGCATGCGCGCGGCTTCCATCAGGACTATGAATATGAGCGTCAGTGGTCCAATGAATTCGCGCTTGAGGGCATCGCGCTCTATGACGAAGGCGACTATCTGATCGACCAGTTCCTGGGGGTTGCGTTCAACGCCGACGAACAGCGGGTCTATGACCGGTACTGGCCGTCGATCCGCGACTTCATGCTGGAGCGGCAACAGGCCTGGGTTCTTGGAACCGGCGATGTGGAAGCCGACTGGGACGATTATCTGGCCGAACTCGACAATATGGGTCTGAACCAGGTCCTCAAGGTGATGAACTCCGCCTATCAGCGCCAATATGGCGGCGGCTGATCGACCAAACCAGACATGGATGCGCGGCTCACGGGCCGCGCGTCACTCCTCCATGACACAAGGACCGTCAGGCAATGGGCAGGCCCGCCAAAAGCAGAGCGACTGATCGATCACGGCTGGACGAACCGGCGGCGGGACGGCTCAATATTCAGTACAGTCCGGATCAGGACACGGTGCTGCAGGAAAATCCGCCGCGCTTTACCTGGCTGCCGGCGATTGAGCCGGAAGCGCATTATGTGCTGCGGGTTTCGAGCAGCAAGGATTTCCCCGATAAGGACACGCTTGTCTTTACGGGCATTGAACTCAATTTCTTCACACCCGATGTGGTGCTCGATCCGGGCCAAAAATTCTGGAGCTATGCCGTCCAGGACCCGAAGACCGGCGCGCAGCTTACCCATTGGAGCACCGTCCGTTCGTTCTCGCTCAAGGCTGATCTTCCCGAAACGCCATTGGCGCCCAGAGGGTCGCGCTATCCCGATATGCGCGGCAAGCACCCGCGGCTGTGGCTGCGTGGGGACACGCTCAAAGCCGCCAGGAAGGCGGTCGCCGACGATCCCACCGCATTCGCCTTCGACCGGTTTCTGGAGCACTCGGTCAAACCCTGGCTGGATCGCGATATCATGTCCGAGCCGGACGGCTATCCCGACCACAAGCGCGTCGCCTCGATCTGGCGGCAAACCTATATTGACTGCCAGGAACTGCTTTACGCGATCCGCCATCTTGCGATCGGCGGCAGGCTGACGGGCGACAAATCCCTGACGGAGCGAGCCAGGGAATGGCTCATTGCCGCAGCAAAGTGGAACCCCAAGGGAACAACGTCACGGGCCTATACCGACGAATGGGCCTTCCGGGTCAATCTCGCCCTGGCGTGGGGGTATGACTGGCTCCATGACGAACTTTCGGAGGAGGAGCGGGCCCTGGTGCGTGAGGCCTTGTGCGAGCGCACAAGGGAAACCGCCGAACACGTCATCGACCACGCCAATATTCATCTGTTTCCCTATGACAGCCATGCGGTGAGGGCAGTCTCCGCCGTGCTTGTTCCCGCCTCGATTGCCTTGCTTGACGACGAGCCGATGGCCGAGACCTGGCTGGACTATGCCGTCGAGTTCCTGATGACGGTCTATTCTCCCTGGGGAGATGCCGATGGCGGCTGGGCCGAGGGCCCGCACTACTGGATGACCGGGACCGCCTATCTGATCGATGCGGCCAATCTGCTCAGGAATTTCTCCGGCATCGATCTCTACAGGCGCCCCTTCTTCCAGCACACCGGCGATTTTCCCTTCTACACGAAACCGCCCGACACACGGCGCGCCACTTTCGGCGACGACGCGACCATGGGCGATCTGCCCTGTCTCAAGATCGGCTACAATCTGCGCCAGTTTGCCGGCGTCACAGGAAATCGGCATCTGGCCTGGTACCATGAAGAGGTCAAGCGCAACGACCCCGGTACGGAAATGGCTTTCTACAATTGGGGTTGGTGGGATTTCCGTTTCGACGAGATGGTTTTCCTGCATGATTACGGCCATGTCGAGCCGCAGGCGCCGACCGATATCGCGGCGCTCAAGAGCTTCAGGGGCATCGGATGGGCCGCCATTCAAAGCCGGCCCGATGATCCCGATCGACACATCCATTTTGTCTTCAAGTCTTCGCCCTTCGGCTCCATCAGCCACAGCCACGGCGACCAGAACGCCTTTTGCATGGCCGCCTTCGGCGAGGACCTAGCCATCCAGTCCGGTCACTACATCGCGTTCAATTCGTCCATGCATCAAAAATGGCGTCGGCAGACCCGGTCCAAGAACGCCCTGTTGATCGATGGAAACGGGCAATATGCGGGCAAGAACAAGGCCAAGGCTATCCGGTCGGCGGGCCAACTGGTGGAGGCCAAGGATCGCGGCGACCACATCTACATCAAAGGCGATGCGACAGCCGCCTATCGGAGTTTGACACCGTCGGTGATGTCGGCCGTCCGCGAAGTCTACTTTGTCGACCAGGCCTATTTCGTCTTCGTCGACACGGTCGATGCCCGCGAGCCGGTCGAAATCACATGGTTGCTGCACACCAACGAACCGATGACGCTGGGCAGTTCAACCTTTCGATATGAGGGCAAGAAGGCAGGGTTTTACGGGCAGTTCCTGTGGTCGGAGGCCGGTAGGCCGGAACTCGGCCAGCAGACGGGTTTTGCCGATGTCGATCCGCAGGAGATCGAGGGGCTGCCGGTTTCGACCTGCCTTCGCGCGACATTCCCCAAATCCGCGCGCCACAGGATCGCGACCTTGCTCGTTCCCTACCGGCTTGCGGAACCGGAGCGGATTTTCACCTTCCTCGACGACCAGGGATACGACTGCGATCTCTATTTCACCAATGCCGAGGAAGAAACCTTCAAAGTAACCGTACCGAAGACATTTGATGTCGGTCGCTGATGAGAATGGAGAAACCTGTCATGAAGTTCAACGGCAAAACAGCACTGGTCACCGGCGGTGGTCGCGATATCGGGCGCGCCTGCGCGATGCGGCTGGCTGAGGACGGCGCCAATGTGGTCATCAGCTACCATGCCTCTGCCAAGGGAGCCGACGAGACCGTGGTGGACATCGAGCGGGCCGGCGGCAAGGCCTTTGCGATGCAGGGCGACCTGACCTGCGAAAACGACGTGAACGCCTTGGTCGCGGCTGCCATCGAGACGTTTGGGTCCATCGATGTGCTGGTCAACAATACCGGCGGCTTGGTGGCCCGGCATCGGGTCGAGGAGATGCCGCTTGACCATTTCGACGCTGTCATGGCTGTCAATTTCAACTCCGTGTTCATGATGACAAGAGCCGTGCTTCAGCACATGAAGCAAGGCGCGATCGTCAATCTGGCAAGCCAGGCCGGGCGCGATGGCGGCGGTCCCGGCGCGTCCATCTATGCGGCATCGAAGGGCGCGGTGATGACCTTCACCCGTGCACTGGCCAAGGAGCTTGGTCCGAACATCCGGGTCAATGCGATTTGCCCGGGCATGATCGATACCGATTTCCATAACATCTTCACCAAGGACGAGGTGCGCAGGAATGTCGCTTCGGCAACGCCGCTCAAACGGGAGGGCACTTCGGAAGATGTTGCCAATCTGGCGGCCTATCTGGCATCGGACGAAGCGGCCTTCATGACCGGCGCCTGTGTCGATATCAATGGCGGAACGCTGTTTTCTTAAGCCGGGACAGCGCTCACAGCCGCACCGAGGTCCTATGCCGTGCCTTTCAGCCGGCTGTCGGTATTCTCGGTAAATCCGCGGTCGCTCTTTTTGGCAAAGGCACTGCGCCAGCTTTCAGAAAGCGCCTCCAGGCCTGCGAGTTCGCGGGCGAGGGCGGTGGCTAGCCGCGGATCAAAGCGGGCGTTGATGAGGCGCCGCAGCGGCCACTCGGGATGCCTTCGCTCCAGAAGGGTCATGGGGTCGCCGACGGCGACCGTGCCGCCTTCGACAACGCGGTAGTACCAGCCGGTGCGGCCGGTTTTCTGGAAGTGCGCCGCCATGGCGTCATTGCCGATATGGGCATTGAGTTTCCAGCAGGGCTGGCGCCCCTGACAGATCTGGACGCCGGCACTGCCGAACCGCAGGATGTCGCCAATGCACAGATTGTCCTCCGTCAGCCCGGTGGTGGAGATGTTCTCGCCGAAACATCCGGGCGCGAATTGACCGGCACTGTCGGGAAAGGTCTTCCGCCAGAAGGCCACATGTTCCGACGCATAATGGTGGAGCGCCTTTTCCGGTCCGCCATGAACCCTCAGATCCGCCTGCTGGTCGTTGCTGAAGCCATGTGCGTCTACGGCAAGCGGGCCGTCGACCGGCTGTTTGGCAATGGCAGAAGGCGGCCGGCCGGGCCAGCGGTCCTGTGGCTGGCCGACAAACAGGCCGATGATCGTTCCCGACGGGGTATCGGTGTTTTCGGTGGTCATGCTGCGTCCTTGTGTTCATGACAGATCTGCTGCGTCTCAGCCGGCGCCAGGGGCTCGTTCAACAGCGCGCAAAAACCGCCCTTTGGTTTTTTCCGATGATGGACACAGGTGTCGCACTGCCCGAACGGTCTTCTGCCGCGTGCCCTCAGCACGCTGCGAAGAAGTGTCTCGAGGCCATCTGCCAACGAGTCCCGTTTTGAGCGGGGAATGGTCTGAAGCGCCTCTTCAATCGCCGTGGTGTGGTCAAGAACGCTCCGGCCCTGCGCCGTCACGTCATAGGAAATCCAGCGTCGATCCGTGGTGGAACGGATTTCCTCGATCAGCCCCTTGCGGGCCAGCGCCTTGAGTGTCTGGGACACGGTGCCGCGTGTGGCCGACATGAATTCGGTCACGTGTGAGGGCGAGCGGGAGAACCGGTTGGCGCGCGCCAGGTAGGACAGTGCCGCCCTCTGGGTCGGATTGAGGCCGCCTGTCCATTCATCCGATGCGCTGACGCGTGCAAGGCGCTCGATGAGTTCGCGGATGTGATGTTGGGGCGGGCGATTCATATCCAAAATGATAGCGAGTCAAAATTACCATTGCAATAGTAGCGACTCGCTATTATTGGTGTCGCATATCAAAACGCAAGACAAGGAGCCTATCATGAGACCTATCGTTCTGGCCGCCTTCGGCCTGCTTGTTGCCGCGCATGGCGCGTTTGCCGATTCCGGCCACGCGATCCATCAGCATGGCGCTGTAAAATCCGCCGCGGACCCGTCGAAGACGGCATCTTTCGACATTCTGGCCGCCCATGTGCACCGTAACGGACGGACCGTGACCTTCCATATGACCACCAACGGTGTCGCCGGCGCCGACCGGCCGGTGCCTGCCGACCAACTTGGGGGCGCACCGGTGCTGTCCTATGTATGGCCGACATCGCTCGATCCGGCGACGGTCGGCTTCGAAGGCAAGACCGGAATCCTGGCACTGGTGGCCACCAGCCATCCGGATTTCGACGACACGCCGCTTTATGACGAGGACGGCGACGGCGATCCGGCCAATGACGGCGGACTATGGCACAGCCACTGGGTGGTGCTGACGCCGACCGAAGCCTGCGGACCCGGCGCGCTGGCTGTGCGCGACATCCCGGAAGGCGAAACACCGGCAATGCCGGCGACCTGGCCGGGGCTCCCGCTCTTTCTCGACAGCCCGGGTTTTTCGCCGCTGTTCGACGGGCCGGAAATCGCCATCAATGTCGCCTTTGCCGACCCCGATGCGGTTTCAGGCGCTGCCTATGACGGCGTGACGTCGGCTCTCAAGGTCAATGCCAATGTGCATGCCCCGCTGCTGTGCGTCACGGATATCTTCGACATCGCATCCGGCAATCTCAGCCTGCCGGGCAGGGTCGATTGACGACCGGCCGTGCCGGCGGGCGGGGTCCCGCCGGCTTCGTGATTTTGCACCGGCCTATTTGTCGTATTCGGGATGCCGACCGGCGATCGTGGTGAAATAGTCGCCGATAAAATAGTCGGCATCGATCTCCAGCAGGGCGATGTGTTTGGGCCGGGCGGCCCACATCGGATCGGCGGCCCGTTTTCCGGCCGGCTGGAAGATCGTCTGGCCGATCGCCGGTCCCTCGGTCGCCACCGCCAGCGATCCGCGCTTTTGCATATAGACGCCGGGCGCCGTCAGATAGGTCAGCGCCATCACATCATGCGGGATGCAGCCATTATAGCCCGAATGGCTGCGGTAGAAGCGCGTATAGAATTTCGCGATATCGGCCAGCAGCGTGCCGACCTTCGGGTTTTCGACCCGCAGATCCTCGAAGAAGCTTGCCGTCAGAACGACCGGTGTTGTGACATCCAGCGGCGCGAGGACAACCGGCCAGTCGGCGGCGAAAACGGCATCGGCCGCATGGGGATCGTTCCAGATATTGGCCTCGGCCACCGGCGAGATGTTGCCGGGCCGGTAGATGGAACCGCCCATGATGATGACGGATTTGACCCGGTCGACGATGGTCGGATCGCGTTCCAGCGCCCGCGCCAGATTGGTCAGCGGCCCGACGGCACAGATATCGATCTCGCCCGGAAGTTCGCGGGTCTTCTCGATCAGATAGTCGGCGCCGGAGAGGCCGACGGGTTTGCGGTTCGACGGCGGCAGTTCGATCTCCCCGAGACCGTTGGAGCCGTGAACCGAATAGGAGTGTGGGTTGGGCGCCATCACCAGCGGCCGCGTCTCGCCCTTGGCGACATCTGCGTCGTGTTCAAAAAAATCCATCAAACGCAATGCGTTATCGGTCGATTCTTCAACCGATACATTGCCAAATATCGTGGTCAGCGCAAGCAGTTCGATTTGCGGATGGGCAATCGCATAGGCGATGGCCATGGTATCATCAATGCCCGGATCGGTATCCAGGATGACCTTGTGTTTCATTCCGGTTCCTTCGGTAATGCGTCATGGTCCGCGGCGGCCGGGTGGACGGCCGGGAAAGCAGTCTGCTCTTATGGGCTGCATCGGCGGAACGATCAACCAAATTCGTTGGGGTCAGGCCATTTCCCGGAATGCTGCTCCCGGGCGCGTTTCGCCAGCGCCGCCATTTCAGGTGCCAGCCGTTTCGCATCCTGCAGGGGTGCATCGAATTCCACCCGCAGAACGGTGTCGGCGCCGAGTAGGTCGAAGCCAGCCGCGTCGATCCCGCAGATTGTCCAGTTTCCCTTGCGCTGCCCGGCAAGCACATGTGCGTAAAGCGCGACCGCATCGCCATGGTCGTCATTCATGTGGGTGATCGCGCCGTCCTCCATTTCCGCCAGGGCCGCCATCGCCGGCGAGGCGATGAGGATATCCTCCGCCGTCAGATGATAGGCCTTGCCGAACCCGCCATTGAGGCTCGCCGTCTGCAGCTCCAGCCGGAAGAAGGAAAAATCGGGAAAATCGATATAGAGGGCGGATTTCGGATGGCGCCGGAGAAAGCGGGCCCGCATCCGGCCGTGCTGCACATCGCCGCGATCCAGTTTCACTGCGGTGCATTGCAGCGTGATGCGCGGATGGGCGAGGGGATCGCCCTTGCCGGGTTCTCCGAGCAGCAGCGAGACGCGCGGGTCATGTGCAAGGCCGGCTGTGTGGGTGGAAAGCTGCGACGCCAGGATGACGGGGGTGCGGTCGATGTCGCAGGCGACGGCGGTCCGGCTTGCGAAGGGCCGACCGTCCTGCGGCAGGAGAACCGCCAGCGCCCCGAACCGGGCGCCGCTGACCAGTTGCCGCGCGAGCCCGCGCGCCTCGTCATCCGTTTCTCGTCTGGGATCGGTTTTTTTGTTCACTGCGGTCTACCGGTCCTTTGGCCGAGGGCTGAAGCGCGGTGCGAGGCGGGGCATGACGTGGCCGGCAATATCCTGAAAACCTGCGCGCTCCTCATTGTGCGGATGATGCGGCGCCTCGCCCGGCGTCAGGACCGGCGTGACACACGCGTCGCAGCCGGCAAACAGGGCCGTCCATTCGTCGCGGCTCTTTTGGCGAAACAATCCGGTCAGGACCTCGCGCAATTCCGTCCAGGCGGTCCGGTCATATTGCCGCTCGGCCCAGCCCTTGTCGAGACCGAGCACATCGATCAGGACGGCAAAGAACCGGGGTTCGAGCGGCGCGACCGCCATATGGCCGCCATCGGCCGTCTCATAGGTGTCGTAGAACGGGCAGCCGCCATCGAGCAGATTGCTGCCGCGCTTTCCGCCCTGCCACAGGCCGGAGGCCATGAAGGAAAAGATCGGCGTTGCCAGCATGGCCGAGCCCTCGACCATCGAGGCGTCGACGACCGTTCCCTCACCAGTCGACTGACGGGCGAACAGTGCGGCGAGGATGCCCATGATCATGACCATCGTGCCACCGCCATAATCGCCGATGAGGTTGAGCGGCGGGATCGGTCCGCCGTCCTTGCCGCCGATCATCGACAGCACGCCCGACAGGGCGATGTAGTTGAGGTCATGGCCGGCGCGCCCGGCCATCGAGCCGTTCTGGCCGTAGCCGGTCATACGGGCATAGATGAGCTGCGGATTCTTCGGACAGGTGTCTTCGGGACCGAGCCCCAGTCGTTCCATGACACCCGGGCGGTAGCCTTCGACCAGCACGTCCGCCGTGGCAATCAGCGCCATGGCCTCGCCGCGGCCGTCTTCGCTTTTCAGGTCCAGCCGCCTGACATCGCGCATCATCCGGTCGGGATCGGTCAGCGGGTCGAGCGGCAGGAAAACCGCGTCCCGCCCGCTGGCCTCGATGCGGGTAACCTGTGCACCGAGCCCGGCGAGCAGATAGCAGGCGAAGGGGGCGGGCCCGAGGCCCGCCATTTCGATGACCGTCAGCCCTTCGAGCGGTCGGTCCATCGGGTCATTTCGGCGCGAGGCGGATGGCGCCGTCAAGGCGGATCGTCTCGCCGTTGAGCATGGTGTTGTCGATGATGTGCATAACCAGGGAGGCATAATCCTCGGCCGTGCCGAGCCTCGACGGGTAGGGAATGGAGGCGGCGAGACTGTCCTGAACCTCCTGCGGCATCCCCATCAGCATCGGCGTGCCGAAAATACCGGGCGCGACGGTCATGACGCGGATGCCGAAGCGTGCCAGTTCGCGGGCCGCCGGAAGCGCCAGCGAGTGGATGCCGCCCTTGGAGGCCGCATAGGCGGCCTGGCCGATCTGTCCGTCAAAGGCCGCGACCGAGGCGGTGGAAATGATCACCGCCCGTTCATCGTCCTCCATCGCCTCCAGTTTCGAAGCCCGGTCGGCCACCAGCCGCATCATGTTGAACGAGCCGACGAGGTTGACATTGATGACCCGGGAAAAGAGTTCGAGATCGTGCGGTCCCTCGCGGCCGACAATGCGGCTGGCATTGGCAATGCCGGCGCAGTTGACGAGGATGCGGGCGTCGCCATGGGCCTCGGCGGCGGCGGCGACGGCCGCTTCGCCGGCCTCGGCGCTTGCCACATCGCACCCCAAAGCCAGACCGCCGATTTCGTCGGCGACGGATTTGGCGTTGTCCTCATTGATGTCGAGCACGGCGACCTTGGCGCCGGCCGCTGCGAGCGCCCGCGCGGTTCCCGCGCCCAGCCCCGAGCCTCCGCCGGTCACGATCGCGGCTTGTCCTTGTACTTTCATGTCAGTCTCCCTGTCACATCAGCACCACTATACCTGTCCGGCCAGTGCGGGAAGGGTGGTCCATTGTCGCAATTTCGTCTGCGCCGTTTGCACCGGCATACGGTCATTCGGTGGCAGAGGCGCGGTGGCTGGTCAAGCCCTTGACGATGTCCTGTGCCGTGATTGTTCCGACAATCGCCCCCTGGTCCACGACCCCGACCGCGCCGGGGCGCTTGGCGATGGCATCGAGTATCTCGACCAGCGGTGTGCCGGGCGTCGCCGTCGCCGAGAACAGATCCGAGGCGAGCGGCGCTTCCGGTTTGCCGGACGTCATGATATCGGCCGCGATCAACAGGCCGAGCGGGTTCATATTGGCGACGAAATCGGCGACATACCGGTTGGCCGGGTTCTTGACGATCTCCTGCGGCGTGCCGCACTGGACGATGCGGCCGCCTTCCATGATGGCGATGCGGTTGCCGATGCGAAAGGCTTCATCGAGATCGTGGCTGACGAAGATGATGGTCTTTTTCAGTTGCGACTGCAACTGCAGCAACTCGTCCTGCAGCCGGGTCCTGATCAGCGGGTCGAGGGCCGAGAACGGCTCGTCCATCAACAGGATCGGCGCGCCGGTGGCAAAGGCCCGGGCGAGACCGACACGCTGCTGCATGCCGCCTGAAAGCTCGTTGACCTTGCGGTCGGCCCATTGCGACAGGCCGACCAGTTCGAGTTGTTCGTGAACCTTCTGGCTGCGCTTCGATGCCGACATGCCAGACAATTCGAGCCCGAGCCCGACATTATCGGCCACCGTGCGCCACGGCAGCAGCCCGAATTGCTGGAAGACCATGGCCACCCGTTCCATGCGCAGGCGCCGCAATTGGCGCGGCGAACAGCGCTGCGGGTCGGTGGTGGTGTCTCCGCAATCGACCAGCGTCTCGCCGCGGATCACCGGATTGAGGCCGTTGACAGCGCGCAGCAGCGTCGATTTACCGGAGCCCGACAGGCCCATCAGGACGATGATCTCGCCCTCCATCACCTCGAGGGAGGCGCCGGCGACGCCGAGGACCTGTCCGGTTTCCTCCTGGATCGTCTCGCGGCTCTCGCCGCGGTCGATCAGCGGCAGCGCCGCGGACGGATCGGTGCCGAAGACGATGTCGACATTCCTGAACTGTACGACCGGCTCTGCCATCACTTCGCCTCCCCGGCGCGGAACATGCGATCGAGCACGATCGCCACTACGACAATGACGAAACCGGCTTCGAAGCCGAGCGCCGTATTGACCGAATTCAGCGCCCGGACCACCGGCACGCCGAGCCCGTCTGCACCGACCAGCGCAGCGATCACCACCATCGACAGCGATAGCATGATCGTCTGGGTCAGGCCGGCCATGATCTGCGGCATGGCATAGGGTAGTTCGACCTTCCACAACAATTGTCGTTTGGTGGCGCCAAAGGCCTCGCCGGCCTCAATCAGCGCCAGCGGTGTCGAGGAGATGCCGAGATGGGTCAGGCGGATCGGGGCGGGCAGGACGAAAATCGCGGTGGCGATGAGCCCGGGAACCATGCCGATGCCAAAAAACACGATGGCCGGGATCAGATAGACGAAGGTCGGCAGGGTCTGCATCAGGTCCAGCACCGGCCGGATGGTCGTGTAGAGCCTCGGCCGGTGGGCGGCGGCGATGCCGACCGGAACGCCGATCGCCATGCAGACGATACAGGCCGAAAGAACCAGCGTCAGGGTTTCGGTGGTGCGCACCCAGTAGCCCTGATTGACGATGAACAGAAAACTGATGGCGACGAAGGCGGCGGTCGCCAGGGAGCGGCGAAGGAGATAGGTCAACAGGACAAAGGCGGCAATGACGACCAGCGGCGGCGGGGTCTGCAGCACCAGCAGGATCGCCTCGATAACGGTTTCCAGGCCAAGGGCCAGACCGTCGAAGAACCAGCTGCCGTGATCGATCAGCCAGTCAACGACTGCCTTCGACCATTTGCCGACCGGTATCTTGTATTGCGTAAGCCATTCCATGCCATATCCCCCTCATTGGCCGTCTTCTTATACCAAAGCGATGGTCATTTCATCCTTTGCAGCGGCCAAATAAAAACCGCCCCGAAACCACGGGGCGGCTGTGCTGATGTGGCAGATTTCTAAAGGCCGAGTTTGGACTTCACCGCGGCCATCCCGTCGCCGCCATCGGCGGTCGTGACGCCATCGAGCCAGCCTGCGACCATGTCCGGATTGGCCTTCAGCCAGTCGGACGCGGCTTTCGACGGCTCCTCGCCATCATCCAGAATGGCCGCCATGATTTCGTTTTCCATGGGCAGGGTGAATTTCAGGTTCTTCAGCAGGGCGCCGACATTGCTGCACTCGTCTACATAGCCCTTGCGCACATTGGTGTAGACCGTCGCGCCGCCGAAATCCGGGCCGAAATAATCGTCACCGCCGGCAAGATAGGTCAGTTCGAAATTGGCATTCATGGGATGCGGTGCCCAGCCGAGAAAGACGATCGGCTTGTCCCGCTTGTCAAGGCGCGCGACCTGGGCGAGCATGCCCTGTTCGGAGGATTCGGCCAGTTCGAAATCCTTCAGGCCGAACGCGTCGCTGGAGATCATGTCGAGGATGATGCGGTTGCCGTCATTGCCGGGTTCAATGCCGTAGATCTTGCCGTCGAGCGCGTCCGCCTGTCCGGCGATCTTGCTGAAATCATCGATGCCGAGCTTGGCGCCGGCGGCGTTGGTCGCCAGCGTGTATTTGGCGCCCTCGAGGTTTTCCCGCACGGTTTCAACGGAGCCTTCTTCCCGGTACGGCGCGATATCGGCTTCCATGGTCGGCATCCAGTTGCCGAGGAAGACGTCGATATCGCCGTTCTTGAGGGATGTGTAGGTCACCGGCACGGACAGCAGCTTGATGTCGGTCTCATAGCCGAGGGCCTCCAGGACGACCGTCGTCGCCGCAGTCGTGGCGGTGATATCGGTCCAGCCGACATCGGAGAAGTGCACCGTCTTGCAACTGTCCGGTTCGGCCGCCAGCGCGCCGGCGCCGAGAGCCGTCGTCATGGCCACGGCCAGCAGCGATTGTCTGATGAATTTCATGTCGGGATCTCCGTTGTCACTCCAATTGATGATCTCATGGGGCATATCGCGCCACAAAGTGCGTTGATTTGCAAGCTTTTATTGAACGATTGTTCAAGAAAAACTGGCAATTTGCGCCGGTTGCCGCATAATACAGCCGATCCGCAAAGTGTCGAAACGAGGGATGTCGATGCCGAAAGTCGGAATGGAACCGATCAGGCGGCGATCACTGGTCGAGGCGGCGATCTCCGCCATTCATGCCCGCGGCTCGCTGGATATCACCATTCGCGATATCGCCGGGCGGGCCGGCGTGTCCCAGGGGCTGGCGCACCATTATTTCGGCAGCAAGGATGCGCTGATCGTCTCGGCGATGCGCCACCTGCTGACCGATTACGGACGCCAGGTTCGGCGTGAGATCAAGGACGCCGCAACACCTCGTGCGAGGGTGTCGGCGATCATCCGTGCCAGCCTCGGCAGTGAGCAGTTCAAACCCGAAACGGTTTCGGTGTGGCTGGTCTTCTACGTCCATGCGCAGGAATCGAAGGATGCCCATGCGCTGCTGACGGTCTATGCCAGCCGCCTGGCCTCGAACCTGACCTATAATCTGCGGCCGCTCGTCGGCGATCGCGCACCGGCCGTGGCCGAAGGCATCGCCTCGTTGATCGACGGTCTCTACATCCGCAAGGCGCTCGGCAGCCTGAGGGAGGGCAGCGATGCGCGGATGCTGGTGGAGGACTATGTGGAAAGCCAGATCGTAAACCGGGGATAAACGGCCCGGCCGGTTTGACCGGTCGTGCCGGCCGATTATGGTTTTGCCGATCAACAGTTCTCGGGACCGGCCTTGGCCAAGCTCTATTTCAGTTACTCGGCGATGAATGCCGGCAAATCCACGCTGCTGCTGCAGGCCTCCTACAATTACCGTGAACGCGGCATGCGCACGCTGCTTTTCATCGCGGCTCTTGATGAGCGGGCCGGCAAGGGCAAGATCGGTTCGCGGATCGGGCTGGAATGCGAGGCCATTCCCTTCGGCCGCGATGACGATCTTTTCGCGACGATCAAACGGGAGCAGGACCGGGAGGCGATCGCCTGCGTCTTTGTCGACGAAGCGCAATTCATGAGCGAGGACCAGGTGTGGCAGTTGGCGCGGGCGGTGGACGAACTCGACGTGCCGGTCATGGCCTATGGCCTGCGGACCGATTTTCGCGGCGAGCTGTTTCCCGGCTCGCGGGCGCTGCTGGCGATTGCCGACAGCCTGCGCGAAATCCGGACGATCTGTGAATGTGGCCGCAAGGCGACAATGGTCGTGCGCCTGGGGCCGGACGGCAAACCGTTGCAGGACGGCGCGCAAATCGTCGTCGGCGGCAACGAGACCTATGTGTCGCTTTGCCGCCGACACTGGAAGGAGGCGATGGGAAAGGCCTGAATGAATCCGGTGCGTCATATCGCCTGTCGCGCCGATAATGAAGGGATTGCCGTTGCCACGACCGGCAAAATGGCGTTAATCAGAGGCCGGTTCCTTTGGAATATGAGTCCTTTGAGACCGGAAATGGAGAGATTCATGCAATTTCGAGTGCTTGCCGCAGCGACCGCGCTGTTGTCCGTCATGGCAATGCCTGCCTTCGCCGAAGGCGATCCCGTGAAAGGCGCCAAGGTCTTCAAGAAGTGCAAGGCGTGCCATGTCGTCGAAGAAGAGAAAAACAGGGTCGGACCGCATCTGGTCGGCATCATCGATCGGCCGGTGGCGTCGGTCGACGGTTTCAAATACTCAAAGGCCATGATCGAGTTCGGTGCCGACGGCAAGGTCTGGGATGTCGAAACGCTGACGATTTACCTGAAGAAGCCCAAGGATCTTATCAAGAAGACCTCGATGGCGTTCGCTGGCCTCAAAAAAGACGCCGATATCGAGAATGTCGTGGTCTATCTGCAGGATCCTTCCGCCGCCGAATAGCGGCGGCAGGTCAGATCCGGACAGCCCTTGCGCCGCTTGCGGTGCGCGGACGATGCCGGCAGTTCCCGCCGAACCCGGCGGCCGGGGTCTGAAGGAAGTCTGGAACATGTATTCGCATGCCGATGTGTGCGGCTGGATCGGCGCGCACGCCTACCCATAAAACTGTGATAATTATCGTGCAGGCTTGCAGTTGCTGCGATCAGCACCAACATTAGGCGCACGTAACGATGACCGGTTGGTCCCGCGGGCCGGTGTTTGTCCGTTATCGGGGCGCGCCGGTGAGACCCGGTCCAAATGAGGGGACGTCATGGCCACGCTTCAAAATCTCGATCCCGAAATCGAGAGAACCAAAACTATCGTCAGCGACATGCGCTCGAAAATCGAGCAGTCAGGCATTGTGCTGGAGCAGTTTTCGAAGGCCGAGACGGAACTCGGCGATGCCGATTTCGACATTGAGAATGCGCGGATCGAGGACGTGCTCAAACAGCAGAAGGTCATGGAGGCCAATATCGCCGATCTCATTATCGGCCTGGAAGATGCGACCAATGTGTTCGGCGCCGAATTTGAGAGCATGAAGAATTTCTCCGGGTGGGAGAAATTCGTCGGCGTGTTTTCCAAGCAGCGCATGCAGCGGATGCGCACGGACCGGGTCCGCAACATGTCGCTTGCTGGCAATCTCCAGGAACTGCTTGCCAAGTCGGATGCGATCGTCGGGATCCTCAAGGAACAAAAGAGCATATTGGACGAGCGCTACAAGACCTCCGAGGCGAGCCTCATCAATGTGATTGACAGGCGCAAACAGACGATGGCCGAACTGGAGACCGTGCAGCAGCGCATCGAGGAACTCAACCCGATGCTGATGGACATGGAGAACCGGATCGCGGCCTCGACGGACCAGACGGAGCGCACCGAACTGGAGGGGCAGCGCTCGACGCTTGCGACGGAATATAACGAGGCGCAGGCCAAGGAGCAGGAACTGCTGGCCGGTAGCCAGACGCTGGAGCGCTATACCTCGATGTTCCAGACATTCGTCGATTCGCTCAACAACCAGATCGCAGCGCAAAACACGCTGATCAACAAGCTGACCATCGATACGGAGCAGCGCATCGTGCTCTACAAGGCGCTCGAGGATTCGCTCAAGACCGCGGCGCAGCAGGATGTGGCGCACAAGATCAACACGCTGGGCAGCCAGGTCGACACCGCGGCGGAGGAAACCATGGCCGGGATCGGATCGGCCTCGCAGCGCCATATCGGCGACCTCTTGGAGATGCATGAGAAAAACATGCTGGCGACCCAGGACATCCAACGGCGCAAGAAACTCGCCGATGACGCCTTCGCACGGCGTTTTGCCGAGGTGATGGAGAAGCACAACGCCGCCGACTATGTCCGTTCGTGACCGGCAGATGGTGTCGACAGGGTAGATGAGCAGCAAAAGCGGACAGGCAGAGCTCTATTTCCAGTCGATCAGGGCGGCTTTGAACGGCCTTGACCGTTTCCTCGCCGAAGACGATTCGCCGCTCTACAAACACAGCCTGATCGGCCGGACCGTCGTTCCCTATGTGGACCGGCTGATGCGGACCTTTTCATGCTGGGAACACCGCATCGGCTTTGCCCGGACCTTCCGCATCTCCCGTGCCGAGAGCGGGTTTCCGGCCTATCAACACGTGCTCGAACTGGAGAACGATCGCAAGCGGGCGAAGAAACGGCTGGCCGAAATGCCCGACGCCGATGCGCTGCGGTCCGAGATGGTGGATCATATCCTGCGCGAGCGGTCCTTTCCGAAAGCCCAGCAGGAGCGCATGGCCGAGCGTGTCTATCTCGAGGCGATCGGCAAGGGCGATATCTTCCGGCCCTTCGTGCTGCCGGAAACCATCCGGGTTTCCGTCAATCCGAAAACCCGGCGCCCTTTCTATGTGGTGCATTGGGGTGCGTTTGACGGCAGCCAGTCGCTGCCGATGGTCTATATGGCGGTGGTCGAGGATTCCAGCGCCGAACTCGGCCGGATGCTGGTCACCGAGGAAGGCGGGCTGAACGAGAACATCACCATCCCGCTGCCGGTAGAGGGCCTGCTCAATCCGGATTTTGCCAATCCGTTCGACGATTTCGCCAAGAAGAACAGCGCCTATTCGCTGACCCCGGCGACCATCGCCAACAATCTCGATCAGGATTTCGACGAAATCCATCCCAAACAGTTGCGGCGCTTCGTGCTTGGGCCGTTTTATTCGGCGGGCATCACCGAGCACAACAGCCAGGTGGCCGATATCCTGGCGAAGGTCCGGCAGCCGGAGCATGCCTGGCTGTTGACCTGGACGATCCAGGAGGTGGTGTCGATCGCCGAGCAGCCGGCGCGGCGCGGCCTGTGGAGTTCGCAGCCGCCGCGCGAGGAGTTTCATATCGACACGTCGGACCTGGAGGCGACCCGGCAGGGCGTCAGCCATTATGAAAAACACGCGCTGGTTCCGCATGATGCCTATCAGGCGCTCTATGCCAGCGGCGATGCCGACAGCGTGTTCGGCGGATACAATGTCCACGTCATTTCCGGCGACCAGATCACCAGCGGGATTTAGGATCTTCCAATGAGCCAGAATGCCGGCCTGACCACCATCCACGAGGACGATATCGAAAAACACCGCGCCACAGCGCAAAGCCTGGTGACGCGGACGGTCGTGCTGCAGCGCGATGACGGGCGGCCGGGCACGGCGCTGGCCGGCAGCGGCCGGCGCTTCGTCTCCACGGTCTCGACCCGGTCGGTGCGGCGCAGCCGGGAAATCGAACTGGCGAAGACCATCGCCGCCGTGCGGCCCGATGATCCGCTGCTGTCGATCGCCCAGCACACGCTGCTCTATCGGGCACGCCGCGGCCTGGCGGTGGCGCTGGCGCTGGGCGATACATTCGCCAAACAGAGCGAACTGGAAGCGTTGCAGTCGAAGAACACGGCCTCGCCGCTGGACGGCGAGGATGCGACCCGCTTCAAGGCGCTGCTGTCGGCTTCGGCCTATGTGGCGGCCTTTTCCTTTGCCGCCTATCTCAGCCAGTTGCTGGACGGAGACAGCGAGCCGGTGGAGGACACGCCGGAACCCGATTTTGTGTTCGATACGTCGCAGGATGCCCTCAAATCCATGGTCGCCGGCCTCGATGCGGCGATTGCCGGGGCCGCGGACGATCTTGTCCTGATCGCCCGGGCGAAGGCCTTTGCCCGCACGGCGATCGAAGGCCTGTTGCAAAGGCGGGCGCGGTTCTCCGGCCTGTCGGATTTCGCCGAGGGGCATATCCGCATCGACCGGGACGACTTCACGCTGAACGGGTTCGACGTGGCGCCGGGCGAAAAGCGCAAGCCGCTGGTGATGAGCTTCAAGGCCCCCGACGAGATCATCGGCAACCATATCGCCAAATACCAGGCCATGAAGCTTGCCAAGATGCTGATGGCCTATGATTTCGACCGGCAGATGAACCCGTTCGTCGAACTGGGCGGTTTCCTGTTCACCTTCATCGGCGACGGCATGCCGGGCACCGGCAAGACGATCCTGATCCAGATGATCGCCGGGCTGGTCCATGAATATTGCCAGGTCGCCGGCTATC
>JANQMU010000107.1 GCA_028279875.1 Rhizobiaceae bacterium
GACGGCGAATGGCGCCATGTGAAAAATGCTGACGGCGCAGACAGGAGATCTTCCGTCACAAGATAGGGCTGGACGAGATCGCTGTTCATGGCCAGGCCACTGAACCCATGGCTCCAGAAAAACAGAAGGGACGTGATGAAAAGGCAGAACATCACCACCACCAGCACAGCGAACCGGAGGGAGATTGGGAAGGCCTGCGTCCGGGTCATGCCGACAGCACCGATTGCCGGATGGAGTGGATGCTCCCCTGCAGTCGCGGCGGAATATGCCCGCGGCTGGCGCCGATCATCATGGCATCCACCGAAATCAACCCCTTGCGCGAACGCCTTGTGACGGCCAACAGAAGCTCCAAGCCAAGCGCAGATGTTGTGCATCATTTGTTGCCGGTGGTAAAGCGTACACGGGCGACGGCTCTGACCGGGTTCCAGCGGCCGGCAGTTTCTCAAATTTCACCATGACGTTGTGTTTCTGACCTATTCGCACGAGCCGGGCGGTCCTGTATGGTGCAGCCGAGGGCGTCGGGGAATGCAATATCTGCTTTACATCGTGAACGGACTTGGCATGGGCAACGCCACCCGTTGTCATGCCGTTATTCAGCACCACGACCCTGCGGCCTTTGCCGTTGATGTGATTACATCCGGCAACGGCCTCCGCTATTTTCGGGCCGCCGGCGAGGTCCGAAATGTCGAGGAATTCGAGAGCCTGAATTACGCCAAGGATTCTGGCGGCGATCTGTCGATCATCCGATCGGTGCTGGCGCTGCCGAAGATGGTCGGACACTATGTCTCAAACCTGCGCACATTGCGGGCAAGGATACGGGAAGGACGCTACAGCGCCATCATTATCGATTCCGATTACACGGTGGTTTTTGCAAAGCGACTGGCCGGGGTTCCCATCATCGCAATCAACAATGCCGACATCATCGTGGCCGAGGGCGCAAAACACCGTCCGCTGCCAGCTGGCGTCAGGATGCAGTATCTGGTGGAACGGCTGGACAATCTCTATCACAGGATCGTGCCCGATCACGTCATCAGCCCGGCTCTGGCGCGGACGGACACGGCGGGCAAGATCGTCCACGCTCCGCCCCTGGTCAGGACGCAGGTCAGGCGCCGCGAACACACCGGCAAAATCCGGCATGTCCTGGTCATGCTGAGCGGGTCGGATTTCGGCATGAGTACCGAATTCCTGAAAGACGTTGCGCTTCCGCCGGACGCGTCCGTCGATGTTATCGGGCGGGAGGGCGTGTCCGACGACCGGGTCACTTATCACGGCAAGGTGCTGGACAATGCCGATTTGCTGAACCGGGCCGATGTCATGGTCATCAATGCGGGGTACAGCGCCGACAGCGAGGCGGTCGTGCTCGGCTGTCCGGCCGTCGTGATTCCGGTTGCCAACCACGCCGAACAGTTCGTCAATGCGGCCATGATCAGTGAACTCGGCCTGGGCGTGCAGGCCGACCGGGACAATGTGAGCGCGCAGATTTCCCATCTCATCGAGCATTATCCGGCCTTCCTTGCGCGGCACAGGGCATTCGACTGCGATGCGCGGGGCGCGATGATCGGCGCCCGGGCCATCGAAACATGGGCGGCCGGACCGGATTTCGCGCGATCCGCCGACGATTTGCCGCATGCGATGACCGAAAGATGATCCTCTGCGCCGACGATTACGGGATCTCGCAATCCGTCTCGAAGGGCGTCCTCGAGCTCATCGACGAGGGGCGCATCACCGCCGCGAGCTGTATGGTGACCGGGAGCACAAACCTCGAACACCAGATGGCCATGCTGGCGGACCGGCAGGACAAGGCCGATATCGGTCTTCATCTGACGCTGACGGATGCCCGGCCGCTCACCGACCTCCGTTCGCAACACGGCCTGGTTGATCAGGCCGGTCGCTTTCTGACATTCAACGCCTTGCTGCGCAACTGCTACGGGAGGCGGGTGCGCAAAGCCCCTTTGGACGGTGAGATCAGGGCTCAAATGTCACGGTTTACCGAACTGACCGGATTTCCTCCAGCCTTCATCGACGGGCATCAACATGTGCAGCAGCTTCCAATCATCCGGGATGCGCTGTTGCGGGTATGCACTGACACGCTTAAGGGCGACTATTATATCCGGTGCGGCACTTTTCCGGCCAAATGGCTGATAAGCCCGACGCTGCCAGGCCGCCTGAAGATCGGAAGCGCGCTGATCGGGCTGCCGGCGGTCGGTTTCAAACGCGCCCTCAAACGTAATGATGTTAGGCATAACACCAATCTGCTCGGCCACTACAGCAGCCCGCAAAGCCTGGCATTCAGAGACATTTTCAGCACATATCTGCGCCTTCAGCCGGAAACAAACGATATCTTTTACGCCCATCCCGGTTATGTCGATGACGAATTGAGAGCCAGGGACAGGCTTGTGGAGGAGCGGAAGGCGGAGCTGGATTTCTTTCGCGGTCCGCGGTTCCTGGAGGAGATGAGCAGGGCGGGTGTCAGACTGAACCGGTTCCAGTTCAACTGATTGGATCGCGGGCAGCAGGATATCTTGTGCCGACTGGCATTAACAGGGGATTTAAACGGCGCTACAAGCATCCTGAATTGAAAATCGCAAGCGCGTTTTGACAGGCAGGGACGGGAGGAATGCTGATGAATGGCCGTCTGATCGGAGCTACTCATCCGCGAACTGTTCTTGAAAAGGGATCACGCGACAGTGGCTTGTTTCGCATCCATGCTGCCGGGTCCCGAACGTGGCCAAACGGTTTGACGGTCGCCTTTGTCGCGCTGTGTCAGGTCATGCTGGCCGCCTGTGCCGCCGATCCCAAAATCCTTACGGGCAAGGCCGGTCCGGACGGCGTTTACAGCTGCTCGGACGTCAAGATCGAACGCGTCATCGAACAGCACCTGGATGCCAACGACCGGAGATATCACTGGACCAACGCAAGGGACAGGCTGCATCCCCATCTCAAATATGTTGCAACGGAAATCGCGAAAGCCACGCAAGGCAAGATGTTCTCGAGCAGCCATTGCAGAATTGTCAGTGACGATTTCGACTACCACGTATTCTTCAAGCCGGCCACAAACCACTATGTTGTCGACATCGATATGGATCAGTCGAGATACGTATCTGACATATGCGTCACCAGAAACAACTATCCGGTCGAGATTGTGTATTCCGACGAAGAACTGAGGCGATGGCAGCGAATACACCGTGATGAATATGGGAACAGCCCAAATTATTCGGTCCCGACATCGACGAAGGAATGTTTCCCGGTTGGAGAATTGATCGGGCAGTCGGGCTGAGGCCCACACCTGGCCTATGCCTCCGCGGAGTCCTTGACCTTTGTGAAGGCTCAATTCCGTGCTTCATTGTACAACTATGACTAGATTATCGGCTATGGTGCTGCCGATAAGGGCTGCGACATTAATCGGAGACCTGTAAGTGAAGCGAGGCCCTTGGCGCGACATCTCTGATTTTTGCTTCACGCTCGTTGCCTGCGCCGTGCTGGTCGCGGCGACAGCGGCTGCCACATTAGCCAAGATTCTGCAGTATTACGATTTTCGGATCCACGATTGGGATACCGGTATCTATTTCAACGTTGCGTGGAACGTCCTGAACGGACGCGGCTTTCACTCGTCGATTCTCGGCAGGAACCATCTGGGAGAGCATTTCTCCCCTGTCATTGCGATATTTGCTCCGATTCTTCATTTCAGCCCTACACCGATCGCGCTTCTTGTCGCCCAGGGGGTCGCCGTAGGCGCCACCTATGCGATTTTATTTTTCATCGCGGTCAAGATCCTCACCGATTCTGAGATCCCATACGCAAAGCCCATTAGTCTGCTTTTCCCGGTATGGGCCTATTTCTACAAGCCACTGACCAGTGCACTGCTGTATGAGTTTCACCCGTCGACGCTCGCAACGCCATTGCTGGCTGCGGCTGTTTTGGCGCTGCTTTATCGGCGTGACGTGGTTCTTTGGGGCCTTATCGTCCTTTTTCTAATGACAAAAGAAAATGCCCCGTTGGGTGTCCTTGGGTTAGCGATCTATTCCGGCCTTGTGCTGAAGCGGTGGAGGCTTTCCCTGGCTCTCCTTACGGCTGCGGCTGTTGCAACATGGCTGATCATGGGAATAGTCATGCCTTTGTTTCAAGACGGCCACTGGGGGCACTACAGTCGCTTCGGTCCCACAGCCCTTTTGCGGGAAAAGGGTGACTACATTTTCACATTGCTAAAATCACTTGCATTTTTGCCGCTCGCCGCCTGGCGCAGCCTCCTGGCCGCGTTGCCCCTTATCGGACTCAATTTGTCCGTGAACTATCAGGCGCAGATATCAATGAACTTCCAATATGACGACTTGGCTAGCGTGCTGCTTATTGTGGCCGCGATAAATGGATTTGTGGCCATTCTCAACCTGCTCAGGTCCTTTTGGCCCGACTGGGCTGTACTGCTGGCCTGCACTGGTGCCGCACTGGCCGTATTCCCGCACATCAGAGAGGAGAGCCGCAGTCCGATCCCCTTTGGAACGGTGTTGAAGCCGGACGAACGGGTTTGGCAATTGCATCGTGAACTGGCCAGATACCGCAGATTACCGCCGGATGTCGGCATTACTGCAACGCAACCCCTCGGCCCATACGTATCCGCACGGGACCGCTACGTTCCTCTCGATTGGCGTGCGTGCCAAGGATTGGAAACTTTGCAGCCCGGAGATTATGTGCTGATCACGCCGATTCGCAGCAGGCATTACGCGGCTGAAGTCGAACGGCATCTGGACGCGGACCTTCGGCTTATCCGCGTGCATACCAGTCCGGTTCTCATCGTTTATAGATTTACGGATTTATCGAAAAACGGCACCGACAAGTGGATCTGCTAACCCGGCCGCGTTTTAGGGGTGGGCTAAAGCCGCTATTCAAACAAACAATGGCGCGGTGGCGTTCAGGTTTCCGGTCAGCCGAGAATCCATATCGCGGAAAAAAAACAATTGGATATAAGTGATCTGCACTGCAAGAGCCTGTTACAGCGCCGATGCGGCATAGAGCTGTGTCCGATAATCCCGTATAAACCTCATCAACAGCGATAACATCCGCTTTTTGCATTCGATAACCGGTTTGGCGTTGCCGAACCGGGGACCGTTATTGCTGCCAGCCCAATCAGATTTTTGACAGACGACATCGGCCGCCGATCCATTCTGAGGCTGCGGTTGGCATGCGACCGGTCTGCGCACGCCAGGCGCCGGCGAGATCCAGCCATGGAAAAGGGCATTGTAATGAACCGCAAAGCGAAACGCTCAATGACGAGAGTCCCGAAGCCACGACCACGGCCCTTCAATCGGCAACACGACTATACGGTCAGGGTCAGCGAACTGCCGGTGGCACATGGGCTGGGCTCCCATCTCGTGATCAGCGCCCATGCTCCGGACGGCACGCAGCTCTGGGAATTCAACGGATTGGCGGCCGGCCCCGACAAAGAGGCAAAGGCCGTCGGTCTGCCCTGGGACGGTTCAGACACCATCAGGGTGTTTTTCAATTCTGGACCCAAGAGCCGGTTTGGCGACAGAGAAATCCGCAATCAAAGGGTGGTTCGCTGGGGGTCTCTCGACGATATCAACGCGTTTCGCCGCAACGCAGAGGCAACCGCGGATCTTATCAATCTGCTCAATATTGACTATCAGCTTCTCGACCAGAACAGCAATGCGGCTGCCGCAGAACTCCTGCTGGCCAATGATATCGAGCCCCGTCTGCTTTTCCGCTACGGCGGCTTCGAGCGACCGGTGCCCGGATATCTGCACAGGCTGCTCAAGCCGGGCCTGTACTGAGCCGAGCGCGGGGTATCTTCCGTGAACAAGATGACAGCAAAGACCCGTGGCGGGAGTACGCCTCACACACCGCTCATTCGTGACGCCATCGTGCAGGCCGCCATCGAGGCAGGCGAGGGCAGCATGGTGGCTTATCTCAGACAGCAGGCCGAGAAACATCCGAGCGCGTTTTTGACGCTGCTCGGCAAAGTGTTGCCGATGCAGGTGACCGGCGTCGATGGCGAGGTGATCAAGACCCGCATCGAGTTTTCGATCGTCGATCCGAAGCGGTGAAACAACCGGACATGCGGAGCGCCGCAGGACTGATTTTCAACGAGGTGAAACATGACGAACCCCAAGCAGCAAATTCACGACTGGCTGATGCGACAGCAGATCCCGAACGGGCTCGGAGCGCGACCGGGCGGCGCGCCGGGCGCTTTTTCCGCAACAGCTCGAATCGCGCCTCAGGCAATCGGCCCGGCCTCCGGGGTTTACGCCATCCGCAGCGCCTCCGACGATTAGTTCTTCGCGCGTTTTGGCAACTGGTTCCGACAAGGATCTCATCAATGGCGCGGAGACGGGGCAGGGTGATCATCAAGACGGCGCCATCGCCAGGGTCGGTACACCGCTGCAGCCAGCCCAATTTGAGGAGCGGGTTCGCCCAAGAGCCGCCTCCGACGGTTATCTCGGTACCATCGATCCGGAGGCTGTTGTGTCGGAAGCCTTGCTCTATGCAAAAGACGCAAAGGGAATTGCGCCTTTAAGCTATGCCGACGATTTTGAAAGCCAAATCCGCAATTTTCCGATCACACCAAACTTGGAATGGAAGATCAGACGAGCCGTCTATGAAGTCTACGGTCCCGGCTATTCGATCGTCATCGGCAGTGGTGGACAGCCGGAGGCCGGAACCGTTCTTGAAGCGATCAACACAAGGAGAGATCCGTATTGGACACCAAAGAAGCAGAAACTCAATCCCAAGGATACCGAATTCAAGGGCCGGGTAGGCACGCATCGCCATGATCGGGGTCACGCGGCCGATTTCAATGTCATCGGTCCGAATGGTGAGGTCATACACGGAGAGGAACTGGCAAAGCTGGGACAATATTGGGCGGCCAAGGAACTCGGCGGTCTGGGATTGGAGATGGACAAGCACCGCATTCACCTGGATGAAAAAAAACGGGCAAACTGGAAGTATGATACATACACACCGGCAATGGCGAGACGCATAAGAGCGGGAATGGCGGGAGAATTGCCGGAACTCTATCAGCCCCCAGTCATGCCGGCCCCGACGCTCTCGGCATCCGAGCTTGGGATTGAAGATCCGCTGGAAAGCAGCCGCCACGCGAGATTGTATGGCAATTTCAATGACGCCGACCCGCGATGGATGGCGCAGCAGGCGTACGAATACACCAAATCAATGCCTCCGGATCCCTATCGCGAGCCCGAAATTCCGGTGCCCGTTCGGCGGCCTGCGCGCAGGCCGCAACCATAGGTATAAAGCCGTCAGTTTTGGTGGCCGATCGCTCGCGGGCATCGCTGCCCCACTTGCCAAAGAAGCCCGCCGTCGGCGGGTGCATTCCAGAAAGGCAATTCTTCAATCACGCCATTCACAGGCGCTCAATTCATCCGTGTAGGGTAGGTGGTACTCTCCAATTCGGCCCTTGTGATAGGCCAGTATGCGTCCCTCCGGTTCGAGCCTGAGGAACATCTCTTCTCCGATATAGGGCGGATATTTCACACCATCCTCCCACCCTTCGCAAATCGATTTAATGATCACGACCTCATAATTCGGTATTTTTATGACTTCCTTTATCTTGCATTTGATGTTTCTCGTATTGATTGTCTCTGCCGTGATCGTCTTCGGTCCGGCAGCAGCGTCTCGGCAGTTGAACGGTCGGGCGTGGCCTTCCTTGATAAGCGTCTGCGTGTCATATTCTTTGACAAAGCTGCCCTGCCACCACTCCTTGGCCGCGCCGACCGAGGGCGCGAGCGCCAGCATAATCAGCATCGGGAGCGAGGATCGAAAGGACAATTTCGAACAGCGCATGGCACCCTCATTCATTTCGACTGATGATTGATGATATACACCTCAGGTTGTATTGTCCAGAGATGTGTGCGTTGAACCACCCGGGGACAGCGTCGTCCGGCGGTGGCGGTCCGTGATCACATACTGACCTATTGGCGTCACCGGGAACGAAAGTCGGCGGCAAACGATCGATGGTAGAGCGGGGAGCGAGACTCTTGCCGGTAATGGCGGCAGATGAAACCATCCGGGTGATCAGAAGATTCCGCACAACAAACTCGGTGATGGAGGAAGACAGAGAGGAAGCCTATTCTTGTGTCATTGCTCTTCCACAGCAGGAATAAAGATCACTGGTCCACCGTCAATTCGAAGGGTTGTGCCCTTGTCATCCTTGGAAAAAGTCGCCGGTGTCATGTCTGCATCCGAGCTCCCAAAACTGACTTTGGCGGTGTTGGGTGAGATCCAATCCACGAACAGGATTTTACCTTCAAACAAAATTCCACCGCTCTTGGCGCTGGAACTGGCGTAAGCGCACGGCTGCGTCACGCCATCAAGCGAGCAGCCTTCGATTTCGGTGCAACGGTAGGTACCACCCTGACACAGGCCGGCTGCGAAACTCGCCCCAACGCCAACCAGCGTAAAAGCCCAGATTGTCATAATTGCTTTGATCACGAGGTTCACCAAATGAGTTACTACCGAGAAGACATAGCACGCCGCCTGATGCGCGATCTGATGTCAGACTACGATCTTACCCGTGCACAGGCGGCGGGCATCGTTGGCAATCTGGCCTACGAATCTGCCGGTTTCAAGACCATGCAGGAAGAGGAGCCATCTGTCCCGGGTTCACGCGGTGGCTACGGATATGCACAGTGGACGGGGAGCAGACGCCGGGATTTTGAAAAATTCGTTGCCGACAAAGATTGGGATATCACTTCCTATCAGGCGAACTATGGCAACTTGAAACGGGAGCTTGATGGTGAATATAACTACGTCATTGACCTGCTCAAGGACGCGAATACTGTCAAGCAAGCGTCCGACATATTCGTAAAGAAATTTGAGAGGCCCGAACCGGCAACGGCAAAATATGACCGCCGGGCCAAACTTGCTGCCGAGATAATGGTCAACCCCAACGCCGGGTTCATTGCGCCCTTTCCACTGGGACGCGGTGGCAACCGGCAGGCACAATTGCTCCGCATGATGATGCTCGAGCCGGGCTCCGGCAATATGGGGCTTGTTGAGCGGCAGGAACCGGCGTTTCATAGCCAATATGCGCCCGGCGGCGACGGTTTTCTCGGCGCACCGCGCATAGCGCGACAGCCGCCGCCCGTTCGCAGCGATTACCCGACCGGTCCGCTGGACCCCGAGCCGTGGCAGGGCAGCTTTGCGCCGGCACCGTTCTATCCGCCACCTCAGGCGTCGCCCGTGATCAGTGACGAACGGCAGGCGGCGGCCTATCGCACCCTGGCGGACGGGCTGGCCACGGCGGGTGTGGGGTCGGTTGGCGGCGGGACGGCGGCGGCGCCGATGGAGGTGCCTGTGCCGCGCGCGCGACCGGACGGATCAGGGCGGGTCACGCCACCGGTTCCGGTGCCGCGTCCGCATCGGTCCGGCCCCGTCAATGTTCCGACACCGACACGGCGGCCGGCCCCGTCAGTCCAGCCATTGCCGATGAGTGTGCCGCTCCCGACGGCGCGGCCTCCCGCAACGCGTGCTCCCTTCAGGCCACCAATCCCGGTACCGCGCCCGGCCAGCATCACCACCCGGTCGATGGTGCCGGTTCAAGGGGCAGCCGGGCCGTCCGACCATCCATATACCGGTCCGAAAAAGCAGATTCTCGATATGCTGTTGCGCAACCTGCTGGATCCACGACAGCGGGCGAGATAGGTGCTGGTTTCAACGCCAAACTGGCATCAGGCCAGGCATGTCCAGCTGGTCGAGTTGCGCTGCGCCACAACGGGCAGGTTCGTAACAAGGTTCTCAAACGGGCAGCGGCTACCCAAGGCAAATTGTTCGGAGAAACGAAACTCAAGAAACCAAAACAAAATCAGAGAATTGGTTAGGTTCACCACTGCAACGTCGTCTTGCAGCCAAAACCGGGCATAGAGTGCTGTCCGGAAATGCCGTATAAACCTTCTCGACAACGATAGCATGCCATCGTTGCGTTCATTCATCCGGTCATGCAGCCTCTGCCAGTTCGACGTAAATGATCAGGCGATCTGCTCCGGTTCACCGACTGAAACATGCTCGTTCAAAGCCGCGGCGATATACTCGGCCGTGTATCTGGCTATTCTGAGCAGCGAGGGAAAAAGACACTCGATCCGCCGAAAGGCATGTTTCACAACGTGGCGGGATCAGGTCCAGAGCCGAAAAACGGACCATCAAAATAAAACATGCCGTCTTGAGCGGCCGCGGATGCGACTGTGACCAAAAGCGCGACAACCAATATTTTGGTTCCGATTTTCATAGACTCGTTCACTTCAAAAGACATGAGATCGCCTGGATGGCAAATATTTGAGCTGACCCTATTTATCATAGTTCTCGCATGGCAAGTTAAGCGGTCTTTTCAGCGTATATGGTTTGCCGTCTTTCATCGTTGTTTCGCTGGTAATCTGTAATCCAAGTGATTCGGCAACTTCGTGATATGCATCACGCTTTCCGCACCACACCCCGGTTGCTTCACTCGGAACGCCACCACGGCATTCTTCGGCCGCGACGATGCCCTTGCACATCCAGTACTCCATGGAATGTCCGACGGACGCGAATTCCCTGCAGGGAATGAAGACCCTACCATCCATGATGATGCGGGGGTTATCCGTTTCAATGAGAATATTGGTCACTGGACCGGCTTGGACCAAGTCACCCGACCCTCCCGGCGTGCTCATGCAATAGGATTCACCGGTGATGTGGTGGACCTGGCAATAGCGCAGCCATTCTTCCGTAAAGTGAGCGATTCCCAACGGAATCGGCACAATATACTCACCGTAATTTGGATCCGGGTTCTCAGGGCAATATCTTTCCAACTCGCCAGCAACAACTGGCGAAGTGAAGAACAGTGCTGCAAAGGCAAATCTCAGCAAGCTCATTCCTTTCATTCAAACGGAAACAAGGACACAATTGTGGTAAATTTAACGCAGGAACAGATCGATGCATGGGCGAACGCATTCTATGCATGGGCGAACGCATATAATACTGCCAAAGAATTGGGACAGGATGATGCCGAAGCCGTCGAAACTGCATTACGTTGGGCGGAGGAAACGGACTTCGGCAAGAAACCCCGGCCCTATTCTTATGACCTGAGGCCCAAAAGACCGCAGAAACCCAGTTCTGACATTGAGGAGAAAATTGCTGCTGCCGCGCATGCTTATGATCCAACATTGAGGACCGTGATCTTCTCCGGTCAGGAAACTCCCCTCGGCGTTGGCCAAATGAGCAGGGGGCTGAGGGCAAAGTACAACAGGCTTATAGCCCAAGGCTATCCGAAGGAAACAGCGGCACGCATGGCTCGAGCTGAAATTCACGGCACTTCCCTTGGCCGGCACCCGCACGGTGTCGCCGCCGATGTCTATTTCGAAGACATTACAGGTGCACGCCTGCCACGGAATAAGGAATCCCAGGAAACTGTGGACGGGATTGCATTCAACTTTGTCCAGTCTACCGGCGGTAATTGGGGCCGTGGCGGCAACAACTACATGGAGAAGGGGACTGCACACCTAGATACTGCACCTTTGAGCCCATATGCCCCGGGACACCATTGGGGTGACGTCACAGAGGGGTCGCGTTTGGCTTATCAGCAAGCAAAGGCTCTTCATGAGATGGACATAACCGATGCATCGATGGTCCCGATACCTGTTCCACGAAAGGGGATTGTAACTGAACACCCACCAGACGCGATGGGTTTTCCCGATCTGCCGAAGAGCAACCTTGGAGGTGGTCGCAGCGATTACCCGACTGGCCCGCTGAATCCCGAGCCGTGGCAGGACAGCTTTGCACCGGCGCCGTCCTATCCGCCGCCTCAGGCGGCGCCTGCGATCAGCGACGAGCGGCAGGCGGCGGCCTATCGCGCCTTGGCGGACGGGCTGACCACGGCAGGCGTCAGGTCGATTGGCGGTGCAGCGGCAGTACCGCCGATGGACGTCCCTGTGCCCCGCGCGCGGCCCGGCGGTTCCGGGCCTATCACGCCGCCGATCCCGGCGCCGCGCCCATATCGGACCGGCCCCAAAAGGCAGATTTTCGATATCCTGTTGCGCAACCTGCTGGATCCACGACCGCAGGCGAAATAGGCGCTGGTATCAACCGAACCGGCATCAGGCTAGGCACATCCAGCCGGTCGAGATGCGCTGCGCTACAACGGGCGGAGTCGCAATATGGTTGTCAAACAGGCAGCGGCCACCCAAGACGGATTATCCAGATAAGCGGAAGTCGAGAAACCAAAACAAAATCAGAGGATTGGCCAGGTCCACCACTGCAACATCGTCCTGCAGCCAAAACCGGGCATAGAGTGCTTTCCGAAAATGCCGTATAAACCTTCTCAACAACGATAACATGCCACTTTTGCGTTCAACCACCTGATCCCAGGCAAGCACTGAAAAAGCAGGCGTCAAACCCTTCTGACAGTTCAGGCTGACATACGGCTTTCAAACTCGGGATGTGCGCGACATCCAAGACCGCGCAAAGCAGGTGCCGCCATCAAATGATCCAGTCCAAGCACAACCCGCTCTAAGCAGCGGTGTCGATTCTCCCTCGTTTGCGGACATTGATATGCAGACTTCGAAACCTGCTGCCTGTCCGCTACCTGCGAATCCAAAGGCCGACACGTTGTCCATCGGCGTTCCGCGCAAGCTTGCGCCGCTGCTCGACAATTGCCGCTACAAGGGCGCCTATGGCGGGCGGGGTGGCGGCAAGTCGCACTTTTTCGCCGAAATGCTGCTGGCCCGCTGCTATGGGTCGCTGACGCGGGCGGCGTGTATCCGCGAGGTACAGAACAGCCTGAAAGAGTCGGTCCGGCAATTGCTGGTCGACAAGATCCAGACGATGGGGCTCGGCTGGTTCTTCGATGTGCTGGGCACCGAAATCCGCGGCCGCAACGGTTCGGTCATCATCTTCAAGGGCATGCAGTCCTACAATGCGGAGAACATCAAATCTCTCGAAGGGTTCGACATCGCCTGGGTGGAGGAAGCACAGACGCTTTCAGCCCATTCGCTGAAACTGCTGCGCCCGACACTGCGCCGGGAAGGATCGCAATTGTGGTTCAGCTGGAACCCGCGTCACGATACCGATGCGGTCGACCGTTTTTTCCGCGGCGGCCGGCCCCTGACCGGTGCGCTTGCGGTCGAAATCAACTGGAACGACAATCCGTGGTTTCCCGACGTGCTGCGCCAGGAAAAGGACGACGACTACGCGGCGGACCCGGAGACGGCGGAGCATGTGTGGGGCGGCGGATACCAGATCGCTACCGAAGGTGCTTATTACGCCAGATTGCTGCACGCGGCGGAACGGGCAGGGTGCATCGGCGACTATCCGCACAATGCCGCGCTGCCGGTCAACACCGCCTGGGATCTCGGCATCGACGACTATACGGCGATCTGGTTTCTGCAGGACAACGGGCGGGATGTCTTCGCGATCGACTATTACGAGGTGGGCAATGAAGGGGCCGAGCAAATCGTCAGGCAGGCGCTGCCGGAGCTGAACCCCGATACGGCGGAGGCGGCGGCGCAATTGATCGAAATCGACAGGGCGCGGCCGTTCCGCTATGGCCGTCATTACGTTCCGCACGACATCAAGGTGCGCGAATGGGGCGCCGGCGGCAAGCAGCGCGCGCTGACGCTGATGGGGCTTGGCGTCAAGCCCTTGCGCATCGGCGTGGCGACAAATCCCGCGGACCGTATCAACGCGGTGCGAAAACTCCTGCCGCTCTGCCACTTCAACAATACGGCCCGCGTCCAGGTTGGACTCAAACGGCTGCGGCGCTACGCGCGCAAATGGAACGACAGCATGCAGTGCTACACGACGCCCCGGCACGACATCAACAGCCACGGCGCGGATGCCTTCGGAGAATATGCGATCAATTGTGGCCTGACCGTGCAAGAGGCGAAGCCGGCACCGAGAAAGAAGGAGCAATCCGGCCAGGTGGTTCTTGAAGGACCGCCGGAGCCGACAACGGCGAAACGCATCGTGTTGTAGAAATCACAAAGCCCGGCAACAGATTTGTCGGTGTTTGCAAGCCTCGTTCGACGGTTCCGTGCGTCAAGAGCAGACGTCAACGTAGCGCGTTTCGATGTTCGCGATGATCCCCTGTGGGTCTGTCGACCAGAAAACGTCCCACGTCTCCGGACATATGGGACCGTCCCAGAGATAGGTGGCGGCACCGCTCGATGCACCTCCGCCCCATCTCGCCTGGAAGCCCTGGTCCTTGAGAAAATCGATCAACAGGCCCTGTCTGGAGCCTATCGGAATTCGCGACAGGATGCGCTCTTTCATGGCCGAACTCACGAGCTGCGAATCCCTCGGCTGATCCGCCACGAAGTCGGGCCTGCCAGCATGAAAGTCGTCCTGGCTGAAATGCAGGAAAGCCATGCCTGCAATCGCGCCAAGCGCAAAGACAATCAAGAACCCAAAAACCCGTTTCAGCATTTCAGTAACCCCAGATTGCAGCAACCTCTTCATCCACTTTATGGGGAAATTGTGACTGACGGGCTCGCTTTGGCGATCCTGCTTGACCGCCGCGTCGGCGCATTCCGGTTTTCGTGCCGGATCGACAGGTGATCCGCCAACATCGGGGTTCAAAATCATTCGAGGCTCAAGAGCATGGGTAATATTGTGACCGAAACCGACCCGCAGGAAGACCCGTGGGCGGATTTGCGGGCGGCGAAGCCGTGGCTTGATGCGATCGGGGCCCATGCCAAAAGCTTTTCAAAATACCAGGAGAGTTCCGACCGAATCGACCGGCTCTATGCGGATCTGGAACGGGCCGCGAAGGCCGGCGGCGAGCGGGAGTTCCAGATCTTCTGGTCCAATATGGAAGTGCTGAAGCCGTCCATTTATTCACGGCCGCCGGTTCCGGTCGTCGCCAGCCGCTTCAAGGACCGCAAGGAACTTCCGCGCCACGCCTCAGAAATCCTGGAGCGGGCGCTCGTGACGGCGTTTGACAGGGAAGATATCGACGCGACCATGCGCCTGGTGCGGGACGATCTGGCGACCAATGCCCGCGGAGTGGTGTGGCTGCGCTACGAGGCCGACGAGACCGGTGAAAAGGTCTGTTTCGATCATATCGACCGCAAGGATTTCGCCCATGAGCCGGCCCGCAAGTGGAAGGAGGTCGGCTGGGTTGCCCGTCGTTCCTGGCTGACGCGCGAAGAGGGGCTTCGGCGGTTCGGTGACGCCTGGCTGCAGGCGCAGTTCAAGAGCAAAGCCGACGATGAGAAGGACGACGAACCGTTTGTCCGGCAGAAGGCCTGTGTGTGGGAAATCTGGGATCGCGACAAGGGCGTTGTCGTCTGGGTGACCCCCGGCACCGACGAGGTGCTGGACATTCAGCCGCCATTCCTCAGCCTCGAAGGTTTCTTTCCCTGTCCGCGCCCGGCCTATGGCACGATAGAACGGGGAACGTTGAAGCCGGTTCCCGACTTCGTCTACTACAAGGACCAGGTCGAGGAGATCAATGAACTGACGGCCCGCATCTCGGCACTCGCCGAGGCGCTGCGCATGAAGGGCTTCTACTCGGCCGGCGTCGAGGAACTCAGCGACGCCATCGAGGCGGCGCTAAAGAAGACTGACAACACCGCCGTCCTGGTGCCGGTCCCCAACACGGCGGTTCTGGGCGGCGCGGCCTTGCGGGACAGCATCATCTGGCTGCCAGTCGCCGAGGTCGCGGCTGTTATCAGCCAGCTGATCGCCCTGCGCCGGCAACTCATCGAGGACGTCTATCAGATCACCGGCCTCTCCGACATCATGCGCGGAGCGACGAATCCGAATGAAACGCTCGGCGCGCAACACCTGAAAAGCCAGTACGGCTCCGTTCGCGTGCGGGACCGGCAATTCGAACTGGTGCGTCTGGCGCGCGATATCGCCCGCATGGCCGGCGAGATCATTGCCGAGAATTTCCAGCCGCAAACGGTCATGGCGATGGCTCAGTATGACGGCGTGCCCAGCGACAAGGATATCGGACTTCGCATCGCTTCGATCCGCGAACGCATCCAGTCGGCCGCCGGCGATCCGAAACTCGTCAACGAGTTGCGCCAGAATCCGCAGGCCATGCAACAGGCAAAGCAGCTTTTGCAGCAGGCCGAGGCCGAGATCAAGACGCTTGAGCAGACGGTAACGCTGGAACAGGTGTTTGCGTTCCTGCGCGAGCAGCGCATGCGGCCGTTCGTGCTGGATATCGAGACCGATTCAACCATCCAGCCGGATGAGCACCGGGCAAAGGTGGCGATGACGGAGTTTCTCGGCGTCCTTTCCCAGGCGATGGGCCGGCTCGCTCCCATGGTCGCCGGCCAGCCGGAAACAGCGCCGTTCGCGGCCGAAGTGCTCAAAATGGCCGTTTCGCCCTTCAGGGCAGGGCGGCGGCTCGATACTTCCATCGATGAATTCACCGACAGGATGAAGCTGATCGCCGGCCAGCCACGGTCGAACCCGATGCTGGAGAAACTGAAATCCGACGCGGAAGAATCCAGGGCCGAGCTGGCCCTGAGGGCCAGGGAAATCGAATCCAGAAGTGAGATCGAGAAGGCCAAACTGACGCTGGCCCGCGAGAAAAGCGAAGAGCAGCTACGGGTCGAACGGCTCAAGCTGGTCGCCGGCGCCGAAGGCCCTCAGATTGAGCTTCTGGCCGGTGAAATCGAGGCGGAAAAGATGAAGATGGACGTCGTGATTGAAGAGCTGCGCGCCTCCCGCGAACAACAGCAACAGTTCATGGCCATGATGATGCAGGCGCTGCTGGCACCCAAGAAGGTCGTCCGCGACAAGGATGGATCGCCGGTTGGTGTCGAACCGGTTCTCGCTGAAACGCCGACGCAATGACGGTCAGTCTCAAACACGCCAAAACCAGTTCGGTGGGCGATTCCGGCGACAGTGCCGTGGTCCAGCCTTCCGACTGGAATGAAGAACATGTTCTGTCGCAGGCAACAGACCGCATGCTGGGGCGCGTGACCGCAGGGACCGGGGCGACGGAAGAGCTGACGGCGGAGCAGGTGCGAACCTTCACCGGAAGCCCGGACAGTTCGGACGGATCCGTCAGGGATATCGTTACGCTGACACAAGCGGAATATGACGCCTTGATGCCCGACGCCACCACGCTTTACATCATTGCAGGATAGACCGATGGCAACATTCAACAAATTCAATGCGTTCGTTGAGCATCTGGCGGAGAAGGTCCACAATCTAGGCAGCGATCAACTGGCCGTTGCCCTGACGGCAGCTGCCAACGCGCCAACGGCCGCCAATGCGGTTCTGGCCGATCTGACGCAAATCGCCTACACCAATCTGTCGTCGCGCAACATCTCGACGGCCGCATCGGCGCAAACGTCCGGAACCTACAAGCTGACCCTGACGGATCTCGTCCTGACGGCGGCGGGCGGATCGATCGCTCCGTTCCGTTATGTCGTCATCTACAATGACACGCCGACCAATCCGGCCGACCCGCTCATTGGCTGGTACGACTACGGTTCCGAGTTGACGCTGAACGACGGCGATACGCTGACCATTGATTTCGACGGCGCCAATGGCGTCCTGACAATCGCCTGAGATGGTCTTGCTGCTCGCCGGTGCCAAGCCGGATGCGATTTGGCTGGGCGCCGGACCGATTGACGCGATTTACAGCGGCGCAGATCTCGTCTGGACCCCGCCTGCCAGGCTGACGGCGGTCCATGGCGCGTTCAGCCGCTCGGGCGGGCCGGCGGCGCTTTCCGCCGGGCGCCGGCTTGCAGCCGATGCGTCGCCCTATACGGCAGGCGGCGCCGATGCGCGATTCATCAAAGCGGTCGGGCTGCCCGCCGCTGCGTCGGCTTTCGCCCTGAAGGGCGTCGGAGTGACGCTCCTCTATACCGAGGGGACCAAGTTTCCGGTCGTTCAAAGCAGTGCGACGACTCAGATCAACACCAACCAGGCAACGCATTCAATCAATATGCCCGCCGGTGTTGCTGCCGGCGATCTGCTGCTGGTGTTCGCCGGGCTGGCCTCGGACAGCAAATGGGATGTCGGCCTCTGGGACCAGGCGACCTGGGATGCGAATACGACCGTCAGCCCGCCCGTTGGCTGGACCGAACATTATGATCTCGCAAGCGGTACCAATGGCCGAGCGTGCGTTTACAGCAAGGTCGCATCCGGCGGCGAAGGCGCAACGCAGGATTTCACGCTGCAAAACGGCGCATGCCGGGGCAGCTGGACGGTATTGCGCGTCGATACCTATGCCGGGTCACCGGAATTTTCGATCGCCGGCGAGAACACAACCGACCCGCCGAACCTCGTGCCGACATGGGGAACGGACAAGACCCTGTTCCTGTCGGCAATGATCGGGGCGGGCAGCCGGACCGTGTCGGCATATCCATCCGGCTATTCGGCAGCCGGCGGGACCAGTGGCGGCAACAACCACTGCTGGGTGTCTAGCCGGGAGCTTGAAGCATCGTCTGACAATCCCGGTGCGTTCACGATGTCGGGCGCGACGGAAGCGCGGGCGGTCACCGCCGCGATCAGGGGCGATTGATGAGCACGATCAGTGCCTTTCAGACCAACGCCTTTCAGGGCGGTGCGTTTCAGATCGCCGCGTCCGAAGGGCGGATCCACCACGCGACGGGCATCGGGGCGGTCGCCGATTTCCGCGGCGAGGAACGGAACCGCAAGGCACAGGATGCCCGTGAGAGGGCCGCCAGGGATGCGCTGACTCGCACCATCGACGCGGCGTTCGAAGACAAGCCGCCACACCCCGTTGCCGATGACCGGCCGGAAATCGAAGAACCGTCGATACCCGATTATTCCCTTATCCATGAAGCCTTGCTCAAAAGCCGTGCCAACCACCTTCGAAACCAGCACGCCAAGGCCCGCAAGGCGCGCCATGACCGTGACTCGCTCCAACTGCTGTTGATGGTGACCTGATGCCGACCGAACGATATTGCAGAATGTGCGGCGGCTGGCATGATCCCGGCGCCTGGCCGCACGCCTGCCTGCCAGAGCAGCCGCGGGCATCGCTGCTTGCGGCGCCGCAAATCATTGGCGATGCGATGGACCCGGTTCAGTCTCAACTGGACGGAAAGCTCTATGACAGCAAATCGAAGCTGCGCCGAACCTACCGCGAGGCCGGTGTTGTCGAGGTCGGCAACGACAGCAGCGTGACAGCGCCGACGCGCAAACGGCCGCAGATCGACCGGCAAGCCGTCAAAGCTTCCGTTGCAAGAGCGTTTTCGAAAGCCGGGCTCGGCGCATAAACGCGCGATCCCCAGGGGTATGAAACCCCGTCCCCATTTCACGCAACCTCTCAGACAGGTGACCTATGACGACTGAAACAGACGCGGCACCCGCCGCGGCGGAAGACGCCTCCGTGCTTGAGGCAGGCCCGGACACCGAACCCTCCGAAGAGATCGAGGCGACGCCGCGGGGGGCAATCGACCGGGCCTTCGACACGGTTATCGGGACGGCCGGCAGCCGGGACCCGGAAACAGCCGTTTCGCCGGGCGCAGACAATGGCGGGGCTGATCTTCCGCATATGGACGGGGAAGAACCGGCCGCATCCGAGGCGTCGGCAGCACGGAGCCCGCATGAGGCGCCGAACCGGTTCTCCGCCGATGCCAAGGAAATCTGGATGGACGCGCCACTGCCGGTGAGAGCTGAAGTCCGACGGATGGAGCGGGAATTCGAGGCCGGCATCGACAAATACCGCGCCGATGCGGAGGCCTTTGGCGAGTACAGGCAATTCGCCGAGCTCCTCTCAGAGACCGGACAGACCTTCGACGAGGTTCTCAGCCATTATGTCGGAATAGAAAACCGGCTTGCCGAGGATCCGCTTGGCGGCCTCGATCTGATCTGCCGCAATCTTGGAACGTCGCTGCAGGATGTCGCCGCGCAGGTGATGAACGAGCCGCCTGAGGTTCTGGCGGCACAGGAGGATCCCATGATCGACGACCTGCGTTCCGAAATTGCGGATCTGCAAACCCAGTTGGGCGGCCTGGCCAACACGTTTCTGGGCGAAAAATCGGACCAGGCGACCCGGCAGATGGAGGAGTTCGCGGCAAACAATCCGCGCTTTGACGAATTGTCATCAGACATTGCCTTTTTTCTCGCAACCGATCGCGCTTCAGGCCTGGAGGAAGCCTATGAGATGGCAGAGCGGCTCAACCCGGCTTCGTCCGCGCCCGTGATTTCGATCAGCGAAACAGATTCAGCAGCGGCTCAGACCCGCACAACACCGGCAGGCGCGGCTCATACCCGCAAAGGCCAGCTATCCGTAACAGGCGCCCCCGGATCCGGCTCAAACCCGGCCAGCCGCAGGCCGCCGGAGACCGCCCGTGCAGCCATCGACAATGCATTCGCAGTGATGGGCATCGGCTAAACCAACCAGACAGAGGAGCCTTTCATGGCTTTGAATTCCAACGAACGCCTGCAGGAGGCGTTCTCTTTGGCGCTGGAAGACCGATCCAAGGGCTATCAGGACCTTGTGTCGAACGCCAACGCAATCCTGTATCTCATCAAGAAGAAAGGCGGGTTCAAGTCCTTCTCCGGACCGACGATCCGCGAACGTCTTCTTTACAATGAATCCGGTACCTATACCCGTTACTCCGGTTATCAGTACCTCAACCCGAAGCCGGCCGAGCTGTTCAACGACGCCGAATTCACGGCAAAGCTCGCCGCGGTTTCCGTCACGCTCTCCGGTGAAGACATCCTGAAGAACTCCGGTTCCAACCAGCTCAAGGATGTCATGGAGGAGCACATCAGCGCCGCCGAGCAGGAGCTTGTCGACCGCTTTGTGGAAGACCTCCACGCGGACGGGACGGCGGCCAACCAGATCGGCGGACTGCAGCTTGCCATTCCGACGACGGTGAATGCCGGCACCTATGGCGGCATCTCCCGGGCGGACAACCCGATCTGGAGGACCGCTTCCTATGACGCAAACAGCGCCTTCTCCGGCATAACGCAGGTCACATCGTCAACGATCAAATCGATCTTCGACAATGTGATGATCGAGCGCAGCCGGGGCACCAAGGGGCCGGACTGCATCATCTGTTCGCAGGAGCACTACATTGCCTATACGGCGGCGACGACCGCGATCCAGCGCATTCAGGATGAAAACGAGCTTGGAAAGCTCGGCTTCACCAACCTGAAATATTACGGCGCCGGAAAGTCCGTCGACGTGGTGCTTGAAGGCGGGATCGGATCGGCCATGCCGGCCGATACGACCTACTTCATCGACAGCAAGGCGCTGCGGTTCCGCTATCACCCCGATCGCAACTTCGTGAAATTCGGCGGCAAGCAAGCCCCCGTCAATCAGGACGCGATTGTCCAGCATATCGGCTTCTACGGAAACCTGACGCTGAACAATCCGCTTCATGTCGCGAAGCTCTACGACAGCAACACCGGCGCATAAGGAGGTCTGACGACATGTTTGTTATCACTGAAAACCGTCTCGGCCAGTCTCATATCGGCGATGTGGATACGGTGGCGATGGTTCCCGTTGGAACGATTGTCACGGCCACGGACCCGACCTATGGCGCCGGCGAGTTCATCTATCTCAAGGGCGTGGCGTCAACTGAAGTCGGCTCATGGGTGACCTACAATATGGACGATGGTTCGACCGCGCTGCTTTCGGCCAACGCCATCGGACCGGTTGCGGTCGCCATGGGCGCCACCGTGGCCGACACCTGGGGCTGGTATCAGATCGCCGGCAAGGCCGTCGGCAAGGCGCTGGCAAGCTTTGCCGACAATGCCAATGTCTATGCGACCGCAACCGCGGGCAGCATTGACGATGCCGTTGTTGCCGGCGACCGGGTGAAGAACGCCAAGGGGGCGTCGGCTGTCGGCACGCCGTCTGCCGGTCTCGCCGAGTTCGAGATCAGCCGCCCGTGGATGGATGACGCGCTCGCCGCATAACATCCTCACAAGAACTTCGAGAGGCCGGCTTTTGCCGGCCTCTTACCATTTGCACGTCTCTCAGAAGGACACACCCCAATGGATTTTTCCCATTTGCATGTCGAGTTTTTCATGGATGCTGTCGAGAACAAGACTGCGTCAGCGGCGCATGGCCGGCCGATTTTCGACGACACCGAAATGATCCGCATTCGCATTGCCGGCGATCCGAAATCCGTGCTCGTCGCGCCCGCCTGTTCGGCAAGTTCCGTTCGCGATCCCGCGACCAACCGGTGGCTGACCTATGCACAACTCCACTGTGAGCCCTACAAGGCCTTCAAGGAAGGCGTCGAATATACCGGCAGCGGTACGCCGCTTTCGGAACTGCCGTTTGTGACCAGGGCCAAGGCCGAGGAATTGAGGCGGCTGAACGTTCACACCGCCGAGGCGCTTGCCGGGCTGGACGGACAAAACCTGCAAAAGATCGGCATGGGTGCCCGCCAGCTCAAGGACCAGGCGGAAGCATGGCTCGCCAGGGCGGAAGGGTCGGCGGAAATCACCCGCATGGCCGGCGAAAATGCCGCGCTCAAGGCACAGATGGAAGCGCTTCAGGCGCAACTCGACGACCTGGCCGGCGGCAAGGCGGATCCGGAATTGCCGTCCGCCAATGAAGACGGCGACGGGAAATCACCCTTCGCGGACTGGGCCGATGAAGACATCGTCAACTGGATTGTCGCCTGTGGTGGCAGAAAACCCCATCCGGCGTGCAAGCACGACACCATCGTGCGGCTTGCCGACGAACTGAATGCCGAACTCGAAAAGCAGTCCGAGGCCGCCTAGATGACGATCCTGTCAGCCATTCAAAACGTATGCAAAGTGGTCGGTCTTGACGTACCGACCGCCGCCATCGCATCCACCGCGCGTGAGCATGTCGAGCTGGTAGCGCTAGCCAACGAAATGGCGGATAGGATCGCGCAGGGCCATGATTGGCAAAGCCTCAAAACCCTGGCGACGATCACCGGTGACGGAAGCACCGAAAGCCATGCGCTGCCGGTCGATTATGCCCGTATGCTGAAAAAGGCGCAGGTTTGGTCGTCGTCGCTCGAAACGCCGCTGTCGCCGATTTCCGACACGGATGAATGGTTGGGGCTGGACGTGCAGTCCTTCGATTTCGTGATCAATGCCTGGACAATCTATGGCGATCAGATCCATATCAAACCGGCTTTGGCCTCGGGGGTGACGGCCAAATATTTTTACATCTCCGACCGGATCGTTGCGCCTGCAAGCGGCTCCAACACATCCGCCTTCACCACCGATACCGACACATTCAGGCTGTCAGAGAGGCTTTTGACACTCGGCATGATCTGGCAATGGCGGGCGCATAAGGGGCTGCCCTATCAGGAGGATGTGGAAACCTTCGAAGCGCTGAAGGAGACGCTGGTGAGCGATGACAAGGGCTCCCGCATGGTCCGTCTTGGCAAGGTGCGCCTTCCGGGCGATTTGACCACCGCTTATCCGCAGAGCATCACGCCATGAGAATGAAGCGCGGATTGCGGCGTGTTGCGGTCCCGGCGCCGGTCAAGGCGCAGTCGCAGGCACACACATTTCCGCCGCCGGTGCGCGGCTGGATCAGAAACGAAAACCTGATCGCGTCGGGGCCGCAGGGCGCCTATCAGCTCGATAATTGGTTTCCCACGACAACCGGCATCAGGCTGCGCGGCGGCTCGAGAAAGCACGCAACGGTCTCCACCGGCGCGGTGACCGGCCTGTGGTCTTACAAGGTGGGAACGGCGGAGAAATTCTTCGCCGCCGATGCCGGCAACATATTCGACATCACGACCGTTGCGGACCCCGACATCATTCCGAGTGCCGCGGTGAGCGGGCAGACCGGTGGCCGTTATTCCGTTGTGCAGATGGGAACGGCCGGCGGCAATTTCCTCTACGCGGTCAATGGGAACGACAGCCCGCAATTGTTCGACGGCACGTCGTGGACGGCGATCACGGGTGCTTCGACACCGGCCATCACCGGCGTGACGACATCCAACCTGTCCTTCGTGTGGGTGTTCGCCAACCGGCTGTTTTTCGTTGAGAAAGGCACCATGAAGGCCTGGTACCTGCCGGTGGACAGCATTGGCGGTGCGGCCACCAGCATTTCGTTCAACGGGATCTTCAAGAACGGCGGCGAGCTTCTGTTCGGCGGCACATGGTCACTCGACAGTGGCGACGGGCTGGATGACAAATGCGTGTTCGTCTCCTCGACTGGTGAAGTCGCGGTCTATGAAGGCACGGACCCCAGCAGTGCCGCCGCCTGGAGCAAGGTCGGCGTCTATGACATCACGCCGCCGATGGGCCTCAACGCGACGCTGAAAGCCGGCGGGGACCTCATTCTCGCAACCGAAGAGGGCATGGTGCCCATCAGCGAGGCGGTGACGAAGGACAGCGCCGCGCTGTCGCTGGCCGCCATCACCCGCGCGATCGAACCGGAATGGACGAAAGAGGTCAATTCCAGACGCTCCAAGTCATGGGACGTGCTGAAATGGCCGTCGAACAACATGGCGGTGGTCGCTTTGCCGGTGGTCGACGGTACGACGGGCGCATATTGTTTCGTCGTCAATCTCGAAACCGGCGCCTGGTGCCGATATACCGGATGGGACACCGAATGCCTCGGTCTTTACAATTCCATCGGCTATTTCGGCACCAGTGACGGCAAGGTCATGCAGATGGAGGCGGGGGGCAGCGATGACGGATCGCCCTATACGGCGGTCTATGTCGGTTCGTTCGACCATCTCATGGCGCCGGGGCGGGTGAAGACGGTGCACTCGGCCCGGACGATCTTCAATGCCGGGTCTGACATCGCGCCGCAGATCTCGATCTCGAGGAACTATACCGTCAGCCTGCCGTCGCCGCCCAATTCCGTCGCCGACTTTACATCGGACGACTGGGACGTGGGCTTGTGGGACGTCGCCCTTTGGGATGGGGGTGTCAGCCTGGAAACCAAAACACAGTGGCATTCCATCGGCCAGAGCGCCTTTGCCGTCGCACCGCAACTGCAGATGACCATGGGCATCTCGCCGACGCCAAGAGTCGAGCTCGTGGCGATCGACCTGATGTTTGAAATCGGCGGGATGATGGTGTGAAAGCAGGTGCTGGTGGTTATCAGCCACAAGAGCCGAACCGTGAGCCTAACGAGCGATCGTTCTCCGGTTGAATTCCGAAAACCCAAATCCTCAACAACCATCGTGCCAGCGCCCTAAAGACCGGCATGCAGTCGTGCCTCGCGACAGCCGACATTTCCTCCTGTGCGGACGAACGAAACCAAAGGAAGAAGCCACTCATGCTCCATTTTAATCCCCGTGCCGACACGGGCGCCACCAATTCCAGGCTGACCGGACGCAGGCGCGTCGCGGACGCTCTACTCCGCAAAAAGCTGGCAGCTACTGGGTATCTGATGAACACCGGTTCGGGCTCCCTACAAAACGCCGAGGTTGCATCGGCCCTTGCCAGAACCGGTGGTAGACCGCCGGCGCCCGGCCAACCGGTCCGGATTGCGTTTCGTGATGGCCCGGCCGGCACCGGGGTCTCGCCCCGGTCACTGGACTACGGTCTGGGTCGCACGATGCCCGTTCCGCTGCATAGTCCGTTCAGTACCGGTTCTCGCGGACGGTACGGCGAGCCACCGATCTATCAACCCACGGGTGACACATGGCCGATGGCACAGTTGTTTGGAACCGGCGAATACACCCATCAAGACAGTCGACACAGCCAAACCGGCAACCTCCGTGCGGATACGATCCCCTCAAAGGAGCGTAAACGCGAATCCAAAACTTTTGGTATTTTACCAATGCGCAGGGACGGAGAGACCGGTGCGTTGTCGCTCGCCGTTCCGCGTGTGGAGCAGGGAGCCCGTTTACGTGCCTTGGACCAGTTCCGGGTCATGGGGCAAGACGCGGGTCGTCGCAATCAGCAGGCCGCTCAAAATGGCATGGCAGAGCTCCAGGCGATGGATCCCAGTGGAGAACTTGAACAGGAGCTCTCTGAATTGGATCAGCGCGATCAGAAAGCGGCAAGGGAGAAGTCCCTATGGGATTTCATCCTCCGGATCGGTGAAGATGGCAAATCGCGCACCGGCAATATGGTGCCGTTCCATCGCGACGGAGAGACTCGTGAGCTTTCTCTTGCCGTGCCAAACGCGGTGCGCGGCGCCATCAATGGAGCAATTAGCACCATAACAATGCCGGGGGATGTCGCATCGGGCATGTACGACTTGGGTTTGGATCAGCCGGGAACCACGTGGGATGACGGCGGCAACGTCTATCGCAATGGAGAATTCGTCGGAAATATCATCCATACCGAACGCGCCTATTTGAATCGGGCGATTGGGAGTGCTCTCGATATAGCCAGTGGCGGAACCGCAAGTGCACTCACGCGCGGCAGTAAGGCCGCGATGGACCCGAGTCTTTTGCGGATGGGCGGCGGCGGAGGAAAGCGCGCTCCGCGCCGGACCCTAAATCGCAATTCAAGTGACCCGAATACCCGCTCCGGTCAAAGCGGTGCGCACAATCCGATTGCTCCGTCAACGCTGCATCAAACCGGAACACGGATTCCCGGCGGAAGAACCATAGACGCCACAATTCCCGGCAATACCAAAGTCAGAAATGCAAAAGGGCGAGTTTTCAAGCATGTTGACAATCCGCCTTCAAAACCACACGCAGGTATGAGACAGCACACGCATCTGCCCTACTACGATGTTTCCCCGGATGGTAGGATTTGGCGTGGAGTAGACAACTTTGCTGTGCCGCAGAAGAGAATTGATGTGATCGACGCCTCGCGCCCCGGTGCGAGGCGGACCGGAGGTCCGAAGTGAAGGATATAACCGATATCATTGCCTATTGGGCCAGATGTTCCCATGATGTGTGGATCCGCTGGTTCAAACCCCGGGAAGACGGCTGGCATGAATTTATTGATGTCGAGGAAGCCCTGTTCAGCGCTCTGGTGATCGAAGAACTCAATCTGTACCCCATGTCCACCCAACAGTTTCTTTCCTCGACCTGGGCCAATTTCGAATCTGGATTGGAAGCGGAACGATCTGTGTTTATCCGGCGGAAATCGAGTGGCGTTTTCGGCAGACCCAAGCGTGTTGAACTGGATGCGGGAACCCGGTGCAAAATCCTCCACGCCGATTCGACGGGAGAGATGATCGGAGGAACGCCATTTCTGGAAGTTGAACTTGGGAGAGAGTTTTTCGCCGAGCCGATACGCGATGCCCCGACTTACAGGATAGAATACGATCCCCAATCGTAACCGCTCGGTTTCCAAGTGTTTGGCACCCTTGTGCCAGTTGAATCCACTGGTGCACAGAAAACGGGTGAAGGAGCCCCAAGATATGCGGGTTTCCGCCACCGAAACCAACGGCAACGTGGCTGTGCTTCGCCTCGGTTGCCGCGAAACATGACCGTAACCGGATTTGAGAATTGGAAAAGACCTTCGGTGAAACGGCCGGCTTCGTTCCTGCACCGTCTCTACGCATTCACGCCTCTCGGTACTGCGCGTGAGTGGGAGCGAAGGCACTGACAATTTATCGATTGTAGCTGCAGCGTTCAACCTCATATGCGAATAGGTGTGATCGACCCAGATTGTCAGGCCCCAAAGGCCAGTCATCTGTGCGACGAGGAGCCAGGGTATGTCGCTTAGTGGCCACCTTTTGAAGGGGTTGGGCTCGGG
>JANQMU010000141.1 GCA_028279875.1 Rhizobiaceae bacterium
CGGGGTGCCCGTCACGGTGATCGAGGCTGCCGTCGCGGCGCGCAACCTGTCGGCGCGGCTGGACACCCGAACGCAGGGCGAGGCGCTGTTCGGCTCGGCGCCGCAAAGGCTCGGCGCCGATGCGCTGCCGATCTCCGTGCTGGAAAATGCGCTGATCGCCGGCAAGATCATGTGTTATGCGCAAGGGTTCGAACTGCTGGAAGGGCTGTCATCGGCCCATGACTGGAACCTGCCGATGCCGGGCATTGCGGAAGTATGGCGCGCCGGCTGCATCATCCGTTCCACCATGCTCAATGACATGGCGAGCGCTCTGGCTGCCAGTCCGGACAGTAACCTGATGTTCTCCGATTTCTTTGCCGCGCGCATTCGCGAGACTGAGGCCGATCTGCGCCGGACCGTGGCGCTGGCCGCCGAAAACGGATTGCCGACACCGGCCCTGTCGGCCGCACTGGCTTATTTCGACATCCTGCGCACCGGCCGCTCGACGGCGAACATGATCCAGGCGCAGCGCGACTATTTCGGTGCCCACAGCTTCGAGCGCATCGACGAGCCCGGCGCCCATCACGGACCCTGGGGCAGCGGCGGCTGAGGACCGGCGCGTCGGTTCCGTGGATTACACGGTGCTTCCAGGCACAAGGCGGGTTGGCGCGACGATGACGTCCTGAACGGGCTCGCCGCGTATACGGGCGACAAGGGCCTCCGCCGCTGTCTTGCCGAGCGCCTGTGTCGCGACAGAGGTGGTCGTCAGCCGTTTGGGCAGGACGGACGCGACCTCCATGCCGCCCCAACCGGCGATGGCGATGTCGTCCGGGACTTTCAGCCCGAGCGATTGGCAGTAGAACAGGCCGCCAACCGCCATATTGTCCTCCTGATAATAGATACCGTCGAGATTGCCCACACGGCTGAGCACGGTTTCGGTTCCATAGTAGCCGGCATAAAAGCCGGGACGGTCAATCAGCACTTCGCTGGTCGCAAGCACACCGCCTCCGGCCTGCAGCGCATCCTTGAATCCCTCAAGCCGGATCATGCCCATGCCCGGCGTGTTGGCTTCGGCGCCGACAAAGGCAATGTTGGTGCATCCGCGGCTGACCATGTAGCGGCCCATTTCATGGCCGCAATCGAAATGGTTGAACCCGACGGATATGTCGATCGGGCTGGTGTTGAGGTTCCAAATCTCGACAACCGGTATGGCCTGGTCGCGGAGCATTTCCAGAACGGCCGGCGTGTGGGTCCGTCCGCTGAGGATGACGCCCGCCGGCCGCCAGGACAAGATGGTTGTCAGCCAGGCCTCCTCCGTCTGCGGGACCTGTTCGTGCGATCCGATAATCGTCTGATAGCCCAGCCGTGACAGCGTATGGTCGACGCTGTCGAGAACCGAACCAAACATGCCGCTTGTCAAACGCGGCACGCACACCCCGATCAGGGTCGACGCCTTGTCCGAACCAAAGGCCGCCGCCAGACGGTTGGGTACATAGCCAAGATCATGGACGGCGCGCATGACCCGATCGTGGGTTTGCTGCGAAAAACCGCTTGCCTTGCGCAGCACCCGCGAGGCGGTCATCTTCGAAACGCCGGCGACCTCGGCCACCTGAGCCAATGTGACGTTCTCTTTTTTCTTTTTCGCTTCAGACATCGAATTTGTGCTGCGCCAAACGGTATCAGGTTTACGTTACCGATAACATTTTTTTCTTGACCATGCCAAATTAATCCTTACCCTATCGTTTAGGTTACCGGTAACGCAAGCCATTTGCCTTTGCCGGCAGGGAGGATGGCCTGATGTCTCAGGTTCAAAGCGGATTGTTTTTTGACGGAATCGTCAAGAGTTTTGGCGGCACGCAGGCGCTGCGTGGGGTCTCCATGCACGTCAATCGCGGCGAAATCGTCGCGTTGCTCGGCGAAAACGGTGCTGGCAAGTCCACCCTCATCAAAGTGCTCGGCGGCGTCCACACACCCGATTCCGGTGATGTTCTGATCGACGGGACATCTTATCAGCACAAGCCGGGGACAGTGAACGAGCGGCAGTCCGTGGCGTTCATTCACCAGGATCTCGGCCTGATAGAATGGATGACCGTTGCCGAGAACATGGCTCTCGCGCAGGGCTACCGCCGCCGTGCCGGATTGATCGACTGGCGCGATGCGGAAGATCGCGCCCGCAAGGCGCTGGCAAGGGTCGATTGCGACTTCGATCCGTCGGTCCGGATTTCCGATCTCAGCCGTACTGAAAAATCGCTGGTCGCGATCGCTCGTGCTCTCGCCGTCGAATGCGATTTTCTGGTGCTGGACGAGCCCACTGCCAGCCTGCCGGCCGATGAGGTCGAGCGGCTCTTTGCCGCGTTGCGCCCGCTGAAGGAAAACGGTGTCGGCATGATCTATGTCTCCCACCGGCTCGACGAGATATTCAGGATCGCCGATCGCGTTGCCGTCCTGCGCGACGGTATGATGGTCGGCATCCGCAATGTCGCGCACACCAGTTCCGAGGAACTGGTCCAGATGATCGTCGGCAGGCGTGCCCGGGAATTCGACAGGCCCGCGGCCGACAAGGGAGCGGCAGTGCTGCAGCTCACGAAGGTTGCCATCGGCGATGTCGGGCCGGTGGACCTTTCGGTCAATCAGGGCGAGATCGTCGGCCTGCTTGGCCTGCGTGGGGCTGGGCATGAGGATGTCGGCCGCTGTCTGTTCGGCGAACGGGCCTTTTCAGGCGAAATCCGTCTCAATGGCCGGGCTCCGGATCTGTCGTCGCCCCGCAAGGCGATGGAGTCCGGTATCGGGCTGGTTGCCCGCGACCGGGTGGTCGAGTCCATCGCCCCGTCGCTGACGATCCGCGAGAACATGTTCATCAATCCGCTCGCCTCCGGCCGCGGATTGCTTTCCTTCAAGGGCGCATCCGCTGAAGACCGCGTCGTGGAAACCGTCGGCCGGAGCCTTGGATTGTCGCCAAACGATCCGACACTGGCGATCGAAGCGCTGTCCGGCGGCAACCAGCAAAAGGTGGTGGTCGGTCGATGGCTGGAGACGGGTCGGCAGCTTTTGATCGCCGAGGATCCGACCGCCGGCGTGGATGTCGGCGCCAAGGCGGAGATCTATGCGCTGCTCTTCGAGGCGCTGGCCTCCGGCATGGGCGTTCTCGTCGTCTCGACCGACTTTGAGGAAGTGGCCGCCATCTGCCATCGCGCCATCGTTTTCAGCCGTGGTCGGGTGGTCACGGAATTGTCGGGTGTCGGCCTGTCGACCGAATCCCTCATCCAGGCAGCCTCCGCCAGTGATACGGCGCGGCACGAAACCCAGCAGGTGAACCATGCAGTCCATTGAATCCGATGCCCTGGAGCCGACGAAATCGGAACTCAGGGGCCTGACACTCGGCGCAAGGCTGATCCGGCTGGCGCCCGTCTACGGGCTGGTCATCCTGACATTCGCCCTGGCGCTGCTTTTTTCCATTCTTCTGCCCAATACCTTTCCGACGCTGCTCAATCTCAGGGCGATCATTTCCGACAAGGCCATCATCGCATTGCTCAGTCTCGCGGCGATGATTCCCATGGCCGCCGGGCGTATCGATCTGACCGTCGGCTACGGCATCGTGCTTTGGCACATATTGGCCATTTCCCTGCAGACGCTTTTCGGCATCCCCTGGCCGGTCGCCGTGATGATTGTCCTGCTGCTCGGAGCCTTTGTCGGCCTGTTGAACGGTTTGCTGGTCGAGGTCGCCAAGATCGACGCCTTCATCGCGACGCTCGGAACCGGCACCGTGCTCTACGCACTGGCCCTGTGGCACACCGGCGGCCGCCAGATCGTCGGCGTCCTGCCGGACGGCTTTTACGCCATCAACGGCACCTTCCTGTTCGGCCTGCCGATCACCGGTTTCTACGTCCTCGCGATCACCATCATCATGTGGTTGGTCCTCGAATACACACCTGTCGGGCGGTATCTCTACGCCATCGGCGCCAACCCTCGGGCGGCCGAACTCAACGGCATCCCGACACGCAAATTCGTCATGGGCGCCTTTGTGACCTCCGGGCTGCTGACGGCCCTGGCGGGCGTGATCCTCGCATCGAAACTGCGCATCGGCCAGGCGAGCGTCGGGCTTGAATATCTGCTGCCTGCGCTGGTCGGCGCCTTTCTGGGCTCGACGACAATCAAGCCCGGGCGAGTCAATGTCTGGGGCACCATTGTCGGCGTCGCCATTCTCGCCATCGGCATTTCGGGGATTCAGCAGATCGGCGGCTCGTTCTGGGTCGAGCCGATGTTCAACGGCGTCACGCTGCTGGTTGCCATCGGCATCGCCGGATACGCGCAGCGCCGCAAGGGTGCGGCAAGAAAATAGCGGATTTTGAAAGGGAGAAAACCATGTTGAGACGAACCGTAATCACCGCACTGGCCGGTGTCATGGCGCTGGGCGTTGGCTTGCCGGCGCAGGCGGATGCGATTTCCGATGCCATGATGGAAGTGAAAAAACACGCCGGCAAAAAAGAGGTCTGGGACGGTCCGACCACCGGTCCGAAAGCCGCGGCCGGAAAGACCATCGTCGTGCTCGCGGCAGATATGAAAAACGGCGGTATTCTTGGTGTGACCAACGGCATCGAGGAAGCTGCGGCCAAAATTGGCTGGGATGTACGGGTGCTCGACGGGGCCGGATCGGTTTCCGGCCGGACGGCGGCCTTCGGTCAGGCGATGGCGCTTCAGCCCGACGGCATCATCATCAACGGTTTCGACGCCGTCGAGCAGCAAACAGGCATGGCGCAGGCGCGTGAGGCCAATATTCCAATGGTCAGCTGGCACGCTTCTCCGGTGATCGGTCCCGACCCGGACAACGGCATATTCGCCAATGTTTCGACCGATGCCATGGATGTGTCGGCAGCGGCTGCGCAATGGGCATTTGCCGATGCCGGCGGCAAGCCCGGCGTGGTTATTTTCACCGACTCCACCTACGCCATCGCAATCGCCAAGGCCGATCGCATCAAGGAGACGATCGAGGCCCTCGGCGGCACCGTGCTTGAATATGTGGACACGCCGATCGCCGATACGTCGAACCGTATGCCGACCCTGACGACGGCGCTGCTTCAGCGCTATGGTGATGCATGGACGCACAGCCTGGCGATCAACGATATCTACTTCGATTTCATGGGGCCGGCGCTCGCGGCGGCGGGAATCGCGGGTGACAGCAAGCCGAAGGCGGTCGCGGCCGGTGATGGCTCCGAAAGCGCCTATCAGCGCATTCGCGGCAAGCAATACCAGTCCGTCACGGTCGCCGAACCGCTTAATCTGCAGGGCTGGCAACTGGTCGACGAACTGAACCGCGCCATCCAGGGCGAGGAATGGTCCGGCTATACCTCGCCGCTCCATGTCGTCACGCTGGAAAACATCGCCTTTGATGGCGGCGAAAGGAACATGTTCGATCCCGGCAACGGCTACCGCGAAGAATATGGAAGGATCTGGGGCAAATAGTTCGATCGGCCCGCCTGCCGCCGGATCGGCGGGCTGCTTCGCTCTAGGTTCAATGGTCCCCACAGCCTGATCCCCGACGGGATCGCGACGAGACGCCAACGATAATCTGTGAAGACCGCATAGGCATCTGACGCAATGCCACACGAGAATTGTGACTGTAAATGTTATCGATAACATCATGAGACTGGAGTAGCGGCATGGCCGACCAACAACCGATCATCACAATGAAGGGCATATCGAAACGATTTGGCGGCGTGACCGCGCTCGATCGTGTCGACTTGGACGCCTTTGCCGGCGAAGTGCTGGCCATCGTCGGAGACAACGGCGCCGGAAAATCGACACTGATCAAGATTCTCACGGGTGTTTATCAGCCTACCGCCGGAACGTTGCACCTCGATGGCGAACCGCTTTCCATGAACAGTCATTCGGATGCGATTGATGTCGGCATCGGCGCTGTTTACCAGACGCTGGCCCTGGCCGATCACCTTGACCCCGCCGCCAATCTCTTTCTGGGATCAGAACTGACCAGATCCGTTTTCGGACTGCAAATCCTCGACAACCGGAAAATGCGGACGGAATCGGAGAGGGTCCTCAAGGAGCGCCTTGGCGTCACGCTCAGAAACATGGACGCGATGACCCAGAGCCTTTCCGGCGGCCAGCGTCAGGCGGTTGCGATTGCCCGGGCCGTTCGACACGACGGCCTGCGGGTTCTCGTCATGGACGAGCCGACCGCTGCTCTGGGACCACAGGAAACGGCCAGGACCCTGAAGCTCATCAAGATAGTCAAGGAACAGGGACTGGCGGTGATCGTCATTTCCCACTCGCTGGATGATGTTTTCCAGATCTCGGACCGCATTCACGTGATGCGAAGAGGGCGCTGTGTCGGCGTTGAGAAAACCAGTGAAACGGACCGCGAATCCGTTCTTGGGCTGATCGTCGGCGCACATCAGGCCGCCTGAGCGGACCCCCAACGGAAGGAAAGATCATGTCATCATCGGCTGAACACAGTGTACAGGGTCAGGGCAAGACCCTGAACGACCATATCGAACCCTATCTGGCGATCCTGGGGCCCCTGGCGATGATCCTGCTGATCGCCGGATTCATGGCGGTCGCGGAACCGGCGCGATATTTCCGGCTCTCCAACCTCAATACGATTCTGCTTGAGAGCGCGCTCTATATGCCGATGGCAATGGCGATGACCTTTGTCATCACGCAGAGGGGGATCGACCTGTCCATCGGTTCGGTCGCCGCCCTGACCGGCATCATCGTCGCCTTTCTTATCAAGCAATACGGGTTTCCGGCCTGGTTGACGGTGATGATCGGAATCACCCTCGGCGCCACGATGGGGTTGATCAACGGGCTGGTCATCACCCGGTTCCGTGTTCCGGATCTGATCGGCACGCTGGCCATGGACCTGGTGTATCGCGGTTTTGCCCTGGTGCTCGCGAAGGGGCTCGTTCTCGCACGGTTTCCAGAATTGATCACCGAAATCGGGCGCGGCCAGATTTTCTACTTTCTGCCGACACCGGTCGTGATCGGCGTTCTGTCCATGATCGGTGGTTATTTTGTTCTCTCGCGCACCTATTTCGGTCGTTACACGATCGCCATCGGATCCAGCCCCGAAGCCGCCGAAATGACTGGTATATCCGTCGACCGGCACAGGATTCATGCCTATGTCCTGATGGGCGCCATGGCGGGATTGGCCGGCATCATGCTGACCGGAAAGCTCAATGCGATCCAGGCAACGTCGGCGCCCTATTTCAACCTCCACGTCATTGCGGCGGTGGTCGTTGGCGGCACGTCTCTCTTCGGCGGCCGAGCCTCGATGCTCGGGTCCTTTGCCGGCGTTCTGCTGCTGTCCATGATGATCAATGCCCTGGTCACCTTGAGGATCGAGTTCTTCTGGCAGTCGGTCGCTTCCGGCGTCGTGATCATCACGTCGGTGGCGGTCTACACGTGGCTGCAGAAATCCGATCGCGACGGAGCAACGGGCCTTCGCGCGGCTCTATCCAATCCGGAAAATATCAAGATCGGAAAACTGGCCGGACGCCTGCTCGGCGCGCTTGTGCTCCTGCTGATCATCGGACGCCTGTTCGCGGGTGATCCGAACCCAAGCGGCTAAGGCCGCCCAACCCGCGCAGGGTTATACCCTTCGCAACTCTCCAGAGAGGATACCACCATGAAAATGATATCCACCTTGGCCGTCGCCTCGGCACTGCTGCTGTCGGCGTCCGCATTGGCGCAGGATCTTCCGCTGAAGACCCTGCCGGATGATGCTGACCGGGACTATTGGCTGCCGGAACAGGTCAACAAGGACGGCGCCCTTGAGGCCCTGCAGGCCAAAACCGGTCAAGAGGCCGCCGCATTCACCGGCACCCAGGATAAGCCGCTTCAGATCGCTCTGATTTACCCTTCGGCGGATGTGTCCGATTTTTGGGCGCGGAACTATCTGGCGCTGACGAAGCGTCTCGATGAACTCGGCATCAAATATGAGACCCGGGAATTTGCATCCCGGCAAATCGAGCATTCCCTTCAGGCGACCTACGCCAACCAGGTTGCGCAGGACAGCGATCTCTACGATTTCGTCATTTTCGGTCCCTCGGAACTTGCAACCCAGGCCGACAATATCGACAAACTGGCCGGGACCGACGGGCTGACGACCTTTGTGTGGGCATTCCATACGCCGCTGAAATATCTGAAGACGCAGCCCGCGGGCTGGTTTGATTTCTCATCGGCCTATGGCGCCCTCAAAATGTGCGATTACATGCTGGAAAGGCTCGGCACGGACGTCACCTATGCCATGAACCGCGGCATTCCAGGTATCACCGACAATCAGCGCTCCGGCGATTTCAAGGATTGTGTTGCGCAAAAGGGCAATTGGAACGCCGTCTACGAGCACTATGGCGAATACCAAAGGGAAGGCGGCTTCTCCGGTACCAACCTGATCATTCAGGCCTATCCGGAGGCCAAGGTCATCCACAATGCCAACACGGCGATGGCCATGGGTTCCGTGGAAGCGCAAATTGCCGCCGGCAAGGAGAAGGAGATCTTTTCGACGGGCTGGGGCGGTACCGGGCTGGAACTCGATGCCATTCGCCGCGGCGAACTGGATGCAACGCCCATGCGCATGGGTGACGATGTCGGTGCAGCGACGGCTGAAGCCATCAAGGCGCATCTCGAAAACCGTGCCAATGAACTCCCGCTGGTGTTTCTCGGCCGCATCACGGTGGCCCATGATCAGATGAGTGTCGCGGAAATCGACGAACTGGAAAAGGAAGCGTTCCGGTTCTCCGGTGTCGGCGCATTGAAACGGTAGTCGGAATTTCGAGGGCGCAGCGGACGACCGGCTACCGGCGTCCGTTACGCCTTCGGCACGCTCCCCGCTAGCGGCAACAGATATGCGCCGTTCAGCCGCGGCCGATATAGGGCATATTGGCTGCCATCACTGTCATGAACTGCACATTGGCATCGAGCGGCAGCCCGGCCATATGCAGCACTGATGACGCGACATGGGCGACATCCATCGTCGCCTCCGGCTTGATGGAGCCGTCGGCCTGGGGCACGCCCGTGGTCATCGGCTTCGCCATCTCGGTCAGCGCATTGCCGATATCGATCTGCCCGCAGGCGATATTGAAGGGACGGCCGTCCAGCGACAGGCTGCGGGTCAGCCCGGTGATGGCGTGTTTGGTGCTCGTATAGGGCGCCGATCCCGGCCGCGGCACATGCGCCGAAATGGAACCGTTATTGATGATGCGGCCGCCCTGCGGCGACTGGGCGCGCATGATGCGAAAGGCCTCGCGGGCGCAGTAGAAGGCGCCGTTGAGATTGACCTGCACGACCTCCAACCAATCCTCCGTCGCGATTTCGTCGACGGTTTGCGGCGGTTTGCCGAGACCGGCATTGTTGAACAGCACATCGATCCGGCCCCAGGAATCGCGCGCCGTGTCGAAGGCCCGTCGCACCGCTCCGGGATCGGTGATGTCGCAGGGCAGGCAAAGCGCATTGGCCTTATCGCCGGCCACCTCTTCCAGCAGCGCCGCGCGGCGTCCGATCAGCCCGGCACGGTAGCCCTCGGCAAGGAACAATTCGGCGCAGGCGCGGCCGATCCCGCTACCGGCGCCGGTAATGATGATCGTCTTCCCGCTATCGCTCATGTCCGTTTGGCCTCACCCTTTTCATCTGCCGGCCCGCACACGATAGATATGCAGGAGACTGCTGTCATCTGCTGAAATGCGCTCCAGCCAGTCCGGCGGCGTGCCGTTTTCGAGCGCCGCGACCAGGCTGCCGGGATAAAGCGCGCCTGTGACCAGCCGCACGCCACTCGACGTGCAAAGCATTACATAGTCGATGTTTCGCCGCTGAAGGATCCGCAGCGCCGCGTCCGGATCCCCGGAAAAGATCGCATGGGCGTCGAGGATCGCCCCTTGCGCACGGTGATAGGGCGCGGCCAGAACCGGAAGGTCTGACAGGCCGAGGATCGTCGAGCCGAAAAAGATCGGTGCGGCGACGACACCCGGCGGGGTCGCCGCCATTGCCGCCCGATCGGCATCGCTCTGGCATTCGCGGGCGACACTGCCGATCCGCCGCGTGTCGCCTGCCGCCACGCCGGTTTGCGTTGTCGGTTCGGCCAGCACCAGTTTCGGCAACACCACGATCCATGGGGAGGCGGCGATCGGTACGGCGGCGAGCGCTGCGACGCGCAGTGCCGTCGCGCCGCGGCTGTTGATCAATCCGTAGACTTGCGACATCAGCCACGCCGCGGCAGGGATGCAGAAGATATGCGCGATCTGAATGAAGCGCATCTGCACGAGGCTCACGGCCACGCCAGTGAGTGCGAAGGCGGCAAGTACAGCCCACTTCCAGCGCGACTCCGCCGGCGCCTTCGCGAAGGCCCATGCGATAACCGCGAACAGCACCCCCAGCGGGACGAATGCCGCAAGAAAAACAGAGGGGTCCGTCGACAAAACGGCGAAGGCGCTTCTGGCCTCCGAGACCTTGTCGAGCCAGACTTCCCGCACCTCTGGCCCAAGAAACGCATAGGGATCACCGAGGCAGTCAGAGAATAACGCCACAGCAACGCCGCCGCAGACCACAGCGATCAGGCCCAGCCAAGCGCCCCGGTGCCATCGGGAAGACTTCGCCGGAACAAGGGCGCAGGCCAGCGCGATCGCCGTTCCGCCGAGGACGGCGGAGGTGAGATGGGTCAGCGAAAGGGAATCGCATTGAGTCAGGGAATAGCGCGACACCGGAACCGAGAGCACAAATGCCAGCGCCGTAAATCCGGCGAAGGACAGGCCGAAGGCGCCTGTTCCCGCCCTGAAGCGCGGCCCGTCCCACAGCCACAGGCCCGCGGTCACTGCCGCCCCGACCGCTACAAGCGGCAGGGTCTCGATCCCGATGGCGATCATCAGAGCCGCGACGGCACCGGCGGCTATACCCCAGCGCCGGCCGTCGGGCAGGCGCAACAGCGACAGAAGCAGCAGCGCACTGAGCACAATCTGCACATTGTGATGATCGATACGGCCGGGCTCGAATGGCCGCAGAGTGGAGGCAAAGAACAGGGTCGCAAGAACCGAAAAGAAGATGCCCCTGTCACCGGCCAGCGCCCGGGAGGCAAGCGCGATGGCGATGAAAAAGACCACCATCAGCAGCACCGGCCAGACCAGCAGGGCGATGGCATCGCCGGCTCCGGTGCGTTCGCCGAGCCACATCAGGCCTGCAATCGGCGCGTCGACAAAACGCGACCAGTGCATCCAGACCCCGTCAGGCGGGTCCAGCCGGGTTTGAAGAAGATCGAACCAGCCCTGTCCGTTCAAGAGGTCGCGCGCCTGGGCGAGGCGGGCAAGATCGTCGATCCCGGCCACCGAGGAGGCCCAGGGATGCGGCCACGCCTCAAGGATTTTGAAAAGCCCGTAAGCCAGTCCGAAGATCAGAGGAAAGGTGAACTGCGGAAATGGCAATGAGCGTTCGAACGAAAGCACGCCGCGATAGGGCCGTGCAGTTTCATCGCAATTGTCGAACGCCACCAAGAAATCAACGCCTCCTGCCTGTCAACGGCGCCAGCCGGGCATCCATTGAACCATGCTGATCTGTAGATTGTGTTAAGCGTGTCGTAGCCGGGGAGGGGCTGAAGACAGGAATGGCGGGGCGCATGAGCGGCCCCGCCATTTTCGGAGGATCTGTTGATACGGCTCAGTTCGGCGCGTAGTCGTCGCGCAAACGAACCCAGGCCATCGGATTGTCGAGGCCGGCCTCATCGCGGCCCTTGGGCACGAGATCGAGATAGTGATAGGCGGCGTTCATCATGTCGAGCCCGCGTCCGAAGGTCGAGTAGGTGTGATAGATCGTGACGTCGTCACTCTTGGAAAAGACGCTGATGCCGGGCGCATCGCTCGCCGGAAACTGGCTCGGCTGGTAATTGTAGCGAAGATCGCCGTTTTCCCGGGCCTCGTCGGTGAAAGACACCTCGAAATCATAGTTGAAATCGCTGTTTTCAGACGACACCCAGTCAAAACTCCAGCCCATGCGTTTTTTGAAGGCTTCAAGACTGGCGACCGGCGCCCGGGAAACCGCGACCATGGCAACATCGCGGGCCGCGAGGTGAATGATGTTGCGTTCGAAATTGTCGGCCCAGAACGAACAGCTTTTGCAGGGGACTTCCCAGTCGGGGCCGTACATGAAGTGATAGATCACCAACTGGCTGTGATTGCCGAAGAGATCAGAGAGGGATTTTTCACCGGTCGGTGTCTCGAACATATAGGGTTTCGACACCTCAACCCAGGGCAGGGCGCGGCGCTCCTGGCTCAAGGCGTCGCGCTGCCTGGTGAAGGCCTTTTCCTTCTCCAGCAGGGCGGTGCGCGCATCGAGCCATTCATCCCGCGAGACGATTGTGTGGTCGGTCATGATTTGCTCCTCTGTCAAAACAGGTCTTCAAGGCAGTTGAAGCTGGAGTTCCAGCCCTTGCCGTGATTGTCGCGCGATTCCACGTCGGCAAAGCTCCGCTGGTCGAGCGTCATCTTCGTGCCGCCGTCCACCGCCGCGAACGTCACTTCGATATCCGTTTCCGGACCGCGCGTGCCGTCGGGTTGCATCCATGCCCAGGTGAAGACCAGCCGGTTCGGGCGGTCGATGACCCGGTAGACACCGGAGCATTTGACCTCGCCGCCATCCTTGTTGCGCATGGTGGTCTCCCAGGCGCCGCCCTCGCGAACATCCAGGGCGTGCTGCGGAATGGTCATGCCCTCCGGGCCCCACCACTGAACCAGCAATTCCGGGTTGACCCAGGCATCGAATACCTCTTCGGGGGTGGCGGATAGCGTCCGCTCGACCACCAGGACCTGATCGTCAATCGTCGTTGTCATCCTTTTTTTCCTCTTTCTTGAGTACTTTTTCCAAACGGTCGAAAGATGTATTCCAGAACTTCCGGTAGCGATCGATCCATTCATCCAGGGATCGCATGCTCTGCGGACGAATGCGGAACGACCGGTATTGCCGGTCAATCCGCCGCTCGATCACGCCGGCCTGTTCGAGGACCTTCAAATGCCGCGAAATGGCCGGTTTCGAGATGTCGAATGGCTCGGCCAACGCGCCCGCGGTCTGATCGCCCTGTTCGAGCAATTGCTCGACTATGGCAAACCGGGTCGGATCGGACAGTGCTGAAAAGATCGTTTGAACGCTCATTGTTTACCTCATTTGTTAAATAACAAATAGGTTAAACAAAAGACCCTGTCAAGGCGGGAAGCATTAAGGCGCCGGTTCGGCTCCGGCGCAATACCCGATGACGCGTTTCAACCAGCTTTTGCGGTGGCGACACCCTCGGTTGCCATGCGGTTGCTGGCCATGTTCAGGCACATGGTAAAGGCATTTCGTGTGGGAACCACATTGGCCCGGTTCTGACCGGCAATGTCATAGGCGGTTCCGTGGGCCGGGGTGGTGATCGGCACGGGAAGCCCGGCGAGGACCGAGACCCCGCGGTCGAAACCCAGCAGTTTGATCGCGATCTGGCCCTGATCGTGATACATGGTCACCACCGCGTCATAGTCGCCGTCGCGGACCTTCAGCCACAGCGTGTCCGCCGGCAGCGGGCCGGTGGCGCGGACCTGCTTGAGCCGCGCGCGGTCGACGGCCGGCCGGATGACGCGAATTTCCTCATCGCCCATCAGCCCGCCATCGCCCGCATGCGGGTTATAGGCGGCAACGACGATGCGGGGGTGTTCGTATCCCGCCATTTTCAGCGTGCGGTCGGCGAGAAGGATGCTTTCCTCAATACGCTCGACGGTCAGCAATTGCGGAACGTCCTTCATCGCCACATGGCTGGTGACGCGCCCGTTCCACATGCCGTTGGCGACATTGAACTCGCTGGCGCGCGTTTTCAACTGGAAGAAGTCACTGGCATATCCCAGTTCGTCGGCGAAATCATTGCCGCCCAGATGCATCGACTCCTTGTTGAAAGGCATGAAAACCACGCCGTCCACCAGACCGTCACGCGCCAGTTCAAGGGCCCTGTGCAGCCCCCGGATCGAACTCTGTCCGCCTGCCGCCGAAACCTCTCCGGTTGCAACATCGCCGATGCCGTCGACCGGCAGGTCGAGATGCAGCACCTCGTCGTCGGCAAATGCGATCGGCGCGTCGAGTGCCGCATGTGAGACATTCGGAACCTTCAGGCCGGTCTGCATTTCGCCCCGGGCGAATATCTCCAGCGCGCCGATCACCAGCAGATTGGCCGCCATCCGCACCTCGCTTTCGCCAAGGATTTTCACCAGCAGTTCAGGGCCGATTCCCGCCGGGTCGCCCTGGATGAGGGCGATGGTTTTCCGGTTCATGTCATGTTCCATCGGTATCTGATGTCCGTTTCAACTGTTCCTGCGCCTTGGCGACATTGCTGATCGCGGTTTCCAGGTGGCGGCGCATGTGGCGGGCTGTCTCGGCGGCATCGCGGTGGCGCAGGGCATCGGCGATGTCCTCATGCTGCCCCAGCGTGCTGTCGCGCCCGGTGCGCAGCTTCGACGAGATGAACCGCGCCCGCCAGAGACGGGCATTGTACAGATTATGCGTTTCAAGCAGCGGCGCGTTGCGGGCGGCCCGCACGATGGTCTGGTGGAACTCCATGTCCCAGCCGAAAAATTCCAGCGGGTCCGTCTGCACGGGTGCATCGGCCATGCGCTCGCACAGTTCGGTGACGCGACCGATCTCGCTTTCGGTGGCGTGGGCGCAGGCCAGCTCGCCCGCCAGCGCCTCGAGCGCGCCGAGCACCGTCAGGTTTTCTGCAAGCTCCTCGAGCGACGGGTCCGCCACGCGCGGCCGCCGTGTGGGTCCATAGACGATCAGCCCTTCGATTTCGAGAATGCGCAGCGCTTCCTTGAGCGGCGTCCGGCTGATGCCCAGCGCTTCGGCAAGGTCCCGCTCGGGAACCGGCAGGCCGGGCGCCAGCTTGCCCAGAAGGATGAACTCGCGCAGCGTGTCGGCGGCCTCTTCGGACAGGCTTCGTCGCGGACCGACCGCCCCGAATTCCTTCAACTCGTTCGCCCAGAGATTCTCTCTCATCACTTTCCCCAATTGAGTACCACCGGATCAAGCGGTCGAAGCAGCTCCAGGAGCTGCGTGCGCACCTCGGCCGGAAGTGCCGCGATCGGATGGCGGCAGAATGCCGACCGGATGACGCCGCCCTCGGCCATGGCTTCCTTTGCGGCACGGAATCCGCATTGACGGTTCTCGTGGTTGATGACCGGCAGCACCTGGGCATAGGCCGCAAGTGCGGCCGCCCGGTCCTTCGCCCGATGGGCCGTCAGCACCGGCTTGATCCTGTCGGGAATTGTCGCCGAAGTCATGGTGCCGGTGGCCCCGGCATCGAGGTCCGCCATCAGGGTGATGCCTTCCTCACCATCGAACGGTCCGTCGATGTGATCGCCGGCTTCGGCCAGCAGGCCGCGCAGCTTTGCCGCCGTGCCGACCGATTCGATCTTGAACAGTTTCAGCATCTCGATGTCGCGGGCCATGCGCGCCAGCAAGGGGACCGGCAGGTCGACACCCGACAGCGGTGCGTCCTGCAGCATGATCGGGATACCGACCTCTCCGACACGCGAAAATTGTTCGAAGGTCTGCTCCGGCGTTCCTTTCAACAGCGCGCCGTGATAGGGCGCCATCATCATTACGATCGCGGCGCCCATCTCCTTGGCCTGCTTCGCGCGCGCCACGGCAATATCCGTCGCGAAATGACTGATTGTGACGATTACCGGCACCCGGCCCGCGACATGGTCCAGCGAAAGCCGCGTCAGGGTCTCGCGTTCCGCATCGGACAACAGGAACTGTTCGGAATAATTGGCCAGGATGCAGATCCCGTCCACGCCCTGATCGATCATGCAGTCGAGCACCCGCCGATTGCCTTCAAGGTCGAGCGTGCCGTCGGGGTGAAACGCCGTCGGGGCGACCGGCCATATGCCGCGATACTGTGTCATTCGTTGATCTCGAAGTTGGAAAGGTGTCGGTCGCTGATCGATATGCCCAGTCCTGGCTTGGCATCGTCGAGTTGCAGGAACCCGTCACGGGCTTCGGCGTCGCCCTCGAAGATGTAATAGAAGAGTTCATTGCCGATCTCGACATCGAAGACCGGAAAATACTCGCTCATCGGGCAGTTCGAATTGGCCATCGTCAGATGGTAATTGTGCATCTGGCCGGCATGGGGAATGACGGGGATCTGGTGGGCCTCGGCAATCGCGTTGATCTTTTGCGCCGCCGTGATGCCGCCCACCCGGTTGGTGTCATATTGCAGGACGCTGACCGCCTTGTTCTCGATGAGGTCCTTGCAGCCGATCACCGAAAATTCGTGCTCTCCGCCCGAAATCGGGATGATACCCAGGGCGTTGAGCTCCGCATAGCCGGCCACATCGTCGCCGATGACGGGCTCTTCGAGCCAGCGCAGTTCGTATCGTTCCAGCTTTGGCAGCATTCGCCGTGTATAGTCGACGTTCCAGCCCATATAGGCATCGGCCATCAGGTCCCTGTCCCAGCCGATGACTTCGCGCACCGCCTCCACCCGTTTGAGGTTTTCCCGCATGCCGGCCATGCCGTCCTTGGGGCCGTAGCCGAAGCGCATCTTGAACGCCTGATAGCCATGGTTTTTGGCCTGCTGCGCCTCTGCCTGCATGGCGTCCACATCATCCGCATAGAGCTTGGAATAGTAGACCGGAATCTTCTCCTTGGCGCGTCCGCCGAGCAGCTTGAAGACAGGTTTGCCGACCAGTTTGCCCATCAGATCCCAGATCGCGATATCGATGGCGGACATTGCCACCATGCCGATGCCCCTGCGGCCCCACGCATGGGTGCGGCGATACATCTTTTCCCAGATATAGGCACAGTCGAACGGGTCTTCACCGATCGCCAGCGGGGCGTACCAGTCGTCGATCGCCTTCTTCACCACGGAGGGCGCCAGGGCCGCATTGCCGATCCCGACCGTGCCGTCTTGCGCTTCGACTTCACAGGTCAGCCATTGATGAAACCGGAAGGACGACATCGCATCGCCCTTTTCCCAAAGAATGTCGGAGGCATTGGTGCAGAAATGCGCCTTGGGCGGGACGGTGGGGCCGACCCAGTTCCAAACACGGCTGCGGATTGATTTGATCTTCGTCACAATATCATTCCCCGGTGGACTCCAGCGGAGACCGCTGCCGGAACAGGCGGCCCCAGATCGGCGGGCCGAACAGGGCGGCCGCGGTCAGGACAAAGAACAGCAGCGTCAGCGGACGGGTGAACATCAGCCACCATTGCTCATTCAGCATCACCATCGACTGGCCGAAGCGCTGCTCAAGCATTCCGCCGAGAATCAGCCCGATCGCCAGCGGCACGACGGAGAAACCGAAACGCCGCATGAAAAAGCCGATGACACCGGCCACAAGGGCGACCCAGACATCGAACATGGACTGATCCAGCGCATAGGCGCCGACGATGGAAAACACGAAGACCGACGGCCACAACAGTTGCGTCGGGATGAGCGTGACACGGGCGAACAGTTTCGCGCCGCCCAGCCCGACGGCGAGGAACAGCAGGTTCACCAGCATCATCGACCAGAAAATGGCATAGGCGAATTCAGCCTGCTCGGTGAACATGGCGGGGCCGGGGCGAAGCCCGTGCACCATCAGCCCGGCCAAGATGACGGCGGCGGTGGCGCTTCCGGGAATGCCGAGCGCCAGGGTCGGAACCATCGCCCCACCGGTGGCGGCGTTGTTGGCCGCTTCGGACCCGGCAACGCCTTCGATTGCGCCCTTGCCGAATTCGCCCGGATTGCGCGACCAGCGCTTGGCCTCGTTGTAGCCAATCATCGAGGCTACCGTCGCGCCTTCGGCCGGCAGGATTCCGATAAAGGTGCCGATGCCCGAGGACCGCAGGATCGTGCGCCAGGTTCTGCCAATATCCGCGCGGCTCGGCAGCTTGACCATCTTCATCTGGATCTGCTCGCGCACGACATGAAGCCTCGAGGCCTGCACCAGCAGTTCCGATATGCCGAACACCCCGATCATCACCGGCACGAAACCGATGCCTTCATAAAGCTGGTAGCTGCCGAAGGTGAAGCGCTCGACGGTGGTCAGGTTGTCCACGCCAACCATAGCGAGGAAGATTCCAAGGCCTCCGGCGATAAGGTTCTTGATCGCCGATCCGTCGCCTATGCCGGCCAGCATCGAGAGACCGAACAGGGTCAGCGCAAAATATTCGGGCGGTGAAAAGTGATAGGCGGCACGGGCGAGGAGCGGCGCGGCAAGCATCAGGCATATGACGCTGAGAATGCCGCCTGTTGTGGACGAGATCACCGCCATGCCGAGGGCGCGCCCGGCTTCGCCGCGCTGCGCCAGCGGATAGCCGTCGAGGCAGGTCGTCGCGCTGGCGGCCGTGCCCGGCGTGTTGATCAGGATCGCTGTGATCGCGCCGGCAAAGGTGGCCGCGCAATAGATCGCGGTCAGCACGGCGATGGCCGGAACCGGCTCCATTGTCAGCGTAAACGGCAGCAGCAGGGCTGCGCCCGTCGTCGCATTGAGCCCGGGCAGGGCACCGATGATGACGCCGCCAAGCGTCGCCGCGATCAGAAGAATGAGCAAAGACGGATCGCCAAGAGCAATGAGCCCGGCGGTGAAGCTGTCCATATCGCTACCCGTACCAGAGATTGGTCAGGATCCCGCGCGGAAAGCGGATTTCGAAGACCATATCGAAGCAAAAGAAAATGAGGGCTGGAATGATCACGCCGACCAGGACAAGCGGCAACACCCGGCGCTCGCCCCAAAGCGCCGCCAGGGCAGCCGCGAAAACACCGAGTGCGAGAAAGAGATCGAGACCCGCGAGCGCCGCGAACACCACCATCAGCACCAGCGTTCCCCAGACGGTTCCCTGCAGCCGCTCGCGCACTCGCACCGGATCGAACCAGGCCATCAGACCAGTCAGCAGGATGAGGGTGATCAGCAGGAGCTGGGGAAAATCCGAAGGATGAATGCCGCGCTTGAGGATCGGCGGCATCTTTTTGAATGTGGTGCTGACCCAGAAGGCGGCAACACAAAAAAGGATGATCAGGGCCGGAACAAGCCAGCGCTCGAAAACGTGTTTGTCCGATTGAGGCGGGGTCGTCATGTCCTGCTCCGGCAAGCCGCGACGGGATCAAACCCGCCGCACGCACACATTACTCGATGAATCCCAGCTCTTTCAAAGCGGCATTCATCTCGTTGACCGTGGTGACGATCTGCGGCCCCCATACATCGGAGCCGGCGACTGACGTGCTGTCGAGACCGACAGAATCAAGGAACCCCTGATAGACCGTATGGTTCATCGCCTTGACCAGGGCAGCCTCGATTTTTTCCGCGACTTCCGGAGGCGTGTCGGCATGCACCGCAAAGCCGCGGACCGTCGAGAAGCTGACCGGAATGCCGAGTTCCTTGGCTGTCGGGACATCGCCAATTTTCGCCATGCGCTCGTCGGCGAGGACAACGGTGGGGCAGATCTCACCCGCCTCGATCTGCGCGGATGCTTCGGCAAGATTCAGGACACCGGCATCCACCGCGCCGGCGATCAGTTGTGTGGCGAGTTCCGCGCCGCCGTCGAAAGGCAGCATGTTCGGGGTTTGCATGCCGCCCTTTTTGGCGAACATGAAGGCCGAGACATCGTCGATATTGCCGAGATGCGTGACGCCATAGGTGATCGGCGCCTCTTTCTGTTTGGCAATGAAGTCTTCGGCGCCCGCATAGGCCCCGCATTTCGTCATCAGGATCTGCGGGTCGTCCGTTCCCCGGGCGATCGGCCGTAGGTCATCGATCTTCATGCCGCCTTGCCCCTTGGCCATGACGGCGGCATGGCCCACGGTGAAGGTCAGGATCGTATAGCCGTCGGCCGGCACGGTCTTGTAATATTCGAGCGCCGCGGCGCCGCCACCGCCCTTCTTGTTGACGACGACCATATCCTGGCCCAGCTCGCGGCGGGCGCGCAGCATCATCATGCGCGTCGTGACATCGGTACCGCCGCCGTTGCCGGCATGGGTGACGACCTCGATGGTCTTTGCGGGATAGTCATCGGCCTGCGCCGTTCCGTCCAGAACCGGCACGATCGCGGCGGCGGCCAGTGCAACGATCCGCGCCGGAAACCCAAATTTCGTCTTCATGGAGTCCTCCCTGTTTCAGGCTTTCACGCCAATTGGTATTTGGTATTCCAAATTTTGAATTCCGTCAAGGCCGTTGCCTGAATGGGCGTCCGCCGGGCATCGGTATGGTCACCACAGCCCTAGTCGACAAGGTTCTCCTTGAAAAACACGCCGATCCGGATCTGCGGTGTTTCTTGCGGTTCCATCGCGGTCAGGACATGAATCGAGTCGCGGGCCTGAATCCTCGGATGCTGATCGAGGATCACGTCGAACGTTCCATCCAGAAGAAACTGCTTGGAAAACCGGGTAAGCTCATGCCCGATGACAACGATATCGCGCTGCTTCCCTCGCTCACGGATGGCCTCTGATATCCCGCGGTTTCCCGCGCCCATGCTGTAGATCGCGCTGATCGTGGGATGGTCTTTCAGGATCCTGGACGTCACCGTGTAGGCGGTGTCGGCGTCGTCGTGAACCTCGGCGGTGGACTTGATCCTGAAATCGGGAAACTCTTCGGACAGGATCGATCGGCACCCCATTTCACGCTCTTCATGCGCGCGATAGGAATGGGAGCCCGCAAACAGGACGATGTGCTTGGGGCGGCTTTCCGGCACCATCCGCCCGATCAGAAGCCCCGCCAAACGGCCCGCACCGCGATTGTCGATGCCGATGAATGCCGTTCGCGGAACGTTGTCGATGTCCGACGCGAGCGTGACGATCCGCGTCCCCTGAGCGGCCAGGTGCCGGATCGATTCGCGCACCAGCGGATGATCCGGGCCGATCAGGGCAACTGATCTGGCCTTGCCGCCAAGGGCCAGCAGCGTCTCTGCCAAAGCACCGGCTTCCAGGCTGTCAATAAGGTGAAGGTTCAGCGTAAGCGCCGGGTTCGCCGCGCATTGCGCCTCGAACTGGCCCCGGAGGTTATGGATATAGGTGTTCTTGCCCTTCGGCACCACAAGATCGATCTGATTGGAAAAAAGGCTCGGTGCCGGCGATTGCGAGGGATCGTGCAGGTACCCGATTGAACGCGCCGCCGCCAGGACTTTCGACTTGGTAATGCTGCGCACACCCGCCCGGTCGTTAAGTGCACGGTCCACGGTCGCGGTCGAGACCCCGGCGATTTTCGCGATGTCTCTGATCGTCTGTTTGCTCAATCAACCCTCCATGCCCGTGATGTTTTTTGATTTAATTTCTAGATGAAAGCCCGGTGCAGAAGGCTCTCGGCAACAATTTTTCGGCTGGCAGGCCTCAAAAATCAAGGCTTTTTCAAAAAGCAATCAAAAAACATCAGATATCTGATTTGACCGAAATCATCCATCGGGACAGTCTGAGGCGAAACCACAACAAGCTGCACATAAGGGGAGAGCCTTGCTGGTCACGCGGAAGGTCCATCGGATCGAAACAGAAGTCGCCGGGCGCTATGCCTGCGTCTTTCTCGTTGTCGGCGCCGAGACGTCGATGCTTGTCGACACCGGGATGTCTTACGCGGCCGCCGACAGTATTCTGCCCTATTTCGAAGCGAACGGCATCGATCCACAGTCGGTCGGATGGGTTATCGTCACCCATTCCGACTTCGACCACGCTGGCGGCATCGGGCCCCTTCGCAAGGCATTGCCGAAGGCCCGTTTCCTCTGCCACGAAAGCGAACGCGCACAGGTCGAGGACGTGGAGGAACTGATTGCGCATCGGCTTGGCGAGTATGGCGCTTTCCACGGCATGCCCGATCCCGACGAGGTCACCAATTGGGTGCGCGAGAACACCGCCTTTGGCCGGATGGACAGCACTCTGGCAGGGGGTGAGCGCATTGATCTTGGCGGTGTCGTCGTATCCGTCGATCTGGTGCCCGGTCACAGCGCCGGTCACCTGGCGCTGCATGTTGAAGAGGCGGGCCTGTCGATCGTCGCGGATGCCGTTCTGCTGGACGGGCTCTATCTCCGCGATGGTTCGCCCGCATTCCCGCCGACCTATCGCTACGCGGCAAGCTATCTGCGCACGACCGAAAGGCTGATCGACCGCAATCCCTCGATCATGCTGACCAGCCACTACGACGTGTGCGAGGGCAGCGAGGTGCAGCGGTTTCTGGAAACCACGCGTGCATTCCACGACCGGCTTGACGGGGAACTTGAAAGCTTCATGCGCGCCGCCAACGATGCAATCACGCTGAAAGAGGCCACCTTTGCCATCGCGCCCAATGTGGGCGACTGGGAGCCGGACGCGCAAGGCCTGCTCTCATGGCCGCTTCTCGGGCATATCGAGCGCCTGATTGTCGTGGGACGAGCCGAATGTCTGGGCGTCGACACACCGCATAAGTATCGTTGGGCGGCCTGATGGAAAAGGTTCGCCTGGGATTTATCGGTGCGGGCTGGTGGGCCACCGCAAACCACATGCCCATCCTCAAGGCGCGCGACGATGTCGAATTTGTCGGCGTCGCGTCACTGGGCAAGGCAGAACTGGCGAAGGTTCAGGACAAATTCGGCTTTGGCCTTGCGACGGAAAGCGTGGACGACCTTCTCGCGCAGAACCTTGATGGCGTCATCATCTCGTCACCCCACGATTTTCACGCAGAGCATGCGATGGCGGCGCTGAATTCTGGCGCCCATGCCCTTGTCGAAAAGCCCTTTGCACTCTCGTCCAGCGAGGCATGGGAGGTTGCCGAGCTGGCCGAAAGGACCGGCCGCCATGTGCTTGTTCCCTATGGCTGGAACTACATGCCGTTCCTCGAACGCGCCAGGGAAATCATGGAGACGGATCCGGTCGGCCCGATCGAATATGTGCTGTGTCATATGGCCTCGCCCAACCGGGAACTGTTTGCCGGCTCCGGCAGCTCGTTCAAGGGCTGGGAACCCAGCGTGGCCGAGGTCAATCTTTCAACGTGGCAGGACCCGACGCGTGGCGGAGGGTATGCGCACGGTCAGATCACCCATTCCGCCGGGCTGATGTTCATGCTGACCGGTCTGCGCGTCCAACGTGTGCACGGTGCGATCCTCAGCACGTTGAACGCCGCTGTGGACCTTTTTGATACGGCCTCGGTCGTGTTCGACAACGGTGCCATCGGCACGATCTCTGGCGCGGCGGGGTTGCCGGACAACGATCCGTTCCAGCTTGATATCCGGATTTTCGGGCCGGAGGGGGCGATGATGATCGACATCGAGCGCGAGCGTGTCGAACTGCGCCGCCACGACGGAAATCACGTCTCGGTTCCGGTCGAGCCGGGATCGGGCGCATATCGCTGTGACGAGCCGCCAAACCGGTTCATCAACCTGATCCGCGGCACCGGCCGCAATAACTCCGACGCTCGACTGGCCGCCAAAACGGTCGAACTGATCGAGGCCATGCACAAGGCGCATGAGGCCGGCGCGCCGGTTGATATCTCGACGGAGCACGCGTGATGGAAGAGTTCGCGGGACGCAAGGTCGCCATTACCGGCGCGGCGGGAGGGCTCGGCACCGCCATGGTCACGCTGTTTCGCGCGATCGGCGCTTCGGTTCTGCCGATCGACCTTGCGGATCGGGTCGGAGATGATGGCATCGCCTGCGATATCACCGATGACGCTGCGCTGACCGAGCTATTGTCCGGCGCTGGTGTCGACACGCTGATCAACAACGCGGCGATCTTTCCGATGGAGCCGTTCGAAGCGCAGGCAGACGCCACCTTCCGCCGCGTAATCGAGGTAAACGCCCTTGCTGCGACAAGCTCGGTGCGGGCTGTCCTGCCCGGCATGCGCGCCGCGGGATTCGGCCGGATCATCAACATCACCAGCATCACGCTGAGCGGCCAATGGGAAAACCTCGCTTCCTATGTCGGCTCCAAGGGAATGCTGCTGGGGTTGACGCGCGCCTGGGCGCGGGAGTTCGGCCCCCATGGCATCACGGTGAACGCGATCTCGCCCGGCGCTATCCCGACCGAGGCCGAAAAGATCCACCCCGACCCTAAAGCGTACAACGCCACCGTGCTGGAACGGCAGGCGATCAAAAAGCGAGGCTCGCCCGAAGACATTGCGCGCACCGCGGCGTTTGCCGCGAGCCGGAGCTCCGGGTTCATTACCGGGCATACATTTCACGTCAATGGCGGGTGGGTGATGGAATGAGTATTTTGGGCGGATACCGTGTGATCGACTGCTCGATCGCCATGGCCGGGCCGCTGGCCGCCCAGCGGCTGGGTGATCTTGGCGCAGATGTGATCAAGGTCGAGCCGGTGACGGGCGAATGGCAGCGCCACGTCTCGGCGGGACGCGCGCAGGGAAACCGGATCAACGTGTCGTTCCTGTCATTGAACCGCAACAAGCGCAGCATCGCCGTCGACATGAAAAGCGAGGAGGGCCGCGAAATCATTCGGCGGCTCGTGGCCGGCGCGGACGTGTTCCTGCAGAACTACCGGCCGGGCGTCGCGGAACGCCTGGGCGTGGATTACGCCGCGCTGAAGGAGGTCAAACCCGACCTGATCTACGTCGCCATGTCCGGCTATGGCCAAAGCGGGCCCTATGCGCGCAAGCCCGGGCAGGACCTTTTGCTTCAGGCGATGAGCGGAGCCACGTTGTCCGCGGGCGCCGATGGTGTCGCGCCGGCAGCCGCCGGGCAGTTTCTCGTCGATGCCGTTGCCGCCTATGTGGCCTTCGAAGGTGCCCTGGCCGGTTTGCTCCATCGTGAGCGCACCGGTGAAGGCCAGATGGTCGACGTCAACATGCTCGACGCGATTATCACTTTGCAGATCCAGGAATACGCCGTGTTTGCAACGGGTGGCGTGCCCCAGTCGCGCAGCGCAGAGCCGCATGCCCATTCCTATATCCGGGCACCCTACGGGATTTTCGCAACCAAAGACGGCTACCTGTCGCTTGCCTTCGCGCCGCTGGAAACGTTGGGCCGCCTGCTGGGCACCAGCCGGTTTGACGGCATGGATGACGAGACCGATAGCTGGACCCATCGCGACATGATCTATGCGGTCACGCGCGAGAGGCTTCTGACAGAGACCACCGAACACTGGTTGACGGCCTTCGAGGCCGCAGGCATCTGGGCGGGTCCGGTTCTGGGATATGCGGATGTGCTGGAAAACCCGCAGATCCGGCACAACGAGACCTTTGTCACCTACGATCACCCCACCGAGGGACGGGTGACCACGCCCGGTTTCCCGATGCGCTTCAGCGAAACGCCGGCAACGATCGAACGCGGCGCGCCGCTCGCTGGAGAACATAGCCGTGAAGTTCTTACTGATATCGGCTTTGCGGACGATGAAATCGAGACCCTGATGGCAAGCGGATGCATTTCGGAGGATCGGCTGTGATCGCGTATCGTGGCCTGACCTGGGATCATCCCCGCGGGACAGACGCCCTGCGTGCCGCCGCTGAACTGGCGCGGCACGACGGTTTGCTCGATCTTTCCTGGGAGGCGCAGCCGCTGGAAGGCTTTGAGTCGCACCCCATCGAGGACCTTGCCGCACGGTACGACCTGATCGTCATGGATCATCCGCATCTTGGCGACGCGATCGCCCATGATTGCCTCGTCGCTCTGGATACGCTCTTCGACGCGGACGAACTGCAGATGTGGGCCGACGCGGCGATCGGCCGGACCTTCACCAGCTACCACATGGCGGGGCACCAATGGGCGCTGCCGCTGGATGCTGCAACGCAGGTGCGGATTTCCACCCCTGACGCCGCCGAGTTTCCAATGGAGACATGGGCCGATATCGAGAACTTGCCCGATGGCCTTCGCGTCGCGTTGTCTCTGGCGGGGCCGCACGCCGCCTTGAGCTTTTTCAGCCTCTGCGCGGGCCAAGGCGAACCGGTTTCAACAAAGCCGGGCAACCCACTGATTACAAACAATTCGTCGGCACGACGCGCGTTGGAGATCATGGGTGTGATCGCGGCGCGGATGGAGCGCCGGTTCTGGCCCATGAACCCGATCGCGCTGCACGAAGCGGTGGCCGCACGCGAATTGGATATCTGCCCGTTGGTCTATGGTTACGCATCCTACGGTCGGCCGATGCAGGCTTTCGGGCTGCAACGGGTCAGCTTCGGCGACGTTCCGAAGGTCGGCAACTCCGTCACGCTCGGCACCACGCTGGGCGGAACAGGGATCTGCGTCACCAAACGAGCGACCATAACCCCGCAATTGCTGGCACATGTGCGCCTATTGATGTCTCCGACAACGCAAGTGTCGCTGTTCCCCGAAAACAGCGGGCAACCCTACCACGTGCGCGCCTGGTCCGATCCGGCGGTCAACCGCGCCTATGGCGGTTTTTTTCAGGCAACGCGCAAGTCGCTTGCCCACGCCTGGGTGCGCCCGCGCTGGGCCGGATATACGGCCTATCAACTCGAACTCTCTGCGCTCATCCGTTCCGCCCTGGAGCGGCAGGATGCACCGGAAGTCGTGATCGACCGCATCAATCGGCACCACGCCGAGCGCCTGCGCCCGGCATTAAGCGAGGTTTGAACGATGTCCAACGTGCAGATATCCCTGGGTGGCCCGGTTGCGGAACTGATGCTCAACCGGCCCGAAAAACTGAACGCGATCACCCCCGAGATGGCTGGTGAGCTCTCGAACGCGGCCCGCGAAATCAATGCCAGCGACGCGATCCGCGCGGTCGTGTTTTCAGGGGTCGGCGACAGAGCCTTTTCCGCCGGCAGCGATATCAAGCTGCTCGATACCTACACCTCGCCCTGGGATTTCAGAAATCGTTCGGAATATAACGACATCATCCGCTCAATCCACAAACCGGTGGTCTGCGCGGTCAACGGTTTCGCGCTGGGCGGCGGGCTCGAACTGGCGCTGGCGGCTGATATTCTGATTGCCGCCGAGACCGCCCGGTTCGGCGCGCCGGAGATCAAGCTTGGCTGGGTCGGCGGCGGCGGCGTTGCCGCAGGGCTCGTCGCGGCGATCGGCGCGCGCAACGCGGCCCTCATGCTGATGACGGGCGATCCTGTCGATGCCTTGCAGGCGCGCGATTGGGGGCTGGTCTCGGAGGTCGTGCCGGCCGCCGACCTGCTGTCCCGCGCCCGCCAGATCGCGGGGCGAATTGCCGAAAACGCACCCATTGCCGCCCAGACGGCCAAGCTGAACATCGCTGCGGCCCAAAACATGCCCGCGGCGTCCGCCATGGCCTATGAACGCGATTTGCAGACGATTTGCTTTGCCACCGACGACGCCGATGAAGGCCGTCGTGCTTTCGCCGAAAAACGCCGCGCGAAATTTACGGGAAAGTGACGGGACCGGGAGCGAAATGACCGAACAGACAAATCCCATATCCCGGCTGGCAGCCATCCTGTTTTCCCGGCGCGAAGCCTCGGTGGCGCTGATCCTGCTGCTCGTCATCATCTTCATGTCGTTTGCGAACGAGTTTTTCCTGACGCAGCGAAATATCCTGAATGTCGGACGCCAGGCATCCGTTGTGGCGATCGTCGCGCTTGGACAGGCGCTGGTGATCATCGCCCGCGGCATCGACCTTTCGGTTGGCTCGGTCATCGGCCTGTCGGCGGTGACGGGCGCGTATGTTGCGGCGGGGACGGACAGCCAGCTGCTGGGCATCGGTGGCGCGCTAGGAGCGGGCCTTGTCGCCGGCATGTTCAACGCTATTCTTTACACGCGCTTCCACATCAATCCGTTCATCGCAACGCTTGGTACGCTTTCGATCGCGCGCGGAATCGCGCTGTTGATGACAGGCGGCATTCCGATCTCGTTTTCGGGCTGGGCCTCGTATCTTGGCGCCGGGCGCATCCTCGAAGTGCCGGTTTCGCTGATCCTGATGATCCTGCTGGCCGGTGCCTTCATCATATTCACCACCCGTACCCGGATCGGGCGGGACATCTATGCCACCGGCGATAATCCGACCGCCGCCCGCCTTGCCGGGATCGACGTCGACCGCACACGCTTTCTTGTCTTTGCGCTGTGCGGCCTGCTGGCCGGTCTTGGTGGTCTCATCCTGGCCGGCAATCTGGCCTCGGCCAGCCCGAATCTCGGCCGCGGCAGCGAGCTGGACGTGATTGCGGCGGTCATTCTGGGCGGTGTCGCGCTGTCGGGCGGGCGGGGTTCGATCATCGGGGTCGTGCTTGGTGCGCTGTTGATGGCCTTGCTCGCTAACGCCTTCGTATTGCTTGGAATTTCCTCACATTGGCAGGTCATCACCAAGGGGCTTGTCATTGTCGTTGCGGTCGGGATCGACGGGATCCAGAGGGGCCGCGAAGACTGAAACTCAACTTGATCCACCAAATGGGAGGCTAACCATGTGGACTTTGACGAAACGTACTTTCCTGGTGTCAACCGCCGCGTTCGCGCTGACGGCAGCCAGTGCTCTGGCAGCAGAACTGCCCGAGGGCGGCTCGGTCAAGGCACTCGCCAATGACGGCGAACCGCTGCGCATCGCGTTCATGGCATTCCAGAACAACCCGTTCTGGATTCCCGTTATCGAGGGTGCCAACGCCGCCACGGACTACCTGTCCAACTACAACACGACGGTCGACTATATCGACCTTGGCGACGCGCTGACCCCCGAGGCGGTGATTGCCGGGATCGAGGCCGCGGTCGCACAGGGCTATGACGGCATCGTGACCGTGCCGATCTTCGACGGCACGGAACGCGCCATCAACGAAGCTGCGGCAGATGGCGTGCCGACGATCAACATCATTGCCGAAGGCAGCGTGCCATCGGAGCGGGTGCTGTTCATCGGCCAGAACGGCTACGAGGCCGGCAAGCAACTGGGCACCTTCATGGCCGATCAGATGGGCGGCAGCGGCAAGCTGGGCGTGATCACCGGTTATTTCGGTGCGGTTCAGCACACGCTGCGCATGAACGGCGCGCTGGATCTCATCAAGGAAGAGTATCCCGACATCAAGATCATCGGCCCGTTCGAAAACCAGGACCGCGCGGAAACCGCCTACAGCCAGGTGCAGGACATGTACACCGCCAATCCCGATCTTGGCATGGTCTATGTCACCGCAGGCGGGCCTTTCGGTGCTGCGCGCGCCATAAAGGATCTGGGTCTGACCGGCAAGGTCGGCGTGGTGGGCTATGACCACACGCCCGACAACCTTGCCTATATCGAAACCGGCGAGATGTTTGGCTTGATCGATCAGGCGCCCTTCCAGCAGGCGTTCGACGGCGCCGTCATGATGCACAACTTCCTCGTCGACGGCAGCCGCCCGGATGACGATATCGTTTACGTGGATGGCAACCTGGTCACCCCAAAAGGGATCGACAACTAAGCTGCGAACCGGTGCGCGCCACGGAAGACGTGGCGCGCACGAAATCTGGAGCGAAGATGACGGAACCGCGGTTGCGCCTTTCTGGAATAGACAAATCCTTCGGACCGGTCAGCGTGCTGCACGGCGTCGACCTTACGGTCGCCCGTGGTGAAGTCGTCGGCCTTCTTGGCGAAAACGGCGCCGGCAAGAGCACGTTGATGAATATCGTCAGCGGCAGCCTGCAGGCCGACGCCGGTTCCGTGGCTCTCGATGGCGAAACACTCGATCTTGCCAATGTGCGCGACGGGATCGCGCGCGGCATCCGCTTCGTGCATCAGGAACTGTCCACGATCGGCTCGCTCAGCGTGGCAGAGAACATCTTTCTGGGGGATTACAAGGCCGGACGAGCGGGCTTCATTGACCGGCGGAAAATGGCGGATGGCTCGCGCGAAGCGCTTCGTTCGGTCGGGCTTGGCGATCTGGACCCGCGCACCACGGTATCCACGCTCAGCCCCGGCCAGCAGCAGTTGATCGAGATCGCCAAGGCCATCGTCGTCAAGCCGACGCTGCTGGTTCTCGACGAACCCACATCGTCCCTGACCCCGGTCGAGGCCGCGAAGCTGTTCGGACTCGTCCGCGGGCTGGCGGCCGACGGGGTGGCGGTCATCTTCATCACCCACAAGCTGGAAGAAGCGCTGGAGAACTGCGACAGGATCGTCGTCCTGCGCGACGGCAATCTGGTCAGCGACGACATCGCCAGTGAAACCAATAAACCCAAGCTTATCCGGCACATGGTCGGCAAGTCGGCGGTTTTCGAGTGGAAGGGCAGCGCCGCGAAGGACGGCAACCCGCAAGTCGAGATCCGCAATCTGCGTGACGAGGCGCTGCTGTCGCCCATCAATATCGATGTCGGCGCGGGCGAGATCGTCGCGCTCTTCGGGCTGATCGGATCGGGCCGCACGGAATTCATGGAAACGGTGTTTGGCTTCCGCAAGGCGGCCGGGGGCACGGTGTCCATCGGCGGTAATGCCCTGCGTGTGGGGCACGTGCCGACCAGCGTGCGCAACGGTATCGTCATGGTCCCCGAAGGCCGCAAGGTGCGCGGTATCCTGCCAAGTCACTCGGTCGCCTGGAACGTGGCGCTGTCGAGCCATCGAAAACTCAGCCGGCTCGGCTTTATGCAACGTGCAAGCGAACGCAAAAACGTGGATCGTTTCGCGGGCTCGCTCAGCATTCGCATGACCGGGCCCGAACAGCAGATCACGGCCCTGTCCGGCGGCAACCAGCAAAAGGCCGTCTTTGGCCGGGCCCTGCTTGCCGAACCCCGGCTGTTGTTGCTGGATGAACCGACCCACGGCGTGGATGTGGGCGCAAAATCCGAAATCTACGAAATCATCCACGATCTGGCGCATGAGGGAATGTCCGTGATCGTGTCGTCCTCGGAACTGCCGGAGGTCTTCGCGATCGCCGACCGGTGCGTGGTGTTCTCCAAAGGAGAGATGGTCGGAAATCTCGACCGCGCCTCGATGACCGAGCATGACATTCTCGACCTCGCATTCGCCAGGCACTAAACACGTCTGGCTTCATACGATCTTCAATCGATCGAGGCGTGCCGCATCACTTTTGCCGCTTCCGTGGTTGGCGCGTGGTCGAGGAACGTGCAGGTTGCGCGCAGTGTCATGTGGTGCCATAGCGGCAGCATGCGTCTTATCGATCGAAATACCGAATCGGCATCCCTTACCCCGAAGGTATCGTTGACCCAATTGGCGTTGGGCGGGCTGGCCATGATGGCCACTGCAATGGGAATCGGCCGGTTTGTTTTTACACCCCTGTTGCCTGATCTCATGGCCGGCCTCGATCTGAGTGCCACCGACGCCGGCATGATCGCTTCGGCCAACTATGTCGGTTATCTGATCGGCGCGATCATCGCCGGTTACGGCTGGGCCGCCGGGCGGGAGAGGGCGGTTTTCGTGGCCGCGCTTGTGGCAACTACCGTCCTGCTTGCCGCCATGCCGCTCGCCGGCGGGGTTATCTCCCTGTCGATCGTCCGGTTTGCGGCCGGCACCGCCAGCGCTTTCGCCATGGTGTTCTGTTCGACGATCCTTTTCAGTCATTTCGAGGCAGCGGGGCGCAACGATCTCCAGGCCCTCCACTTCAGCGGCGTCGGGGTGGGACTGGTCGCCTCAGCGGTCCTGTTGCTGGTCCTTGATGCCGTTGCCGCCGACTGGACCACCGGCTGGTATGCCGCGGCGATGCTGGCGCTGGCAGGGTCAGCCGCGGCGGTTTCGCTTGTCCGGGCCGATCCGCTCCGGGGCAGAGAACTGCGGGAGCCGGCGCTTCGGTGGAACCGGAAACTGGTCGCCATTACCATCGCCTACGGGCTGTTCGGCGTCGGATACATTGTCACGGCAACCTTTCTGGTCGCCATTGTTCGCGACCAGCAAGGACAATCCTCAACGGAGGCGCTGGTCTGGCTGGTCACCGGCGTAGCCGCGGCCGTTTCGGTCTATGTCTGGGCGCCGGTTACGCGACGGCTTGGTCTTGCGATGGCATTCAGCGCCGCCTGCCTTGTCGAGGCGGCGGGCGTTGCGGCCAGCGTTCTTCTGCCCGCCCCGGTCGGCCCGTTTATCGGCGGCGCGCTGCTCGGTGGCACATTTGTCGCGATCACCGCATTCGGCCTACAGGTTGGCCGGACCCTTGCCGGGGAGGCCCGCCGCAGGGCACTGGCCGTCATGACGGCGGCATTCGGCACCGGGCAGATCGTCGGACCGCTGCTCGCCGGATATCTTGCCGACCTGAGCGGCAACTACACCTCCGGCAGCCTCATCGCCGCCGCTGCCCTTGCAGTTGCGGCGGTTTTTGCCTTGGCGGCCAGGCCGGCAGCACCGGGAACACAATTGTGATATGCATCACGCGGCGTTCGACCATACTTATGCGGTGAACGCGCAGCAGACATCAGACAGCTCGTCGGGCGGATCGCTGTCACTGAACTGAAACAGACCCGAGACAGCGAGAGAACGACCATTGTTCAAGTCCTTTTTCCCCAATCCAAAACCTTTTTTCGTGTCAGCAGTGATATGGGCGTTCCTGAGCGCCGGGCTATGGTACGGCTACGGCAGGGAATTGGGCACGGCCCTTGGTTTTGAGTTCGCCCCACCCGATGCGCCGCCGGTTGTCGGTATTCATTATTTCTGGACCCAGAGTTTCCTGTGGTTCTATGTCTATTATGCCGCCGTTGTCGGCCTGTTCGGCGCGTTCTGGTACTGGCTTCAGCCGCATCCCTGGTTTCGGTGGTCAGTCGCCGTGTCCTCCTTCATTTTGTTTTCGACCTATTTCTCCGTTCAGGTCTCGGTGGCACTCAACAACTGGCGCAGGCCGTTTTTCGACGAAGTGCAGGCAGCGCTCGATGGCGGCGGTGATGTTACGGAGGGCGATCTCTACGCGCTGATCCTGATCTTCTTCTACATCGCATCCATGGCGATAACCGTCGCCGTCATCACCCGGTTTGTGATCAGTCACTATATCTTTCGATGGCGCACGGCCATGAACGACTACTACATGTCGAAATGGAAAGAGGTGCGGCACATCGAGGGCGCGTCGCAGCGTGTTCAGGAGGACACGATGCGCTTTGCCGGCATTATGGAAGGCCTCGGCGTGAGCATGATCGATTCGATCATGACCCTCTTTGCCTTCCTGCCCGTGTTGTGGAGCCTTTCCGGCTATGTGACCGAACTGCCCTTCATCGGCGAAATTCCGGCACCGCTGTTCACAGCGGCAATTTTCTGGTCATTGTTCGGAACGGTTCTGCTGGCGATCGTCGGCATAAGGCTGCCGGGACTCGAATTCCGCAACCAGCGGGTCGAGGCGGCCTACCGTAAGGAACTGGTTTACGGTGAGGATGACGAAAACCGCGCGCAGCCGCCGACGATCGCCGAACTGTTTCACAATGTCCGGAAGAACTATTACCGCCTTTATGCCAACTACATGTATTTCAACGTGGCGCGCTATCTCTATCTGCAGACCGACAACATCTTCGTCCTGGTCCTGATCATTCCGACGGTTGCGGCGGGCAAGATCACGCTCGGGATCATGCAGCAGATCTTTGCCGCTTTCGGGCAGGTCAGCAACTCCTTCCAGTATCTGGTCAATTCCTGGACGACGATCGTCGAACTGATGTCGATCTACAAGCGCCTGCGGGCCTTCGAGGCGGCGATCAGGCATGAGCCGTTGCCCGACATCGACGCCGACTATCTGGCGCGGATCGATTCAAGCTCCGATCCGATGCTCTCGGCGATCGAGGTCGAGAGGCCGCAATAGCATCATGCGCCGCCGCCGGGGCGCAGACGGTTGAGTTGCTCGGCCGCCTCGCGATAGGTCACACAGGCAACGTCCTGCATCCGGCAGACATCGGACAGCAGCCGCTCCAGCGCCCGCCAATAGGCGCCGCCATTCATTTCGACGAAATGCATGCCGATCTGCAGCGGCCGGCGGCGGCCGGCGTGTTCGCCGTCGAAGGCCCGCCTGAACGCCCGATAGGCGCGTTCCTCGAACTGGCCTGAGCGGCTGGCGTTTTCCAGGCCGCCGGAATGGCGGACGAAGAGATTGTAGTCCATGGCGATGACACGGCGGTTGCGCGGTCCCTCGGCGATCAGCGGCAGTTCGAAGGTGGTCAGGCCGTCATGCCGGCCGGGCAGGGCGGGGCCGCGGGATACGCCGCTCGCATCGTAGTGAAAACCGGTTTCCTTCAACGCCCGGATCATATCCGCGTTCGTCGACAGATAGGGTGCCCGAAATCCCCTGACGTCCTGCGCCACGAAGTCCCGCCACCCCAGCGGTTCTCCATCGGGACCATCGATCCTTGCCCAGGCATTGCTGAGCACATCGGCGAAGGATGCGAATTCCGATTTCCACTGTCGCTTGCTCCAGTGCCCGCCGTCGAAATGCCCGCAGCCATGGCTGGCGATTTCATGGCCGTCGCGACGGGCGTCCCAGATATGATTGAGCCGCCGGCGCACATCGGCAGCGTCGGGCGCAAAACCAACATTGGAGCGCCCGGCCTTTTGACCCGGTGCCTGATAGGAGCGCCCCTGCGCGCGCGTCATCAGGAATGTGCAGGAGAGAAAATAGGTAAACCGCGCACCGGTTTCCTCGGCGATTGTGCGGCTCCTGTCCCAAAGCCGGTTGTCATGGGCGCCGTCGAAGGACACGATGACAAGCTGTTTGGGTTCGCTGAAAGCCTGCCCGGCATTCGCTGATGATGCCGGCACCGGAGAGAGGCCGATTCCCAGGACAGCACATAAGGACACAACGCGAACACAAGACATGCCACCCATCTCGCCAACCACTCGATAGTTACCCAAACATCACCGGCGCCAACGCCGGAAGCATGATTCCCACGGAAAGATTAATACGGCGACAATTGCGGCGAGACTGAGAGTCCGCCCAAGGTCACGATGCGCAGTGGACGCACAGTTCTGCCATCGGATCGATGGCCAGCCGCCCATCGGGAATCTCAGCGTCGCATTCGGCGCAGTATCCGTAATCGCCATCCTTGATGCGTCTTTCCGCCATCTCGATGCGCAGGAGATCACGCTGCCGCTGTCTCTCCTGAGCTTCGGCCATCGCCTGCTGCTGCATGGAGTCCATCCGCGAAAGCCGGCCCACCGCCTGTTGGTCAAGTTCAACGGTTGCCCGGGCGCCTTCGGAAAGCCGGGATATCTCCTCCAGTTCGGTCCGCCGGGCCTGCAGCCTGTTTCTTGCAATCTCCAGATCAATCGCCATCTTGAGACATTAGAATCATTCCGTTTTAAATAACACCACGAGGCGGTGGAGAACGGCGGATGGCAGTTTGCCGCCGGCAATCGAGGGAACGCACATGACTTTGATGATTTTGGGACTGATCCTTTTCCTGGGCATGCATTCGGCCAAGATCGCCGCGCCGGCCTTTCGCGACCGGTTCATTGCCCAGCGCGGCGAGAATGCCTGGAAGGGAATCTATTCGATCATCTCGCTGATCGGACTGGTGCTGATCATCTGGGGCTTTGCGAATGCCCGGGGCCAGGTGCCGATCCTCTACACGCCGCCCTTCTGGCTTGCACATATAACGCTGCTGCTGATGCTCGTATCATTCGTCCTGCTGATCGCCTCCAACCTGCCGCCCGGCCGCATCAAGGTCGCGATCAGGCACCCGATGCTGCTGGCGGTCAAATTATGGGCCGTGGGCCACCTGCTGGCCAATGGCGACCTGGTGGGTCTGGTCCTGTTCGGCAGCTTCCTGGTCTGGGCCATTGTCGATCGCATATCGGTGGCGCGCCGCGAGGCGGCCGGTCTGATCGAACCGCTCGGACCGCCCGCCATACGCAATGATGTGCTGGCCATCGTCATCGGCGTGGTAGCCTATATCCTGTTCGTCTGGAAACTGCACGAATGGCTGTTCGGTGTGCCGCCCATGGTCATCTGATGCCGTTGAAGTGAACGGGCAGGGCCCGTGCCTGCACATTTCCCCTTACATGCGGTGCAAAATCCGCTACAAGGCCCGGCTTAAGGTCTGTTGACCGCAGGCGAGTTGTGATTTGAGGACCGGGTCAGCCGGTAGAGAATATGTCAGACGACAGTTTTATCCGCGAAGTCGACGAGGAGTTGCGCTCCGACCGGATGAAAAGCATCTGGAAGCGCTATGGCAAGGTGATCATTGCCGTGGCGGTTCTCATCGTGGCCGGTGTTGCGGCCAATGGCTTCTATAAATACTGGAGCGAGTCCCGGGCATCGAGATCGGGCGACGCATTTCTCGCCGCGCTCAACCTTGCCCGCGAGGGCCAGCAGGAGCAGGCGCTGGCCGCGCTCCGCGAACTGGAACAGAACGGCTACGGATCCTATTCGGTTCTGGCACGCATGCGCGCCGCGACAGTGCTGGCCGATGCCGGCAACTATCAGGCGGCGATCTCCGATTTCTCGACCATCGGCAATGACGGTTCCGTTCCCGCTGCGATCCGCGATGCGGCCCGTATCCGCGCCGGATATCTGCTGGTCGACCATGGAAGCTATGAGGATGTGGCCAACCAGGTGGAAAGCCTCAGCAGTCCGGACAATGCCATGCGCCATTCGGCCCGCGAAGCGCTTGGACTTGCCGCCTGGAAGGCAGGCGAAGCCAGCCAGGCCAATGAATGGTTCAGCTTGATTGTCGGCGACAACGGGGTGCCGGCCAGCCTGATGCAGCGCAGCCAGATCATGCTCGACCTGATCGCGGCGAGCGGCACGGCAGCGCGCCAGTCCTGACAGGACGGTGCCATCGTGCCAGAAGCGGCCGATGCATCGCGGCGCTTCGGCCGGCAAGGATGACAGATGAGTTTCACGGTCGCCATCGTCGGGCGCCCCAATGTCGGGAAATCGACCCTTTTCAACCGGCTCGCCGGCCGCAAGCTGGCGCTTGTCGACGACACGCCCGGCGTCACCCGCGACCGGCGGCCGGGTGAGGCACGCCTCGTCGACCTCAAATTCGGAATCATCGATACCGCCGGGCTTGAGGAATCGGCGCCCGACACCCTGGAGGGCCGGATGCGGGCGCAGACCGAGGCGGCAATCGACGAGGCCGATCTGGCGCTTTTTCTCATCGACGCCAAATCCGGGATCACCCCCGCCGATGAAACGCTCGCCGCCATCCTCAGGAAGCGCGGCAAGCCGGTCGTCGTCGTCGCCAACAAGGCCGAAGCGCGCGGCGCTGAGGACGGCCTTTATGATTCTTTCCGGCTGGGGCTCGGAGACCCCTGTCCGATTTCCGCCGAACATGGCGAAGGCATGCTGGACCTGCGTGATGCGATTGTCGCGGCAATCGGCGAGGATGCTGCGTTTCCGCAAGCTGATGAGGTGGCGGTCACCGATGTCGATGTTTCTGCGGACGAGACCGCAGATGACGGCGACGAACCCGCCTATGACGAGAGCAAACCGCTGCGGGTGGCGATTGTAGGCCGTCCGAATGCCGGCAAATCCACCCTGATCAACCGGTTCCTGGGCGAAGACAGGCTGCTGACCGGGCCGGAGGCGGGCATCACCCGGGATTCCATTTCCGTTGAATGGGACTGGAAGGGCCGGCGGATCAAGATGTTCGACACGGCGGGGCTGCGCCGCAAGGCGCGGGTCCAGGAGAAACTGGAAAAGCTCTCGGTCGCCGATGCGCTGCGCGCCATTCGTTTTGCCGAAGTCGTTGTCATCGTTCTGGACTCGGAGGTCTCGTTTGAAAAACAGGACCTGCAGATCGCCGATCTGGTGGTGCGTGAGGGCAGGGCGCCGGTGATCGCCTTCAACAAATGGGACATGGTGGAAGACCCGCAGCAGGCGCTGGCGCGGTTGCGCGAGAAAACCGAACGCCTGTTGCCACAGGCGCGCGGCATTCGTGCGGTTCCTGTCTCCGGCCTGACCGGCACGGGCCTCGACCGGCTGATGCAGGCGGTCATCGATACGCACAAAACCTGGAACCGGCGGATTTCAACCGCAAATCTCAATCGCTGGCTGGCTTCCATGCAGGTGCAGCATCCGCCGCCGGCCGTTTCGGGCCGGCGACTGCGCCTCAAATACATGACCCAGATCAAGGCCCGCCCGCCAGGCTTCATCATTTCATGCACCCGGCCCGAGGCCCTGCCGGCATCCTACACGCGCTACCTGATCAACGGCCTGCGCGAGGATTTCAACCTGCCGGGCGTGCCGCTGCGGCTTTCCTACCGAAAAGGCGACAACCCGTTTGCGCCGAGGAAAAAACGCCGCTGAACCAATTCAACGGATCTGCAACAAAAGGTGACCTGCTGAAGCGCGATTGGCCGTCAAAAAGCCATCATCCACCCGATTAACGCTCCATAAAGGTTAATGCAGCATATTTGACACAAATCGTGTTCAGTCGGTGTTGCTTTGGAGTTGGGTTTTGCGTCAGGGAAGTTCCTCAAAAGGATGGCTCGCGGGTGCAGCACGCGGCCTCGCGGCACCGCTCCTGTTCGGCGCGACCGCCTTTTTCATCGCCACATCCCCAATTGCGTTTTCCGACACGACCAGTCTCGTATCAGGTGCCGATAGCGGTCAACCGCGGTGGCAGAGCTATCTGGTGCACGCGCCCGCCGGTTCGGTTCATCTGGCGGAAATGCCGTTCACTGATTCGGTGACCACGGGTTCTACCCTCAATGGAGCCGGGCTCCGGCGACCGAACGGCGAAACAGTCACCTTCCGCGCCAAACTCGGCCCGAAAGATCCACTTCCGGACGAGGAGCGTGTCAACCGCACCGAAAAACGCGGCCGCGTCACCACCGTCGTCCCGGTGGCGCCGCCAAAGGACTTTTCCGCCGGATCGGTTCTTCATCGCAGCAATATTCTGCTGAAGCCGAAAGATCCCGCCGACCTGCAAATGGTCTTCGTCAAACCGGACATCATGGGCCGGGAAGTCGAGATCGCAACGGCGTTCCACCGCCCGGTGAAGCCGTCGGCCAAAAACGGCGTCCCGGTCATGCTGGCAAAACTCGTGACCAATGACACGCCGGATATTCTGGCAACGGCCTACGCGCCGACCAAACCGGATTATGCCAAAAATTCCCCGTTCAGCTCCATATTGCGCGATGAGAAACAAAGCGGACGCTTCTTTCCGCCGGTGCCCAAGAACGATCATGATTGGGCCGGAACCGCGCTGCCGCCGCACGTTTTCAAAGCCCGCGAGCAGCGGTGTCTGGCGTCGGGCATCTATTTCGAATCGCGCGGCGAGCCGGTCAAGGGCCAGGCCGCCGTGGCCCAGGTGATTCTCAATCGGGTGCGCAATCCCGCCTATCCGAACACGATCTGCGGCGTGGTTTACCAGAACAAGCGCTGGCGCAATCGCTGCCAGTTTTCCTTCGCCTGCGACGGCATTCGCGACCGGGTGCGTTCGCGCACCCACTGGGCCATGGCCAAGGATGTTGGCATGGCCGTCACCGCCGGCAAGATCTGGCTTGAACAGGTTGGTTCATCCACCCATTATCACGCGATCTATGTCCGGCCGAAATGGGCCAGGACCATGAAGCGCGTCGGCCGGATCGGCCTGCATGTGTTCTACCGCACCTACGGTGGCGGCTGGAGCTGACGGCCCGCAGCCGCACCCGAGGTGAGGCATTCTACCGCAATGCGGTATGTTTCTGTGCAGCGGTGGTTGGAAGATTTCAAGTTTCAACAGTAACTCGTTGTTTTAAATAGTTTTTTATATACGAACATCGGTTTGTTTGCCGCCTTGACTTGGCAGGGGGCTAAAACTATGTTGCGCGCGACTTTGGAACGGTTTCGTCCGGGGTCATCGGTCACGTGTGGAGCGCGCATTTCATGAGAAAACCAGCGCAAAACAGGGGATCCCAGGATCCGGTGCCCGATGACGGCGAGCGGATTGATCCGGCCGATAGTCTGGAAGAGCGCCGCAGACGGCTGGGGGCAAAACTCGACGCCCACAGGCCGCATGGCAGGACGGCAGAGACTGAAGGCACGGGCAAGACGTCCTATGCCAAGGCATTTCAGCTCTCGACCGAGTTCATTGCCGCCATATTCGTCGGCGCTCTCCTGGGTTACCTGCTGGACCGTTTTCTGGGCACAACACCCTGGGGGATGATCTTCTTTCTGTTGCTGGGGTTTGTTGCCGGGGTTCTGAATGTTATGCGTTCAGCCGGTGTCATCGCGGAGAACCGCGGTGTCGGCACGCGTGACGAGGGTAAAAACGACGCCGAAGGCTGACAGGGCCGGCGCAACGAGAGAGGCATCCGGTGGCGAACGATCCCATCCACCAGTTCCAGATCACCAAGCTCATACCGATTGAGGTGGGCGGTCTCGATTTCTCCTTCACCAATTCGTCGCTTTTCATGGTAGCGACCGTCGCCGTCGCTTCGGGCTTTCTGTTTCTGACCACGTCAAACCGGGGCATGGTCCCCAGCCGCATGCAGTCGGTTTCGGAAATGGGCTATGAATTTGTCGCCTCGATGTTGCGAGACGGGGCGGGGACAGCCGGGATGCGGTTTTTCCCGATGGTGTTCTCGCTGTTCATGTTCGTGCTGGTCGCCAATCTTCTCGGCATGTTCCCCTATTTCTTCACCGTCACAAGCCATCTCATCGTGACCTTCGTGCTGGCGATGCTCGTCATCGGAACCGTGGTTGTCTACGGATTCTGGAAACACGGGCTCGGTTTCCTCAATCTCTTCGTGCCGAGTGGCGTTCCCGGTGTTCTGCTGCCGCTGGTGGTGATGATCGAGATCATTTCGTTCCTGTCGCGGCCGATCAGCCTGTCGGTCCGGCTGTTTGCGAACATGCTGGCCGGGCATATCACCCTCAAAGTCTTTGCCGGATTCGTGACCTCCCTCGGCGCTCTCGGAGCGCTGGGCATCGGCGGTGCGATCCTTCCCTTGATCATGACGGTCGCATTGACCGGCCTTGAATTTCTGGTTGCCTTCCTGCAGGCCTATGTTTTTGCGGTGCTGACATGCATGTACCTCAATGACGCTCTGCATCCGGGGCACTAGGAGATAGAACACAAACATGGCGGCGGAGCCGCCATTCCCTCAGCCGCAATTACCCCATCGAAGGAGTTCACCATGGAAGCGGAAGCAGCAAAATACATCGGAGCCGGTATCGCGTGTCTCGGCATGGGCGGTGCGGGCATTGGCCTCGGCACGATCTTCGGCAACTATCTTGCCGGCGCCCTGCGCAACCCGTCGGCCGCGGACGGTCAGTTCGGCCGCCTTATCTTCGGCTTTGCCGTGACCGAAGCGCTCGGCATTTTCTCGCTGCTGGTTGCCCTTCTGCTGCTTTTCGCGGTCTGATACGCGAATTGGCCGATCGGGCCACGCGGTTGAGCGTGGCCGCGGGGCCGGGCAGGCGGTTCGCCCGCTCCGGCCCTTGAGGATCAAGCCGCAGCCCGAGCGCCATTTGGCCGGATATGCGGCATTGAATTGGAGGCAGCTATGCTAGTGACAACGGCCTATGCGGCCGCTGCCGAGGCGGAAAATGCGGGCAGCGGTTCTTTCCCGCCCTTCGACGGATCGACATTTCCGTCACAGATTCTCTGGCTGGTCATCACCTTTGGCCTGTTTTACCTGTTCATGCAACGGGTTGTGCTGCCGCGGATCGGCAGCATCCTGGAGACCCGGCGTGACCGGATCGCCCAGGATCTCAATGAGGCCAATCGGCTCAAGGAGGAAGCCGATCAGGCCTTCGCCACCTATGAGCAGGAACTGGCCGATGCCCGGGGCAGGGCCCACGAGATCGCCCAGGCCGCCCGTGATGCGGCCAAGGCCGACGCCGCCGCTGAGCGAGCGAAGGTCGAGGCCGATGTGACCGGCAAGATCGAGGCAGCCGAAGCCGAAATCGCCTCCGTCAAGCAGAAGGCCCTGGCCGGCGTCGACGCCATTGCGGCGGACACAACCGCAGCCATTGTCAAACAGCTGATTGGCGGGACGGTCACCAAGGCCAAGCTGACGGCTGCCGTCAAGGCTGCGGCCGAAGGGAGCAAGTAGCATGGACGCCACCTTCTGGACCCTCATTGCTCTCATCATCTTCCTCGGCATTCTTGCCTATTTGAAAGTGCCGGCAATGCTGGCCAAGTCACTCGACGGGCGCGCCGACCGGATCCGCAATGAACTGGACGAGGCACGCCGGCTACGCGAGGAAGCGCAGCAACTCCTTGCCGAATATCAGCGCAAGCGCAAGGACGCTGAAACGGAGGCCGCCGAACTGATCGCCGCTGCCGAACACGAAGCGGAGGGCCTGGTTGCCGACGCCCGCCAGAAGACCGAAGAATATGTCGCCCGCCGGACGGCCATGGCGGAACAGAAGATCGCCCTGGCGGAGACCGAGGCGGTCAATGAGGTGCGCCAGTCCGCGGTCGACATCGCGGTGGCCGCCGCGCAGAGTCTGATCGAGGAAAAGGCCGATGAGAAAGCCGTCGGCGCCATGTTCAAAAGCTCCGTCAAGGAATTGAAAGAAAAGCTGAACTGACGATTTGCCGTCTTCATTTTGAACGAATGGCCGGGGCAATCGCTCCGGCCTTTTGCATTTTTAGCGCCGTTGCGCTATCGGTGGCCATCACCGCCGGGCAGACTCCCCGCGGTGGTTCGTTCTCAGGGCGGGGTGGAATTCCCCACCGGCGGTGATGAACGGCACACGGCGCTCTCGGCAGCATTTGCTTCGGCGCCCACCCGTTCCAAGCCCGCGAGCGCCCGACCCGCACGGGTCGGGGTCAGCAGATTCGGTGCGAATCCGAAGCCGACGGTCATAGTCCGGATGGAAGAGAGCGGGCAGTGTCAGGGGAAGCGGACCATGGTCCGTTGCCGCTGATCTCGACGACATGTGGCCGGCCGGCCGCAGGACGTCGTGCCTGTATGCCCTGATTCATATTGGTTCTTGAAAGGGACAGATGATGAATCAGAATATGCTTTCCTCAAGCAGAACATTTGCATTTGCAAACCCGGCGGTGGAAGCCGCCTGTTACATGATTGCCGCCGGCGCGGCCTTTGCGCTGGTCAATGTCAGCGTCCAGGCCGTCACCATGCGTTACGGCATGGCGTCGTCTTCGGCGGCATTCTGGCAATATCTCGTCGCGCTCCTGTGCGGGGTGCCCTGGATTGTCAGGATCGGTTTCGGTGTGCTCAGAACGGCGAACCCCGGCTTGCATGTCCTGCGTGTCGCCTCCGCGGCCATCGGCGTTCAGTTCTGGGTCGCCGGTCTTGCCGTCGTGCCGATCTGGCAGGCCATCGCGCTGGTGATGACGTCACCCTTTTTTGTCACCGCGGGCGCCGGTCTGTTGCTCGGAGAGCGGGTCGGCGCCGCGCGCTGGCTTGCCACCATCGCCGGTTTTGCTGGCGGAATGATCATTCTCGCGCCCTGGTCCGACGCCTTCTCACAGGCAACGCTCTATCCGGTGGCGGCGGCTGTCCTTTGGGCTGCGACGTCGCTGATGACCAAGCAACTGACTTTGCGGGAATCCTCGCAGACCGTCACCCTTTATCTTCTGTTGCTGCTGACACCGATCAACGCGGTGCTGGCCGCCGCCACGGGCGGCTTCGCCGTTCCCGGTTCAGCCGGATGGGCGCTGATCGCCTTTGCCGGTATCATGCTGATGGCGGCCCAGTTCTTCATCGTCCGGGCCTATGCCACCGCCGATGCCGCCTATGTCCAGCCCTTTGATCACATCAAACTGCCGCTCAATGTGTTGGCGGGCTGGATCGTGTTCGGGTTCGTGCCGGGCGGAAATCTGTGGGTCGGTTCGCTTCTGATCGTCGGCGCGTCGATTTTCATTGCGCACCGGGAGTCACGCGGCGGCGATCGCCACGGGCCGTTGCAGGCGGCCTCGGCCGGTATCCGCCGGCACGACTGACGGCGACCATACGAGAGTGGCTCACGGCTGAGACCGACTGCAAGACATCCCACGCGCCGTCGGATCGCCGCGCTGCAGTCGCGCCCTGGCATCGGGCGAGGCAAGGCAAGTGGAGACCGCTTCATAGCCTGAAGCGCCCGGTCGTGGTGTGACGTTGATCGGCGGATTGTGATTGGCCGGGCAAAGAATGACGGTCTCGTGCGGGCCCATGGCGGCGAGATCAAGGATCGCGCGCGAACGCGTCATCAAAAAGAGCGGCCGGGCGCCTGATGCGCGCCTGCGCAGGTCTGCGATCAGTGCCTTTTGCGAGGCCTCATCGAGGCCCTGCTCCACCATATCGATCACCAGGACGGATGCCCCGTCCGATTCCAGGGCCATGAGCAGAATGCGCAGAGCCGTCGACCCGGTCGCGCCGTTGCCGACAAGCTCCGTCATGGCGCGGTCCACCCGTGACCTCAAATCCGCGTCACCGGCCAGTTGTGCCTGTGCCGCATCCTCGTCGGCCAGCCGCTCCAGGCCCAGAAACGCCGCGCCGGGCAGGGTTGCGGCAATCGTCCTGGCCAGCCGCGTCTTGCCGCTTCCCAAGGGGCCGGTGATGTAGTTGAGCGGCCGGATATCATCCATTTCGAATTTTTCGCCGCCCCAGGGCCACGGAAGGCTGAAAGTGAGGCGCATCCCTGCGGTCCATTTTATCATGTGCGCGATGTCATCGGCTGTCGATGTCCGGTTTTCGGCAAGGTCGGTGCGAAGGGTGCGAACCTTCTCAATGGTTGCGGCAAGTCGGCGGGCCTGGTCTTCGAGCGATGCCTGATGGTTCGCCAGGACCGGCTCAAGCACGCGCTGTTTGCCATCAAGCACCCGCGCCACATCGGCGAGGCCGAGGCCCAGCGCGCGTAGGGCAACGATTCGCCCGGCGCGAGCCATTTCAGCGGGGCCGTAGCATCTCCAGCCGGCCGCGGTTCGCCCGGGTGCGATCATGCCGTGTTTTTCGTAAAGGCGGAGGGTCTTGGCCGAGACCCCGAGCTGGCCGGCCGCCTCGGATGCGGTCAGGAAGGGTGCGGAAAGACTCACGAATCACCTCATTGTTTGTTCAACCGCCATCCTTATCGGGCCGGCCCCCGGGGCCGGGTCAACGGCGTATGCGGAAATTCAAAGCAGAAATGCTAATCCGCATCGCGGCGCAGCGGCCGGAAGCTCATCCGATGCAGGAGGCAGGGGCCATGGTCGGCAATGGCCCGGCGATGGACTGCCGTGCCGTAGCCGGCATGTTTGTCGAAACCATACACATCAAAACGCGTGGCGGCATGCGCCATCATCCGGTCACGCATGACCTTGGCGATGATGGAGGCGGCGGCGATCGACAGGGACCGGCTATCGCCCTTGACGACCGCCCGCGCCGGGCAGCACAGGTCAGGTGGGATGTCGCGCCCGTCGACCAGGGCGAATTGCGGGTGCCTCGGCAGATTGGCGAGCGCCCGGCGCATGGCGTCGAGACTGGCCTTTCGGATATCCGAAAGGTCGATATGCCCGGGTCCCGACGTCGCAATGGCGACATCGGCCTGGGCGAGTATCCGCACGAACAGGTCCTGGCGTTTACCGGCGGTCAGCTTCTTGGAATCATCGAGCCCCGGCGGGATGGCCTGCGGGTCCAGAACAACTGCGGCCGCGACCACCGGGCCGGCGAGCGGACCCCGGCCGGCCTCGTCCGTGCCGGCCACGAGGCAACGGTCGGCACGGTCGGCGCCGGCCTCGATCTCGAGGCTGAAATCGGGTGCACCGCCCGACAGCGGAAAAAGGCTGGATTGCCGCGGGACCTTTTGCGGCCCGGGGCGAGAATCGGATGACGCGCGCGACATGGTCGGCAAATTCGCACGGCCACCCGATTCTCTGCAAGTCCCTCCTTGAGGAGCAGAACGATCCGGTCGGGGAAACCGGAACCGTCCGCCCCTCAAATCCGAAATCCGGATGTTGCGGCAATCCGGATCTCGTTTGCGGCTGGCGGAGGGAGCCGCCGTCACGGCTGCAGGTCGGGGGAAGCAGCCGCGGATACGCTACAGAAGATTGAGCTGCACCCCCGCGCCCAAGGGCGGTGTGAACAGGTCGTCGCGCAAGGCGCGCCACTTGCCGTCCAGTCTCAGCCGTTTCGACGCCATTTCAAAGCGCCGGGCCAATTGCCACGCATATGGACCGCCACCTTTCATGCGCTTGCCGAACTCGGCATCGTAATCCTTGCCGCCGCGCATGGAGCGGATCAGTGACATGACGTGGCGGTAGCGGTCCGGATAGTGGCGCAGCAGCCAATCCCTGAAAAGCGGGCTGACCTCCAGCGGCAATCTGAGCAGAATATAGCTGGCCGTACAGGCGCCCGCGGCCTTGGCGGAATCGAGAATGCGTTCGATCTCATGGTCGTTCAGCCCGGGAACGATCGGCGATGCCATGACGGCAACCGGAATGCCGGCCTCCGACAGGCTGCGCATCGCCTCCAGCCGCCGCGGCGGTGTGGAGGCCCGCGGTTCCATGGTGCGCGCCAGACGGCGGTCGAGCGTCGTCACCGACAGGGCCACCTTGACGAGATCCTTTTCGGCCATCTGCTTGAGGATATCGATGTCGCGCAGCACCAATGACGATTTCGTCACAATGCCGACAGGGTGGTTGCAGGCATTGAGCACTTCCAGGATCTGCCGTGTGATCCGCCACTTCTTCTCGATCGGCTGATAGGGGTCCGTATTGGTGCCGATCGCGATGACCCGCGGCTGATAACCGGGTTTCGACAGCTCCTTTTCGAGCAATCTGGGTGCGTCCGGCTTGGCGAACAGCCGCGCCTCGAAATCGAGCCCCGCAGACAGTCCCATGAAAGCATGGGTCGGCCGTGCAAAACAGTAGATGCAGCCATGTTCGCACCCGCGATAGGCATTGATCGAGCGGTCGAAGGCAATGTCCGGCGAATTGTTGCGGGTGATGATGGTCCGCGGCTTTTCCACCTGAACCTCGGTCTTGAAAACCGGAAGGTCCTCGAGGCTTTCCCAGCCATCGTCGAACACATGCCGTGTTCTGGCCTCGTAACGTCCGGTCGGATTGATCCCCGCGCCACGGCCGCGCCGCCTGTCGACCGGGACACGCATACCCGACCGTGCGGCAAGCGCATCGGCGATATCGGCCCTGTTTGACGGATCGAGCGCCGTCTGCCTGAAATGATCCAAGTCGCTCATGATCGCTTCCTTGTTGTGAATATATTCCTAGCAAGGAAAAAAGAACATATCAAGAACAAATATGGGCGATTTCGAATGGGAGGGAAGGGCCTGCAATTCCAAGCCCGATACCCGGGCACGACTGGTTTCGCCGGACGCTTTCAGCCGCTCCGGCAAGGCAAACCAAGACGAATCGGTCGGCTACGAATTCTGGTTGCCGCGTTTCAGATGCTCATCGAGCCGCGGCATGATTTCGATGAAATTGCACGGCATGTGGCGGTAATCGAGCTGCGCCTTCAAGATGCCGTCCCAGGCATCCCTGCAGGCGCCCGGCGAGCCGGGAAGGACGAACACATAGGTTGCGTTGATCACGCCGCCGGTGGCGCGGGACTGGATCGTGGACGTGCCGATCTTGTCATAGGAAATCCGGTGGAAGACCTCCGAGAACCCGTCCA
>JANQMU010000062.1 GCA_028279875.1 Rhizobiaceae bacterium
AACGGTACAACCGGGAGAGCATCGCCGAGAGGCGGGCGCGGGACCGGGCGTTCGGACGCATGGTCAGCACGGCGATGCGGGCCAAGCACGGGCGCCGGGACAATCGCTGAGCCTGCGTGTCTCGCAGCGTTTCAGCCGGCAAAGTCGCGGCAGGTTTCCGGCGTGATCGGAGTGCGGTACCAGCCGAGGATCGGGTGAACCTGCCCGTGGCGCGATATCCGGGTGGCGAAACCCCATTCGCCTTCCGGTTCGTGCGCGAAATCGATGGTGTCTCCGTTGCGGATGAAACCGATGATGTCGCTGGCCGGGGTCTTGCCCGCATGAAGGGCGACCGGCGCATTCGTGATGACGCCGATGCAGGTGGCTTCGTACCCGTCGGCCACCGGATGGTCGAGCAGCCGAAGGCGGATGGCGAGTTGGTCCACCGCAAGGTCGGTTCGTTTGGTGTCGACCCGGCAGTCGAAACTCTTTTCGTAATCCCTGATCAGCGCAACCTTCCGTTCCTGTTCGCGGGTCAGGGCCGGTGTCCGCGTGCTGCAGTCGGCATTGTCGAACAGTGCCTTGCCGAGCGGCGATCCAAAGCAGTATCCGGCATCATTGAAAATCGCGTTGCGCGAAAGCCACAGGTCGGGACAAACGTCGATTGCCTGTGCCGGCGCGGCGGCCAGACAGGCGGCCAATGCACAGATCGCGCCCGTGAAATTGTGCCGGCGCGACGCCGTGCCTGTGTCTGAATTCGCCATTCCAGCTCCTTCCGATGCGTTAAAGACGCAGTTTACGTTTGATCGGCCGGCCTGTGAACTGCGACGCCGATCATGACGAGGGCGATGCCGAGCAGGTCGCGCGCGCTCGGGATCTGGGCAAGCACGATGGCGGCAATCACGGTGGCCGTCGCCGGCAGCAGTGCCAGAAGGAGTGCGAAACTGGCACGCGGCAGGCGTGACATGGCGAGCTGGTCGCAGATATAGGGGATGACCGATGAGCAAATCCCGACGGCGACACCGGCCAGCACCAGCGTGAACGTCCCAAAGGCGGCGACAGCCTGAAGGAACCCGATCGGCATCAGGATGAAGAAGGCGATTGCCATCGCCGCGCCGAGGCGCTCGACGCCGCCGCCCGCGCCCGCCTGAGCGGCCCGGTGGCCGAGGATGATATAGACAGCAAACAGCGCCGCGTTGAGCGTCGCCCAGGCAAGGCCGAGCGGATCGCTCGCCCATTTGACGTCAATCAGGATGAACACGCCGCCGACCGCCAGCAGGAGCGCCAGATAATTGCGCCGCGTGCGAAGCCCGTAGAGCGCGATGGCGATCGTGCCGACGAACTCCATGGCGGCGACAAGGCTCATCGGCAGCCGGTCCAGCGCCAGGTAGAATGCGGTGTTCATCGCCGCCAGGCAGAGGCCCAGCCCAACCAGCAGAAGGCGGGTTTTGCCGTCGGCTTCGCGCAGTGTTTTCCAGGGTCTGGTGAATGGCGCGAAAATCAGCGCAGCGGAGGCGATGCGGAACCAGGATACACCGAGCACACCGATTGCCGGAAACAGCAGGACGGCGAATGACGGACCGAGATAATGGAAGACGGCGCTGACGGCGAACCAGGCTTGCGGCGGAACCGAATGCGCCGCCCTGTTCAATCGCCCTGTGCCCGATGCCATGGACCGCTTCCTCCGGTTGTGGCATCAGTATGTAAGTTGACATACGTTTTTTATATGGATGTAATGGGACTACATCGCCAATATTCCTTAATATCGCTGGGAAAATAAATGAAACGCCTTCGATATGAAAATAGCTCCATTGATACGGTCGACCGGAAGCTTCTCAATGCGCTGATCGAGAATGCGCGTATCAGCAATGCCGAACTGGCGCGGCTGGTCGGTCTTTCCGCGCCGAGCGTGTCCGAGCGGATCAAGCGGCTGGAGGAGGCGGGAATCATTGAGGGATATGCCGCCACCATCAATCCGGAGGCGCTCGGCCTGCCCATCTCCGCCTGGCTGCGGATCCGGCCGGTCCCCGGCGCGCTGCAGATCGTTGCCGATATTCTGCGGACGCTGCCGGAGATCGTCGAATGCGACCGCATCACCGGAGAGGATTGCTTCATCGCGCGGGCGCATGTGCCGTCGGTCAGGGATCTGGAAGCCCTGATCGACGCAATCATTCCCCATGCCATGACGAATACCTCGATCATCCAGTCCTCGCCGGTGGCACGACGTGTGCCGCCAATATTGCGGCAGGCTTAACGGCTGCTTTCATGTCCGGTTGATCGAAATCCCGCCATCGGCTGCGATCGCGGCACCGGTGGTGAAACTGGAGGCATCGGACGCCAGATACAGCGCCGTGTGGGCAATCTCCTCCGGTCGGGCAATCCGTTTGAGCGCGTGAAGGCCCTCGACGAAAGCCAGTGCTTCCGGCGTGTTCGCGGCTTCCTGGCCCATCGGCGTGTTAGTGCCGCCGGCCAGGATCGCATTGGCACGAATGCCCGAGGCGCCGAATTCGGCCGCCAGCACCTGCGTCATGCCGATGAGTCCGGCCTTGCTGGCCGCATAGGCCGTCATGCCCGGCATTCCGGCCGCGTGGCCGACAAAGGTGGATGTGAAGATCAGCGAGCCGCCGCCGCGTTCGATCATTGCTGGCACCTGGTATTTGGCGCCGAGAAACCCGCTGGTCAGATTCGTCGTGAGTGTTTTGTTCCAGCCATCCAGTGTGAGATCGCCCACGGGGCCCATCTCACCGAGCGTGCCGGCATTGTTGAAGGCGATGTCCAATCCGCCATATTCACGCACGGCGCATCTGACCAGCGCTTCCGCATAGGCTTCATCGCCGACATCTCCGGCCAGGGCAATCGCCTTGCCGCCAGCCGCGTTGATTTCGAAAACCAGGTCTTCGAGCTGTTTCCGGCGCCGGGCCGCGACCACCAGATTTGCACCCTCGCGGGAAAAAAGCAGGGCCGAGGCGCGTCCAATGCCCGAACTGGCGCCGGTGATAATCGCTGTCTTTCCGTTGAGCATTCCCATGACTGAATCCTGTCCGTTAGTGTTGCAAAGCGTGCGTGGGGCAGGTCCATAGCGGCGCATCCGCTGCCCGGCGTCCCGTTTCTTGCCGCAGAATCCACTCCGGAGATGCCGAGCACGGGATCGAGGTCAACTTGACTAGTCAACTAGTCATATATTAGGGTGACGCATGGCCCGAGTTGCGAACATGCCGCGCTATCTGTCGCTGAGCGAGGACATCCAGTCGCGCATCGACGCCGGCGAATACCGCTCCGGCGACCGGCTGCCGAGCGAATCGGAGCTTTGCCGCGCACATGGCGTCAGCCGCGGCACCGTGGTGCGGGCCATCGAACAACTGGTCGCCGAGGGTGTTGCCATCCGCCGGCAGGGATCGGGAACCTTCGTTGCCCGGCCATCCATGCACCGCCGATCGGGGCGGCTCCTGAGCTTCAGCCAGACGGCCCATTCCGAGGGGCGCGATGCGACACAGCGGATCATACAGATCGCGCCGGCCGGCGATGCGCTGGCCCGCGAGTTCCATTGCGACCTGCCGGCGGTTTCCCTCGTCCGGCTGCGGCTGATCGACGACGTGCCCTGCGCCTATCACCATTCGCTGATCCCCGACCGGGTCGTCCGGACCGTTCCGGCCCTGCAGGGCGGCGAGGGGCTGCAAGATCCGCATTTTTCACTCTATGACGCGTTTGAAAAGGCCGGATGCGGCGTGGTCAGCGCGGATGAGCGGGTGACGGCCAGGCTGGCCAGCGAAGAGGAAGCCCGGCTGCTTGATATCGCCACGCCGGCGGCGGTCATTGTCGTGTTCCGCCGCAGCTTCGATGCGACCGGTGCGCTCGTTGAGGCGGTCGAGGCTGTCCATCACAGCGAATTCTACACCTATGACATGAACCTCGTGCGCAGCGTGCCACGCGACGGCGGCGATCTACTGCGCCGGGTTCACAGTTTTGAAGCGGCAGAACGACAGACCGGAAGTTCATCCGGCCAAAATGGGAAGAAAGGGAACTGACATGAAACTCAGACAGATGATGATTGGCGGTGTGGCCGCCATACTGACCGGCGTCTCCTCGATGGCCGTGGCGGCGGATGTTGCGCCCGCCGCATTGATCATCGCGCAAGGCGGTCTCGGCGACGGCTCCTGGAACGATACGGCCAATGCCGGCTTTCAGGCCGGCCTCGAGAAGACCGGCATCAAGGGCCGTCCGGTGGAATCCAAGGACGTCGCCTCGCAGGGCGAGGAGATCATGCGCCGGGCCGCCGATGGCGGCTTCGGCCTGGTGATCAGCCTGGAATGGATCCATGGCGAACCGATGGAAAAACTGGCGCCGGACTACAAGGACACCGACTGGGTCATCATGAACCAGACCCGCAAGGGCGACAATGTGGCCTCGGTCGTGTTCGCCGAGCATGAGGGGTCGTTCCTGGCCGGCGCGCTGGCGGCGATGGTGACCACCGATACCTCGATCAAGGGCATCAATGGTGATGCGGTGATCGGCGTTATCGGCGGCGTCAAGGCGCCTGGCATCGACAAGTTCATCGTTGGCTTCATCCAGGGCGCCGAGGCGATCAATCCGGATGTGAAGGTGCTGGTCGCCTATTCGGACTCGTTCGGCGACCCGGCCAAGGGCCAGCAGATGGCCAAGGCGATGTTCGACGACGGCGCCGACATTGTCTATCAGGTCGCCGGCGGAACCGGTATCGGCATTATCGAAGCGGCGAAGGCCGAAGGCCGTTATGCCATCGGCGTCGATACCGACCAGGACGGCATGGCGCCCGGCAATGTGCTGACCAGCATGATCAAGCGTGTCGATGTCGCGGTCGAGGATATCATCGTCAACTACGCCGACGGCAAGTTCCCGGGCGGCGAGGTGATGGATTTCGGACTGGCGCAGAACGGCGTCGCCCTGTCCGACATGAAGCATACGAAGGACATGATTCCCGCCGCCTATCTGGAAAAGGTCGATGCGCTCAAGGCCGATATCATCGCCGGCAACATCGATGTCTGGGATGTGTCGACCCAGGGCTATCCGGATTTCTTCCAATAGGCCGGACCGGTCAGACCGGCGGGGCAATGGGTGTTGCCCTGCCGGACAGGTGTGAATCGGCGAAATGCAGGATGTCACGATACGCCTCGGCGCACACGGTCTTTGCAAGGCCTATGGCGCTGTCGAAGCCAACCGCGACGTCACGCTGGACGTGGCGCCGGGGGAGATCCACGCCATCGTCGGGGAAAACGGCGCTGGCAAGTCGACCCTCATGCGCTGCCTGCAGGGGATCGAACGGCCGGACAGCGGCACCATCCTTGTCGATGACAAAGAGGTGGCGTTCAGCCAGCCGCAACAGGCGCTCGCTCTTGGCATCGGCATGGTGCATCAGGAGTTCATGCTGGCGCCTGATCTGACACTGCTTGAAAATCTCGTGCTCGGCGATGAGCCGGAGCGGGTCTCGCTGGGGGCACTTTCGCGGATCGACTGGGGGGTCGCGCGAAACTCCGGCGAGACCCTGGCGGCCCAGGCTGGAGTGCGGATCGACTGGGACAGGCGCGCGGGCAGCGCGCCGGTGCATGTCCAGCAATTCGTCGAAATCCTGCGGCTGCTGCGGCGCGGCACCCGCATTCTGATCCTCGACGAACCGACTGCTGTGCTGGCGCCGCAGCAGGTCGATGACCTGTTCGCCCTGCTGCGGCGACTGCGTGACGGCGGCACGACCATCCTGTTCATTAGCCACAAGCTGCGCGAGGTGATGGCACTGGCCGACCGGGTCACCGTGTTGCGGCGCGGCGAGGTGACCTATCGGGCGGCGCTTGACGAGACGGATGCCGAAACCATTGCCTCGCATATTGTCGGCGGCGATCACGCGAACATCGCACCGGTCCAACCGACGGCCGGGCGGCCGGAGGCGGGCGCTGCGGTTCTCAGCGTCACCGGATTGTCGGTGCCGTCGGTCGACAAATCCCACGCGCTGCACGACATCGATCTGTCCGTCCGGGAAAACGAGATCGTCGGCATCGCCGGTGTTGCCGGCAACGGGCAGGACGAGTTGGTGGAATGTCTTGTCGGGCTACGCTTGCCGGAAGCCGGCCGGGTGATGCTCCGCGATCGGGAGATCACCATCGCCGACAACGCGCAACGGCGGGCGCTCGGTGTCGCCTATATCAGCGCCGACCGGCGAAACGAGGGCCTGGCCGTTGCCGCTTCGGTCGAAGCCAATGTCATTGCCGGCAGCCAGCGCAGCCCGGCGTTGCGGCGCGGCGCGTTTCTCAATGCACGGCTGATGCGTGCCCTGGCGCAAAAGCGGCTGGGCGCGCTCAATGTGCAATATGGATCGCTGGACGCGCCGGCGGCGAGCCTTTCAGGCGGCAATCAGCAGCGCCTGGTCTTTGCCCGCGAAACCGATGGCGATCCGTCCTTCATGATGGCCGCCCAGCCGACCCGCGGCGTCGACATCAAGGGTATCGAGGCGATCCACCGGATCCTGTTCGATTTTCGCGACCGCGGCGGGGCGGTGCTGCTGGTCTCGGAGGAAATGGACGAATTGCTGGCGCTGTCGGACCGTATCCTGGTGATGTCCGGCGGGCGCATCGTCGGAGAGGTGGCGGGCGACGAGGCCGATCCGCAGACCATCGGGCGGATGATGGTGCTGCAGGATCATGCCGCGGAGCCGGCCCATGGCTGAAGTGGCGGCCATGCGCGGCGGTTTTTTCACCGGTTTGGCCGAACGGGGCTTTGCGCTCGTCTTTCCGTTCATCGCGGCCATCGCGGTCAGCGGGCTGGCGCTTCTGGCCATCGGCGAGAATCCCGTCGACGTCTTTGCCCTGATGGCCGCCGAGGCATTCGGCTCGCAGCGCCGTATCGCGGCGACCCTGTCGGCGGCGACGCCGCTGCTGTTCACCGGCGTTGCGACAGCGATCTGTTTTCGCTCCGGCGTCTTCAATGTCGGCGTCGAGGGCGCCTTCGTGCTGGCCGGGCTGGCGGCGGCCTTTATCGGGTTCACCCTGCCGGCGGTCTTCGGCTTCACGCTGATTCCGCTGGCCTTCGCCTTCGCCGCGTTGGTAGCTGCGGCGTGGCTCTATGTGCCGGGATACCTGCTGGCCCGCTACGAAGTCGACGAGGTGGTTTCCACCTTGATGCTCAACTTCGTGGCCATCGGCATTGCCGGTTACCTCGTCAACGGGCCGCTGTTGTCGGAGCTTTCCGGCAACAATGTCACGCCGCTAGTGCATGAGGCGGCGCAATTGCCGCGCCTTCTGCCGCCTTCGACGCTGCATGCCGGTTTCTTTGTCGGCCTGGTCATGGTGATTGCCTATGGCGTGTGGACGCGGCGCACTGCCAGCGGCTTCGAGGGTGCGCTGGTCGGGCTCAATCAGCGGTTTTCGCGGGCGATCGGCATTTCCGTGCCGGGGGCGATCATCCTCGCCATGGTGCTGTCCGGCATCGTTTCCGGTTTCGGCGGCGCGTCGCATGCGCTCGGGCAATTGCACCGGTTCGTCGAGGGATTTTCGCCCGGATACGGGTTTACCGGCATGGCCGTCGCATTGCTCGGTCGCAATACGGCACTCGGCATACTCCTGAGCGCCGTGCTATTCGGCGCGCTGGCGTCGGCCGGCACTACGGTGCAGTTCTTCTCCGACATTCCGCTGGATCTCGTCAACATCGTCGAGGGCACGGTGATGATCTTCGCGGTGGTTGAGATCGGCCGCCTTGCCTGGCGCAGACGGAGGCGGGCCGCATGATGGCCGAACAGATCATCGCTGCGTCCATGATCATGACGACGCCGATCCTGCTGGCGGCGATGGGCGGGCTGGTCAACCGCCGCGCCGGGATCGTCAATATCGCGCTGGACGCGAAAATGTTGGTCGGCGCCTTCGTGGCGGTCGTTGTCTCGTCGGCGACGGGCGGCTGGTTCGTCGCCGTGCTGTCGGCAGCACTGGCCGGCGCGCTTGTCGGCTTTCTGTTCGGTTTGGTGGTCACCCGTGCCAACGCCAATATGATCGTCGCCGGTCTCGGGTTGAACGTGCTGGTCGCCGGAGTGCTCGGCTTCATCCTCAGCTGGGTCTACAATTCCAGCGGCACGCTGCGGCTGCCGGATGTTGTGCTGCTGCCGCATCTTCTGCCACCATCGCTGGAAAATGTTCCGATCGTCGGAGAGGCGCTCGCCGAACTCGATCCGCTGACCGTTTTTGCCTGGGCCACGGTCGCGGTGCTGCCATTCCTGCTCGCCAGCACGCGCATCGGGCTTTGGCTGCGGGCCACCGGCAACGCACCGCAGGTCGCCCGCGCTGTCGGCCTGCCGCAAAAGGGCATCAAGGAGTTCTCGACGGCCTTCGCCGGCTTCTTTTCAGGGCTCGGCGGCGCGCATCTGGCGCTGGCCTCCATTGGCCTGTTCAATGAAGGCCTGACAGCCGGACGGGGTTTCATTGCGCTCGCGGCCTTCTATTTCGGCCGTGACCGGCCGGTGGTGACGGCGCTGGTCTGCCTGCTGTTCGGTTTCCTGGAGGCAACGCAGATCCGTATGCAGACAGCGGGCCTGCCGCCGAAGCTGGTCGGCACCATTCCCTATCTGTTCGTCCTCGTCGCCCTGTGTCTTGCCGGCTTGAAAAACCAGAAAGGAAAAGCGCTGCCATGACCCGCACCGCGCTGCTTGTCATCGATATGCAGAATTCGTTCCTGCACCCGGAGGGGGAAAACACCTATCCGAAGGCGCAGGAGGTCATTGCACCGGTGCGCTCGCTGATCGAGGTCGCCCAGGCGGCCAAAACCCTGGTGGTGCATGTCGCCGACCGGCACCGGAGCGGATTTGACGATTTCGAGCAGAAATATCTACCGGAACATTGCGTCAGCGGCGGATTCAACGCGGAGTTCTTCGACGGCTTCGGCCCACAGGGCCACGCCAGTGAAATCGAGATCGTCAAGCGCCGTTACAGCGCCTTCTTCGCCACGGAACTGGCGCTGTTCCTGAACGAGCAGCGGATCGAGCGGGTCGTCATCTGCGGCGTCAAGACCAATGTCTGCGTGCGGGCGACCGCCCAGGACGCCTTTGCCCATGGTTTCGAGGTCGTCGTGCCGCGGCAGGCGACCAACAGCAATCGCGAACATCTGGCGACCGCGTCGCTGGAGGATATCGATCGCTATCTCGGTCAGGTCGTCGACCTCGATGCGGCGCGGGAGATGCTGACGTGACCGGCCTTTGCGTCACCGGCTATGGCAGCCTCGATTACGCTGTGACCCTGGACGGTTTCGCCGAGGGCAACCGGACGACTTTGGTCAGCCGGCGCAGCGCTGCGGCGTGGCCGCGGATCGGCGGCTGCCCGGCCTATGTCGCACGGGCCGTCGCGGATCGTCTCGGGACCGCCAAAATCATCTCCTGGATGGGCGCTAATGCCGAAGGCCGGCTCTATTGCGACGGGCTGGCGGCCGACGGCATCGATATTTCCGGCATCGCCATGGTCGACGCGCCGCGTTCGCCCACGTCCTTGCTAGTTTATCAGGCCGACGGCAGTTGCGCCTGCCTCTATGACCCGGCGCTGGGCGGGCAGGAACAATTGACGGATGAACAAAGGGCGCTGATTGGTGCGGCCAGCCATCTGTGCATCTCGGTCGGCCCGCCGCAATTGATGCGGCCGATCCTGGAAGCACGAGACCCTGCGGCACGGCTCTACTGGCTGACGAAGAACGACACGGCTGCTTTCACGCCGGAGATCTGCCGCCAGCTCTCGGCCGAGGCCGATGTGATTTTCTGCAACCAGGCCGAGCGGGCGCTGATCGGCGAAACGCGGGATGGCGTGATCGTCGTCGAGACACGCGGCCGTGACGGTGTCGTGGTCACGGCTCCGGGCATCGAAAAGACCGCCCGGGTCGATCCCGTTCCGGCGGACGACACAACGGGCGCCGGCGACACGTTTGCCGGGGGCTTCATTGCCGCCGAGATGGACGGCATCACCGATCCGGCCCTGGCGTGTGAACAGGCGGTGGCCGCGGCGCGCCTCTTTCTGCACCACCGTCTGACGGGAGAACAAAAATGAAGACAGCCTGGTATCTGGGCCACCGTGCCGATGCCGTCGGCGACCGGGCGCTGCTGATCGGCGACCCGGACCGTATCGACCGGATTGCCGGCCGCATGGAGGATGTCCGTTTTCTGCCCGTCAAGCGTGGGTTGCGGACCATCACCGGCGTCTATAACGGCAAGATCGTCACCGTGGCGGCATTCGGCATGGGCGCGCCGATCGCCACCATCGTCCTGCATGAACTCGCCGATCTCGGCGTCAGCCGGTTCCTGCGCATCGGCACGGCGATGTATTTCCCGCCGATGCAGGGCGGCGGGCTGCTGGTCAGCGAACACGCCCTGTGCTTCGAGGGCACATCGCATGCCTATAGCGACGATCCGGAGGCGAGCCGGGCCGATCAAAGCCTGATCGATGCCTGCCGGGAGGCCGGCGCGGCGGCGGGCAAAACCGTCACCGGCGGGCTGTTTGCGACCTATGATGCCTTCTACCGCGACATGTTCGGCATCGACGATGAGGGGCGGGTGCGCGCGGCGAAAAACCATCAGGCGCTGCGCGAGGCCGGCGTCATCGCCATCGACATGGAGACGTCTGCGCTGATCGCATCGGCAGCAGCTTTGAATGTCGGCTTTGCCAGCCTGTGCCTCGGCACCGTCAATGCGGCCACCCGCGAGAAGCTGGCGCCGGATGCCCTGGCCGCTGGCGAGGCGCTGCTCTTTGAAACGGCGCTGGAAGGCATCACCCGGGCGGTCTGAAGAATGGAAGGAAAGACGATGAGCGATATTGTCGAGCGCTATTTCGGTTCGGTAACGGAGCGGCTGCAGCGGGTCGCCGATACGCAAGGTGCGGCCATCAGACAGGCGGCGGACATCTGTGCCGAGAGCATTCTGAACGACAGGCTGGTCTTCACCTTCGGCACCGGCCACGGCTCCTTCGCGGCGATGGAAATGTTCCCGCGCACCGGCACGGTGACCGGCTTTCGGCCGATCGTCGAGAGTTCGATGATTTCGTTTCACCGGGTGCTGGGCGATGGCGGCGCCCGGCAATACCGCTTCATTCACGGTCGCGAGGGTTATGGCACGGCGATCCTGGCGGCCCATCAGCTCGATCCCGGCGACGCGATGCTGATTTTCTCCCATTCGGGCCTGAATGCCGTGACGCTCGACATCGCCGTCGGCGCCAAGGAGCGCGGCATGAAGCTTATCGGCGTGACGTCGGTGCCGCATTCGTCTTCGACCCCATCGCGCCATTCCTGCGGCAAGCGGCTGTTCGAGCTTGCCGATGTGGTCATCGATACCGGCGTGCCGAAGGGCGATGCGGGCATTGCCGTCGGCGACAGCAAGCACCGGGTCGGCGCGACCTCGACGTCGATTGCCATTGCCATCGGCCAGGCGATCAATGCGGCAACGGCAGAGATTATCGTCGAGGCGGGCCGCGAGCCCTATATCATGGTAAGTCCCAACACCACGGAAAAGGCCGCCGCCGATGTCCAGAACGACCGGAACTATGCCGAGCTCTGGCGGCGCCTGAAGATGCGGTGAGGTGGGCATGGATCGCGGGTTTTTCATCAATGGTGCGTGGCACACGCCGCAGGGCGCCGAGCGTTTCAAGATCACGGATCCGGCGACCGGTGAAGCGGTCGGTTCGACAGTGCTGGCCGACGAACGGATCGTCGACGAGGCGGTCGGCCACGCCGAAGCGGCGGCCCCCGGATTTGCCGCGCTGCCGGCGGGCGAGCGCGCGGCGCTGCTGACCCGCGCCGCGGCGCTCATCGAAGAGCGCGTCGAGGCGATGGCGCTGCTGTTGACCCGCGAGCAGGGAAAGCCGGTTGCCGACAACCGCAAGGAAATCCTCTTCGGTGCCGAGGTGCTGCGCTACTATGCCGGTGAGGCAACGCGGATCGGCGGCTCGCTGCGGCCGGCGAGTGCCGCTTCGGTCAAGAACATCGTCTCCTATCATCCGGTCGGCGTGACGGCGGCAATCGTGCCGTGGAATTATCCGGTCGATCTCTATTGCTGGAAAATCGGGCCGGCGCTCGCCGCCGGCTGTCCGATGATCGTCAAATCCCCGCATGAGACGCCGCTGGCGATCGCCATGCTGGTCGATTGCCTGCACGAGGCCGGCCTGCCGGCGGGGGTTCTCGCCGATCTTCCGGGCCTCGGCCCGGTGGCCGGCGCGGCGCTGTCCGCCCATCCGCGCATCCGGCTGATCTCGGCGACGGCCTCAATCGCCGCCGGGCAGGACATCATGCGCAGGGCTGCGGGCAATCTCAAACGCGTGTCGCTGGAGCTCGGCGGCCATGCGCCGTTCATCGTCATGGCCGATGCCGATCTGGAGGAGGCGGTGAGGGCGGCGCACCGCCGGTCGTTCTCCAATATGGGACAGATCTGCATCACCGTGAACCGCATCCTGGTCGACCGGCGGGTCCACAAGGCCTTTGCCGACTGCCTTGCCAGCCTGACCGAGGCGACGGAAATCGGCCATGGCACGGCGCCCGGTGTCGCCTACGGGCCGGTGCTCAACCGGTCGGTCATCGACCGGGTCGAAGCACACCAGGCCGATGCGCTGGCCAAAGGCGGGCGGCTGATCGCCGGCGGCCGGCAGCCGGAGGGTAGCGCCTTTGCGGGTGGCACCTTCTATCGCCCGACTGTGATCGACAATGCGCCGGTCGACAGCCTGCCGATGCAGGAAGAGACCTATGGTCCGCTCGCCGCGATCGCCGCCTTCGACAGCGAAGCCGAAATGCTCGACCTTGCCAACGGGCTCGAATACGGGCTGGCGGCCTATCTCTACGGCGCCGATCTGGAACGGCTATGGGCGCTCGCCGACCGGCTGGAATTCGGCGCTGTCGGGGTCAATGTCAACGACACCAGCGAGTTGCAGGCCCCGTTCGGCGGCTGGAAGATGAGCGGCATGGGCCGCGAACTCGGGCCGGAGGGCCTGGATGCCTATCTGGAAGCCAAGCACATCAAGATGCGAGTGCGGCCGGTGTGAGTGTGCCCTACGAAGCGGGCAGGCCGCGACCGGCCCATTCGGCGCGCGGGATCGGGGTTCCGACGGTGAAGTCAAAGGACACGATCCGGGTTGCGGCCTCATCGATTTCGCAGCGAAAGCGCAAATTGAACCAGCGGGCGTTGGAGCGGAACGCGCCCCTGCGCACCTGCAATATCGTCCCCTCGTCCAACCGGTAGGTCGGCAAGAGGTCCGGCCAATAGGGCGGGACGGAACCGTTCAACTGACGGCGCAGTTCGCTGACGCAAAGGGTGCCGGCGCGAATCCCGCGCGGCGTTGCGTTCATCGCCGTGGTCGCCACGGGGCTTTCAGTGTCGTGCGGCGAGGGCGCGGTTTCGGCTGTTTGCGCCGGTTCCGGCGGCGCGTCCGCGGCTTCCGGCAGCGCTTCACCGGTCGGCGCCTCAAGCGCGTCGACGGTCTGCTCCAGCGTCTCCGGGGTTTCCGTCGGTTCCTCTGATGATGCCGTGTCTGTCTCATCTTCGCTGGCGGCATCGCTATCAACGGATGTGTCCTGGCCGGCATCCTCTTCGCCATAGCGATACACAGGACGAAACAATTGAGGCGGCTGAGTATCCGCCTCATCGGCCGAAGCGGTTTCTTCCGTATCGGATTCCGGCTCTGCCGCGGGCGCGTCTGACTGTTCCTGTGGCGCCGCTTCTTCCGGAAGCACCAGTTCCACCCGGACCACCTCCGGCTCTCCGGGATCCAGCCTCAATTGCGGCAGACCGAAAACCAGCAGCGCCAACAGGACCGCATGGATGACAATCGAGACGAAGCCGCCCAAAGTGATCGTCTGCTTGAATCTCTTGAGCGTCTGCAGCATTGCAAAGCCAATATAGGGCGGCTCGCCGGAAGACAAACCGGCGATGGGACAGGGCTGAATTTACAGCGACATTGCGGTGACGGTGTGGGCATGTGGAACCGTATTTTCGTAACGGCCCGCTGTCACAAACCCGACGGCCTAAATATCCAGCCGCGCCTTCAAAGCGTCATCGAGCTCATCGGCCGGGAAATCGATATGGATGTGATTGCCGTCGCAGTCGAAGATATTGACCTGCACGATGGGAAAGGCCGGTACGGTGTTCATCCCGAAGTCGATGCCTCGTTCGTCCAGCCGGGCCACAAACGCGGCAAGTCCGCTGGCGGTGATAGCAAAATGCTGGATCTTCGGCTCGATCGACTGGCGCTCCTCGTCGGCCACCACAAGATGGACCACCGCATGGTCGCCCGCATACATCCAGGCGCCCGGGAAAGGAAATGGCGGGCGTTCGCCGGCGGCCATGCCGAGAACATCCGTATACCACGCGATCATCGCATCAAGATTGGACGTTATGATATTGACGTGATCAAGCCTGTTTAACTGCACCCGGCTGCTCCAACAAATTGCGCGATGGTGCGTTCGCGGCACCGGCGCGATGTCATGTTTTAAGAATATTCGGGCGGCGACGGCGCCGCAAGCCCAAAATTCGGTGACAGTTTACTTTATTCAGTTGCCGTCGCTTTGACCCTGCGGCCGCGCTTGCCCGGTGCCAGCGAACGGCCGGTCCGCTTCTCCAGACCCTTCAGCCAGTCCGAGGTGCCAACCGGCCGGCCGATCGTCTCGGCCCGCCGCAGTGGACCATAGGCAGCCTCCTCCTCAAATTCGGCTCCCAGGAATTCCTTGAAGTTCCCGACCCGCTCCAACACCGGGGCCACATCCACAACCGCATCGTTTTGGCCGGCCAGATGCGCCCGCGCGCTCGACCAGGGCCAGTCCCGCGCCCGCTTCACCAGTCCCGCCCGAACCGGGTTCAACGTCACATAGCGGACGGCATTGAGCAGATGCTCCTCATCCATGACAACCGATCCATAGCGGCCCTGCCACAGATGTCCGGTCACCTTGAGCCGGGCATTGATATGGGCCGTATAGCGGCGATGCAGATCGGCGAAGGTCTTGCGCAAACCGTCCTCATCCGACGGCACGAGGATGATGTGGACATGATTGGGCATCAGGCACCAGGCCCAGACGGTGCTGCCGGCCTTCCCGCTGCTTTCGGCGAGCCAGTCGCGATAGAGGGCATAGTCGCGTTTGTTGAAGAAGGTGGTCTCGCGGCGATTGCCGCGCTGGGTCACGTGATGGGGCAGTCCGGGAACCACGAGGCGGGCAAGGCGGGCCATGGCGGGCAGGGTACAGTGGTTCGTGTAATTAGTAAACTGTCACCGTAATGCCAAAGGCGAGGAGTTTACTGATTCCCTATCGGGGACACCAAACACTATCTTTTTATCAAGCACTCCAGTAATCCAGCTACGACTTTATTTCTTATTTTACTCGCTAATTCTTCGCTGGATTTCTCTTTTCTCCCTATTTCATTTAGATCCGTTAGTGTTTTCCTTGCCGCATTCAACGCTACTATATCTGGACATCTACCAAGAGGATTATCTCCAAATATTACCGATCTTCCTTTGTTGTTTTTGGGTATATCCAACATGGCTGATACAATGCCGCGACCTGCGTAGTATGCTAGCTGATTATTTTCTTTCAGTAATTCAAATTCTCGCCTCATTTCCTTGAAGCAAGTGTCCATAAATATATCCATGTCGTATTCATTTCCATTCGATATGGTAAAATAGTACAATAGACAAAATGATTCGGGGCCAAACCCTAATGTTCCACCTGAAAAAGCTCCGGCAACCAGACTCCTCAAGAGTGCATCTGAGGAATCATAGTCGTGCGTCCCAGCATGATAGGCAATGGGAATATTGGCTTGGTATCGACGCCCCCCTCCAAATGGGCGGTCCAATACGCGATCGAATAAGACGGACACATAGGCACCGGCTCCCCACTCCGATCCAACCGACTCGATAAGTCCGGCTGCCACATCCGTGTCCAATGATTTGCTTCCCCGCGGCAACCCATTGATTTTCTGGATAATGTCGCCCACTTTCAGGTACTTGGCTGCCGGTGAGTTTGGTTCAATATCCGCCACGATGATGCCGTGGGCGGGATCTTTCATGTCAAACACTGTAATGCCGATACCAAACACAAACTCCTGTGCATTTACCTGAACGCATAACAGCAGCATCAGCGCTATTTGCTGACAAAACCAATTGACAACTCGCATGGTCAAACGTTCCGTTATTCAAGCCTTTGTTGCGGAGATTAATTTAAAGGAATTCTTTAATAATCTCAATTATCTGACTATCTGTAGCCAACCAGCATCAATTCGCTTCGAATAATACCACTTTTTCTAGTCGGCGCCGCACTTCTGTATGTTACATTTGCGTGGCTTCACCAGGCGCCACCAAGGCCGACCACAGCTTATTTCTTAACGCAGGAAGATATCTATTTTGTCGAAGACTCTCATAGTTCAGCCGATGATTTAACGGATGCTCCTCGTTCATCAAGTCACCCCTCCCAAAGAATGTGACAATACTTTGGTATTTCTTTGTATTTTCAACTCTCTTTTGAAACTGCTGCTGAAGTTTTGGCCTCCGGACCTGCGCTTCAAACGCAGCTTGATACGATGGGTGGTCGTTTAACACCAAACCGTATTTATCGGACAATTCACCGGCAGCAACAGTCCACAGATATAGGTAAGCAACATCCAGCCCGATTAACGTTCTACTTGATCCTTTTATAATTGTATTGACCGATGATTCCAAATATAAGTCTCCAAACTTCCTTCCCCAGACCATATTTCTGAATATAGAAATTGGTGCAATTAATCCTATTGTGATATCGTTTTCATTCAACATATTATTTTTTTTATCCGTTTCTACCAAATTATCGATGAATTCTGTTACTATTTCCTTTTCACCGTTGGAAAGAATGTTCCAGTAATCAATATTTACCTTTTTATTATATCCAGTATGTACATAGTAAGGAAAACCTATTCCGAATAGGGCCATCCTTAAGTCTTCATAATGTGGGTTAAACTCACCTGCCAAAATAGCTCTTGACACCTGGTCTTCAGCGATGCCCAGTGCACTAGCTTGCGATATTATCTTCTGCAAGGCAATTTCAGCGGCAACATGCCCTTTATAAATCTTCTGTTGTTTACCGTCGAAATAGAAATTGTTGGCGGGAATACCGCCGCAACAATACCCTGCCGAACCATAGGATTGAGGCGCGAATATCCGATCGTCTATTTGGAGATTCTCCCAACCAGGATGTGGGTCGAATTCAGTGTAAATTTGCGACCTCGCCGGTGCATTATGAATGATCAAACAAATAACACCTATCACAAGGATAATAATCGTCTGAAAAACATGCTCGAGCATCGTAATGATTTGATTGGTATCGAACTTATTTGGCTGATCTGTTATTTGCATTTTTTTAGTCCGCTGATAATCAATAATAAAATGACAGCTATAATATATTGAGTCAATTAATTCGAAGTTCCGGCTGAACATTGGTGTTTAGATGTGCAGAGAGGGTAATCCCCTGACGCTAACGCTTTGAGCTACTCGATCTGGTGGCCTTTTTTGGGCTGTCTTTTTCGCTCTGTTTTCTCCTTGTTGCTGTTTCGATTTTGACCCGGCCCTGTGAATTCGGGTCAGTCGTCATGATAGTTTTGCGTTCAGGTTCGTGTTGGCTTTTACACCTTCATCAAACCCGCTCGGAAGCGGCGTGGCCACACCCAGCCCAGGCGCGCCCGACTCTTGCGGTCGCGGGCTCCACTGCACAGTCCAACTGTCGGGTCATTACAATCTCAGCACAGCGCCAGATAGACCGTCTGCGTCGCCTCGCGCTCCTGGATCGGGTTGTGGAACGTCACTTCCTCGGCGCGCGCCTCTGCAAAGACATCCGCCAGTCGCGCGGTGAACGCGTCGTCCGGGCGGTCGTTGGACCACAGGCCGAACACGCCGCCCGGCTTCAGGTGCCGGGCGAGCTTCGCCAGGCCCTCCGGCGTGTAGAAACCGGCATTTTGCGGGTCGAGCAGGGCGTCCGGCGTGTGGTCGATATCGACTAGGATGGCGTCGTGGGTCTTTCCGGGCGCGTTGGGGTCGAAGCCATCCTTGGAGGCGGCGAGGGCGAAGAAATCGCCGAGGCGGAAGCGGCAGCGGGGGTCGGCGGTGAGCGCCTTGCCCAGTGGCAGCAGGCCGCTTTCGTGCCAGTCGATGATCGGCTGCAGGGCGTCGACCACCAGGAGTTTGCCGACGGCCGGGTTGTCCAGAGCCGCCTTGGCCGTGTAGCCGAGGCCGAGGCCGCCGACCACGACATCGAGATCATCGCCGGAAAGGTCGGCGAGGGCGAGGCGTGCCAGGGCGGTTTCGGACGCCGTGAACAGGCTGGACATCAGGAACTCCTCGCCCAGCTTGATTTCGAAGACGTCGACCCCGAGTTTCGGTTCGCGACGGCGGCGCAGGCTGAGTGCGCCGATCGGTGTCGGGCGATAGTCCAGTTCCTCGAAGGCAGGGCTCATGTGGCGGGGTTTTCCTGATGGGTGGTGAGATCGCAGCGGTAGACGGTGATCGGGCCGCGCAAGGACGAGACCGTGTCGAGTGGCTGCCATCCGCGTTTTCTGACGATGTTTTCGCCGGCATCCGTCGAGACATACAGGGCATCGAAGCCCATGCGCCGGGCTTCCGCTTCGATTGCGGCGACCAGCACCGTTCCGACGCCGCATCGGCGCTGGTCCGGGTCGACGAGGAGGGCCGCGAGCCAGGGCGACTGGCCCGATTTGCTGCCGACGGACTCCGCTTTCAGCGCGGCGGTTCCCAGTGGTTCGCCTTCGGCATCGAGCGCGACAAAGGCAATCGGCAGCGCATCGCGGTTGCAGCAGGCCGCGAGATCATCCATTGCGTCGCCGGGGCCATCATCGCCATAATACGGCTCCCATTCGGCAACGAACCAGCGTGCGAGTTCGGCGATTTTGTCCGGAACCTCGGCCAGCGGGACGATGCGGATGTCTTGTGTGGTGGACTGCATGCCATCTCCTTTTGCGGTCTTCTATCATGTTTGCATGGCCGATGTCGGCTTTCCCTGGCGCGCGCCGTCGCTGCGGTCGCAGGCAGGAGGGATTTGTCAGGGCGTGCTTTTGCAGTATGTTAACGGCTGATTAACCATGAATGGCGCGTGGAGTCTCGATGACGGATCCGACGGTTCCCACCGGCAAATCCAGACGGCTTTCCGATGTCGTGCGCGAGGTCAAGATCGCGGCGGCGGAGCGCGAGGACGTCGTCGTCGACATGAAGGAAGCCGACAGGGCCCGTCTCGAGCTGCTGGCGGAAGAGCTGGTGCCGGTCTTCGACGCGGTGCCGGCCGAGGACGAACAGTTCGATTTCGTCATCTCCTCCGGGCTGCAGCCGCGGCTGTGGATCGATGCGGTCGCCCATGTGCAGATGGGACCGGACCGGCGGACCTACCGCTTTGTCCGGGACACGCGGCTCGGGCGCGTCGTCATGGCCGAATCGGGCGATATGATGCGCATCGCCGACAGTGTCACCCATTACATCGCGGAACGGATGGTGGAACGACAGCGTTTCCTCGAGACCGAGCAGGTCCGGCCGGAAATGTACGGGACACCGCCGGCCGAACAGGCGAGGACTGCGGCACCCGCTGTCCGGCAGCGACCGGCGCGACGCGCCGGAGGTGACGGCGCTGCGATGAAACGCCGCGCGGCGCGGCCGCAAGCCGGCTCGCTCGGCAACAGCATCTGGTGGTTCGTGTTAGGTGCAATTGTCGGCGCCGTGGCGCTGTTTATCGCTTTCCGGGGCGTGCTTGGCCCGGCGCTTGGATCCGGCTAGAACTGTTTCGGGCCGGTAAAGTTTCAAATTGGCCACTTAAAATCGTGTATTGTGTTTCATATATCGTATGGCAGAGGCCGGGCGGGGCGGCTCGGCGATAGCGGTTTGTCAGGGGTTCCGACATGACGACGAGCGCCAGAGTTGAGCGAAAACTGACAACCATCCTGGCGGCCGATGCCGCCGGTTACAGCAGCGCCATGGATGCCGACGAGGTCGGCACGGTCGAAGCCCTGCGCGCTGCCCGGGACGTCTTCTCCAAATTCATTGCCCGGCACAATGGCCGGATCGTCAACACGGCCGGCGACGGGCTGGTGGCGGAATTTCCATCCGTTGTCGAAGCCGTGCAATGCGCCATCGAGGTGCAGCGCGAACTCGGCGATGCCGGTCATCCGGCCAATGGAGCGCTGCGGTTTCGCATCGGCATCCATCTCGGCGATGTTCTCATCGATGGCGAGGACCTGCTCGGCGAGGGGGTCAATCTGGCCGCGCGCCTGCAGACCATGGCCGAGCCCGGCGGCGTGCTCGTTTCGCAGCAGGTCTATGACCAGGTGCGCAGCAAGCTTTCCGTCGGCTTTGAATATCTCGGCGAAAAACGGCCGAAGAATTTTTCCGAGGATGTCGCGGTCTACTGTGTTTCCTTCGGAGATGCGGCGCCGAAGCCGTTCTTCGGCCGGCGGGGTGCGGAGCATTCGAACGACGCGGCACCCAAACAGGCCGCCAGGGAACGGCATGAGCCGGAGCGCCCGCGGCGACGGGATCGGGAAACACCGGCGCCCGATGCAGCGGGCGAGAGCGTGCTGGGCGAGAGCGTGCTGTGGGACGGTGTGGTCCGCAATGCGCGGATATTTGGTGTCATCTGGATTGCGCTGGTGGCCATCAATCTGGCGACCGGCGGGGCGCTCTGGGCGCAATGGCCGGGTGTCGCCATGCTGACGCTGCTGGCATGGCAGGCGGCGCCGGTTTTTGCCGCCGGACGGTTCAGCATCCGCTATGCGCGCCTTGTCGTGATTGTCGGTATGCTGGTGGTCATCAATCTGCTGACCTGGTCGGGAACGCTGTGGGTGCTGTGGCCCGCCGGCGCCCTGCTGATCGTCGAAATCATCCGGCGCCTGCGCGTGCATGCGTGACGGATCAAGCCGCGCCGATCAAGATCACTCGTTGAAAACCCCTTTTATTCAATGGAATAACGGCATTTTTTGACACACCGCCTGCGAAGCCTGCGGCGTAGCTGCCGGGGATTCACGGCAGGCGCTCCGCTGGCTGACGGGCATTGCGTCTGCCATCGCCCTCGCCGAGGATGAGGCCTGCGCCCTTTTCGCCGATCATCAGCGATGCGGCATTGGTGTTGGCCGAGGTGATCTTCGGCATCACGGATGCGTCGACGACCCGCAGCCCGTCGACGCCGACGACCCGCAATTGCGGATCGACCACGGCCCTATCATCGCTGCCCATCCGGCAGGTGCCGACCGGATGAAACACCGTGCCGCCCTCGGTGCGGATTGCCTCATCGATCTGATCGTCGGTGGCCATCTGCGCGCCCGGCACCATCTCCTGGTCCCAAAGGTCGCGGAAAGCCGGTTGGGCGTGGATTTCGCGCAGAATTCTGACCGCTTCGCTCAGCACCTTCCGATCGCTGCCGGCGGACAGGTAGCGCGGCGCGATACGGGGCTGCTGCAACGGGTCGGGGGACTGAATGCGGATCGATCCGCGGCTGTCCGGGTGACACTGCCAGACGGCAGACGTGAATCCCGAAAAACGGTGCAGCGGCGCGCCCGGCTTGTCGACCGACAGCGGCATGATACTGAACTGGATGTCCGGCCGTCCGTCGACGGCATGGCTGGTGCAGGCGCCGCCGCCGACCTGGCTGGCACCCACGGTCAGCGGTCCGCGGCCGGCAAACAGCCACTCCAGGCCCATCCCGGCCAGTTTCAGCGGATTGCGCACGGCATCGTTGAGCGACAGTTTCTCCTTGAGCCGGAGAATGAGACGCATCTGGTAGTGATCCTGCAGGTTCTCGCCGACATCCGGTGCGTCGACCGCAACGGTAATGCCGTGGCTGCGCAGCAGATCGGCCGGTCCGATGCCGGAAAGCTGCAGGATCTGCGGCGTCTGCAGGGTGCCGGCCGAAAGGATGACCTCGCGGGCGGCATGGGCGCGGTGCAGCCGGCCGCCCGAGAGCCATTCGACGCCGGTCGCGCGGCCGTTTTCGAGGATCACCCGCGTCACATGGGCACCGGTCTTCAGGGTCAGGTTCGAACGGCTGAGCGCCGGCCTCAAAAACGCCGTCGAGGCGCTGGAACGAAGGCGCTTGTCCAGGCTGACCTGGTACGAACCCACGCCATGGGTCGTTTCACCGTTGAAATCCGGATTGAGCGGGAGACCGAACTGGGTGGCGGCGTCGAGCCAGGCCTGACAGGCGGCATTGCGGTTGCGCAGATCGGAAACAGCCAGTTCGCCGCTGCGGCCATGATAGTGGTCATCGCCGCCGGCATAGCGTTCGATCGCCCTGAAGTGCGGGAGAACCTCTTCATAGGCCCAGCCCGTCGCGCCGGCCTTGTGCCAATCATCAAAGTCCTCATGCTGTCCGCGAATGAAAATCAGACCGTTGATGGAACTCGAGCCGCCGACGATCCGTCCGCGCGGCCAGGCGATGCCGCGAAATCCGGCACCTTCGGAGGGCTCGGTCTCGAACACCCGTGAAAAGCGCGGATCGTAGATGGTCCGAAAATAGCCGACCGGCAGTTTCAGCCAGAAATTCCGATCCGGTCCGCCGGCCTCCAGCACCAGCACGCTTGTGTCGGGATCGGCCGACAGCCGATTGGCCAGCACAGAGCCCGCTGAGCCTGAGCCGATGACGATGTAGTCAAAGTCTGGTGTCATTGACGACCCAGTTTTCATAGCCCATTGATCGCCGGCGTGAAGCGGTCCTTCGCATTGCCGATCACCGGAGCGCCATGGGCCGGAAGCACATGGGCAAAATCGAGATCGAGAACGCCCTTGATCTCCGCCGTGTCGGGTTTGGCCACCTTGCGCCAGCCCGGTCCGACATTATGCGCCTTGATGAAACCCATCATCGGCATCAGGATCCTCGCCGGCAGGCTGAAATACCGGTCGGTTTTCGCCCAGTTCTGCAGGCAGTCGCCGGAAACCACAATGCCGCCTTCGCGGTCCAGCAACAGCAGTCCCTCGCCGGGCGTGGCCGATTTGAACAGAACCAGCCGGGCGTCTTTCACCGGCAGTTCGGTCCGGTCGTCCAGCACAATGTCCGGCTCCAGATAGGGTTCCGACCCTTCGCCGAAGCCCGGGAGATAGGGCGCGTCGACCGACCAGACCCTGGCGCCGTAGCGGCTCTGGTAGAACGGATCGTCCATCCCGTGAAATCCGGCAAGCCGGATCACGTGTTCGACATCGCCGAGCGCGTCGAGCGCGGTCAGGCCGTCCTCGCTCAGACGGACCGTATTGACCAGCGTCAGGCGGCCATCCTGGCGGATGATCGTCATGTTGCGGCTGAAGCGCATCGGCAGCCGGCCGGCCATTGCGGCCGTTCCGGTGACGAAATGGATGTCCGGAAAAACCTCGGTGATCTCACCGTGTTCCTGCGCTTCCGGAAAGGGTCTGAATTTGGACATGGAGCCTCCCTGTCCTCCTGCATCCACGATCATCTTGTCCTCTATACCATAATGACCTGAACGGCCGGAATTCAACGGTGGATACGGGATGACCGATGACAGGGATGTGCCGCTACCGGGACCCCGCATAGCGCCTGGCATCGGCGAGCAGGGACGACACATCACGGTCCTCGATGCCGAGCGCCGTCAAATGCGAGACCAGGTTTTCGATATATTCAAGGCTTGATCCCAGGATGCCCTTTCCCGTTGCAATATACTGCACCTGTTGGTCCCGGCTGAGATCGGCGTGGATGCGCTTTGCCTGTTTGTTGGCGATGAAAGTGATCGCCTGCAGGCGTCCCTCGGCCGTCACCGCATCGACGAAGGCTGGCACATAGGCTCCCGACAGCATTTCGCGGCGCCACAGGATTTGTGTTTCCTCGTCCAAACGCTCCCCGGCGATCCGGAAAACGAGCCCGGTACAGCCCGGCCCGTCATCGAGCGCCGCCATCAGGCCGGGCGCTTCGCGCGTGCCGCGGCCGCCGATTTCGTCCTTGAGGCAGAAATGGCGCGCATAGCCGGCGACGTCGGCCAGTCGGATTTCCTCGAACACGAAACCGGGATCCCACATCAGCGAGCCATAGGCGAAGACCCATAAATCGTCGCCCACATGCCCCTCCAGCGCCGTGTGGCGGGTGGCCTCCCGCTGCTCGTCGCTGAGCCGCCAGTGCGGCGGCACGCCAAGCGCCTTCATGCGTTCATCGAGATCGGACGGCTGGAATGTCCGGAAGAAAGACTGGTGGGGATCACGGACCTTGTCCCGCAATTCGGGGTGATGGGCAAAGGGATCCGGTCTGGCTGTCATGGGTGGATGAATTCCGGTTTCGATTATGCGTGCGGCAGGCAGGGATTTCGTTTTACACGCCGCGGCGGTTTTGACGAACCGGAATCTCGATTCCCGCTGAGGCCTGCAACAATTGAAACACAGTGTGCTGCCTCCCGACATCCGGCTGAAACGAATGGGCCGCAGAGTGCGCCCATCGCAATGCACGGCCGAAGCGCCGCCGAAACCAGAGGACAAGGACATGAGCATCGCCATGAACCGCCCGTTTCATATCTCCGCCGCCGTTGAAAACGGCGTGTGTGCGCTGTTCCGCCGGGCCCGCGCCTTTGTCAGTGCCCGGCGCAATCGCCACCGGCATGTTTCGGAGCAGGAGTTGGCCGGCGCCGACCGGTCGAAGGCGGATCCACGGGGCCCATTGCAACGTATTGATTCCTATGCGCGAATTTCAAGAGAGATAATCGCCCCGCATGTCAACAATTGAAACATGAAACCGGGCGTTCTGAAAATCAAATGAAACAGGAGATCCCTAGATAGGCATCATCGAAACACCCCGCCGATCGGCCGTTCAGGAGGCCATATCGTCCGGGAGCTGATGTCAAAGGAGCAAAAAAATGACCATGATCATTCATCATGCAACGCCCAGTTCCGCATCCGGCGCACGGGGCTTTGCAAGGGCGGCCTGGAAGGCCGTTTCGGCTTATTTCGAACGGCGGCGCACGGCCCGCCGAATCCGTCGCGAACATGAAATGCTGATGGCCATGTCGGCCCACGACCTGCACGATATCGGTTTCGTGCGCGGCGATGTCGTCTTCGGCATCTCCAGTGGACGCGGTGTCTTCCGCGAGGCGGACCGGCCGGAATCCTGACCGGCAAATCAGCCGATCCCCAAGGACTCCCGGGGCGCGTTCATGATGGTGAACGTGCCCCTTTTCCTTTCGTGGAGGCTTGCAGCGCCTCGGCCGTGATGATTCCGCGCCGTGCTTCAATCGCGGATTTCATATGCGTCAGGAAAGACTGCACCTTGGCTGTGCGGTGCAGGTCAACATGGGTGACCAGCCACAATTGACCATACCAGTCCGGCTGTGGCGCGATCATCGGAAGCAGAGCATCATTCGTCGACGCCGCCCAGCATATGACCGGGCCGATCCCCATGCCGTTTTCAATCGCCGCCGTGATGGACGCCCTGTCGCCGGCGCGAAATGTGATGGCGTCAGCCGCAACGTGTTTTTGTATCCATCCAGCCACCGGGATATTGACCTGACTGTCGGGCAGGGTCACGAAACGATGACCGGCGAGGTCATCGAGCGATTTCAGCGGACCGTGACGGTCAACATAGTCCTGGCTGGCATAAAGAGTGGCCTTTGCCCGGATCAGGCTTTGCGCGACATTGTCGGGCTCCGTCGGCGCCCGGCCGGCCCTGATGCTGACATGGGCCTCGCCATATTCCAGCTTCAAAAGCCGCTGATCGGCGATCAGTTCGATGGACAGGTCGGGGTTCTGCCGCTGATAATCAGCGAGGATCGGCATCAGCAGCGGACCGAGGTCCGACACCGTGGTGACAATCAGATGCCCGGAAAGCCGCCGGTCAAAGCCTGAAATCCGGGCGGCGAGTTGGTCGAACTGGTCCTGGGTCGCCGCGGCCACCTGCAGCAGCGCTTCGCCGGCATCCGTCGGGGCATAGCCGCGCGGATTGCGGTAGAACAGCCGGGTGCCGAGCCTTTCCTCCAGCGCCGATATCTGACGCTGGGCCGTGGTGTGGTGGATGCCGAGTTCATCGGCGGCGGCCGACAGGGTGCCGTGACGGGCGACCAGATAAGCGGTCCTGATTTCATTCCATCGACTGAATTGTGCACACATGCACAGAAGCTGTGCATATTTTACGTTTACGCGCAACCATGCGCGTCCTATCTGCAAAGCTGACATTTCGATTTGGAGACGGATTATGGACAACAGCAAACTCTGGACCTATGGCGGCTGGGCGCTGAAAATCGTGGTCGGCCTCGCCTTTCTGGCGGCGGGCGGCTCCAAGCTGGCCGGGGTCGACGACATGGTGATGGTCTTCGATCAGGTCGGTTTCGGCCAGTGGTTCCGCTATGTCACCGGCCTTATCGAAGTCGCCGGCGCGGTGCTGCTCTTCGTGCCGGGCAGGGCGATTTACGGCGCCGGCCTTCTCATCTGCACCATGATCGGCGCGGTGCTGACCCATCTGTTCCTGATCGGCGGCAGCGCAGTGCCGGCGCTGGTGTTGCTGATCCTGTGCGCCCTCATTGCCTGGATGCACAAGGACCAGATGTCGGCCTCGGCGGCCTGACGCACGGTCGGGCGCATGTTGCGGGACTGCACGCTATCTGCACCCGACCTTCGACGGATGATGCGCAACAGTCGGCTATGGTCGTGACTGAGTGCGAGGTTGCCGCAATGCTTCTTCGCGCACCAGATTGAACTGCCGGGCTTCCCTGTCCAGCCCGAAGCGCTGCAAATGGGCGCTCCAATCGGCGTTGCTTCGTTCGATGGTGATCAAGTTGTAGCCGGAGGCGGGGCGTTTCCCGCCCGCGGCCTCGCTGGCTGACGGCACGCCGACGACCGGTACCGGGCCGTCCCGGCAGTCCAGCCAATAGATCGTTTCCAGATGGGTATGGCCGTGCAGCACCAGTTCGGCGCCGGCCTGCCGCAGGACCTTGGAAAACCGGCCGATGCCGAGCATGCGCTTGGTGCGGCTGGCGGCCCCGCGCACCGGCGGATGGTGGATCAGGACCACCCGATAGAGCCCCTGGCATTGTGTGAGCAGGGCGGTCAGGTCCCTGGCTTGGCGGGGACCGAAAAAGCCGCTTGCCATGAAAGGCGGGGAGGCGGCCGCGGTCGAGACGCCAATCAGGGCGATGTCGCCGCGGCGGCGCAGATAGGGAAACAGATTGTCACCCGATGCCGATAGCGGTTCGTCATCGCCGCGCATGTTGGGCCGCCAAGCGGCGCAGATTGTCTTGAAGGCGCCCGGCACATAGGCGTCGTGGTTGCCTGGGACGAGCGAGACGTCATGCGGGTCGCCGGCAGCCGCCAGCCAGCCCGTGACGGCTTCGATCTCCGCCGCCGCCGCGAGGTTGACCATATCGCCGGTGATCGCCAGATGATCGGGCGCCACGGCCCTGATATCGTCCATCAGAGAATCGAGTATGCTGCCGAACAAACGCTTGCGCCGGTTGCGGTGCCAGTTCACATAGCCGGTGATGCGCTTTGATGCGAGTTCCCGTGGCGTCAGGCGCGGCAGGGGGCCAAGATGGATGTCGGAAATATGAGCGAGGCGGAACATGATGCCGGACATATCGGCGAACGCCGACAAGGGCAAGAATACAGTCGGGCGCCCGGCGAGATGACAACTGCACGGCGCGGCTTTCGCGAGCGCATGGTGCGACGTGTGTTGGGGGTCTGGTTCCTGGTCTCACGTGCCCACACGCTGGGCGTGCGCGGCGCCGCCTTCGACGCCTCGGGCCGGGTGTTTCTTGTCAAGCATACCTATGTCGCCGGCTGGCACCTGCCCGGCGGCGGTGTGGAAATCGGCGAGAATTTTCACGCGGCCCTGGTGCGGGAACTGGCCGAAGAAGGCAATTTACGGCTCGGGGATCCGGCCGAACTGTTCGGCCTCTACCACAACAACCATGCCAGCCGCCGCGATCATGTTGCGGTCTATGTGTGCCGAAACGTCGTCCAGATGGAGCGCCATGCGGGCGATGGCGAGATCGCCGAATCCGGCTTCTTTTCGCTCGATGCGCTGCCGCCCGATGTCACGCCGGCCACCGGGCGGCGTCTCGCCGAGATCACCGGCAACGTTCCGCAATCGCCCGAATGGTAGCACGTCACAGATGTTCGCGGCCATGCGGCGCGGTCAGGTCCGTAGACGGACCCTTTGCGACGATCCGCTTCGGATTGATCGATTCATGACTTGCATAATAGTGTTTCTTGATGTGCGTCATGTTCACGGTCCCGGCAATACCGGGCATCTGATAGAGTTCGCGCAGATAGCCTGACAGCGCCGGATAGTCGGTGATGCGCTGGCGGTTGCACTTGAAATGGCCAACATAGACCGGGTCGAAACGCACCAGCGTGGTGAACAGCCGCCAGTCGGCTTCCGTCAGCGTGTCGCCCATCAGATAGCGGTTGGTCGTCAGGATGGCCTCGACCGCGTCCAGTTGGGCAAACAGGGCATCGAAGGCCTCCTCATAGGCCTCCTGGGTCGCTGCGAAGCCGCATTTGTAAACGCCGTTGTTGATATGGTGATAGACCGGATCGTTGATCGCATCGATCCGCTCCTGAAGGGCTGGCGGATAGAAATCAAGATCGGACCGGACACCCTCCAGATGGTCGAAGGCGCTGTTGAACATGCGGATGATCTCCGACGATTCGTTGGAGACGATGGTTTTGCGCTCCGTGTCCCAGAGCACCGGCACGGTCACCCGTCCGCTATAGGTCGGGTCGGCGGCCGTATAGACACGCCACATCCTGTCGAAACCGTTGACGCCGTCGGTGGTCGCGCCCTCGCGGTCATGGAACTCCCAGCCGTCATCGCCCATGAAATGGTGCACGACCGACATCGGGACATGCGGCTCCAGACCCTTCAATTGACGAAAGATGAGCGTGCGGTGCGCCCAGGGGCAGGCATAGGAGATATAGAGGTGATAGCGGCCCGATTCCGCCGCGAAGCCGTCGCTGCCGGACGGGCCGGCACTGCCGTCGGCGGTGATCCAGTTGCGAAACTGCGATTCGGCGCGCTTGAAACGCCCCTTGTTTTCATCGGTGTTGAGCCAGACGTCCTTCCAGACACCGTCGACCAGCATGCCCATATGTCTTCTCCTGCGTTATCGACGGAACATAGGGCGCCATCCGGTCGCTGCGAAGGCGGTTTTGATGAACAGTGTGTTTTGGGTTGCTCCACCGGTCGGCTTTGTGCTATCCGCGCTCAATCGAAGGGAAGTCAGACCATGCGGAACCCGGGACAATTGCGACGACGTTGAATTTGACCGTGCCGGCAAACGGCGCGCTTCGTCCTCTTGTCTTCATATCTATCCGGGTTTTTCCATGTCTGCCATTCTGCCTGTCTATCTGAACGAAACGCCATCTCACCAACCCATCATCGCGCGCATCAATGAAGAGGCGTTCGGGCCCGGCCGCTTCGTGCGCGCCGCCGAACGGGTGCGCGAACAGGGGCCGCATGATCCGCGCCTTTCCTTTATCGCCATCCTGGATGATACGGTTGTCGGGTCGGTGCGGATGACGCCCGTCATCGCCGGATCTGTGTCCGGCCATCTGCTCGGGCCGCTGGCGGTTCGGCCGTCCTTCAAGAACCTCGGCATCGGAAGGGAACTGGTGCGTATTTCCGTCGCCGAGGCGTTGCGGCGCGGCAGCGAGGGCGTCGTGCTCGTCGGCGATGCGCCCTATTATGGTCCGCTCGGCTTCGAACAGGTTGCGGCAAGGCTGAGCTTTCCCGGCCCGGTCGATGCGGCGCGCATCCTTGTTGCGGCGAACCGCGATGATATCCAGGACCGGCTGCACGGGAAAATCCACTGGCGACCTGCGGAGTGAACCGATTGGCCGGCCCGGTGAAATCTGCTTGAACCTGACGTAACGTCAGGTCGTAGTTGAAGATCCATGTCACGAATCAAGCTTTATAGCGTCGGGCAATTGGCCAGACATTCCGGCGTCACGGTACGGACCCTGCATCACTATGACGAGATCGGCCTCCTGATGCCCGCAATGCGGGCGGCAAATGGCCGCCGGGCCTATGACCGCGACAGCGTGCTCAGACTTCAGCAGATCCTGACCTACCGCACGCTCGGCCTGTCGCTCGACGAGATCGCCCGGGTCCTTGACGATCCGGGCTTCGACCGTCGCGCGGCGCTCGTCGCGCAACGCCAGGCGATCACCGGCACAATCGCCAGAAGCAAGGCCTTGATCCGCAGTATCGACGCGGCGCTGGCCCTGATTGACGGCAAAACGCGAAAGGATATGGATATGGCAACGCTGTTCGACGGTTTCGACCCGAAGCAATATGAAGATGAGGCGCAAGCTCAATGGGGCGGAACTTCCGCCTGGAAGACATCCGCCGGCCGCACATCCCGGTACTCCAAGGAGGACTGGGCGCGCTACCACGCCGAGCATCAGGAGATCTGCCGTCGTTTTGCCGAGATGGCGGCCGACGGAACCGCGCCGGCAAGCGCCGGGGCAGGCGAACAGGTCGAGGCCTATGCGGCGCTGATCGACCGCTGGTTTTATCCCTGCGATGCCGCGCATATGGACCGGCTGGCCGAGATGTATGAGGGCGATGCGCGATTTCGCTCCACTTTTGATGCATTCGGTGACGGCACGGCCGAATTCGTGATCCAGGCCTTCAGGGCCTACGCGCAAACGAACGGATAGGATCCGTCGAGCGGCTCTACGCATGTGCTCCGGTTGGACGTTGTACCGTTTTCAGCCGGTGACCGACGCGATGGCCTTTCGCAGCGCAACATCGCGTGGGTCCGGTTCGATGCCGACCGCAATTCGATTGGTGACATAGCCGTAGCCGAGTCCGATTTTCGGATCGGCATATCCCAGGCACCCGCCCGCACCGGGCGCGCCATAGGCGCCCGGATTGCCGAAGGAGAAATTGGCTAATGGCTTCATGAAGCCGAGAGAATAGAGGGCGTTTGTTTTGATGACCTCGTCATATGATCCTTCCGACGGCAGGCTGACGGGTGCCTCGAGGGCGGCAAGCGTCTTTTTGTCAAGACCAAGTTTGCTCCCTCCCGCGGCGAATTCGCCAAAGGCCCGGGCCACGGCCCGCGCGGATCCGACGCCGCCGCCCGACGGCACTTCGAGGTTGCGGGCATAAACGCGGTCCTTGTCGAAGGGGAGATTGACACCCGGGTTCATGAAAAAGGCCCGGAAGAGATGTGACCATGGATTGAGCAGGGCGAACGTCATGGGGGCTGGCAATGCGATCAAAGTCTTGATGATATTGCTCTGTTCAAGGTGGGCGAGACGCCGGTCAGGGATGGCTTCGGGAAGCCGAATGAAGAGATCGAGTTCCAGCGGCGCGGCGATCTCGTCCTGAAAGAACTGTCCAATTGTACGCCCCTTCGGGTCAATTCTTCTGAGCAATTCGGCTTCATAAAATCCGAGCGTGATCAGGTGATAGGCGTATCGCGACCCCGGTGGAAATGCCGGTGTCTCACGCGCCATGATTTGGGCCAGTTGGTCGGGGTTGGCCACGGTCTCTTTGTTCACCCGGCTGTGAAATGCGTGCAGCCCTGCCTGATGTGACAACAATTGCCGAACGGTAATCGCCTGTTTCCCGTTCTGGGCGAATTCCGGCCAGTAGTCGGCGACAGGCGCCTCGTAGTCCAGCCAGCCGCGCGAATGGGCGACCGCCAGCGTCATCGCCGACAGTCCTTTGGTGAGAGAAAAGACCAGCACCATCGTGTCTTCTTCCCAGGGCTCGCCGGTCTTCGGGTTGCGGATGCCACCCCAGAGATCGACGACTTTCCGGCCGTTCAAATAGACGCAGCAGGCGCCGCCCAATTCGTTGCGCCTTGTGAAATTCTCCTCAAACGCGGACTTCACGGCTGCAAATTCAGGGTCAACATCGCCTTCCAGGCGGATCTGCTTCGTATTGGCCATCGCCGCGCCTTTTTGAGTGGGTTCTCCGGCCCTGTTAGCGATATTCAGGCGTGGATCATTGACCTCGAACAACTCGGCCGGAGATGGCCGTGCCGGCACAGACGATCACCACGGCCTAATCGGTATTGTCGGGACGCGTGATGTTCAGGCTGTCTTCGAGCTTGTCCCAGGTCGCCGCTTCGAAACGTTCTGGCCACTCAACGTTCCATTCTCGGGCGAGTTTTCGCGCGCGCGGCAGATAGGCTTCGGCATAGGCGAGATTGGCGGAAATCAACGCTTCGCGGTTGGGCGTTGCAGGCGGCAGGGACAACAGCAGCTCTTTCTGCTCGTCCGTAATGAGTCGGTTCAGGTGCAAAACGCCGCCCCGATTAGGGGCTGCCGTTTCCTCGATGAGAAGGTCAACCAGGAGATTGCGCAGATGGAATATGCCCAAAACACCGTTGATGTACTCTTCCCGACCCATACCCACGTGCAGGAGGCCGAGAATTCTGATGAATTCCTCGATTTGATACTTCAGCCGTGCCCGGTTCGGTCCTTGGTTTTCAGGCACCTTCGGCAGGTTCCCGTAAATGCCGTCACGGTCGAAAAGCGGTTTCAGGTCGCTCTGGCTTTGCGTTTTCATCTGGTCCGGCTTGAGGATCAGAACGTCGATACGGGTCCAGTCCGCGGTGACGGCATTGATCAGGACCGTACGGTGCCACCACAGGACGATTTCACCCGCCTGTGAAACCGCCTCGCGCCAGATTTCGACCGCCTCATCACTCGCGCCGTCTTCGGTGATCATGATGAAATCGATATCGCTGTATTCGTCGGCGAGCCCGTTGCCGTGGCTGCCGCTGAGGAACAGGGCCTGAATCTGCGGATGCGATCGAACCGAATTGTCGATTGCCTTGATGACTTCGTCGTGTTTCACGGTGCCCTGCCTCCTGTTAACGCCCCTCTCGATACCAGGTGGACCCGAGCGCGAGGAACAGCAGGGCGAGCCCAAAGAAGCCGCTGAACAGCTCAATGCGGTGAACGCCGCGGAGCTCCGTTTCCTGGGTCATGCTCAGCAGCAGCCGGTTGTTGGCGCCGCGCGGTAACCCCCTGACCGGCAGGATGGAGGGCAGCGCGACCGACTGGCCGTCGGCCGATAGGCGCCGCACCGTGCCGCCGGTTTCACGCGAAAGCGGTTCGAGCTTTTCCGTGGTCGAGACGGTCGCGGCGAATTCCGGCGCGTTGACCGCACCGACATGGGCGAGGGTGCGCATATCGCCGTTTTCGATTTCGAACAGGCCGTTTTCCTCCACCGGCACCTCGGCCTGGAACAGCCCGTCCTCGGTTTGCGTGAGCTCGACGGTGATGGTCTCGCCGCTTGGGGCGATGAGGGTGACGGGCGACACCGAATCCTGCATGGTCTGCCGGGAGATCGTCAGCATGTTGCCGCGGGAGGTGACGGTCAGCGCCTCCTCCTCAAGGGCCGGTTCCTTCATCAGCCAGTGGGCGATGCGCCGGTAGAGCGCCACATGCGGGCCGCCACCCTCGAAGCCGCGGGCCCAGAGCCAGCCATGGTCCGACATCAGCATGGCGACCCGGCCTTCGCCTGTGCGGTTGAGGATCAGCAGCGGCGTGCCGTCAGGGCCCTCCAGCACGGTTTCGTCAATCGGCGCGTCAACCTCGACGGCGCGGAACCAGCGGCCCCATTGCGGCGGCTCGCTGTCGCCGCCGGGAAGATCGCGGGTGACCGGATGCCGGCGTCCGGTGTCGCTGAGGCGCGGATAAAATCCGACATCGGCGATGTCACCGGTCGGTTCGGCCGGCAGCACCGGCGCCAGCGGCGTGTTGGCGATCGAATCGCGGCCGGCATGTTCGGGGCCCGCTGCGATCAGCAGCGCGCCGCCGCCCTCCACATATTGGGTGATATAGTCGTAATAGAGCACCGGCAGCACGCCACGGCGCTGATAGCGGTCGAACACGATCAGATCGAATTCATTGATTTTTTCGACAAAGAGCTCACGGGTCGGAAAGGCGATCAGCGACAGTTCGTCGATCGGCGTGCCGTCCTGTTTTTCCGGCGGGCGCAAAATGGTGAAATGGACCAGATCGACCGATGTGTCGGATTTCAGCAGGTTGCGCCACGCCCGTTCGCCGCTATGCGGTTCCCCCGATACCAGCAGCACCCGGAGATTTTCCCGGATTCCGTCCATGACCGCCACGGCGCGGTTGTTGGCCAGCGTCGTCTCGCCGAGCACCGGCTCGACCTCCAGTTCGATAATGTTGTCGCCGGCCCGCTCGACATCGACAAACAGCGGCATAGTGGTGCCGGGCGGCGCCAGTTCGCGGCTGTAGGGTTCGCCGTTCAGCCGCACGGTCACTTCCGTTGTGCCCGACGGGCCGGCGCCGTCGTCGATGACCCGGTAGGAGAGTTCCTGGGTTTCGCCGACAATGCCGAAGCGCGGCGTGTCGACAAGTTCGATGCGCCGGTCGACTTCATCGTCGGAACCGGTGATCAGCCCATGGACCGGGGCCGTGAAGCCAAGCTCTGCGGCGGCCTCCGGGATGTCGTGAACCTGGCCGTCGGTGATCAGGATCGCGCCGGCGACCCGGCTTGTGGGAACATCCTGCAGCGTCGCCGACAATGCCTCGAACAGCTTGGTCGAGGGCGTATCGGAGTATTTCTCATCGCCGGTCTCGACCACACGCACATCGAGGCGCGGATAACGCGCAAGCTGACTGGTCAGACGCTCCAGGGCGACATCGGTCATCGCCGCGCGGTCGGGAGTCGACTGGCTCTGGCTGCGGTCGACGATGACCGCCACCACGCTGTCCAGCGGCACCCGCTCCTCGTTCATCAGCACCGGATTGAGCAGCGCCACGCAGAAGGCTGCCAGGGCGCAGGCTCGAATCCCGGCGCCGCGCACCCGTTGCCAGAAGCCAAGGGCCGACAGGACAATCGCAACGGCCACCAGCAGCCCGATGACGGAGAGGGGGATGAGCGGTGAGAATTCGATCATTGGCCCAGCCGCTCCAAGAGCGCCGGCACATGCACCTGATCGGCCTTGTAGTTGCCGGTGAGCATGTACATCATGATGTTGACGCCAGCGCGGAACGCGTGTTCGCGCTGGATCGGGTCCGGCGGCACGGTCGGATAGACAGGGATATTGTTGCCGTCGATGGCCCAGGCGCCGGCGAGGTCATTGCCGGTGATGATGATCGACGATACACCGTCGCCGCCGCGGGCCGGCCGGTTTTGCGTCTCGTCCTTTTCAAGCGCCGCCTCGACCCAGAGCGCGCTGCCGCGATAACGGCCCGGGAAATCGTCCAGTATATAGAAGGCCTTGGTCAGTACATGGTCGCCCGGCACCGGTTCCAGCGCCGGAATGTCGAGATCGGCGAGGATGGTGCGCAGCCGCGCGGTCTGTGGCGAGACCACGCCGGCCGTTCCGAGCCCGGCCAGCGCGTCGCGTGTGTCGAACAGCACCGTGCCGCCATTTTTCATGAACGCGTCGACCCGGCTGATGGCCGCCGCGGAGGGCGGCTCGGCCTCGACCGAGATCGGCCAGTAGAGCATTGAATAGAGCGCCAGAGGATCGGTTTCGAGGTTTACGCCGACCGGTTCGCCCGGTTCCAGCGACGTACGGAAGGTCAGGAACCGGGTCAGGCCGTTCATGCCCTGCAAGCTGGTTTCATCGGTGCGCCGGTCGCCGGTGACCACGTAGGCCAGATGGGTGCGGTCGAGCGACTGAAGGATGCCGGCATCACCTGGTTTTTCGTCATTTGCGGCGGCCCGGTCGGAGGGTGCCGGGATCAGGCTCAGGGCAAGGGCTGCCACGATTGTCGCGGCGGCCGGGCCGCCGCGGCGCAAGGCATGGCGTGACAGGGCACCGGACATGATCAGGACGATCAGCGAATCGATGATCAGCAGGATCAGTGCGGCGCTCAGCAGATAGGGCAGCAGATCGAGGCTGTCGGCGGGCGTAAACCCGGCCCGTTGAACCGAACCATCGAATTCCGGCAGTTCGAAGGGCCGGAGCGCGTCGTCCGGTGTCATCAGGTTGAGCGCCAGGAAGCCGCTTTCGGTGCCGTAGAGGCCCGGCGGATTGTCGAAGGTGACGACCGGCCGCGTGCCGGCGACGATCTCCAGCGGCTGCGCGGCGCCCGACGGCGCTTTGAGTGCGCCATTGGCGTCCAGCAGCCGGTAGGGCGGCAGGGTCGCTTCGCCGTTTTCATCGGTATCGCTGCCGGCCAGCTTCGACAGCAGGATCGAGCGGCGCAGCATTTCGACGAAGTGCCCGGATATGGGCAATGTCGACCACGTGGCCTCGGCGGTCACGTGGAACAGCACGATGCGGCCGCGCCCGAACTCGCTGCTGGTGACCAGCGGCGTGCCGTCGGCAAGATTTGCCCAGGTATGGACCGCCAGATCCGGGGAAGGTTCCGCCAGAACCTGGCGGCTGACGGTCACGTCGTCCGGACGTGCCATGCCGGCGAACGGCCCGGTGGACGGGAACGCCGCCAGCGGCTGAGGCTCGCTCCAGGACAGGGCGCCGCCAAGCGTCCGCTCGCCGCGGCGCAGTTGGACCGGGACGAAGGGGTCGTCGGCATTGCCGCCGGCCAGGCGCGGTCCGGCAAAGCGCAGCAGCAGGCCGCCACCGCTGATCCAGTCGTCCAGCATGTCGGACGCCTCGGTCGGCAAGGTCCCGATATCCGCCATCACCAGCACCGAGGGGCGCTGCTCCAGCAGTTCCGCGAGCGCATCGGAGAGTTCAGGCTGCTGTGGCAGGATGAGGTCGGCAAAGGGCTCGAGAGCCCGCGTCAGATAATAGAGCGGCGACAGCAGCGGCTGCGAAAGATCGAGCGGTTCGGCCGACAGCAGCGCGACCCGGCGGCGGCGAAAACTGTCATCGAGCAAATAGCGGGTTGCCGCCGTCGCATGCCCGTCAAGCGAGATGGTGGCGAAATCGTTGCGCAGTTCGAACGGTGCCGACAGCACCGCCGTGCCCTCC
>JANQMU010000065.1 GCA_028279875.1 Rhizobiaceae bacterium
ACACCGCGTGTGGCGGCCGGTGCAGATGGTGTTCCAGAACCCCTATGCCTCGCTCAACCCGCGGCTCACCGTCGAGAGCATTCTGGCCGAGCCGGTGATCGCCAACCATGACCGGGTCGATGCCGGCACGCGCGCCCGGATGGCCATGCTCCTGGAACGCGTCGGCCTGCCGAAGGACTGCCTGCAACGCTATCCGCACGAGTTTTCCGGCGGCCAGCGGCAGAGGCTGTGCGTTGCGCGAGCGCTGATGCTCAACCCCTCCATTGTGGTTCTCGATGAAGCGGTGTCCGCGCTGGACGTCTCGGTTCAGGCCACCGTGCTCGAACTGCTGGTCGATCTCCAGCGCGAGTTCAAGCTGGCCTATCTGTTCATCTCGCATGACATGGCCGTCGTCGAGCGGATCGCCCACCGCATCGCCGTCATCTATGCGGGCCAGATCGTCGAGATCGGTGAGGCTTCGGCCGTCCTGTCGGCACCGCAACATTCCTATACGCGCAAGCTGATTGCCGCCGTGCCCACCATCGACCGGCGACAGCAGCATTTCGAGCTCGATATGCGTCAGGTTCCGTCTCTGGTACGTCCGTTGGGCTTCGAGCCCGCTCCACCCGACTGGCGCACATTCGGGCCCGACCACAGGGCGCGGTTCGAAGCCTCGGGTGAAGGTCACATGGTGGACGGACAATGAGCGGCGACAGCAGACAGACAGCCGGCGCCGATCTCCCGCGGATATTCGACCGCGCCTTCGATCCGCTCGATGCATCCGTGGCACAGGGTCGAATCCCCGGCGGCGTGCTCGGGATCGTCGACCGCCAACATGGTCGCATCATCCGGGAGGCCGGCGCCGCGCAACTGGAGCCCGTGAAACGGCCGATGCGGACCGATACCTGGTTCGACCTTGCCTCCCTGACCAAGGTCATCTTTACGACGCCGCGCATCCTCGCCCTTGCCGAGACCGGCACCATCGACCTTGATGCGCCGCTGATCTCCGTCCTGCCGGATCTGCGCCAATATGATGATGATGCCTGGGAGCGGAAGGTCACGTTCCGGCAATGTCTGGGGCACCAAACGCCGTTTCCCGCCGTGGAGCCGATCTATACCTATGGCCGTGATCCGGACCTGTTGCGCGCCTTTGTCCTGCAGCGCCAATGGCCGGCGGGGCAACCGGTCTACTCGGATATCAATTTCATCCTTCTGGGCTTTGCACTGGAGCGTCTGTCCGGCAAGACCATCCGGCAGATGGAGCCGGGTCCGGGCTTTGCCTTCCGCGCCGATCCCGGTTCGGCGGCCGCTACCGAGAAATGCACCTGGCGCAACCGCGTGCTAAGGGGCGAAGTCCATGACGACAATTGCGCCGCCCTAAAGGGCGCCGGTCATGCCGGCCTGTTCGGCACCGCGTCGTCAGTGCTCGACTATGCCGAAGGGCTTTTGGATGGCAGCATTGCCTCGACTGAAGCGATCGGCCTCATGCGCACGCCGCTGTCGCCGACCCGCACCCATGGCTGGGAGCGGCCCCATGAGGGCTGGTCCGGCGGCCGGCTCTGCAGCTTGCAGACCATCGGCCATACCGGCTTCACCGGCACCGGCCTGTGGATCGATTTCGAGCGGGGCAGGGCCTGGACCCTGCTGACCAACCGCATTCACCCGACCCGCCATTTCGACAGCGGCATCGCCGCGCTTCGCCAGGCGGTCGGCGACCGGGTCAATGAAGGATAGGAAAGACATCATGCAGCCAATCTGGGCCGTCGGCCTGATGACCGGCACCGTTCTCGACGGCAATATCGACGTTGCGCTGATCAAGACCGACGGGGAGGGGATCGCGGATTTCGGGAGCTACACGCTGGCGCCCTATCCCCGCTCGATCCGCGATCTTCTGGAGGAGACGGTGACACAGGCCAGGGCCTGGAATTTCGATGGCCCCGAGCCGGCGATTTTCAGCAAGGCGGAGGATGCTCTGACCCGCGCCCAGTCGGCGGCGGTCCGGGACCTCGTCGAACAGCACGGGTTGACCATGGCGGATATCGGCGCCGTCGGCTTCCACGGCCAGACCGTCTTGCATCGCGCGCCGCAGCCGGATCGCCTGGGCCGGACCCGGCAGCTCGGCGATGGTCACCTGATGCAGGAAATCCTCGGCACCCGCGTCGTCTATGATTTCCGCTCTGCCGATATGGCGGCGGGCGGGCAGGGCGCACCGCTGTCGGCCGCCTATCATGCGGCCCTGATGCGCAAGGCCGGTGCCGGGGCGGATACGGCCGTGCTCAATCTCGGCGGCGTCGCCAATATCACCTGGCAGGATGAGGATGGCGCATTGATCGCCTTCGACACGGGACCGGCCAACGCCCCGCTCAACGACTTCGTCAAATCAAAGGGCCTTGGTGAAATGGACCATGGCGGCGCCCTAGCCGGCGCCGGAACCGTCGACGAGGACCGTCTGGCCGAACTCCTGAAGCATCCCTATCTGTCCGCACCCTATCCGAAATCGCTGGACCGCTTCGACTTCGGCGCGGCGATGGCGGACGGCATGAACACCGAGGACGGCGCGGCGCTTCTGGCGGCCTTCACGGCGGCCGCGGTCGGCAAGGCACTCGACCTTCTGCCGCGGCGACCGGAAAAGCTCGTCGTCTGCGGCGGCGGCCGTCACAACCCGACGATCATGGCAATGCTCGGGCCGCGCGCCGGGATCGGGGCCATTCCGGCCGAAACTTTCGGCTGGAGCGGTGACGCGGTCGAGGCGCAATGTTTTGCATTTCTTGCCGTTCGCGTGCTGAGGGAACTGCCCATCAGCTTTCCCACAACAACCGGCGTGCCGAAGCCGATGCTTGGCGGACGCATCGCTGGTTAGATGAGCACCACCGAAAGCACCGGGGCACGGTCAAAGCCTCTTTTGCAGATAGACGCGGTTGCGTCCGAACGGGAAATCCGGGAGAACGCCGAAGGGCGTATACCCCTGGCGCTCATAGGCCGTGACCGCTTTCGGGTTGAAGGTGTCGATCAGGGCGCCATGGCAGCCGCGGGCGGCCGCCTCCCGCTCGGCCGCCTCCAGCATCCGGCCGGCAAGCCGTTGCCCGCGCATCGCCTCGTCGACCCACAGCCACTGCACATAAAGCCAGCCCCAGGCGGTGTAACCCGAGATACCGCCGGCAAGGGCGCCCGATTCGTCGCGCACGAAGACAGCCAGCGCCTTCCGTGCCTCAGGCTCGACATCGCTGTCATTGAAGGCCGAGAGGCGTTCGTGGAGGACCTTGAGATCCTCCGCGGCGGGGTCGGCCGAGATTTCGAGCGTTGTGTCCATGGTGCGATTCCGGGCATTTGCGGATGAGTGATCCTATCCGCCTCCCGTTCCCGTGGTCAAAGGGCCGTCGCTTGACAAACATGGCGAGACGCCCATCCTACGTCGCATCCGGGAGACCAGAATGTCCATCCTTGTGAAGATCGAGGCGGCCCTTGACGAGATGTCGCCAGGCGACCAGCAGATCGGACAGTTTGTCGTCGAAAAACCCGAACAGGTGCTTCGCCTGTCGTCATCGGCGCTCGCCGCCGAAACCGGCACCAGCCAGTCGAGCATCGTCAAGTTCAGCCAGAAAATGGGCTTCAGAGGCTATTCCGACCTCAAGCTCGCCGTCAGCGAAGCGCGGGCGCAGAGGCAGGAGATTCCCGATGGCCTGATCCACGGCACCATCCAGGCCAGCGACGATTATGCGATGGTGGTCAAGAAGCTGACGAGCAGCAAATTGCTGTCGATCCAGCAGACGCTCCAGGTCAACAAGGAAAAGGACGTCCGCCGGGCGCTCGATTTGCTGGCCGGCGCTCGCCGCATCCATCTGGTCGGCGTCGGCGCATCCTCCCTGGTGGCCCGAGACTTTGCCTACAAGCTGCTGAAGCTCGGCCATAACGCCCATTACGACAGCGACGTCCATGTGCAGATGGCCAATGCCTCGACGCTGGGTCAGGGCGATGTGCTGTTCGCCCTGTCCTATTCGGGCGGCAGCGTTGAGACGGTCAAGATCGCGGAATTCGCCAAACAATGCGGCGCCAGCGTCATCGCCGTCTCCCGGGTGGCGAAGAACCCGCTCGACCGCGTGGCCGACATACGGCTGTTCACGGTGGCCGATGAAGAAAAGGTGCGTAGCTCGGCCATCACGGCGCGCGACGCGCAACTGACCCTGACCGATCTGCTCTTCATCCTGCTGGTGCAGACTCAGCCCGACGCCAATGAGCACATCCTCAACAGTGAGGCAGCGATGGCGGTTCTGAACGGCTGATTTTCTAAACGCGCGTGACTCGAAGTTTGGTTTTGAGATCGGTTCGGCAGAATGCGTGCAGGAAGCAGGTCTTCTCGGAGACATCGAGCATGTCGCGCGCAACATCATCGCTCTCGCTGGATTGCAGATGCACGTGGGTCTCCACCGGGTCGGCTTCGCCCGCTTTGCCGGTGCCGCCCGATGCGCCACCAAGCGAAAAATGGGTATCCTGCACGATGGAATAATGAGGCAGGTCGAGCTTCTCCATCGACGCCATCCGGCCGAACTGGGTCATGAAACAGAAGCCGATCCCGGCAGAGATGAAGCTGACGGCATCGGGAGCCCGCCCCTTGCCGCCGGCGCTAGGCGCTTCCTCCGACAGGAAACGGAAAATGCTTCCATGCGGGCTGTAAAGCCGCTGCTCGATCTCCTTGATGCCATCCTCGCGCATCACGCAGATGGCTGCGGGGTTCAGCGTACGGTCCTGATGGTCGGACAAGCTCGAGGCGTCGGCCGATGTTCCCTTGTGCACTTTCTTTTTGGGTGTTTCGCCCAGCCGCTCGATGAGCGTCACCTTGGATACTTCCGGCAGCGGCGACACATCCGGGGGGTCGGCGATGACGGCACCGTCCAGCGCCTGCGCTTCTCCGGTTGTCAGTTGCTGGCCATTCCTCGTCAGCGTGAACAGGCTTGGAAGCTTGCCACGCATCAAACCGTTAAGCGGCGAGGCATGAATTGCGTTTATCAATAGATCGTTCAGTTCGTCGTTTTTCAGATCGCAACCGACCTCGACTTCCAGTTCCACAGGCAGTGCGCCACCTTCCATGGTGCGCTGACGCATCGAGCCTTGCATTGTGTAATAATTGTCCTGGGTGAGCTTGAGATTGCGCAACGCCACGCCACGCTGATCGGCAAGTGCAAGGATCTCGTTCATGTAGCTGGCGACCATACCGGTCGTCAGGAACGCCAACGGACACGGCGCCGCATCATAACCCGCCAGATAGGCGCCTTCGTCTGACACCAGGCGCCAGGTGAGCCCCGAACGGGCCGAGGTGACGATCGCCTCTTTCTGAAAACCGGAAAGCGACCGTACGAAGGTACGCACCGCATCACCGCGCCGCAGCGGTGGCGCGTCCAGCCCGATCTCGTCAACATTGGCGACCTTGAAGAACGGCGACAGGCCGCTGGCTGCGATGATGTTTTCCCCCAGTTTCATAACGGTCTCCTTTCGTGCGCCCGCCGCCAGGTAAGAGCGATTGATTCGCAGGTCTGTTGTGCATCACGTTTGTCCGCAAGCATGACGCCTCTTCTCTATCTTGTCATGTATTATGGATACATAAATAGCGAGATACAGGCAAAAAATCTTCTTTCTTGCGGATTTCGGCAATTTATGTATTCATAATCGATGCAGAGGAAGAACTCAATGCCATCCAGTGCAGAGCGTGTACTGGCCGTCGTCAGGCGCCAGATTCTCAACGGCGAACGCGAGCCGGGCGAGAAGATTTCCGAGGTTAGGGTTGCTGCCGATCTGGATGTGTCTCGCACGCCGGCGCGGACCGCGCTGGCCGCGCTTGAGGCCGAAGGACTGATCGAAAAACGCAATGGCCGTGGCTTCACCATTCGGTCGATCACGGCCGCCGATGTCGCCAAGGCGATTGATGTTCGTTCGGTCCTCGAGGGGCTGGCCGCACGCACCCTTGCCCGTGAAGGCATGTCCTGCGAGGTTGAAGAGAAGCTCTTGCACTCGATCAGCATGTCGCAGGCAATCCTGGAATCCGAGGACAAGTCGACCGACTTCATCGGCGGCTACCAGACCGCCAACCGCCTGTTCCACGAGACCATCATGAACGAATGCGGCAATGAATTGATCGGTCACACATTCGAGCGGATCGCCATGCTGCCATTGACCGGGCTGGGCTCGCTCGCCTTCGACAAGACCAATTGGCGGCGTGAGCGCATGCGTCTTACTGTCGGTCATTCGCAGCATGTGATCATCTTCGACGCGCTGAAAAAACGCGATGGTCAGCGCGCCGAAGCCATCATGCGCGAACACTCCGACGCAACCCTCAACTATGCCGACCTGTTTGTGAAGAAAGTCTACTGATGCTCGCAGCCGAAGCGCTTTTGCGCGCCTTGAAATCGAACGGTGTCGACTATCTGTTCGCCAATGCCGGTAGCGATTTTGCGCCGGTCATCGAGGCGATGGCCGCGATGCGGGACGAAGCCGCTATCCCGGAGACCATCACCGTCGCCCATGAGAGTGTCGCCGTCGCGATGGCGCATGGCTACTTTCTGGCAACCGGACGGGCGCAGGCCGCGATGGTGCATGTCAATGTCGGGCTCGCCAATGCGGCGATGGGGCTGATCAACGCCCATTCCGACGACGTCCCCATCATCATGCTGTCCGGCCGCACACCGCTGACCGAACATGACCGGCCGGGTGCGCGCATCTCGCCCATTCAGTACGGCCAGGAGCAGTTCGACCAGACAAGCCTGGTTCGCGATGTCGTCAAATGGACCTATGAGCTGCGCTATGGCGAGCAAGCCGCCGATCTCGTGAGCCGCGCCTGCGCCATCGCCATGTCGGAGCCGAAGGGCGCGGTCTATCTGTCGCTGCCGCGCGAGCCGCTGTGCGAGGACGTGCCTGCACCACGCCCCCCGATCCAGACCGCCTCAACACCGCCCGCGCCCGATCCAGCGGCGATCGAGCAGGCCGCGCAGCTTCTTGATGCCGCTGCGCGGCCGCTGATCGTCTGCTCGCGTGGCGACACCGAAGGGCGTGTCGGCCAAGCGCTGCAAGCCCTTGCCGATCGATATGGCGCACCAGTGGCCGAAGTGTTCGTGACGCGCAATGTGATGCCGTCGCGCCATCCGGCGATGATCGGGCGTGCGCTCGGTAAAGTGTTGCCGAAGGCCGATGTGGTGCTGGTTGTCGACACGCCCGTCGCCTGGATCGAAAGCGCAGTGCAGCCACATCCGGACGCCAAGGTGATCCATATCGGGCAGGACCCGTTGTTCCGACGATTGCCGGTGCGCAGTTACAAGACCGATCTGGCGATCGCCGGCGACACGGCGAGCGCGCTTGAAGCCATTGCCGCCAATGTAAGTCACAGGGAACGCAGTGACGAAACGATTGCCCTCAGCCGCGCGTTCCGGGACGCGATCGGACGCGCCTGGGCCGACGGCGGCACCGGCATGCCGACCAAGGCCTATATCGCCAAATGCGTGTCCGATGTGCTCGGCGACGCCGGCATCGTTCTCAGTGAACGCGGCGCACCGGCACCGTTCTTTGATTTGCCGAACGCGAACCAGTTCTTCGGCAACACCCAGGCTGGCGGGTTGGGCTGGGCGATGCCGGCGGCGCTCGGCGTCCAGCTCGCCGACCGCGACCGCCTTGTCGCATGCATCGTCGGTGATGGCTCCTATATGTTCGCCAACCCCGTTGCCTGCCATCAGATGGCAGAAGCGCTTGGCCTGCCGATCCTCACCGTCATCGCGAACAACCATGCCTGGGACGCGGTCCGAACATCGACGCTGGCCGTTTTTCCGGACGGTGCCGCAGGCCGCGCCAACGCCATGCCGATGGTGGAGATACCGAACGGGCCGGATTTCACGATGGTGGCGTCGGCGAGCCGGGCGTATACGTTCCGCGTGACCGAGGCTGAGGCGCTTGCCGAGACGCTAGCCGAGGCTGCACAGATCATCCGCAAAGACCGAACGCAGGTGCTGGTTGACGTCACCGTCCGACCCGATTGAAAACAGATAGAAGGAAAGACCATGCGCGCGCGCAACGGGCATTGCGACAACGACGTCCATATGCAGACGGTCAATGCCTTGGTGCCGGGTGAGGGCGGTCGGATATTCTAAGGTGACGTGAAGCCGGTCGCTTCGATCGGGTCAAGACTGGATATTGCGCAACGGTGCGGTTTTCGTGCTAATTTGCCCCTTGCCGATTTGGTGTGGAATGTGGCAGGGTCGAGCATTCCGTGCTGACCGGATGCCGGATGCCGCGGAACCAATCATATCCGGATTGAAATCAGAAGAATTCTATATAATTCGATAGAAGCGCCCCGAGTGACAGGAGGTTCGATGCAATATCACACGCCTGGCAGTTTTGACGATGCCGTTGCGATTGCCGCCAATGCGCAGGGAATCACCCGCTTTCTCGCCGGCGGGACGGATGTTCTGGTGCAACTGCGCGCTGACATCGTCACACCCGATGTCCTGATCGACGTGAAGCGGATCGACGGGGTCAGGGACATCGTCCGCGAGGATGGCGGCTGGCGTATCGGCATTGCCGTCTCCGGCGCTGAGATGTCGGAGCATCCCGAATTGCATGCGCAATGGCCGGGCCTCGTCGAGGCGATGGACCTGGTCGGTTCGACGCAGATACAGGGCCGCGCCACCCTTGTCGGCAATCTGTGTAACGGCTCACCGGCCGCCGACAGCGTTCCGGCGATGATTGCCGCCGGCGCGCATGTCTCGGTGACGGGACCGAACGGCAGCCGCAGGGTTCCGGTTGAGGACATCCCGGTCGGGCCCGGCCGGACCAGCCTCGAAAAGGGCGAACTGATCAGCGCGGTGCACATTCCCGCGCGCGGCGATCATGGCGGCGATGCCTATCTGCGATTCATTCCGCGCACGGAGATGGACATTGCCGTCGTCGGATGCGGCGTCAATCTGCGGCTGGACGGCGAAACGATCACTGAGGCCCGGGTTTCCCTCGGTGCCGTCGCGCCGACCGTGCTGTTGGTCAGGGAAGCGGCCGACGCCATCATCGGCACGGCGCTTGATGAAGCGGCCATGGAAGCGCTGGCGGCTGCCGCTTCCGCCGCCTGCAATCCGATCGATGACAAACGCGGAACCATCAAATTCCGCACCCATGTTGCCGGCGTCCTCGCACGGCGCGCCGCTAAAATCGCCTATGAACGAGCAGGAGCTTCGCAATGAGCCAGATCCACGTGACGGCAACGGTCAATGGCGACGAGGTTGAATTCCTCTGCGATCCGCGTGAGACCCTTCTGGATGTCCTGCGCGACAGGCTGGGCCTGACCGGCGCCAAGGAAGGCTGCGGCACGGGCGATTGCGGCGCCTGCTCGGTGACCGTTGACGACAGGCTTGTCTGTTCCTGCCTGATGCTGGGCGCCGAAGCCGAGGGCAAATCCATCGGCACGGTCGAAGGCATTGCCGATGGCGAGACGTTGCACCCGCTGCAGGAAAAATTCATTCAGCACGCGGCGCTGCAATGCGGCGTCTGTACGCCAGGTATCCTGGTGGCCACCAAGGCGCTGCTGGAAACGAACCCGGACCCGACCGAAACCGAAGTGCGCTATTGGCTCGCCGGCAATCTGTGCCGGTGCACCGGTTATGACAAGATCATCCGCGCCGTGATGGACACCGCCTCCGACCTTAGAAAGGCATCATGATGACAACGGATTTGAACGGAAAGAACGGCTTTCATTTTGTCGGCACCCGGCCTGACCGGCCGGATGGGGTGGACAAGGTCACCGGCCGCGCGAGATTCGGCGCCGATGTCTCTGCGCCCGGAATGCTGCATGCGGCGATCGTCCGCTCGCCCCATGCCCACGCCAGGATATTGGGTATCGACACCTCGAAGGCCGAAGCCATGACCGGCGTCAAGGCGGTCGTGACGCGGGCCGATTTTGCAAAGGGGCTGACCGGCGAGAACTGGAACATTCTCGAAAACGTCATGGCCGGCGACACCGCCCTTTATGATGGCCATGCCGTTGCTGCCGTCGCGGCGACGACGGCGCTGGCCGCGCGCGATGCCGCCAAGCTGATCACCGTCGACTATGAGCCGCTGCCGCATGTCACCGATGTCGACAAGGCGATGGCGCCGGACGCGCCCGTCATTCGGGCCGGAGCGGCCGACAAATCGGTCCCGGAGGGGCTGCATCCCAATGTCGTGCGCTATCACGAGAGCGGCCATGGCGACGTCGAACAGGGCTTTGCCGAGGCCGATCTGGTGGTGGAGGAAAGCTTCAAGACCGAAGCCACGCATCAGGGCTATATCGAACCCCATGCCTGCCTGGCGCAGCTCGGCCCCGACGGCAAGGGAGAGGTCTGGTGCTGCACCCAGGGCCATTTCAACGTCCAGAAGATCTGCGCCGTGCTGATCGGCACCGAAGCCAGCCAGCTCCGTGTCACGGCGTCGGAAATCGGCGGCGGCTGCGGCGGCAAGACCACGGTGTTCATCGAGCCGGTGGCGCTGGCCCTGTCCCGCAAGGCGAATCGGCCGGTCAAGCTGGTGATGAGCCGCTCTGAGGTCTTCCGTGCGACGGGTCCGACCTCTTCCACGTCGATGGACATCAAGATCGGCATGAAAAAGGACGGAACGATCACGGCCGGGCAGGGCGTGTTCCGCCTGCAGGGCGGAGCCTTTCCGGGTGCACCGGCGGATTTGACGGCCATGTGCGCCTTTGCGCCCTATGCGCTGAAGAATGTCAAACAGATCGGCTTCGACGTCATTGCAAACCGTCCCAAACAGGCCGCCTATCGTGCCCCGGGGTCGCCCATGGCGGCGTTTGCGGCGGAATCGGTCATTGACGAGCTTTGCAGGAAACTTGGGCTCGACCCCATCGAAGTGCGCCTCAAGAATGCCTCGAAGGAGGGCACCAAAGCCTCCTACGGACCGCGGTTCGAGCGGATCGGCCTGGTCGAGACGCTTGAGGCGGCAAAGGCCCACCCGCACTATTCGGCACCGCTGCAGGAAGGGCAGGGGCGCGGCGTGTCCTGTGGCTTCTGGTTCAACCATGGCGGCGAAACATCGGTCTCTCTGTCGCTGTCAACGGACGGCACGGTGGCGCTGTCCGTCGGCACGCCTGACATTGGCGGATCCCGGGCCTCGCTTTGTCTGATGGTCGCCGAGGAACTCGGCATCCCCTATGAGCAGATCCGCACCACGATCGCCGACACGGCGACTCTGGGATACAATGATGTCAGCCACGGATCGCGTGTCACCTATGCCAGCGGCCTGGCCGCGATCAAGGCGGCGCGTGCGGTGATCGACAAGCTCTGCGGCCGCGCAGCGGAGAAGTGGGGCATCGATGTCGAGGCGGTGGTCTGGGAGGATGGCTGCGCCAAACCCGCCGGTCCCAATGCCGGCGAGTTCGAACCGCTGCCCCTCGCCGCGATCGCCAGGACCATGGGCCGCACAGGTGGACCGATCGCCGGCCACTTCGAGGCAACGCCGGAGGGTGCCGGCGTCAGTTTCGCGACCCATATCGTCGATGCGGAAGTCGACGGCGAAACCGGCCAGACCAAGGTCGTGCGCTACACGGTCATCCAGGACGCCGGCAAGGCGATCCACCCATCCTATGTGGAGGGCCAGTATCAGGGCGGCGCGGCACAGGGCATCGGCTGGGCTCTCAATGAGGAATATATTTACGGAGAGGACGGCCGGCTGCAAAACGACGTCTTCCTCGACTACCGCATCCCCGTGGCCTCCGACCTGCCGATGATCGACACGGTCATCGTCGAAGTGCCGAATCCCGGCCATCCCTATGGTGTGCGCGGTGTCGGCGAAACCTCGATCTGTCCACCGCTGGCGGCCATTGCCAATGCCGTATCGGACGCGGCCGGCGTGCGGCTGAAACATCTGCCGATGTCGCCGCCGCGCATTCTCGACGCGCTGGAACAGCAGGCCCATGGTTGAGGTCACCCTGTGGTCGGGCCTCAAGGCCTATACCGACGGAGAGACGACGGTTGAGGTCGAAGCGAAGAATGTCCGTGAGGTTCTGGATGGTCTGGTACGGATGTATCCGGGACTGGAAGAGGTCATCGAGGCCGGCGTCTCCGTCGCCGTCGACGGCCGGATCATCGCCAGCAGCCTGACCGAACCGGTGAAGCCGGACAGCGAGGTTTACCTGCTGCAGCAGCTCAAGGGCGGGTAGGGCCGCCATGATGGAGCTCTGGCTCCCGCGAACGTCATCGGCCTTGAAAGACGGGCGCACGTTTTTCAGCAAAGGCGCGGCGGCCTTCCGCGGCATCCTCGGTGGCAAAGCAGATCGTTTGCAGGTCACGCTCGTAAGCGACAGCTTCATCCAGAGGCATCGAGGCCGCCGCGCGCAAATTGTCCTTCACCGTCGAAGCGGCAATCGGTGCCCGGCTGGCGATGGTGTGTGCCAGCTCAAGCGAACGGTTCTCCAGATCATCAAGCGGCCACACATCGCTGACAAGCGTCCACTCGAGCGCCTGCGCCGCCGAGACGGGATCCCCGGTGAGAACCATCTTGGCTGCGTTGGAGGGGCCGACAGAGCGGGCCAGATGGGCGACCATGCCTCCGCCTCCGATCCAGCCGAGCTTGATTTCCGGGGCCGCGAAAGTAGCCGTTTCGGCAGCGACGCGGATGTCGCAGCTCATCGCTATCTCCAGCCCGCCGCCAAACGCATATCCGTTCACCGCGGCAATGATCGGCTTGCGCAGGCTGCGCAGCGCGTCGCAATATTCGGGCCGGTTACGAAAGGTCCACGGCGTGTCGTAGCGGTCGAGATCGCGAATGTCGGAACCGGCACAAAAGGCGCGGTCGCCGGCGCCGGTCAGGATCACGCAGCGGATGTCGGAATTGGCATTGCATTCGGCCACCGCATCGATCATCGCCTGCGCCATCTCGGGCGTCATCGCGTTGAGTTTCTGCGGCCGATTGAAGCGGATCGTCGCGACATGTCCATCGCGTTCGAACAGCAGGTGCTCGGTCATGAGCCTTGGCCCAGATGGATTGCACCAGCCGCGTCCAGCCGGGCGATGTCGTCGCGCGAATAGCCGGCTTCGACCAGTATCTCGGCGCTGTGCTGACCGACGAGCGGCGCGCCGCGCGACACCTCGCTTGGCGTGCGCTGAAAGCGAATCGGGAACCCGGGAGTCTTGATCCGGCCCTCGGTGGGATGGTCGTATTCGACCATGGTGCCATTGTGCGCGATCTGCGGATCATCGACCAGTTCGGCATATCCATAAACCGGGGCCGCCCAGATCCCCGCCGCGTCAAACTCGGCCATCCATGCGGCGGTGTTCTTGCGTGGTAGAGCCTCACGTACCAGTTGGAAAAGAAGGTCACGCTGATCCCATCCGGCGGATTCCGGGTCGAGCCCGGCAAGCCGCGGCTCTTCGAGAATATGGCTGAGCGCATCGAGATCAGGCATGGCCAGCGCCACATATCCGTCAGCCGTGGCAAAGGTGCCGTAAGGCGAGCGGATATAGACATGGGCGTGCGGTTCGGCGCTGCGGGTCTGGGGCTTGCCGCCAACGGTGAAGACCGACAGTTCCTGCATCTGGATCGTGGTGATGGCGTCGAGCATATTCACCTCGACTTTCTGCCCTTCGCCCGTCCGCTCCCTGTGCAAAAGCGCGGCCAGCGCGCCTTCAAAGGCGGTGTAGGCGGTGACGGCGTCGACAAGGTACTGCCCGGCGGCCAGCGGCGCTTCGCCGGCGCGGCCGGCCGACAGCATCGCGCCGCTCATCGCCTGCAGCAGCAGATCCTGACCGGGGCGCTGGGCATGCGGCCCGTCCTCGCCATAGCCGGACATCGACACGTAGACCAGCCGCGGATTCAGCGTTGAAAGCGATTCGTAATCGACACCGAGCCGCGCTGCGACGCCCGGGCGGTAGTTCTGGATAAAGACATCCGCTTGCGTCGCCAGCTTGTGCACGATCGCGCGACCGGCATCGTTCTTCAGATCGACAGCCAGAGACCGCTTGTTCCGGTTCAGCGACAGGAAGGAGACATTGATCTTGTTGCCCTGGGCACCGCCGGCGGCGACATGGCGTTGCCATTCGCCGGTGACCGGCTCGACCTTGACCACATCCGCTCCCAGATCACCTAGTCGCTGGGCCGCAAACGGCCCCGCCATGGCGATCGAACAATCCAGTACGCGATATCCCGAAAGTATACCCATCGTTCGTCTCAGTTCATGCTCCAGCCGCCATCGACAGCCATGCTGTGTCCGGTGATGAAGCCGGCGCTTTCCGAAATCAGGAACAGGGTCGCCGCCGCGAAGTCGTCTGGCGTGCCACGCCGTTTGACGGCCTGGTGCTCCAGCACGAAGCGGGCATAGGCCTCGGGGTCGGGATGGATTTTTTCCGCATCCGTCGGAAAGGCGCCCGGGGCGATGGCGTTCACCGTGATGCCCCATTTGCCGAACTCGCGCGCCCATGCGCGCGTCAGGCCCAGCAATGCGCCCTTGGATTGCACGTAGGGCGAGAGGTTTTCCCACCCGCCCGTCAGCGTGATCGAGGTGACGTTCACGATCCGGCCCCAGCCCTGATTGCGCATGCCGGGCAGGAGTTCGGCCGTGCAGACAAGCGCGGCATCCACGTTCACGGCCTGTACTTGGCGTTGTTCATCCAACGTGTAGTCATCGAAGGGTTTTGACGGATAGATGGCGGCGTTGTTGATCAGCACATCCACCGCACCGCTCCGCAAGATCTCCTGCAGGGTCGCGCGCAGGGCGGGCGTATCGGTCAGGTCCTGTTCGATCAGATGCAGACGGTCCGCCAATTCTGCCGGCGTATCGGCCCGCAGACATTCGTTCTTGCTGTGATCGTGGTCGATTGAATAGACCTCGGCACCCGCCCTCAGAAGTGCCAGGGTCGTGCCGTGCCCGAGCCCGCCGGCCGCGCCTGAATAGAGCACGCGTCGGCCGCTCATATCGCCCGGTGCCGTCATGACCGGCCTCCGATCGGTCGGAAATCGCCCGACGGCGGTGGATAATCACAGTCCGGCTGGGCGGCGATTTTGGTGATTCTCGTTTCGGCCGCCGCGATGGCTGCGGCGTCGGTCAGGATGGAGAATCGCGTATCATAGCAGCGCTCATCCCCGTGGCCGAGCCAGATCAGTTCTCCCCGTTTGCGCGCCGCACCCTGTCCAAGAACATGGTTCGATGAGGGTTCGATCCCCAGCGCGTACTGGCCGGCCTGAAGGTTTTGCCATTCGTATTGACACGGGAACTGGTCCTTGCGGGTAACGACCATCATCCCCAATCCGATGCGGTCATTGACCAGCGCGACCGGCACGTCTCCGTTGTCGTCGGCGGCGAGTTCGTGTTGCCATACCTGTTCGTGAAAATCAGTCCGCGGCCCCGGCAGTTCGCGATAACCGACGCCTTGCGCCTCATATTTCTCGGCATGCGCGGCCCAGACCACATCCGCGACCGGTGCAAGATAACGTGCGCCCTTTTCCAGCACCGGATGGCCGATATTGATGTGATAACAAAACATGTGCGGCGTCCGGTAGAACCCGCGATTGACCACCCGGTCCGTGAGGCGGATGTCGTTGCCGCCCACCTCCACCTCGATCCGGCGATGCAGTTCCAGATGTTCCCCGAAAACGGTGCCCTGCCTGACGATGCCTTCGGCCCAAAGCGTGCAGCGGTCGCCGTCCCATGCCTCGCCATAGCCTGTCAGTTTGGCCGGGATCGTGCCGACACGCCCGTGGATCGAGTGAGACACTTTTTCCCGGGGGGCATAGACGTAGTTGTCGGCCGGTGCGTCATACATGAACAGGATGTGGTCGAGACCGCAGGTCACCATCAGGCCGGAAAAGGACCGCAGCCAGCCGAGCCCGCCTTCACCTTCATATTCATGCAGGCCGGGATGGCGGAAACCGGCTGGGGAATGCCAGCCGATAGCCATGCCGCGATACTCGCAATCGGCGATGTCCATCGCCCGGTCAATCAGTGCAGTGAACCGCAGGCCGGTGCCGGTGCGAAACTCCAGCATCCGGATGCCCCGTTCGACCCCGTCTTCCAGCGTCATCAATCGCACGCCCGCCGCATGGTCGTTGGCGCCGCTGACCGCCTCGAATTCGGTCCGGGTCATCTCTTTCCCGTAAAGACTTGGCATGCGTCCTCCGTTGGCCGGCCCCCATTTCGGGCGGCATTGCAAGAATTCCGTTTGTTCTGGACCGCCCGGCTGCTGGCCGGGCGGCGGCTCAAGGGCTCAGAGCCCGTTCGCGCGCAGCTTGCCGTCGAGGAATTTTTTGGCGCGCGGCACGTCCTCTTCGTCAAGATGTTCGATGATCATCGGGATGTTCGGATGCTTCCTGGCCAGGCGCTGGAGATAAAGGTCATAATTCAGGGACCCGAGCCCCGGCGCCGGCAGTTCGATTGAGCCCACACCCCGGAATGTGTGGCTTTCTGCGGCATCATCATCTCCGATATCGGCGTGCTTTTCGCTGTCATCGACCGACCGCATCACGTCCTTGGCATGGGCGATGCAGATCCTGTCGCTGAGCGCATCGAAGACGTGATTGATCGTCTCATCCATCTTGTCGATGTTGTGATCCTCGAAATAATTCGTCGGATCCATGATCAGCCCAAGACCGGGATGATCGACCTCGGCGAACATCCGCAACGTCTCCTCGACCGAGCCGACAACATTGTTCACATAGGTTTCCAGCAAGAAGACCGCACCGTGATCATAGGCGAACTGAGCCAGATCAGCGATCACCGCGCGGCAGTCATCCCAGCCTTCTTCGGTCTTGTTTTTGGGATGATGCGTCCAGTCGCTCTCCTCGTGAAAGGTGCCGGTTTCCGAGCAGACGAAGGGTGATCCGAGATACTGGGCGTGGGCGAGGATTTCCCTGAAGCGCGTCAGCAGCGCCTCGCGCTTGGCCGGTACCGGGTGAATGATGTTGGTGTAGCACGAGGTCGCACAGATCGGCAGATTGTGATCGCGGAAGGTTTCGCGGACCTGCTTGCATTTGTCGACGGTGATCTGCCCCTCGCTGACATCGACATCCTTGAAATGCATGTCCAGCTGAACGGTGTTGAAACCGTGGTCGCGAATGACCTTTGCGGTCCGGTCGAGTTCGTAGGGGAAATACCCTGAGAAAATTCCTGTCTGCATCATGGCCGTAGCCCTCCCTTATGTGTCAACTATCCAGAAAATCATTGAATTTCACTGTCCGGCCGGCGTCGATCGAAGCATAGGCTGCCTCCACCAGCGCCATTGTCTTGACGTTGTCAGCAACGTTCAGTGCCGGTTCGCTTCCCGAGCGCAAAGCGAATTGAAGCTGCTCCATCACGCCGATAAAGGCGTGCGGGAACCACATCGTTTGCCATCCGGGCGTCACCCAGGCACGGTCCGTGGCCTCGCTCGAGGCATAGCTCAGCGTCGAGGCGGCACCGGTAGGCCAGCCGATGGTGCCCTTGGCAACGCCCCTGGTGCCTTCGACGCGCCAGGTGATGTGCTGATCGTCCTCGTAGCCGTCTTCGCGCGGGCCGGACCAGACATCCTCCAGCGACAGCGCCATCAGCCCCGAAGGAAAGCGCAGGGTCGTCACCACGATCCCGTCCGTATGATCGAAGCGTGTTCTCGGGTCCGTCCGTGTCAGACTGGTCACTTCGTCCGGGTCGCCGAACAGAAACCGCAATACATCGAGGTGATGGACGCTCATATTGGACAGGGTCAAGCGGTCATAGTCTTCGAGAAATCCCTGCCAATGCGGGATCGCGTGCATATCGATCTGCGCGAATACCGGATCACCGAGGACACCGGCGTTGAGCAGCTGTTTGAGCACCTGCATCGACTGGTCATAGCGCATGTTCTGGTTGACCGAGAGCGGCTTGCCCGCGGAAGCGGCCTCGTCGCGCAGGGCCTGCGCCTCGGCCAGACTGAGCGCCAGCGGTTTTTGCGCAAGAATCGCCTTGACGTGCGGCGTCCGCAGGGCTTCGCGGATCAGGGCGGGCTGCTGGTCGGGCGGATAGGCGATATCGACAATCTCGACCTCCGGATCCGCAATCAGGTCCGAGGGTGTATCGTGCACCCTGGAGATATCCCATTTCTGCGCCACCTCCGCCGCACGGTTCTTGGTGCGCGAGGCAATGGCGACGACCGGGAAGCCGGCCTGTTTGTAGGCGGCCAGATGACATTCGGCCATGATCATGCCTGCGCCGATACATCCGATCTTGTAATCGCGGACGCGAATTTCAGGATCCGGCCGCAACTTCAGGTCCTTCATGTCCTCTTCCTCCTTTTCAACATCCGCTCAATGCGCTGCCCGCATCGTTGAAGAAATGCAATCGGCCCGGCATGGCCGAAAGGCGCACCGGCTCGCCGACCGCAAAGTTTGGCTGACCGCGCAACATTGCCTTGACCTGCGTGTCGCGCACCAGCAGTGTCACGATCGTGGTGCCGCCCATGGGTTCAACGGTCTGTATCCGGGCCTCGCCCGCCGGATCACGGTTCACCTCTACGCTTTCGGGCCGCAACCCGGCGCGGCGGGCCGATGCCGGCGGTGACTCATCGGCTGCGATGATCCCGCCGGGCCCAATATGGGCCGCATCCAGCAGATTGATATGCGGCGCGCCCAGCATCCCGGCGACATATTCGCTGTTGGGTGCATCATAGAGGTCTTCGGGCGCCGCAATCTGGCGCACCCGACCGTTCTCCAGGATTGCCATGCGGTCCGAGATCGACATCGCCTCCTCCTGATCATGGGTCACATAGACCAGTGTGTGGTTCATCTCGCGCTGGATCCGGCGCAGCTCGACCCGAGTCTGTTCGCGCAACCGCGCATCAAGGGCAGAAATCGGATCATCCATCAGATAGGCGACGGGATCGCGCACCAGCGCCCGGGCGATGGCAACACGCTGCCGTTCGCCGCCGGAGAGCTGCGCGGGGTATTTATGCAGGATATGCGTCATGTGCATTTTCTTCGCCACATCGGTGACGCGTGCTTCGATACGGTCAACCGGTATCCGGCGTTCAACCAGCGGGAAACGCACATTGTCTGCGGCGGTCAGGTGCGGGAACAGTGCAAGGTTCTGAAACACCATCGCCACATCGCGGTCTGCCGCCTCGACGTGGCGGACCGGATGACCGTCGATATGGATTTCGCCACTGTCTGGCTGCTCCAGGCCCAGGATCAGTTTCAGGATCGTCGATTTCCCGGAGAGCGGTGGACCGAAGAGGCAGAAGAATTCGTTGTCGACGACCTCGAAAGTGACATTGTCGACGGCCAGCGTATCGCCAAAGCGCTTTGTGACGTTTTCGAACCTGATACCGGCCATTACGCGGCCTCCCGCGCGGGGAGCGGCGATAGCGCCGAACCATCGCCGTCGAAAAACCGCATGTCCGCATCCTCCACCGAAAAGCGCAGTACGCTGCCCGGATCCGGCACTGGTGTGTCATGGTCGAAACTGGCCTTGGCGGTGATCGCACCGGCCTCCAGATGGACGATGCGACGCGCACCGATCCGTTCGACAAACACACAGCCCATCGCAAAGGGTCCATCGGCTTCAGGCGTGATCTGCTCAGGGCGGAAGCCCAATTGCACCGCCGGCAGCCCGGCCACGGCAGCGGCCGTTTCAGGCGAAAGTGGCTGGCTCGCGCCGACATAGCCCAAATCCAACCGGACCCCACCTTCCGTTTGAACCCTGGCCGGCAGGATGTTCATGCCCGGAGAGCCAAGGAACCGCGCCACGAAGGCGTTGACGGGGTTGTTGTAGACATCGATCGGTGTGCCGACCTGCAGCAGTTTTCCATGGTCCATTACAGCGAGGCGATCGGCCATGGTCATGGCCTCCAGCTGATCATGGGTCACGTAAACCATGGTCTGGCGAAACTCGCGCTGCAGTGTCTTGAGCTCGCTGCGCATCACCGCACGGAAGGCCGCATCGACATTCGACAATGGCTCGTCCAGCAGGAAGATGGCAGGCTGGATCACCGCGGAACGGCCGATGGCCACGCGCTGGAGAATATTGACCGACAGGCCGGCTGTCGGGCTGTCCAGCAAAGCGGTCAGTTGCAGGAATTCAGCCATGTCGGCCACCTGCCTGTCGCGCCGGGCGGCGGACACGCCGGCGGCTTTCAGCCCGTAGGCGAGGTTCTCCCGGACCGTAAGATGGGTGAAGATGGCATAGTTTTGAAAGACGAAGCCAACGCCGCGACGGGCCATTGGAACGTTCACGATGCTCTTGGCGTCAAACAGGATGTCACCCGTGCTTGGCCGCAGCATACCCGCGATCATGTTCATCGTGGTGGTCTTGCCGCAGCCTGACGGCCCAAGCAACGCAACGAACTCACCATCGGCAATGGTCATGTTCATGTCGGCAAGCGCGGTGAAGTCACCAAAGACCTTGCCAAGCTTGGAAAGGACAATCTCGGTCATCGTCTCACCGTTCCTCCCGCGCCATACGCCTGAGCGCGAAGACAGACAGGATGGACAGGACAATCAGGATGAACAGTGCGATCGCCGCGACATAGCCCCAGATCAGTTCCTGCTGCGTGACCTTGTAGATAAAGACCGAGATGGTTTCCGTCGCCACGCCCGGTCCGCCGCCGGTCATGATGTAGAGCGTGTCGAAGATCTTGAATATCTCGATCACCCGGATGGCCAGCGCGATGATGATGATGGTCTTCATGCGCGGCAGGACAATGGTCACGAAACGGCGCCACCAGGAGGCCCCGAGAAGGATTGCGGCCATCTGCTGGTCCTGCGGGACCGAAATCATCCCCGCCAGCAGGATGAGGAACATCAGCGGTGTCCACTGCCAGATGTCGGCGATCATGACCGCGATCAGCGCAAGGTCGGGATCCGACAACCAGGCGATTGTCACCGGCTCGGATGTGAAGAGTGACAGAAGGTCATTCACGGGCCCGCCGGACTGAAAGAGCATGAAGAACATGTAGCCGGCAACCGCCGGCACGATCATCATCGGCACGAGGATCGTGGAATAGAGGATTCGCTTGCCGGGAAAATCGTCCACGAACAGGACGGCTAGCCCGAGGCCCAGCAGGAATTGCAGCGGAACACAGACGACCATGATGACACCGGTCCGCCAGAGCGCACCCCAGAACCGCGGGTCATTGACCAGATCGACATAGTTGAGCAGACCGATCCACAGCTCATAGGCACGCCACCAGCCAATCCCGTCGAGCGGCGACCAGTCGGTAAACGAGATATAAAGCTGCATCAGGATTGGGAAAACCGCGATGAACAGGACCAGAACCTGCGCCGGCAGAGTCAGCCACAGCCCCAGCCGCGCAGCCGTCGTGCCGCCGGATATGCTTGCGCCGGTGGACTCCATCGGATGATTGGAAGTGTCCACCATGCTCATCCTTTCAGCGCTCCGAAGGTCAGGCCGCGCACAAGATGTTTCTGGATCGCGATCCCCATAATCACCGGTGGGATTGCCGCGATCATTCCCAGGGCGGCTTTTGCGCCGTAAAGCTGACCGGTCATCGATGACGAAAGCGATGCCATGTAGACGGGGATCGTCACCCAGTCGCGGGTCGTCAGCAGCAAGGCGATCAGGTAGTCGGACCAGTTGAGGATGAACACAAAGAGCGCGGATGAGGCCAGAGCCGGTCGCATCATGGGCAGCGTAATACGGATGAAGACCCGAAACCGGGAGCAGCCCTCGACCCGCGCCGCATCCTCGATTTCATGCGGCATGTCGTCAAAGAACGTTTTCATCAGCCAGAAAGCAAAGGGCAGGGTGACGATGCCGTAGATCAGGCCCAATCCGAACCAGCTGTCGATCAGACCCAGAAAGGCCCACATGATCATGACGGGTATCATCACGGCCATCGGCGGGAACAAGCGCAGTTGAATCAGGGCCAGAGGCAGGTTGGCTCCAGCGCCAAAGCGTGACAATCCGTAGGCCGCCATGGTGCCGCCGAACATTGCGATCAGGGTTCCGAAACCGGCTGAAAGAAGCGACGACATGATCGGCCGCCCCGCGGTGCGTTCCAGCGCGACGATGAGTTCGGTCGAGCTTTGCCCGAGGATGAACCGGAAATTATCGAGTGTCGGATTGCGCGGCCACCAGGTCAGATCGGACCCCGTCGCTGTCCATTCGGCGATCGGCTTGAAGGCCATCGAGATCATCCAGGCCGTCGGCACCATGGAAATCAGGATGAACCCGGCAATCAGCGCATAACGCAATAATTCAAAGGACAGGGAACGTTGCATCGATAGTCTACAAAAGCCTGGGTGATGACAATTGCGGCCGGCACGGATAAAGCGCGCCGGCCCTGGGAGGCCCGGGTCAGGCCGGGTCTATGAGTGTCGGCCAGGCCGCGGAATTGGTGGTGATTGCGTCAAGCAGCTTCTCCTCGCCGATGCGCCGCGCGATCCTTGCCCACTGGCGTTCCGTATTGGCCATCGCCTGCTCGGCGGTCAGGCCTCCGGTCAGCGCCTGAACGAGGTTCTCGTCCAGTGCGTTGTGGAATGCCGTTGCGCCCGGGTAGTTGATCGTCGGCACGGTACGCCGCACGGACTCCCGCACCACATCCATGTGGTAATCGTGGTATGTCTGCCGGACGAGCGGATCATCGAAGTTCGCCAACTGGAACGGATCGAAGAACCCGCCGGGATTGGCCGTCATCCAGGAATATATCCGCGACGAGCCCAACCATTGCAGGAAGAGGTAGCAGGCCTCCGGGAAATCCGACTGCGACGACACCGACGCGGAGAGGTTGAACCAAAGGACGGTCCGGCGCACCAGCCCGCCGTCAATCTCGCGTCCCGGCGGCAGGTGGGAGCCCACCAGGCCGGTCACCTTCGATCCTTCATTGGCCGGATTATCGAGGAATTTCGGCAAGTTGGAGAAGGCGCAGGTCATCGCCGCACCGCCGGAGGCGAAATTGCCATATTGCTCTGGCCAGCTCCACGAAATGGCATCGGGCGAGTGGTGTGACAGCGACGCGACATATTCCTGTGTCGCCATGACGCCCTCGTCGGAGTTGATCAGGAAGCTGCCATCGTCGGAAAACAAGGCGCGATTGGGGGCGCCGGTCGAAACGTAGCGCTGATACCAGTTGGTGTAGCCCCAGCCCTGGTTGCGCAGGTCGGTACAGCCAAACAGCCCATCGTCGGGACGGTGGAAGAAGGCGGCGATTTCATCATGTTCCTTCCACGTCCTGGGCGGAGCCAGCTCATAACCATGCCGGTCGGCAAAGGCCGCCTTTTCGGCGGGGTCGTTGAACAGATCGGTGCGATGGTTCCAGGTCTGGAAATCGCCGTCGAGGCAGACCCCGTATACAGAGCCACGATAGCCGTTGAGCAGTGAAACACCCTGTTCACCGCCGACATAGCCTCGCTTGGGATCATCCCATTCGGGTTTGTGCTGAGCGACGAAATCGTCGAGCTTGACGATCCCGCCCGTTTCCGCAAGATCGCCCAGTCGATTCCATTCCACCGCGTAGATGTCGAATTCGCCCGTGTTGGTCGAGATGTCCTGCATGACCTTGGTGAATTCCTGGCCGTTGGGGACACCGACGATATCCAGCTCGATACCCGTCTCCTGCTCCCACAACTCCTTGATAGAGGGAGCACCCGCCGGAAATGGCTTGGTGATCTGGCCGATCGAGCCGTCCGACAGGCCCAGAACAATCCGATCCGGCGCTTTCCCTGCACCGCGCAGTGACTTGACGGCCTCGATTGCGCGGCCTTCCGGTGTGTCCGGTCCATATTGATAGCGCTCGGCGCCGTCAAAGCCGGTCGGCCCTCCAATCATGCCTTCCGCAAGGCCCGATTGGGCCCTGGCCCGGCCCGGGCGGAAGACAAATGGCACCGCTAAGGCAGTGGACGTCGCCACACCACCCTTCAAGAGCGCGCGGCGTGAAAACTCAGCGTTCTTCATAATACCCTCCCATGCGGCAACCTGTTGATTTGGGCGCTGCCACTGGACGGAACTGTCACCTATCGCCTTTGAGGATTACAATCATCAAAGGCCATCAAAACAGATCATTTCGCGTCATTTCGGGGAAAACAGGTTTCATTTTTCGGAAATGATGTGTTTTGATGTGGAGATATGATGCCAAGCGGTGGTATCCGCTATAGAGGTTCGGGAACACCAAAATGAAAGCGACGATTGCCTCCATCGCCCATCAGGCCAATGTGTCGATCGCGACCGTCGATCGGGTCTTGAACAATCGCCCCGGTGTCAAGGAGCGCACGCGACAGACAGTGTTGCACATCGCTCAATCGCTGGGTTACTTCGGGCCACAGCCACAGGAAGAGCCTGCCGTTCGCATGGATTTCATTCTGCCGGCGGGCACAAACAGCTTCATGGCTTTGCTGAGAAAACACCTGATCGAGGAAATCGATGCCCGTACGGATGTGGCGGGCCGGGTGCATCAGGTCGCCAGTTTCAACGAAGTCGCGCTGGCTGAAAAACTGCACGAGCTTACCGGCACGACCGACGCGGTGGGTCTGGTGGCCATCGACCATCCGAAAGTCTCCGAGGCGCTGGAGCAACTTGCCGCAAGCGGGGCAAAGGTCGCGACCATGGTGTCGGATGTTCCCAGTGCCCGGACGGTCGGCTATGTCGGAATTGACAATCGCGCCGCCGGGCGGCTCGCAGGATATCTTATCGGCCGGATTCTTCCGGCTTCCCAAGAGGCCAAGGTCGCTGTTTTCATCGGGTCTCCATCCTATCGCGGCCATGAGGAACGGGAGATGGGAATCCGCTCGATCCTGACGCGCGAGTTTACACATTTGTCGGTTTCATCGATGCACGAAATCAATGATGATCGCGAGCAGGCCTATGACGCGGCGGTGGAACTTCTGAAAAACAATCGACCCGCTGCCATATACAACATCGGATCGGGCAACCAGGGCATTGCGCGCGCCATACGGGAAGCCAACGCTGCAGATGACGTTGTTTTCATTGGCCATGACCTGACGAATGCCACGCGAGCCATGCTTCTGGACGGCACCATGGACGCCGTTGTCGATCAGAATCCCCGTGTGGAGGCCCGCGAAATCGTGAAGCTTCTGATTTCGGCGGTGCGCGGCGGGATGGAGGCAGAGTTTCCGCCGCGATTGCAGGTGATTTTTCGGGAGAACCTCCCATGACCGGTTTTATCGGTCAATCCAGTGCGCGGTGAGCTTGCGCCCTGACTTCGGCCTCAATCAGTCTATGCGGATTTGGCCGTAAACATTTGCCAAAAGACAGATTTAAGCTGATCAACGCTTGTTCCAGCCACGTCCCTCGGTCCCGAACAATTCGAACCCGTCCGCCGTTACGGCAACGGTGTCCTCCAGCTTGATGAAGCCGCGTCGCGGATGCAGCATGGTGGTCTCCACCGAGACCACCATGCCCTGCTGCAGCGGCTTGTCGGCATCGACGCCTTCATAGGCGACCGGATGATTGGTCATCAAAAACGGCACTTCGTGGCTGATCACACCCATCCCATGGGCAAAGAAATCGGTACAGTCGCTGTTCGGCTGCTCCGCCAGAATGCCCTGCGCATGGGCGATCATCTCCTGGCCCGGTGTTCCCGGAGCGATCCTGGAGAAGGCCGCCTGCTGCACGGTCTCGACCTCCGCCAGCAGGTCCTCAAGCTCCGGGTCCGGTTCGCCCAGCACGCCCATCCGGCAGATGTCGCCGATATAGCCCTTCAGATTGCCACCGGAATCGATCGACAGAACCTCGCCCTCCGCCCAGCGCTGCTGCGATGCGGCGCGGTTATGGCTGTCGCCGAGCGTCAGCAGGCAATATTCGAACTGCAGCCCGCGATTGGTTTCCTCGCGTCTCAGCCGCTCGATGATTTCGACCTTTGTATCGCCCGCGCCAGACCCGGCAATGGTCGCCTGCATGGCACCGGTGATGCGTTCGGATGCGTCCTTGAGCAGCGCCAGTTCGGATGGTGATTTGATGGCCCGCAGGTCCTCGAGCACCCGCGTGGCATCGATGAGGTTTGCATCTCCAAAGGTTCCGGCAAGCGCCTTGTGGGAGTCGACCGGAAGGAAGCTCGGCTCGATGCCGATGCGGGCGGCCGAAATGCCTGCGCGGGCGAGGTGACCGAGCGCCGCTTCAACGGAGTCGACGGACCCCCAGGCCACCGGGAAGAAATTCGGCACCCAGAACGGATGAACCTCGTTTTCCTGCCCCTCCATCCGGTTGGCCACATAGGCGGTCTGGTCGACATTGCCTTTGACATAGACAAGGACCGGCAGATAGCGGCTGTGGCCGATCGCGTCCATGGTGGAAAAGAAGATGAAACGATAGCCGCCCAGCAGGTAGCCGACATTATGCTTGGAGGTTGCGATCAGGACGTCCAGACCGGCGGCTTCCATCAGGCTGTCCAGCCGGTCAAAGCTGTAGGGCAGGGTGTCGATCGACGATGTGACATGTTTGTTCATGATAGGATTGTCCTTGGTTCAGGCGGCCGCTATCGCCGGCCCTCGGCCGGCAGCAACCGGAAATCGGGAAGCTCGCACAATGCCAGTTCCGGGCCGGCCGGCGAATAGACGACGAAAATCTCCATCGGCTCATTCCCGGTGTTCTGGGTAGAATGATACCGGCTCTCCGGAATGAAGACCGTGCATCCTGGACCGACCGCGCGGGTCACCGGCGTGCCGTCTTCGTCCTCGACCATCTGCTCGCCGGACCCCTTGATAATGAAAATGATCTCCTCGGCGCCCGGATGATTGTGCCGGGTGTGCCCCTTTCCGGGCGGCACGAAAACGACACCCGCCGAGAAATTGCGCGCCTGGTTGACCTCCGGTCCGACCGTCAGCGCGAGGCGCCCCCAGTCGAAGCCGAAATTGTCGACATCCTGCGGGTAAACGAAAAGCGCGTCCGTTTCGCTCATTTTGAGGTCCTCCAGCCTATGTGTCCGTGAATCGCATGGATTTGAAAGCAGCGATCTGATCGCGAATGGCCGCTTCGGCCGGCAGCCGCTCGGCTGAACTCGCGCCGTAAAATCCGTGGCATCGATCGCAATGCTGCAAAATGAAGGCGGCGTCGTCGGGCATCGAGATGGGACCGCCGTGGCACAGCACGATCACGTCGTCGCGCACCGATCGGGCGGCGGCGGCGATGGCGTCGATCTCATCGACGCAGCTTTCTAATGTCTTGGCCGAAGTGGCGCCGATCGTGCCGCCGGTCGTTACGCCCATATGGGCAACGATGATGTCCGCGCCCGCCCTGGTCATGGCAACGGCCTCGTCCGGATTGAAGACATAGGGTGTCGTCAGCAGGTCCAGTTCATGTGCCTGCGCGATCATCTCGACCTCCAGGCCGAACCCCATTCCGGTTTCCTCGAAGCTCTGGCGCATGGCACCGTCGAAAAGCCCGATGGTCGGAAAGTTCTGTATGCCGGAAAAACCCATCGCCTTCAGTTCGGCCAGGAATTGCGGCATCAGAACGAACGGGTCCGTCCCGTTGACGCCGGCCAGCACGGGCGTGTGCCTGACCACCGGCAACACTTCGACCGCCATCTCCCGAACGATGTCATTGGCGTTGCCATAGGCCAGCAATCCCGCCGCCGAACCGCGCCCGGCCATCCGGTAGCGGCCCGAATTATAGATGATGATCAGGTCGATGCCGCCGGCTTCCTCCGATTTGGCCGACAGGCCGGTCCCGGCGCCGCCGCCGACAATCGGGCGCCGCTCGGCAATCATGGTCTGAAATCTCGTCAGGATCTGGGCGCGGGGTATTGCGGGCATGGGCGTTCCTTAGGTCCGGCAGATATCCAGATAGGCTGCGACCGCCGCCGCCGAGAACTCCGGATCGTTGATGTGGTAGGGCAGGGCGATGATCCGCCGTTGCCCGGTCTGGGTCACCGCGGCGGTCAGGGATTCGAAAAACGCTGCATCCGCGTCCGGGTCCCGGAATTCGCCGCCCTCGATGTCGAGCGCCGACAGGCCCTTTTGCGGCCACAGAAAGCGAACCTCGCCGCTGCACGCATTGAGCTTGGCGCCGATCCACCGGCCAAGCGCGGCGCATTCCTCCGCGCTCGTTCTCATCAGCGTCACATTGGGATTGTGACGGTAGAGCCTGCGATCCCGATAGCGGTCCGGAACCGTATCGGGCGCCCAGAAATTGACCATGTCCAGGGCGCCGGCCGACACCACATAGGGAATGCGCCGTTGCGCGACGATATCCATGCGCTCGGACGCCGCCGGCAGGACGCCGTCGAACAGCAGATCGCAGATTTCGGTGGTTGTGATATCGATAAGGCCATTGACGAAGCCGTCGGCCGCAAGCTGTTCCATCGCCCGGCCACCGGTTCCCGTGGCATGAAAAATCAGGCAGTCGAACCGATCTGCCAGGGCCTTTGAGATAGCCGTAACGCAAGGGGTGGTCACGCCAAACATGCTGAGCCCGATAGCCGGCTTGTCATCCGACGGTGCCGCTTGCGGAGCGGCGACCATGCCCAGCAGCGCCCGGGCCGCATTGCCGAGAATGACCCTGCTGAGGCGGTTCAGGCCGGCGATATCGGTGACCGAGGGAAACATCGCGATGTCAGAGATATCCACATAGGGCGCGACATCGCCAGATGCGAGCGTCGAAACCATGACTTTGGGGACACCATAGGGCAGTTGCCGCATACCGGCCGTGACCATCGACGTTCCGCCGCCGCCGCCGATTCCGATCATGCCGCCGATCTCCGCCTGCCTCGCCCTGCAGAATTGCTCGAAGGCAGTCCCCATCGCCGCCATCGCGGCGCCGCGGTCGTCGGTGGTCAGGATATTGCCGGCGCCCTCCGGGTGGAAAGCGGCCACCTCGGCGGCGGCGACATCCATGGGCACCGTCGGCGGCCTTGTGCCCAGATCGACCCGCACGACATCGCCATGGGCTTCAGACAGAATGTCGAAAAGAAAGGTGAGCTCCTCGCCCTTGGTGTCGGCCGTACCGGCAATGTAGATGCTACTCACTTCCCGGTTTCCTCCAACCGAACCGCTCAATGCGAATGACGGGTAACGCCCTCTTGCCTTTTTTTGGGACTGTAGTACCATATTGGGATGACAGTCTCACGTCAACAGCCGAACCCTTCCCGAAGGGCGAACGCCGATGGGCTTCCGGAAAAGGGGCCGCGCGCCCGCACCCGCCGGCTGATGATCGATACCGCCAGCCATCTGATGCGGCAGGGCGAGTCGCCGTCGGTCAGCGAGGTCGCCGAAGTCGCCGGCGTGTCGCGGTCGACCGCCTATCGCTATTTTCCGACCGAGGCGGAAATGGTTCAGGCCGTCGTCGGCGAAACGCTTGGGCCGATCCTTGCCTGGCAGTCGGACCTGGATGCGCCCGGCGACCGAGTCGCTTCTCTCATTCAGGAATCGTTTCCGCGCCTGTCGAAGAATGCCGCCACGTTCCGGGCGGCGCTTAGATTGTCGCTGGAAAATCAAAGCGGTTCCGGGCTGGACGAAAACAAGTCCTTTGCCAGGGGACATCGGATCGACCTTCTCAAGCGCGCTTTGGCGCCGCTGGCGGACAGATGTTCGGAGGACGAACTGACGCGCCTGTCCCAGGCGTTGTCGATGATCTTCGGCATAGAAGGCTTGATCGTCCTCAAGGATATCTGGGGTCTGGATGGCAAGGCGGCGGAGGATGTCGCGCTGTGGGCGGCGAATGCCCTTGTCGATGCGGCCATTGCCGATGCCAAAAAAGGTAAAAAGGAACTGTAGATACATAAATCCGCCTAATCTGGTCCGGCCAGATTTGAAATAACTGCCGTCAAATCCGCTCTGCTTACAGGAGAGAGTGAGGGGATTATTCTGTCCAGTCAACTGAAAATTCCGGATATCAGGCGCTATTCTGCGGGAAGCATCTGGAAATTTCCGTCGAATGGCAGCGAAACAGGCTCTTGACAGACACCTGAAACTGGTAGTACCAAATCAGGGAGATAATTCGATGATCGAAATAATAAGTCGAGTAAACGACGTTTAGCGGTCAAATGCGTTGCAAGGCCAAATCGTCAAAATGCAAACGGGAGGAGACTATAATGAAAGCCAAATTTTCCGGCCTGCTGGTCGGTGCGGCGATGTCCGCATTCTATGCGACATCCGCCATGGCCGAAGATCTTGTGATCTTCTGGGCCGAATGGGATCCGGCGAACTTTCTGCAGGAACTCGTCAATGAATATGAAGCGGAGACCGGCGTGTCGGTCACCGTCGAAACGACGCCCTGGTCGGATTTCCAGACCAAGGCATTCACGGAATTCAATGCACGCGGATCGGCCTACGACATGATTGTCGGCGACAGCCAGTGGCTCGGCGCCGCGTCCACCGGCGGTCACTATGTCGACCTGACGGATTTCTTCAAGAAGCACAATCTCGGCGAGGTCATGGCACCGGCGACGGTCAAGTACTACGCCGAATATCCGGGCAATTCGGGCACCTTTTGGGCCGTTCCGGCCGAGGGTGATGCCGTTGGCTGGTCCTATCGAAAGGACTGGTTTGAAGACCCCACGGAGATGGCCAATTTCAAGGCCAAATATGGCTACGATCTGGCCCCGCCCAAGACCTGGGACCAGCTTCTCGATATCGCCGAATTCTTCCATCGCCCGGATGAGAACCGCTACGGTGTGGCGATCTATACCGACAATTCCTACGACGCCATGGTGATGGGCGTGGAAAACGCCATCTTTTCCTATGGCGCCGATCTCGGCAATTTCGAGACCTATGAGGTCGACGGCTATGTCAATTCGGAAGCCGCGGTCAAGGCGCTGGAGGACTACAAGAGGCTCTACAGCTACACGCCTCCGGGCTGGGCCAAGGCCTTCTTCGTGGAAAACAACCAGGCGATCACGGAAGGCCTGGCGGCGATGTCGATGAACTATTTCGCCTTCTTCCCGGCGCTCTTGAACGAGGCGACCAATCCGCATGCCGCCAATACCGGCTTCTTTGCCAATCCGGCCGGACCCACCGGCGCGCAGCACGCGGCTCTGGGCGGGCAGGGCATCTCCATCGTCAGCTACTCCAACAACCAGGACGAGGCCATGAAGTTCCTCGAATGGTTCATTCAGCCCGAAGTACAGAAGCGCTGGGCTGAACTCGGTGGCTACACCGCCCATGCCGACACCCTGTCATCCGAGGAGTTCCGTCAGGCCACGCCCTATAATGAGGCCTTCTACCAGACGATGTTCAAGGTGAAGGATTTCTGGGCCGTGCCGGAATTTGCCGAACTGCTGACGGCCGCCAACCAGCGCCTTTACCCCTATATCGTGGGCGATGAGGGAACGGCCCAGGAAACGCTGGATGCGCTCGCCGCAGACTGGCACGGGATATTCAAGAAATACGGCCGCGTCGAATAGGCCGGGCGGCGACACCGAAAACAAAAGAGGGGCGGTTCAACGTCCCCTTTTTCGAGATAATGCACTGCTTTGAATATCTGGGGTTCCTTCCGTGGCACTGAATGTCTTCACCCGGCTTGACCCGGGGTCGCGCGCGGCGGCCAGGGGAATGAGCGATCTGACGATCCGCAACCTGTTCATCATTCCGACGATCGCCTTCCTCATCATCTTCAATATCTTCCCGCTGCTTTATTCCCTCGGATACTCCTTCACCGATTTTCGCGCCTCCACCAACGCACCGGCAAATTTTGTCGGGCTGCAGAATTATCATCATCTCCTGACTGATCCGTTCATCTGGCGCAATTTCACCATCACCGCGAAATATGTGATCGTCTCGGTCACCGGCCAGGTCGTTGTCGGTTTCGGCATGGCGATGCTGCTCAATCGCGATATTCCGCTGAAAGGGCTGATCACGACGCTGCTGCTGTTGCCGATGATGCTGTCGATGGCGGTTGTTGGGCTTTTCTGGAAGCTGCTCTACGATCCGTCCTTCGGCATCATCAACTACGCGCTCGGCCTCGGCAAATTCGAATGGCTCGCCGATCCCGATGTTGCGCTCTACGCCGTCGCGCTTACCGATATCTGGATGTGGTCGCCCTTTGTGATGCTGCTGTCGCTGGCCGGCCTCTCGGCGGTGCCCAAACATCTCTATGAGGCCGCCGAGATCGACCGGGCCGGGCCCTTCTACACGTTTTTTCGCATCACCTTGCCGCTGGTCGCGCCGATCGTCATGATCGCCATCATCTTTCGCACGATGGAAGCCTTCAAGACCTTCGACCTGGCTTACATCCTGTCCAGTCAGCCGACGGCCGAACTGATCGCCATCCGGCTTTACAAGATGGCCTTCCTGGAGTGGCAGACCGGCATGTCGTCGGCTTTCGCCTACATCGTCCTCGTGATGGTCGTTGCGATCACAAACATCTATGTGAAATATCTCAACAAAGTGAAGGAGCGCTGAGATGGCCGCGGTCCGTACCCCCCGGGAGATATTTCTCAATCGCGTCGCCATCGTCGCCGTCATGGTGGTTCTTGTGATCATGCTGGTGCCGATCTACTGGATTGGCTCCACCGCCTTCAAACCCCGCAACCTGGCGACGACCATCCCGCCGACGGTGATCTTCACACCCGAAGTGTCGCCCTTCGTCAAACTCATGACCAAGCGCTCGCAACTGCGTAAACCGGTCGAGCAGGAGGTTTATGACGCGGCACCCTGGTGGGAAAAGATGGTACTCGACGGCGGCGAGAAGGTGGTGCGCACGGGCAAGGGCAAGGTGAGGCCGTCAGGCTATGGACAGCGCTTCACCAATTCGTTGATCGTCTCGATTATCTCGACCTTCCTGGCCGTCTCGATGGGGACATTGACCGCCTATGGTTTTTCCCGATTCAAGGTCAAGGGAGAGGATGACTGGCTGTTCTTCATCCTCTCGACGCGCATGCTGCCGCCCGTTGTCGTGGCGATCCCGATGTATCTGATGTATCGGGTCGTCGGGCTCAATGACAGCCATCTTGGACTTATCATCCTCTATACCGCCTTCAACCTGTCCTTTTCGGTGTGGATCATGAAGGGCTTCATCGACGAGATCCCACGCGAATATGAGGAGGCCGCGCTGGTCGACGGCTATACGCGGATCCAGGCCTTCTTCAAGATCGTGCTTCCCGAGGCGATGACCGGCATCGCCGCAACGGCCGTGTTCTGCTTCATCACCGCCTGGAACGAATATGCCTTCGCCCTGATCATGACCAACCGCAGGGCGCAGACCGCGCCGCCCTATATTCCCAGCCAGGTCGGCTCGGGCCTGCCGGACTGGACGGTGATTGCCGCCGGCACATTCCTGTTCCTCCTGCCGGTCGCGATCTTCACTTTCCTGCTCAGGAACCACCTGCTGCGGGGTATGTCGTTCGGGGCGATCCGCAAATGACCTTCAGGCGCCTCAATCAGAAATATCTCGCGCCCGGGGCGCAGAGCCTGATGATTTTCGGCATCGTCTCGCTGTGTCAGCCATGGAGCCTGTTTCTGCACCAGAACGGGCTGATGCTGACCCTGATCGGCTTGATCGCCTTCATCGTCACATCGAAGATTCCGCCGGAGCCCGAAGAGGTCCAGGACCATGACGAGGATGTGCTCTGATGGCCCGGATCGAACTCAAAAACGTCCAGAAATTCTTCGGCGCTCTCCAGGTGATCAAGGATATGAACCTCACCATCGACGATGGCGAGTTCGTGGTCATGCTCGGCCAGTCGGGCTGCGGCAAGACCACCACGCTGCGTGCCATCGCCGGGCTGGAGACCGTTTCATCAGGCGAGATCCTGATCGACGGCACCGCGGTTCAGGACAAGAAAGCCGCGGACCGGGACATTGCCTTTGTCTTCCAGTCCTTTTCGCTCTATCCGCACATGACGGTCTATGAGAATATCGCCTTTCCGCTGCGCGCCGTCGGCATGAGCAATGCCGAGCGCGACAAGGCCGTTGAGGATGTCGCCGGAGTTCTCAGGATTTCCAATCTTTTGAAACGCCGGCCGTCAGCGTTGTCGGGCGGCGACATGCAGCGCGTCGCCATCGGCCGCGCTCTGGTCCGCCGTCCCAAGGCACTGCTCATGGACGAGCCCATCGGTGCCCTCGACGCCAAACTCCGCGAGGAGATGCGGGCCGAGATCAAGCGGCTGCATATCGCGCGCGGATCCACCAGCGTTTATGTCACCCATGACCAGATCGAGGCCATGTCGCTCGCCGACCGGATCGTGATCATGCATGACGGCGTGTTGCAGCAGATCGGCGCGCCTGAGGATGTCTATCTGAGGCCGGCCAATCTTTTCGTCGCGCAATTCGTCGGCAGCCCGGTGATGAATGTCGCCGATGTGACGCTTGTCGGCGATGGCGGTGACGTCACCGTGACCGTGGGCGGCACGGACGGCGGCTTTGCCTTCCCGGATCATGTTCTCGGCAATGCCCGGACCGGAGCGGTTGTGTCGCTCGGCATCCGTCCGGAAGCCGTACTGCTCAGCCATGAGAAGGCGGACGGTTACATGGAGGTCGCATCGACCAATATCGAACCGCTGGGATCCCATGACATAGTCGATGTCCGGTTGGGCAGCCAGGTGTTGCGGGCGCGGACCGAAAGCGGCTTCGTTGCCGGCGAGGGCCAGACCGTCTGGGTGACTCTCGATCCTGCACAGGCGCATTTTTTCGACCCGACAAGCGGCATGTCCCTGAGAGGTCCGAACTGATGGCCAGTATTCAACTCAAAGGGGTCACCAAGGCGTTCGGAGCCAACATGGCGCTGCGCGGGCTCGATCTTGACATTGCCGACGGCGAGTTCTTTGTGCTTCTGGGCCAGACCGGAGCCGGCAAGACGACCACGCTACGCGTTATTGCCGGGCTGGAGAAACCGACCGCGGGCGAGGTTCTGATTGACGGTGAGGATGTTGCCGCATGGAATGCCGCTGAACGGGACGTCGCCCTTGTGCTCCAGCAATATTCCCTCTATCCGCGCCTCACTGTGCGCGGCAATCTCGAATTTCCGCTGAAATCACCCATTCGAAAACTGAACAGTGCGCAAATCGCCGAACGGGTCGAGAAGGCCGCCGAAACGCTGCAGATCACGCCGCTCCTGGACCGCAAGGTCGAGCGGCTTTCCGGCGGCGAGATGCAGCGGGTTTCCATCGGGCGGGCCATCGTCCGCGAACCCCGCGCCTTCCTGATGGATGAACCCTTGTCGGCGCTCGATGCCAAATTGCGCGAGGCGCTGCGGGTCGAGCTCAAGAAGCTGCACAATGATCTTGGCGCAACCTTCCTGTTCGTCACCCATGATCAGGTGGAAGCCATGTCCATGGGCGACAAGATCGGCGTCCTGAACCGCGGAAAGCTGGTGCAGGTCGGAACGCCTTCCGAAGTTTACAGCACACCGTGCAACACCTTTGTCGCAAGGGCGGTCGGCACGCCGCCGATGAACCTGCTCCATGGCACCTTGTCGGGCGGCAAGGCGATCATCAATGCCGAGGGGTTCGAATTGCCCGTCGGCACCGGCGTCGGGCAGGACGGTCATGGCGTGACATTCGGCGTTCGGCCGGAGGATATCCGCCTGGAAAGCGGCGCTCCGGTCGAGGCACGGATTTTCGACATCGAGGACCACGGCGTCGTCAAGATTCTCAATATCGAAGTGGGCGACAACCGGATCCACGCCACCGTGCCGGCGCGCCTGCCGGTTGCCCTGGACGAAACCATCCGCTTTGGCTGGAAACCCGAAAAGGTGCTGCTGTTCGATCGCGAAACCGGCAACAATCTTTGCCTTTGATCAACTCGGGTGGTGAGGGCGGTCAGGCTTCGGCAAAACGCGACCGGTAAAGCGGTACGGCGTCCGGATTGATCAGGTTTTCCGGCAATTCACCTGCGAGGATCCGGCGCACTTCGCAAACCACGCCTTCTCCCATCCGCAGCATGCTTTCCTCGGTGATCCCGGCCATGTGCGGGGTCAGGATCAGATTATCCAGCGCAAAATAGGGGTGGTCGTCCGGCAGCGGCTGGGTGTCGAACACGTCGAGCGCGGCGCCGCCAAGACGGCCGGTCTTGAGCGCATCGATCAGTGGCCGCTCCTCGACCACCGGACCGCGGGAAACATTGATGAGGACGGCACCGTCCTTCATGCGCGCGATCGCTTCGGCATCGATCAGGCCCTTGGTCTGAGGCGTCAGCGGGCAGCAAAGAGCAATGACGTCCGAAGCAGACAAGAGCTCCCGGAGCGATACGGACGAGACATGGTCCAGCAGGTTTTTGCCGCTTCGCGTATGGGTCAGCACCGTCATGCCGAAACCGTTTGTTGCCATGCCCGCCAGCGCCCGGCCGACATTGCCCATGCCGACAATGCCGAGTGTCCGGCGGCTGAGTTCGCGGCCCGTATCGCTGTGGCGGCGCCCGGCCGCCCAGCCCTGGGCGCGCAGGTCGGCGTTGACCAGGGTGTATTTGCGCAGCAGGGCCAGGCTGGTCCAGATCACGTGTTCCGCCACGGTCACGGCATTGGCGCCCGGTACATTGGCGACAAGAACACCGGCTTTCGTTGCCGTTTCGACCGGAATCATGTCGAGGCCGGCGCCATGGCGCACCGCCGCGCGCAGCAGGCGTTCCCGTTCGATGATCTCCGGGCTGATCGGGGCGCGGACAATGATGATCTGCGCGCCGGCGCTTTCCGCCAGGATCGCTTCGGGGGAAGGGACGCTGGCAGTCCTGAGGTCACCCAGTTTTTTAAGCTCGGCCGTGACGGCCGGATGAAGCGGGTGGGTAGAGAATATGACCGGTGCCGGAGCCATGACGATCAGTCCTTCGGATCGTCGGTCTTGGCTTCCAGCAATTCGGTCCAGTAGCTCTGCGCGCCGCGCAGATGCGTGTTCATCAGGGCGCGCGCCAACACACCGTCGCGGCTGCGAAGCGCCTCGAAGATCTGCTGGTGTTCGATATGCGAAAGCCTGTTTCGCTCTTCCTTTTGAAAATAGATCGGCAGTCGTTTCTCGCTCAACGAATAAAATGTCGTGCAGATATTGTAGAACACCGTGTTCTGCGTGGCGCGCACGATTTCCAGGTGGAAATCATGGTCCAGCACGAACAGTCCCTTGCCTTCGGCGATGCATTTTTCCGACGCCTCCAGAATCTCCTGAAGCCGTTCGAAATTTTCCTCGGTCGCCCGCTCGGCGGCCATTTCGGCGGCCTTGATCTCATGGATCTTGCGCACCTCGACAGCCTCGTAGATCTGTCGCGGCTCAAGCGGGATTCCGGCCCGGGCATAGAATGCCATGGCCTCGATGCCGGCGTGTTTTTCGTTGAGGTAAATCCCTGATTTGGCACGGCGTTCGACCACCTGCATGGCTTCCAGAATGGCCAGTGCCTCGCGTATCTGGCCGCGGCTGACAGCAAAATGCTCCGCCAGTTCCCGCTCCGACGGAGCCTTGCCGCGACTGGCTTTCGCGGCGGAAAAGATGTGGGCTGTCAGGGCTGGAAGGAACGCGTTCTTCTGCATGGTCATGACATGATGGTATGGGCCCTGATGAAATCTTCATTCATGGTCAGACCAAGGCCCGGTGTGTCCGGTATCGCGATTTTCCCATCCTCGACCTTCAAATCCTCCAGGACGATATCGTGTATCATCGGGTTGGCGCCAAGCGAATATTCGACGATGAAGCCCGCCGGCGATGCCGCGCAGATATGCAGCCCGGCAAAAAAGCAGGGCGCCCCGGCCCAAAGATGGGGCGCCAGCCTCAGATTGAAAGCGCTTGCCAGCGAACCTATTCGCATTGCCTCCGAAATTCCACCGCAAAAGGCGGGGTCGGGCTGCAGGATGTCGGCGGCCCGCAGGACTGCGAGATCACGAAATGCATAACGGGTCGCTTCGCTCTCGCCGGTGGCGATCGGGATCGCCGTTGCGGCCCGTAATTCAGCGGTTCCTCCCTTGTCGTCGGCAATGATCGGCTCCTCGAACCAGGTCAGATCGCAATCGGCGACCTGATAGGCGAAACGCTTCGCGTCGCCGACCGTATAGGTGCCGTGCGCATCGACCATGATGTCGACATCGGGTCCGAGAGCCGCGCGCGCCGCCTTGACCCGCGCCGCCGAAATCTGCGGGGCACCATCCATCGCGCCGACACGCATCTTGATCGCCTTGAAACCGCCGGCCTGGACATAGGATAAAAGCTGATCGCCGATCCCGTCCTTGCCGGCCCAGCCGCCGGACGCATAGGCCGGCAGCCGGTCCGCCTTGCGCCCTCCGAGCAATCTCCAGACGGGCACTCCCTGCGATTTGCCGAGAATATCCCACAGGGCAATGTCGATCGCGCTGATGGCCGCGACCGTCATGCCGCGCCGCGCCAGCTCCGGCATGGCATGTCCGGCCATTGAGGCCGATTGGCTGCGGCTGCCATTGTAGAGGTCTTCCCAGATGAAGGTGATATCGGCCGGATCGCGTCCGATGATCTTCGGCCCGAATTCATGGTTGAGCAGATGGACCAGCGTTCCATACTGGCCGGTGCTTCCCGCCGCGTTTTTGCCTTCGCCCCAGCCGACCAGGCCATCATCGGTCTCGATCCTCAGAATCGCGGCGTCAAACGTCTCCGTGCGGCCGAAATCGCTGACATGCTGCTTGGCTTTGTCAATGGGGATCTGGACCCATCGTGCCTGAACCGATTTTATGCGCATTGGAACATCCGGTGCGGGTTAAGGTCTTGCCCCCGGCGCCAAGGGAGGTTGTGCGCCGGGGGACGTCAGATTGCGAGTTATTTCATCAGCGGCAGGAGGGTCTCCGCCGTGATTCGCATCTGATCTGCGTAGAATTCCTCCGACAGCAGGCTGGAGCCGTGATCCTCGATGAATTTCAACTGTTCGGGGGAGATGTCGACGGGGTTCTTTTCGATCATGTCGGGATAGATGGCAGCGGGCGTGCGGTCGACGGGAGCGACGAATTCATTGGTCAGCGCGCCGTCATAGCCGATATCCTTCAGCGTCCCGACGATCTTCGGCCAGTCGAGCAGGCCCAGGCCCGCCGCAAAACGGTTATTGTCCGCAACATGGAAATCGAACAGCCGGTCGCCGGCAAGCCGGATGGCATCATAGATGTCCGATTCCTCGATATTGAGGTGAAAGGCGTCGAGGCAAACGCCGCATTCCGGGCCCACCGCATCGGCGAGTGCCAGGGCCTGGGCGCAGCGATTGAACAGATAGGTCTCGAAGCGGTTCAGCGGTTCAATGGCGATTTTCACGCCGCGCGACCGGGCATGGGTGAAACACTCCCGCGTCGCGTCGACCACCCAGGCCCATTCTTCCTCCGGCGTTGCATCGGGCGCAACCTTGCCCACCGTCGCCGGCACGACCGTGACGATCTCCCCGTCAAGTTCCGAAACCATGGTGATGACGTCCTTGACATAGTCGACGGACCGGGCGCGCTGGCCTTCGTCCCTGGCGGCAAGGTTCCGCTCCTCCAGCATCAGCGTCACGGCGCCCCAGCAGCGGATACCGTGCTCCTTCAACTGCGCGCGGGTCTCCTTGACGTCATATTGTTCCGGTTCGCCGGATATTTCGACGCTCTCATAGCCATAGGCCTTGA
>JANQMU010000097.1 GCA_028279875.1 Rhizobiaceae bacterium
GGTAAAGAAGAATTTGTTAAGCAAGAAAAATCTAGAGATTTTAGAGCAAAAGATTCATTTGTTTGATGTTGGAACAGGAAATGGACGTTTGCCCCACAAAATTGCATCAAACTATGGTGGTTACACTGCATCACAGTGGAAAAAAAAGTGGAAAAATTGGACGCTGATATATTGCTTGTTTTGTTTAAAAGATCTGCTTCCAGAGAGACACATAATCTGTTGGCAGATATTTGTTCTTGCCTGCAAGTGGATATGTTCTCCAATCATATCCAAGAGTGACATTGTTAAAGCTGATCTGCTTTTTGTAAAATTTGGCCAGAAGTTTGAACAGTTGTATGGAAAGAAGTTTGTCACACCTAATATGTACCTTCACTGTCACTTAAAGGAATGTGTAATTGACTGTGGACCAGTGCATGCATTCTGGTGCTTCAGTTTTGAGCGATTTAATGGAATTCTGGGGAGTATGTAAGTTAATGGAAGATCTATTGAAGTGCAAATTATGAGAAAACTTCCAGCTGGACGTTTTGTTTGGGACGTTACCTTCCCAAATGAATTTCAAGTGGATTCACAAGTGATCTGATTAAGTACGACTACACTGTATACTAATAGTGATTGTCAGTAATGTTACGGAATTACTGCAGGACAATTAAAGGTCGATTCATTTTTTATAAAACAACATGGTTTATTTTTCTTTATTTTAATAAATTACCCAACTTGTGCCTTATTCACACCATAATTATTCATACCGTACTTTAAACATTTGTAAAGCACGGTTTTCAAGTTATTTAACGCAAAGGGAACTAAAAGTTCAAGCTTACTCCAATCTTCTCTCAAAGCCAGTCCTTAAAGATAGAGACTGATTTTCATATTTCGTTAGTGTGAATGAGGCATTACTCTGTACATGGAACATGGCTAACCGATTCTTCCCAACAAAACAGTTTAAGCACTGATGTTTCAACTGAATTTTTCATTGTCCAAAAATACTATGCGCGCGTTCAACTCTTACGAAAAACAGTTGGTTCTAGGGGCTGGATTGGTGGACAAAAGAAAAAGGAACCGAGCTCGCAAGCTCTTATTCAGAGAGAAACGATTCTTTTTACAGTTTAAACGAGTTAAAACGGAATAATTTTTTGTGTGGACGGCGCTTTGCGATGAGGATTATTTTGAAGTGCACGTCCGAATTTACGCAAGCTTTACAACTTCTTTACGTGTACGTTTTTAACGCAAATTTACGCACTCTTTATTTACTAGCTTAAAGCTGCGTAAAGTGGGTAAACCAACTTTACGCTAACTTTACGTAGGCTTTAAGTGCCGGTTGCGTAAATCTACCTTTACCAACCTTTACGCGCAATGGAAATGTGGCGTAAAGTTGGTTCACCAACTTTACGCAGCTTTAAGCAATCTTTAATTTTTCGTAAACCTCCATTTTCATGCTGTGGGGTAGTGCATCGTCCAATGACTCCAGCGTCCCGAACCAAATATCTTATCCCATGACGGAGATCGTCAATCCAGGCATAGGTAACCCCGCCTTCCAAAACGGCTGCGCACCTTATCCAACTTTGGGACCTGCCTACTCGGCCGCACCCCAACCAAGTGCACCCCCCTGCAACATACGACACAGGCACCCTACATCTATCTCCGAATGCACCGAATGCTGCCGGACCTCCTGTGTATAGTTCTTATCCCACCGGTGAAGCTGCGTATCCCACCCAGCAGGTGAACCCGTTAATGCGCATTCCTTCCTCCCAATTGTTGTTAAAATACACAAATACCATTTGCATATGTCAATTCTTTTTTTAAATATATTTAAAATCGAATGGGAACCGCGCATGGAAACCAATGGCAGCAGAGGCAATGAGGGTTACGCCGCCTTCCGGGCGGCGCTGCTCGACGGGCGGCTCGCTCCGGGGGCGACCCTCACCCAGGATGAGCTGTGCGCCGTCCTCGGCATGACCCTGTCGCCGCTCCGCGAAACGCTGACGCTGCTGCAGGCGGACGGGCTGGTCACCGTGCGGCACCGTGCCGGCATTGCCGTGCTCAATCCCGATGTCGCGTTCATCCGCCGCAACTTTCAGTTCCGGACCATGATCGAGCGCGAGGCGCTGCCGCGGTTTTGCGACGTCGTGGACGAGGACTGGCTCAAAGAGACGATCGATGCCCATCAGGATGCGCTTGCCGGGGTCAGCGCGCGCGAGAGCGCTCCGGCCCTGGAGCAGCGGCTTCGGGCCCTCGACTGGACCTTTCACAGCGCGATCGTCGCCGTGCTGCGCAACAGCATGATTTCGGAGACCCACTATCTTCTGCAGGAGAACCTGAAACTGGCGCGGGTCCTCAACCAGGACATGGCCGCGCCGTCCAAGGTGGCGGAAGCCCTCGGCGAGCATTGCGTCATTCTCGACCGGCTTGTAAAGCGGGATGCAAATGGCGCGCTCGACGCGCTGGAGGCCCATTTTCGCGCCGCGATCCACCGGGCCTTCGGGGGCTGAACACAGGGAGTATGGACAATCATGAACGAACATCGGGGCATGCGTACGGTCCTGTGCTACGGCGATTCCAATACGTTCGGCTCGTCGACCGCCAATGATCCCGATGGCCGCTATGCACCGCATGAACGCTGGCCCGGCGTCTTGCGGGCAGCGCTCGGCGGCGGCTGGATGGTGATCGAGGAAGGCCTCGGCGGACGCACGACGGTCAGCGACGACCCGGTTGACGGGCCCGACAAAAACGGCCGCACCTATCTTGCCCCCTGCGTCATGTCCCACCGGCCGCTGGACCTGATCATCATCATGCTCGGCACCAATGACCTGAAGAGCTATTTCAATAAATCGGCCGCCGACATCGCCGGCGGGATCGACATCCTGCTGGGCGACATCGCGGATCTGAAACCGGGGCGCAGCGAAGGCGTTCCCGACATCATCGTCCTTTCACCGCCGGCCATCCTCGACAAGGCCGATCCGTGGGGCGTGTTCGAAGGCGGCCACGAGAAATCACTGCAATTCGCCACCGAGTTTGCGCGTGTCGCCGCGGCCCGCGGCGCCCGGTTTTTCGATGCCGGCAGTGTCGTGCAGTCGAGCGAATTCGACGCGATCCATCTCGACCGGGCGGCCCATGCACAGCTCGGCGCGGCGCTGGCAGCCCTCATTTCATCGGCGGACTAGCCGTGGTGACCCTAATTTCGCACGATTTGCGTGCCAAGCGCTATTGTTGATCGCGCCGCGATGGATCGTGAACGGTCGGGTCAGGGAGAAGCATCATCCGAGCGATTCTGCGAAAAAGCATCAAGATCACCGCCGGCCTGGCGCTCGGCGTGTTCGGTCTGCTGCTCGCCTATATCCTGGCCGCGGTGATCGGGACCATGTGGACCGCCGGCGGGCAGGCCAATGCCGGCACCGGTTCACTGAAAACGGTCTATGTGCTGTCCAACGGGTTCCACAGCGATATCGCACTGCCGGTCGAAGCCGGCAAGGCGCCCGGCGCCGTGCCGGTGACCGCCGAAGACCTGCCGAGCGGGCTGCATGATACGGGCTATCTGATCATCGGATGGGGGTCGCAGACCGCCTATACGAGCCTGCTGGCGCTGTCGGACCTGACCGCGGAGATCATTGTCAAGGCGCTGCTTTTCGACCGGTCGGTGGTGCATGTGCTGCCCTATTCGGGCCCGCTGGAGGGCAAGGGCATCTACAAGGTGGAGCTGGACGCGGCGCAATATGCCCGGCTGGTGGATTTCATCGCAAAGACCTTTGCGACCGGCAACAATGGCGGCGCCGAACTGCTGCCCGGCATCACCCAGGGCTATGGTGATGTCTTCTATCGGGCGCGGCCGCGGTTCAGCCCGTTCTACGGATGCAATGCCTGGACTGGCGAAGCACTGCGGACAGCTGGAGTGCCGGTGGGACATTGGACGCCCTTCGCCCAATCGATCGAGTGGAATATGAGCCGGCTTTCAAGCGGGTCACTTTGAGTCGAACGCGAAGACACCGTCCCAGTCCTGCGGCGGTTTGGCGGCAAAATCCGCCAGCCGTTCGAGATAGGTTTGGTAGAGCCCGTGCAGGCCCGGCGGTGCCTGATCCCGCAGTGATTTGACCGTCTGACCCGCCGCCGCGAAGTCGCCCCGACGGTAGGAATCCAGGAATACGCCATGCGCGGCGATCAGATCCGACGCGGTGGATTTGTCGACGGCCGCGGCCTCAAGCATCGTGTACAAAACCAGCGGCTCTTCCCGTCCGACAACGCGGACGCGGTCGACTTCCAGCATGAACTCTCCGTCATCGGCGCCGTCCTCATCGCGCACGGATTCGGCAAACAGGATCGGCAGTCCGTAGGCCTTGGTGATGCCCTCGATGCGCGCGGCGACATTGACCGCGTCGCCGATGGCCGAATAGCTGAAGCGCTGCAGGGAGCCGAGATTGCCGACACAGCATTCGCCGGTATTGAGGCCGATACCGATTTTGATGTCTCTGCCGGTCTCGGCATTGAGGGCTTCGAGGCGGCGCGTCATGGCCAGCGCCGCACGCCGCGCTGCCGCGCGGTGATCGGCCACGGGCAGCGGCGCGTTCCAGAACGCCATGATCGCATCGCCCATATATTTGTCGATGGTCGCGCCCGACTGCAGCAGCTCATCCGTCATCGGCGTCAGAAAATCATTCAGCAATTTTGTCAGCCCTTCCGGGTCCAGCCCCTCGGATAGTGACGTAAATCCGCGGATGTCGCAAAACAGCAGGGTCAGTTCCCTCAGTTCCCCGCCCAGCTTCAGGGCCGAGGGTTCGTCGGACAGCCGGGCCACCAGTGACGGCGCCAGATACCGTCCGAAGGCGTTGCGGATATAGCGCTTCTCCCGCTCGCTGCTGAGATATTGGGCGACGGTTACGGCCACATAGACCAGAACCGCCGCCAGCGACGGCAGCAGGGGATCAAGAAGCAGGTGCTGCCGTGAAAACAGATACCATGACAGGCCGACGACGGACGCAAGCAGCGCCAGCGCGATCAACCCGCCGGACACCGGTCTTCCGGGTGATAATGTGAACGTCAGGAGAAGCGTCACAAGCGCCGCCAGGAAATATTCGGCGCCGGGCATGTAGTCCGGCCTGTGGAGATAGGTTTCGGTCAGGATCTGATCGATTGCCTCGGCATGGACGACGACGCCGGGCACACCGTGGCCAAGCGGTGTGACCACGAGATCACGCAGTCCAAGCGCGCTGGTGCCGATGAGCACGACGCGGCCCGCGACTCTTTCCTCCAGTGCAGCCGTGTCGATGGTATCGGTCATCAGATCCGCAGCCGAAACGATCCGGTCGCCAAGCTTGCCGGAGTAGTAAATCCACAATTGGCCAAGGCCATCGGTCGGAACGTCTATGGCGCCGACACGCATGCTGACGATCGCCGGCGCACCGGCCTCTGTCTCGCCGCTCGCGCCGGTGCTTGTGATGACAAAATTCGCGGCCTGCTGCGCCACCCGCAATGCTTCCATTCCGAGGGACGGGTACAGGTGATCCCCTGATCTTGCGACCAGCGGAATTTTGCGGACGACGCCGTCCGCCGTCGGCGGGAAGCTGAAGAAGCCGAGCCCGGCGGCCGCAGTGTAGAACTCGGCCAGATTGTTCAGCCCGCCGCGATAGGACTGCAATATGTCGCGTGGATCACGGCCGGCAAAAGCAAAACCGGCCTTCGGCTCGGGAACCGGATCATCGAACTCATCCGTCAATGCGAATCCCAGCACAGTGGGAAAATAAGCGAGCGCCTGCGCAAAAACGGCATCATTGTCGAGATTGGGCCTGCCGGACGGAAATGTGACCTCGGCGCCCGCTTCGCGCAGATCAAGCAAGGTGCGCGACAATGAGGTTCGATCCGGTTCGGAAAAGGCTATGTCGAAGGCCACCGTTGCTGCGCCCAGTTCCGCCAGGCGGTCGACCAGCAGGGCCAGCCGTGATCGCGACCAGGGCCATTGACCGATAACGTCGAGGGCCTCTTCGTCTATATCCACGACCAGCACCGGGGTATCGGCCGCGGGGCGGGGCTTAAGCCTTTGATATTCATCGAATACCAGGGCGGAAAGCCGGTCGAAGGACGCGCCGCCCAGAGACGCCGCCGCGAACAGGACGGCCAGCGACGCAAGTCCGGCATAGATCGCCATCAGGCGCGGAGAACGGGTGTGCCAAAAATGCAAGACGTGCCCCCAAAACACCGAAACCGCCGCTGAACGGGCGAAAAAACTGTTCCCTGATTAGCAAAAGTGTGCTGATTGTCGAACCGTAATGTTTCGATGGGCTTTGACATTCATCCGGCCGCACCTGATGTGCCAGCCGGTCGCGTTTCTGGTTTGCGCGTTGCTGTTGGGGGCGTTCCCGGCACCGGCTGCGGCCGAGGATGTCAGCTATGACCAGATCCTGGCCAATCCGGACGACGTCAAGCTGAGCTATCTCTATGCCCAGCAACAGGTGATCAAGGGCGATCTGGAACAGGCGTCGGCCGCACTGGAACGGGTGCTTCTGCTGGAGCCCAACTGGGATACGGCGCGCCTGTTTTACGCCGCGGTTCTGTATCGCATGGACGACATGCTGGGCTCCAAAAGGGAGCTGGAACTGCTGCTGGACAGGCCGCTCGAGCCGGCGCAGGAGCGTGAGGTCAAGAAATATCTGGCACTGACGACGGCCAAATCGAAGCGGACCCGCCTGACCGCCAGGATCACCGCCGGCTTCAATGTCGACAGCAATCCCGATCTGACGACCAGCTCGTCGAATGACCTCAACGGCAATGTGCTGGACACCGATGCGCGTGTCGACGGCGCGTTTCAGGCGGGTTCGCGCATCCGGCTGGAACACACCATTCCGAACGGGACCGGCAGTTACGGGTTTGTCGAGCTGCACAGCAATCTCGATGAACAGTTTTCCGTCAGCGAAGCCGACAATCTCAGTGCTCGGCTGAGAGCGGGCGCCAGCCTGTTTCACGATGACCTGCAGGTCACGCCCTATGGGCTGGGCGCGGTGCTGACGCTTCAGGGCGACGTTTACCGCAGCGAATATGGCGGCGGCATTGAGACCCGTTATGTGGTCAATCCGCGCCTGTCGGTGTTCGGTGGCGTCGAAGGCATCCATCAGAACTACAATGTCGTGTCAGAGGATTCTGTCGGCAGCGCCCGCAATGGCTGGCTTGGCGAAGTTTCCGGCGGGCTGACCTATCGCAACACGGAAAAGAATCGGATAACGGCGCGCATCAAGGGATATCTGAAGGACGCCGCCAATAACAGCTACAGCTATGACGCCGTGGAACTGTCGCTGCGCGATGTCCTGCTGCTGGGCCGCGGCCAGTATATTTCGGCCGCAGCCTCCTATCGCTGGACCAATTATGACCAGCCCGATCCGACCTATTCGGCCACAGTGACCCGCAGGGATCGCATCTTGAAGGCGCGCCTGGCCTATGGCCTGCCGCTTGGGACCTTGTTTGAGTGGATCGATGTTCCTACATCCGATGCTGTTTCGGACGTCAATTTCCAGGTCGGGGTCAATTATTTGAATTGGGAATCGAATATACCGAATTTCGATTCGGACAGTATCTCGGCGGATATCCTGTTCACCAAGCACTTTACGCATTAGGACCTGCCGATCCTCCGGCGGCAACGGAGAAAACCCATGAAACTCCATCGGTGTCTGATCCACACAATCGCCGTCGCCGGATTGCTGGCCGTGCAACCGCTGACCGTTGCGGATGCATTCGCGGCGGCAAAGGTCGGCGTCAGCGCGGCCATCCGCGGCAACGTCTTTGTCAAAAGCGGCGCCGATCAGCAGCGGGCGCAAAAGGACCAGAGCATCTTTTTGCAGGACGAGGTGCTGACCAAACGGCAGAGCGCCCTGCAGATCCTACTCCTGGACGAGTCGGTTTTCACAGTCGGCGAAAACTGTGAAATGGTGATCGATCGCTTCGTCTATGATCCGGACAAGAAAGCCGGAGAAATGAGCAGCACCGTCGTCAAGGGCGCCTTCCGGTTCATGAGCGGGCGGATTGGCAAGAACAACCCCACCAAGGCGAAGGTTGTTACCCCTGCAGCAACCATCGGCATCCGCGGAACGATGTTCGAGGGCACCGTCGGCAATGATGCGATCCGGCTTGCGGCGCTGCTTGGCCTTTCGACTGACAGCGCCGATCCGAACAGGGCCCTGCTCGTGGTGCTGCGCGGCGAAGGACGCAACAAGAACACGCTGGGCAATACCGGCATTATCGACGTCAGCAACGGCGCCGGTAAAAAGACGATTTCCGCGCCGGGCTATGCGGTATTCGTGCCCGGTCCGGGCCAGCCGCCGATCGGTCCGGTTCCGATCACCGCGGAAATCCTGGCCTATTTCGACCTCTACCTTCGAACCATTCCCACGGGCCCGTCGACCGGTGGCGGTAGCGAGACCGGGGCAAGCCAGTCCGGTCTGGACAATTTCAACGAACCCGGTCCCGGCTTCGAGGGCTTCAACAGCGAGTTTTTCGAGGAACTGTTCGACAATCAGAACGATCCGGAGCCCCTGGACAACGGCAGTTGCAGAACGAGCTGCGGATACAACTTTTGATCGAGGTGGACCCGTTGTCCACTCCCTGCGGTTAGCGAAGCGCTCAGGCCTCGACAATGACGTCGAACCCGCCATAGATCATCCGTTTGCCGTCATAGGGCATATCGGTGATGATGGGGCCTGCGGCCTGCATATCTGCCATGACCTTGGGGTTGGCCGCATCGCGGGTTGCCTTGTCGGGCCAGATAACCCAGGAAAACACCACCGTCTCGCCGTCCCGCGCCTCAACAGCGCCGTAGAAGTCGGTCATCTTGCCCTTCGGCACATCATCGCCCCAGCATTCGAAAACCTTGAGCGCGCCGTGGTTCTTGAATATCACGGCGGCCGCTTCGGCGTGCTTTTGAAACTTCTCCTTGTTTTCATCCGGCACGGCGGCGACAAATCCGTCTACATAGGTCATGATCACTTCCTTTGGTCCTTCCAGATCGGGCGTCGTCATGGCGGTGAAACAGACCACACCCGCTGCCGCAAAATGTCCGGGATCACCTCAGAAATGTCCACCGGCTGTAGAAGATCCCGCTGAAATTCTTGAAGATCACCTGAATGGCCTTCATGAAGATATTCTGCAATCCGGTAAAGGCGGACGGCCGCAGCACGTCGACGAACACGCAATAGCGCTCGCTGTCCTCCTCATTGATCGAGCGATGCAGCAGCGTGTCGTCGAAGATGAAAAGCGGATCGTCATGCCAATAGTGTTTTTGCCCGTCCACCTCGATGAAGACATTGTCGCTCTTGAGCGGCGTCAGGTTGTAGAGCACACGCAGGGTCAGCCGCAAAGGGCCGAAATGCAGTGATGTCGATTCCTTCTGGTTGAAGACAGAAACGCCGATCGTCTTGATATAGGTCATGTCCTCATTGAAGGCCGGCACGGACTGATTGGTGCTCTTGTCGTACCATTTGTAAAACAGCATGCCGCGCTTCTTGTCGCCCATCTTTTCACGGATATCGGCAATGATCTCGTCCTTGTCGGCGTCAAACACCTTGAGCACATTCTCGATTTCACTGCGATGGCCCGGCGGAAAGTCGTCCAGCGTGTAGATGTATTTGTTGCGCTCGGAAATCAGGTCAAAAAAGACGTTGACCGGCGACAGGAGCCAGGTGACGAGGCCATTGCCGATGAAATATTTCTGCATCAGTCCGGCCGAGACGACGCGATGGCGGGAGATATCGACGACGCCGCAGACGACAAAGATCAGGGCGACGACCGGAACGAAGTAGAACAGGAGGGTCAGCGGGATGATGACCCGCAGATAGCGGCTGTATTGTTTGAGCATTCAACCCACCTCTCTTGCCGGCACGACGCAGCACAACCGGCCTTGAACCGGTTCGCTCAATAGAACATCCGCCCCGATCAGGCCAGTCATTTATGCACCGTGCAAACGTCACAAGGTCGGGCGACCGTCCTCGACCGGGCGGGCGAGGATCATGACCCAGAAATTGCGCCATTTGCCGTCGGCGCGCGTGACTCGCGCGAAGCCGACCCGGGTGACATGTTTGTTCAGCAGGTTCCTGTTGTGGTCGGCGGATCCCTTCCAGCCCGCAAAGGCCCTGTCGAAGGATGGATAGCCGGAGCCGAGATTTTCGGCGCCGGCATAGGTCGCCATGCCGCTCCTGCCAAGCCGGTTCGACAGGCTGCGGGCGCTGTGGGCGCGGGGATTGGACTTGTCAGCGCGCGCCATGAGCCTCGCCATGTCGGCGGACGCCTGGTTGAGACGCGGGTCGACCGACAAGGGCGGCAGGCCATTGCTTGTCCGATAGGCATTGGTCTTGGCAAGCGCCGCTCCGGTGTTGACCGGAACATCCTTTATCTCCGCATTTTGCCGGCTCATGATATTGCAGCCGGTGAGCAGGAACAGGGCAAAGCTGAGTACGATCAGACGTCTGGCGGGCATCGAACCGGATCCTAGAAATTACGATGTTGCAATGGGCATGGATTCAAGCCGGTCTGCAAGGTCGGCCGTGGCGGATTCAATATCCGCGGCGACCCCCCGGCGGGCGGCGATGCTGTCGGCCCGGGCCAGGGCGCGGACGATATCACGATGCGCGGCCATGGCGTTTTCAAGATGTCCGCGGTCGGAGGCAACCATGCGGAAATACGGCCCCATACGCAACCACAGGCTCTCGATCGCCGACATCAGGATGTCACCCGGCGCCCGGCGATAGATCTGGCTGTGAAACGCCCAGTTGGCCTGCAGATAGGCATCGCTGTCGCCGGCGCGGATACCCTCTTCCATGGTCGTACACAGGCTTTCGAGCAGGTGGATATCGGCGGGCCGGATCATCGGCGCGGAGCGTTCCACCGCCAACCCTTCGAGGGCGATGCGCATCTGGCAGATTTCGCGCAGCGTCTCGCCCGTCAGGCGCGGCACCTCAAGCGTTCGGTTGTGTCCGACGACGAGGGCGTTTTCCACCTCCAGCCGGCGCAGGGCGTCGCGCACCGGCATGACCGACACGCCGACCGCCTCGGCCACCGCCCGGGTGCTCAGCGGCTGGCCGGGCTTGAAGAAACCCGACATGATGGAGTTGCGCAATTGCCGGTAAATCTGTTCCTGAAGCGTGTTGCGCTCGACGGTTTCGAGCCCTTCGGCCTCCGCGACCGCTCTATTCGCCATAGGGAATCCAGATGTTTTTCACCTGAACGGCGTTGCGCAGGAAATGCCGCCCCTCGGCAACTTTCGGATCGTACCAGTCCACCGCACGGCCATTGTCGACGAATGTGCGCTTCATATTGCCCACCGACCGGGCTTCGGCCATTTTCGAGATTTCGGCCGGTCCGAAGGCCCAGAGCATGTCGACATCGTCGTGATCGGCGAGGGTTTTCGCAAGGTCGGCAGTGCGGCCGGTGACGATGTTGAGCGCTCCGGCGGGCAGGTCCGAGGTTTCGAGCACCTGGTAGAAATCCGTCGCGATCAGCCCGTAACGCTCGCTGGGCACGGCGACCACGCGGTTGCCCATCGCCAGAAGCGGCGCGACGAGACTGATGAAACCGAGCAGCGGCGCCTCGTCGGGGCACAGCACGCCGGCAACGCCGACCGGCTCGTTCATCGCCAGGGCGACGCCGCGCAAGGGCGGGCTGTGCACCGCGCCGTCGAATTTGTCGGCCCAGGCGCCATAGGCGAACAGCCGGTCGATCGCGGCGGTGACCTCCTTCTGCGCGGTCGCCGGCCGGGCGCCGGTCATTGCGGCGAGGCGGGCGGCGAATTCATCGGTTCGGGCCGCAAGGTTTTCTGCCATGTAATAGAGGATCTGGGCGCGCAGATGCGTCGCGGCGACGGACCATCCGGATGCCTTGCGCGCAGCCTCGACGGCATTGCGGATATCCTTGCGGTTGCCTTCGCCGACCTCGCCGATCACCTTGCCCTTAGGCGAGACGACCGACAGCGAATAATTACCGTCGGGCCGCGCCTGCTTGCCGCCGATATAGAGTTTCGCGGTCCGGTCGACGGCCATCGGCTCAAAACCATTCGTCGGCTTAGCAATCGCCGGCGGCGGCATATCCTTGCGCGGCTTGCGGGCCGCCCAGGCGCGCGGCTTGAGATATTCATAGGCGCCCTCCAGGCCGCCTTCCCGGCCAAAGCCGGACTCCCGATAGCCGCCGAAGCCTACCGCGGCATCGAAGAGATTGGTGGCATTCACCCAGACGACACCGGCCTTGACTTGCGGCGCGATATCGAGCGCCAGGCCGATATTTTCGCTCCAGACACTGGCCGCCAGCCCGTAGCGGGTGTTGTTGGCAAGCGCCACCGCCTCGTCCGGCGTGCGGAACGACATCGCCACCATAACCGGACCGAAGATCTCCTCAGTGGCGACGGTGGTCGCCGGCTCGACCCCGGTCAGCAGGGTCGGCGGAAAGAAGCATCCGTCGGCAGGAAGCGCGATATCGGGCGCATAGGCCTCGGCGCCCTCTTCGACACCGCGGGCCACCAGGCCGCGAATCCGCTCGAGCTGGCCCGGCTCGATGATCGCGCCCATATCGATGGCCTTGTCCAGCGGATGGCCGACGCGCAGCGTATCCATGCGCTGCTTCAACCGGGCGATGAACCGGTCATGGATGCCCTCATGGAGCAGCAGCCGCGATCCGGCGCAGCAGACCTGCCCCTGATTGAACCAGATGGCGTCGACGACGCCTTCGATGGCGCTTTCCATGTCGGCATCATCGAAGACGATGAAGGGCGATTTGCCGCCGAGTTCGAGCGTCAGGGACTTCCCGCTGCCGGCAGTCTCGGCGCGGATGATGCGGCCGACCTCGGTCGATCCGGTGAAGGCGATCTTGCCGATATCGGGATGGCGCACCAGCGCGGTTCCCGTCGCGCCGTCGCCGGTAACGATGTTGAGCACCCCGGCGGGCAGACCGGCGCGGGCCGCCAGTTCAGCAAAGAGCAGGGCCGTGAGCGGCGTCGCCTCGGCCGGCTTCAAGACCACCGTATTGCCGAGCGCCAGCGCCGGCGCGACCTTCCAGGCCAGCATCAGCAGCGGAAAATTCCAGGGAATGATCTGGCCGACCACACCGATGGCCTGCTGGTCGGTGAGCTCCGTATCCTGCAGCGCCGCCCAGCCGGCGTGATGATAGAAATGCCGCGCCACCAGCGGAATATCGAGGTCCCGGGTCTCGCGGATTGGCTTGCCATTGTCGAGCGCCTCGAGCACGGCAAACAGCCGGCCGTGGCGTTGCACCATGCGCGCCAGCGCGTAGAGGTGGCGGGCCCGCGCCCGGCCGCCGAGCGCTTCCCAGGCCGCCTGTGCTCCGGCGGCCGCCTTGACCGCGGCGTCGATATCCTCTGCGGACCCCTGCGCCACGTCCGCGAGCTTGTTTCCCGTGGCCGGTTCATTGGTCGCGAATTGCGCACCGTCATGCGGCGCGACGAAACGGCCGTCGATGAAGTGGCCGAACGCGGCCTGGTAGCCGGCAAGCCAGTCGCGGACATTACCGTCGGCCTCGGGTGCCGGGCCGTAATCCATCGATTCGAAATAGGTCGCAACTGTCATTTCGCTTGCCTCGTTTCTCAAGCCATCGGATGGCGGTTCAAGGCCGAGTAGCGGCCGGTGACGTGGTGCTCAAGCTGGCGTTCGATATCAGCGAGCAGCGACGAAGCGCCGAAGCGCAGGAGATCGGGTTCCAGCCAGCGGCGGCCAAGCTCCTCCTTCATCAGGATCTGGTAGGCCAGGACGTCCTTCGCGGTGGAAATGCCACCGGCGGGCTTGAAGCCGACGCTGTTGCCGGTGCGTTCGTTGAACAGCCGGATCATCCGCAACATGACGAGGCTGACCGGCAGCGTCGCATTGGAAGTCTCCTTGCCAGTCGAGGTCTTGATGAAATCGGCGCCGGCCATCATGCAGACCATCGCGGCGCGTGCGACATTGCGCAGCGTGCGCAGATCGCCGGTGGCCAGGATCGCCTTGACATGGGCGTCGCCGCAGGCGGCCCGGAAATCGCGCATCTCGTCATAGAGCGCCTGCCAGTTGCCGGTCAGCACATGTTCGCGGGTGACCACGATGTCGATCTCGGAAGCGCCGTCGGCGACCGAGGCCTCGATCTCGCGGAGCTTGGTCTCATGCGGCGACAGGCCCGCCGGAAACCCGGTCGACACGGCGGCCACGGGGATGAATGTCCCTTCGAGCGCCGCCACCGCCTCGCCGACGAAACGATGGTAGACACAGACCGCACCGGTGGTGATGTGCCGGTCGGAGACGCCGAGTGTTTCCAGCAGGTCCGGCCGCACCGGCTGGCGCGCCTTGGCGCACAGGCGGCGCACGCGGGCCGCCGTGTCGTCGCCATTGAGCGTCGTCAGATCGATGCAGGTGACGGCCTTGAGCAACCAGCCCGCCTGGGCGTCCTTTTTCACCGAGCGGCGGCCGGTCAGCGTCGAGCAGCGCCGTTCGACCGCCGAGCGGTTGGCCTGGATCTCGTTGATCCAGTCGAGTTCCAGCGCGCATCCGGTGTTGCGGGCCAGTGCATTGCCGTGAAGTCCGGAGGCGTCTGTTCCGGTATCGCCTATTGCAAGATCCTGTGCCATGGACAAGTGATATGTGTGATCACACTTGGAGTCAATCCCGTCATCGATCTCGGAATCACCGGCCGCCACAGCAATTCCGCATAGCTGGCCTGCAGATCAAATAATCACTGGTCTTTTCTATTGTGCAGTGCAATAAGCACTCCGTAACATCTTCCATGACATCACACATCGGAATCACCGTTTTGCTCAAACCTGCCTTTGCGGCCATCAGCGGCGCTCTGCCGTTTGTCCGGCCCGCCGCGGAAGACCGCGTGTCCATGACGCCCGACCGCCTCCGCATCGAAACCCTGTCCGGACTGACCGTCGCTCTGGCGCTGGTGCCGGAAGCGGTCGCCTTTGCCTTCGTCGCCGGTGTCAATCCGCTGGTCGGCCTTTACGCAGCGTTCATCATCTGCCTGATCACATCGGTGTTCGGCGGCCGGCCCGGCATGATCTCCGGCGCAACCGGCGCCCTGGCGGTGGTCATGGTGGCGCTGGTGGCAAGCCACGGTGTTGAATATCTGTTCGCCGCGGTCATCCTGATGGGGGTGATGCAGGTGGCCGCAGGCGTCTTCAAGCTCGGGCGGTTCATCCGGCTGGTGCCGCATCCGGTCATGCTCGGCTTCGTCAACGGCCTGGCGATCGTGATTTTCCTGGCCCAGTTCGAGCAATTCAAGGTCCCGACGCCGGATGGCGGCAAAGTGTGGATTTCCGGCCTGCCACTGCTCTACATGATCGGCCTTGTGGCCCTGACCATGCTGGTCATCCATATCGTGCCGAGGGTCACGAAAGCCGTTCCGGCGCCGCTCGCCGCCATCCTGGTGGTCGCCGCCGCGGTGATCGTCCTCGACATTCCCGTGCCGCGCGTCGGCGATATGGCATCGATCAGCGGCGGCCTGCCCGAATTCTCCGTTCCGATGGTGCCGATGACGTTGGAAACGTTGCGGATCATCTTTCCCTATGCGCTGATCTTCGCGGCGATCGGCCTGATCGAGAGCCTGCTGACCTTCAATCTGGTCGGCGAAAAAACCGGCACGAGGGGCGGCGCGTCGCAGGAATGCATGGCTCAGGGCGCCGCCAATGTGGTCACCGGCTTTTTCGGCGGCATGGGTGGCTGCGCGATGATCGGGCAATCGATGATCAATGTCGAATCGGGCGCCCGCACCCGTCTTTCCGGCATCACGGCGGCGCTGCTGCTGCTGAGCTTCATTCTGTTCGCATCGTCGCTGATCGAGCAGATTCCGCTGGCGGCGCTGATCGGCGTCATGTTCATGGTGGTGATCGGCACCTTCGCCTGGAAGAGCTTCTCGATCATCGCCCGGGTGCCGCGCACCGATGCGACGGTCATCGTGCTCGTTACCATCGTCACCGTGCTGACCGATCTCGCCATCGCCGTGGTCGCCGGGGTCATCATCTCGGCGCTGGCCTATGCCTGGAGCAATGCCACCCGGATTCGCGCAACCACCGAAACGGACGCAAACGGCGCCAAGATCTACCGGGTCGAGGGTCCGCTGTTCTTCGGCTCGGCGGCCGGTTTCCTGGAACTGTTCGATGCCGGGAACGATCCCGACCTGGTGATTGTCGATTTCATGAATTCACGCGTCGCCGACCAGTCGGCACTGCAGGCGATCGAGGCGCTGGCGGCCAGATACCGGGCGCGCGGCACGCGGCTGGAACTGCGGCACCTGTCGCGCGACTGCCACACGCTGCTGGCCCGGGCCGGCCAGTTGATGGTCGATTCGGACGACGATCCGGACTACGGCGTTGCCGTGCACTACGGCGTGCGGATCGGCCGTTTCGGCGGCGCGCACTGAGCAAAGGACACAATGCGGTCAGACGTGCTGGCCGCCATTGATGTGGATTTCGCCGCCGGTCACGTAGGACGCGCTTTCCGAGCACAGGAAAAAGATCGTCTCGGCAACTTCCGCGGTGCTGCCGAGCCGGCGCAGCGGGATGTTCTCGACGATCTTGTCGGTGCCCGCCGACAGCATTGCCGTTTCGATTTCGCCGGGCGCGATGGCGTTGACCCGGATGCCATGCGGCCCGAAATCGGCGGCCATTTCGCGGGTGAGCGATGCCAGCGCCGCCTTGGACGTGGCATAGGCCGTGCCGGCGAAAGGGTGGACGCGCGATCCGGCGATCGAGGTGACGTTGACCACCGAACCCTTTGCTGCCGCCAGTTCCTTGAACAGGCCGCGCGCCAGCATGATCGGGGCAAAGAAATTCACCTGGAACACGTCGCGCCAGATGTGCATCGGCGTCTCCAGGGAATCGAGCCGGCTTCCCTCCGGCGTCTTGGGCGAAATGCCGGCATTGTTGACCAGCGCATGCAGCCGGCCACCCTCCTTCTCCAGACGGTGGCGGATTTCGGCGACCGCACTGCCGACATCCTCGGGATCCGACAGATCGATCTTGATATGGTCCTCGGGCCCGGCCGGCCACGGACAGTTTTCGGCGAAATCCTGCCGCGAACAGGTGATCACCCGCCAGCCATCCGCGGAGAAGCGTTTGACGGTCGCATGGCCGATGCCCCGGCTTGCGCCGGTCAATACCAGTGTCTTGCGTCCCGGCTGATCGCTCATTGTCCGCTCCCGGTTTGCTCGGCGGGTGGTGTCCTGTGATCCTATGTAACGCAGGCCGGTACCGATAGCGAGTGGCAGCAGCCAATATTGCCGCGCCGGACCGCATGCTGTACCGGATGGCCATGTTCGCGGATCTTCCCCTCCTTCCCGTCAGCGAAGCGGTGCCGGCGCTGATGGCGGCCCTGGACCGCCACGCATGCGCGGTCCTCGCGGCGCCGCCGGGGGCCGGCAAGACCACCCTTGTTCCGCTGCACCTGATGTCGGCCGACTGGCGCGGCGACGGCCGGATCCTGGTTCTCGAACCGCGCCGGCTCGCCGCCCGGGCGAGCGCCCGCCAGATGGCGCGACTGATCGGCGAACAGGTCGGCGGAACCGTCGGCTACCGGACGCGGCTGGATACGCGGGTCTCGGCAGCAACGCGTATCGAGGTCATCACCGAGGGGATCTTTGTCCGCATGGTACTCGATGATCCGGAACTGCCCGGTATCGCGGCGGTCCTGTTCGACGAATTTCACGAGCGGACCCTCGATGCGGATTTCGGCCTGGCGCTGGCGCTGGATGTTCAGACCGGGCTGCGCAACGATCTGCGCCTGCTCGTTATGTCGGCGACGCTGGATGTCGCACGGGTGGCCGAACTGCTGGGCGGTGCGCCGGTCATCGAAAGCCGAGGCCGGGCGTTTGCGGTCGATATCCGCTATCACGACCGGCGTGCGGGCGAGCGCATCGAAACCGCGATGAGCGCCGCCATCCGATCGGCGCTGGCCGATGAAAGCGGGTCCATTCTCGCCTTCCTGCCCGGCCAGGCCGAGATCAAGCGCACGGCGGCCGTGCTGCAGGAGACGCTGCCCGCCAATGCCGTGATCGCGCCGCTCTATGGCGATCTTCCCGGCGCCGCCCAGGATGCCGCCATCATGCCCGCGGCGTCCGGAACACGAAAAATCGTGCTGGCGACAGCCATCGCCGAAACGTCGATCACCATTGACGGCGTGCGCATCGTCATCGACAGCGGCCTGCAGCGGCTGCCGGTCTTCGAACCTTCAACGGGCATTACGCGGCTTGAGACGGTCCGCGCATCGCGGGCCTCCGCCGACCAGCGGGCCGGCCGTGCCGGGCGCACTGAACCCGGCATCGCGATCCGCCTGTGGCGCGAAGCCCAGAACGCATCCCTGCCGGCCTTCACGCCGCCGCAGATCCAGGCGAACGACCTGAGCGGTCTTGTGCTCGACTGCGCGGCATGGGGCGTTTCGGATCCGAAACAATTGCGCTTCATCGATCCGCCACCGCAGGCGGCGCTGGCGGAGGCCCGCACCCTGCTGCACAGGCTCGACGCGCTGGACAGCCAAAGCCGGCTAACGGAAAGCGGCCGGACAATACGGGCGCTCGGCCTTCCTGCACGGCTCGGCGCCATGGTGGTCGCCGCCGCAAGGACAGGCGACGGCGCGGCCGCCGCGCAGCTTGCGGTGCTGATGGGCGAACGCGGCCTTGGCGGCCCGTCGATCGATCTCGACACAAGGTTGCAACGGTTTCGCAGCGAAAGCGGCAGCCGGGCGAAAGCCGCCAGATCTCTGGCCGACCGGCTTTTGCGGTCCATCGGCTTCACGTCCAGTGGCGACGGAGCGCCGGAGGCCGGACCGCTGCTGCTGCACGGCTTTTCCGACCGGGTGGCGGCGCGGCGCGGCGGGACGGATGAGGGGCGGCGGCGCTACCGGCTGGCCAATGGACGCGGCGCCTTTGTCGATGAGCACGATCCGCTGGCGTCGGAATCGTTTCTGGTGATCGCCGATCTCACCGGAAACCCGCAATCGCAGCGCATCCTTGCGGCGGCGCGGGTGAGCCTGGAGGCAATCCTGCGGGACCTTGCCGACGAGATCGCCGATCACGACGCAATTTCGTTCGAGGCGGCGACCGGCCGGGTCCGGGCGCGCCGGCAAAAACGGCTTGGCAGCCTGGTCCTGACGGAAAGCGCCCTGCCGAAACCACCCGAGGCGGCGGTCCTTGACGCGCTTTGTTCCGGCGTGCGCCAAGGCGGCCTCGCGGCCCTGCCCTGGAACCCGGCAAGTCGCCAATTGCGCGACCGGCTGGCCTGGCTGCACCGGACACTCGGACCGCCCTGGCCGGATGTGAGCAACGCGGCGCTGCTGGGCACGCTTGACACCTGGTTCGCTCCCTTTCAGGGACAGGTAGACGCGCTCGACCGTATCGATCCGTCGAGCCTGTCGGCCGGTTTGCTCTCGCTGGTTCCCTACGAGCAGCAGCAGGACCTCGACCGGCTGGCGCCGACCCATTTCCGGACGCCTGCCGGATCCAATATCACCCTGCACTATGATGGCGAAGAACCGGTGCTGGCGGTGCGCGTGCAGGAGCTGTTCGGCCTGAAACGGCATCCGGCGATCGCCGGCGGTGCCCGGCCGCTGCTCCTGGAACTGCTGTCACCGGCGCAGCGGCCCATTCAGACGACGCGCGATCTGCCGGGCTTCTGGGCCGGAAGCTGGGCCGATGTGCGGGCCGAGATGCGGGGCCGCTATCCGAAACATCCCTGGCCCGACGATCCGGCCGGGGCTGAGGCGACACGCCGTGTCAAGCACCCGAAAAAACGATAAGAAAACCCATGGACTTTTCAAAACAGCTGTCCGAAACCCGCAATGCCAACCATCTGCGGCTGCGCACTCTGATCCGGCTGCGGACCCTGGCGATCATCGGCCAGTGCATTGCCGTCCTGGTGGTTGCCTACGGGTTCGGTTTTCCGCTTCCCATCGCCTCCTGCTTTCTGCTGATCGCCTGCCTGGCGCTGCTCAATCTTGCGCTGCGGCTGGTCTATCCGGCGACCCACCGGCTCAGCCCCACCATGTCGACATTGGTACTCGGGCTGGACATTCTGCAACTCGCCGCCCTGCTCTACATGACCGGCGGGCTGGAGAATCCGTTTTCCATCCTGATCTGCGTCCCGGTGATCATCGCATCGGCCTCGCTGCCGGTGCGCAATATCATCGTGCTCGGCATGATTGCCATGGTCGCCGTCACGGCACTTGCTTTCTATCATCTGCCGCTGCCCTGGTATCCGGACGTCGCGTTCGATGCGCCGCTCACGCTGGTGGCCGGCATGTGGATGGCGATTGTCTCGACATCGGCCTTCGCCGCTTTCTACGCCTACCGGGTCTCGGCGGAGGCCGGCGAACTGGCCGACGCGCTGGTCGCCACCGAGTTTGCGCTGCAGCGCGAGCAGCATCTGTCGGCGCTTGACGGGCTGGCCGCGGCGGCGGCGCACGAGCTTGGAACACCGCTGGCAACCATCACGGTCGTGGCCCGGGAGATGGAGCGGGCACTCGGCGACGACGAGCGGTTTGGTGAGGACGTGCATCTGTTGCGGTCGCAGAGCGAACGCTGCCGCGACATCATGCGCCGGCTGGCGACACTGTCCTCGACCGACGAAGTGCATATGCGGCAATTGCCGCTTTCCTCCCTGATCGAGGAGGTGATCGCGCCGCACCGCGAATTCGGAGTGGATATCTCGGTCACCCGTGATGACAGCACCGGCCGGGAGCCGGTCGGCCGGCGCAATGCCGGCATCGTTTACGGGCTGGGCAATCTGGTGGAGAACGCGGTGGATTTCGCGCATTCGGCCGTCGAAGTGTCGACGGCCTGCGACAGCGAAACGGTCTCGATCACCATCGATGATGACGGGCCCGGCTATGCGCCGGACGTGCTGCCGCGCATCGGCGATCCCTATGTGACTCGCCGCGGCCGCGGCAGCGAGCCCAGCGCCGGCGGTCTGGGGCTCGGCCTGTTCATCGCCAAGACGCTGCTCGAGCGGTCTGGTGCCACGCTGAGATTTTCGAACCGCGAGGGAGGTGGCGCGCGCGTCGTCGTCACCTGGCCGCGGGGAGCGATGGAAATGAGCGACAAGTAACGGGCCTCCAACTGCGGCATTAGCGCACGCATCCCGCCCGCCCGTTGGGTTTTGCCGATGGGCGCATTATGTCATAGGGTTGGACGAAAATGACCGAAGGAACTGGGACCAGTGTGGACAATGACCATGACACCGGACGCCGCAAATGGCGAGGATTTCATTGGCGACGACCCGTCGCTGCTGATCGTCGATGATGACGGACCGTTTCTGCGCCGCCTCGGGCGCGCAATGGAAAGCCGCGGCTTCACCGTGGAACTGGCGGAATCGGTCAGTGACGGGCTACAGGCCGTCAACAATGCCGCACCGAAATATGCGGTCATCGATCTGCGGCTTGCCGACGGAAATGGGCTGGAACTGATCGAGGCCATCCGCGCCAAGCGCGAGGACACCCGCATCATCATGCTGACGGGCTATGGCAATATTGCCACGGCCGTCAATGCCGTGAAGCTCGGCGCCATCGACTATCTGGCGAAACCCGCCGATGCCGACGATGTGTTCACCGCGCTGACACGCAAACCCGGCGAAAAGGTCGAGCCGCCGGAGAATCCGATGTCGGCCGACCGGGTGCGGTGGGAGCATATCCAGCGCGTCTATGAGATGTGTGACCGCAATGTCTCGGAAACGGCGCGCCGGCTCAACATGCACCGGCGGACCCTTCAGCGCATCCTCGCCAAGCGCGCGCCGCGGTAAGACAGATCTCCGGTTCCTTAGCCGGGCATGGATGCGAGGCCGATATTCTCGACCATGAAGCGTGAATGGAATGGCACGCAGGCGGCCCCGACGGCCTTGGCGAAGGCGCCTGTTTTACCGGGCACGATGTCCGGGAGCAGCGCGGCATCCAGCCCGCGTTCGGCGAATGCGTCCTTGACATGGGACACCAGCGCATCGCGTACAGGAGCGGGCAGCCGCCCGTCGACAATCACGCTGTCGATGGCGACGAAAGCGGAAATGGACAGGATCGCCGAAACCAGACCGTTGGCGCCGGAGGCAATCCACTGCGAGAGATAAGGATCAAGGCCGGACCATTCGGTGGTGCTGTGCCAGACAGCCGCCGCATCCAGGCCGCCATCGCGCAGCATCGCTTCGAAATCCGACAGCGAGGGGATCGGCCTGGCCGCAGCGAATTTGCGGCCCGCATAGACATGGTGGTTGAGCACCAGCCGGCTTTCGGTCTGTGCGCCGAAGAAGAAATAGGCAAAGTCGCCCATTGATCGCGCGGCACCGAAGATCATCTCGGCGCCGGCCGCGGCGGTAATGTCGTTTTGCACATAGACCGGCAGATCCGACAGGCGACCGACCTTCGCCTCGAAATCGACGGACTGCCAATTGCCGGACGAGGCGTCCTGCGGCGGCCAGGATTCTATTTCTTCCGGAAGCGAGATGCCGATGCCGACTATGCGTTCATGCAGCGGTTCCGGCAGCGTCGCGGTCAGGGCCGCGATCGACGCGCCAATCTCTTCGAAAACCGAATCAGGATCCGGCGCAGGATATTGAAACTCGTGGCGGTGGCGAAGCTGGCCGACAAAGTCGATCAGCACCATATCCGTGCTCTTCAGGCCGACCTTGATGCCGATGGCAAAGGCACCCTCCGGGTTGAGATGCATGGCCGTCGAAGGCGGTCCGACCCGGCCGCGCTGCACCTCGCCGGCGAGGCACAGATTGTCGCGTTCCAGCGCCCGTATGATCACCGAAACCGTCTGCGCCGACAGGCCGCTGATCTGGCCGATCTCCATCCGCGACAGGCCCTCATGCTGGCGCAGCAGTGACATGACAAGCCGCTCATTATAGGTCCGCACGCTGGTCTGGTTGAGGCCGCCGCCGCGGTCGACGACCCGCATCGCGGAGGGCGGCGCAAAGCGCATGTCAGGCATGTGCGCTCCTCCGGTTCCGGGCCTGCGGCGGGATCTGCAACTTTGCGCGTTCCGACATAAGCTGCTCTATTTCTCTTGCCATTCCATCGTCTCAATGACGTCGGCGATGGTCCTCGCCAGCTTGGCATGGGCCATCGTGTCCAGGTGAAATCCGTCCACTTCACTTGAATTGACGACGCTGCCGGCATCGACGAAATGCAGATCCATCACCTCGGCTATCTTGGCATATTCCTCGGCAAGCTGCAGCGACTTGATGCGGCCGCCGTCGAAAACGCTCTCCCAGCCCTTGAGGTCCACCAGGATCGGCGGCGGCGCCACGATCATGATTTCCGGAATGCTCTGGTCAGGACCGGGCCGCAACCGCTTCACATCCTGCACCAGCGCGCCCATGCCAAGGGCGATCTCCGAAGCCGGCTTATTGAAACGCACCTTGAGATCATTGGTGCCGAGCATGATGATCACCAGGTCAAGCGGCTTGTGGCTGGTCAGACACGGGCTGAGATAGGTGCGGCCGTTCTTTTCGGCGCCCTCGATGGGATCGTCGCTGACGGTGGTGCGACCGCTCAGCCCCTCCTCGATCACCAGCCAGTCGGGGCCCAGCAACTGGCGCAGTACGCCGGGCCAGCGTTCGGTCGGTCCGTACCGGCCGTCCGGATCGTCCGCCGTTGTTTGTCCGAATGTGTTTGAATCGCCGTAGCACAAGACCGACCGCATTTTCTCTCCCGGTTCCGGCGGGCGGTCGACATTACCCGGCGCCACGCACATCCCATATCGCCCGCGATGCATGATGACTGCAACGCCGGCCGCGGCGGAAACTAGCGCAGGGCGGATCGCCAAGTCAATTGGTAATTCAATATGAATAATTATTGACAAGGCTGCCGGCTTGGGTTTATTTCGAGCGCTGAGAAACGGAGGCTTCCCGCATCCGCTGCCGCGGTCCGAGGGCAAAACGGCGTCCGGCTACTCAGCCACAAGGAGGAGATCAAGATGAACTTGCTTATCAACAGGGTGCTGCGGTCGGTGCGGGCATTGCGCCGTGTAGCGCCGGCACTGGCCATCGGTCTGGGCCTCGTCTCGACCGCGCCCGTCCTGGCGCCGCAAGCCGCCCAGGCCGCCAATGACGGTCCGATCATCGTGGTCAGCGGACCGCTATCCTGGCCGTTCTTTGCCGCCGTCAAGCAGGGCTTCGACGATGCCGCCGAACGGTTCGGCGTGGACTATCAATATGTCGCAGTCACCGACACCGCCAACATGACCAGCGACTATCCGCGCCTCCTGCAGCAGGCGATCAGCCGCAACCCGCGCATGCTGCTGGTCGGCGAGTTCTTTCCGGACGGCATGGACCCGCTGATCAAGGAAGCGACGGCGGCGGGCATCCCGGTTCTGATCCACAATTCCGGACAGACCCTGTGGGAAGGCAACGGCTCATTGGGCTTCATCGGCGAGGACCCCTATCAGATGGGCTACAAGGCCGGTGAAATCCAGGCCGCTGGCGGCGTCAAGAAGGGCCTGTGCTTCAACCAGGTGCCCGGCAATCCGACCGTCGAAATGCGCTGCACCGGCTATATCGAAGCGATGGAGAATGCCGGCGCCGAAACCGTCTACCAGACCATCGGCACCGGCGATGCGACCAACCCGCAGGCCATGATGCAGGCAATCAAGGGAACCCTGCAGGCGAATGCCGACATTGACGGCATCTACACCCTGAACGCGGTTCCGGCGATGAGTGCCCTGCGCGCCGTCGAGGATGTCGGACGCAAGGGCGAGGTGATGATCGGCACGTCGGATCTGTCAAACGAGGTGTTGCTTGCCATCCAGGCGGGCGATATCGCCTTCGCCATGGACCAGCAGCCCTATCTGCAAGGCTTCCTGTCCATCCAGACCGCATATCAGTATCTGAATTACGGCCTGCATCCGATCGGCGCCGTAACCACCGGCCCGCTGGTCATCGACAAATCGAATGTCGACCGCACGCTGGAGGTTAACAAAACCCATTCGGGCGTGCGTGGCGCGTCCTGACAATGCACGCAAACCGGGCGGCGGGTTGCCGCCGCCCGGCCTTTTTAGCGTCTTGCACAGTGAAGAGATGCGGTTAGATTCGTCCCACCACACAAAGCGTCCGCCAACCGCTTACGGATAAACACAGCCATGTCCTTCGTCCGCCGACCGGAATTCGGTGCATTGATCGCCTTTTTGGCAACCTATGTCTTTTTCGCCATCGTCACCTCCGGGGCCGGCTTCATCTCGATCAACGGAACGGCGGGCTGGCTCAACCTCGCCGCGGAGCTCGGCATCGTTGCCATTCCCGTCGGCCTGCTGATGATCGCCGGCGAGTTCGATCTGTCGATCGGATCGACCGTCGGCGCCGCATCCATGGTCGTTGCCATCGGCACATCCTTCTACGATATGTCGGTCTGGACGATGATCCCGCTGGCGCTGGTTCTGGGAATCGCCGTCGGCCTCGTCAACGGCCTTGTCGTGGTGAAAACCAACCTGCCGTCCTTCATCGTGACGCTGGCCACCAATTTCATTGTCATCGGCGGCACGATGGGGCTGTCGCGGCTGATCGCCAATGTCACGTCCAGTTCGATCGTCACATCGGAATCGGCCCGGGCCGTTTTCGCCTCGCGCTGGGGCCAGGCCAATATCTCCATCCTGTGGTGGATCGTGATGGCGCTGATCTGCGCCTGGATCCTGTCGCGCTCGACATTCGGCAACTGGATCTACGCCACCGGCGGCAATCTTCAGGCGGCGCGCGGCGCCGGTGTCCCGGTCGAGCGGGTCAAGATCCTGCTCTTCATGCTGACCGGTTTCGCCGCCGCCTTTGTCGGGGTCCTGCAGGGCGTGCAATGGAATTCCGGTAATTCCACCTATGGCATGGGCTATGTCTTCCAGGCGCCGATCGTCGCCGTCATCGGCGGTGTCCTGCTCGGCGGCGGATATGGTTCGGTCACCGGCATATTTCTCGGCACGGCGATCTTCGGGGTGATCTCCACCGGTATCTTCTATACCGGATGGAGCACTGACTGGATCCAGTTGCTGCTCGGCGTCCTGCTGGGCGCTGCGGTTTTGGCTAACAACTATGTGCGCCGCCTGGCGATGACGTCCAAATAGGTGGGTCATGGGCGAGGCGAATACCATTCTGGAACTGTCCCATGTCTCCAAGACATTCGGTTCGACCAAGGCCTTGAGCGATGTGTCGCTCGCCGTCCGGTCCGGCGAAATCCTCTGCCTGCTGGGCGACAATGGCGCCGGCAAATCGACATTGATCAAGATCCTCTCCGGCTATCACACGCCATCGGCCGGCCGGATGTTCTTCGAGGGCCGTGAAACGCGGTTCAGCGGTCCGCGCAGTGCCCGTCTGCAGGGCATCGCCACCGTCCATCAGGACGTCGGCAGCATTCCGTTCATGAGCATCGGCCGGAACTTCTTCCTTGGCGCGGAACTGACCCGTGGGATCGGCCCGTTGCGGTGGATCGACACAAGGGCCTCCAACGCCAAGGCCCTGGAACAGATCCGGCGTTTCGGCATCACCAGGATCAATGACGGAAACCAGCTTGTCGGAACCATGTCGGGCGGCGAACGCCAGGTTCTGGCCATCGGGCGAGCCATGTATTTCGGTGCCAAGGTCCTGATCCTCGACGAGCCGACATCGGCGCTCGGCGTCAAGGAGGCGGCGATCGTGCTCAAGCTGATGAAACAGGCGCGTTCTGAGGGCGTGGCGATCGTGTTCATCACCCATAATGCACGCCACGCCATGGCCGTCGGTGACCGCTTCACCGTGCTGATCCACGGCCAGGTCGCCGCTGCCTTCAAGCGCGGTGAAAAATCACGGGAAGAGGTCCTGAACCTGATGGCCGGTGGCGAGCAGATGTCGGAACTGGAAGCCGATCTCGAAAATATCGATTAACGCTCATCTTCCTGCTGATAGGCAAGCTGCTCGGCAATCAGCAGCCGGTCGGCGCCGGCGCGTGCGAAACGCAATGTCAGGGCCTTGCGGGTGGCCGGTGCCAGCTTGTGTTCCGGCGCTTCGCGGATGATCTCCGCATCGTAGCCATCCGACAGGATCATGCCGCAATCCTCGGGAAAGATGTCCAGCGGTACGCCCGGATGGGTGGCGAAGTAAAGCCGGTCGCAATGCTGGCGGTAATCCGGCCATTTGCTGTCGACCCGGAAATCCTCGATCGAGGATTTGATCTCGACGATGAAAATCTGACCCTTTTCCGACAGCGCGATCAGATCGGCGCGGCGGCCGCTCGAAAGATTCAGTTCCGGCAGCATCGCATGGCGCAGCTCACGAAAAAGCCGCTGCACGCCGCGCCGCACCAGCAGGGCGCGTTCGGATTGCCGGCCATCGACCAGGCTGGGTTCGGGATGCGGTGAGACAATCGGCATCCAACGAGGCTGACATGAGTCGGGCCGTGGTGGCAAGTCATTGCCCGGCGTTGCAAGAAAGCCATAGTATTTGACGGATTGACGGTATTGTGATGACAGGCCGGGTGCCGCGGCTTGCAAAAAGACAGTAAGAAAAAATAAACCATAATCATCGATGGTCCGATGGCAAAGGGTGATCGTCGGATATTCAGGGGGATGAAGATGAAGTTACGCTTGGCGCTGATCGGTGTAGCGGCCGCAATGTTCGTGACGGGCTGCACGACATCCGGTCCGGAAATCACCAAGGAAATATTCACCAGCAGCTATGGTACCGTCAGGGATGGCGGGTACAAGATTCCGGCCGTTCCGATCAGCCGCGTCAGCAAGCAGTATCACCGCCAGATCGTCACCTATAACACCAAGGAAAAACCGGGGACGATCATCGTCAACACCCGCAAGAAATTCCTCTACTACGTCCTGCCCAACAACAAGGCCGTGCGCTACGGCATCGGTGTCGGGCGCGAGGGGTTTGCCTGGTCGGGCGAAGCCTATGTCGCCTGGAAACGGCCCTGGCCCCGCTGGACGCCGCCGGCTGAAATGGTGGCCCGGCAGCCAAGCCTGAGACGCTATGCCGAGAACGGACAACGGCCCGGCCTGACGAATCCGCTGGGTGCCCGCGCTCTCTACCTGTTCGACAAGAACGGCAATGATACGCTCTACCGGCTGCACGGCACGCCCGAGTGGCACACCATCGGCACGGCCGCGTCATCGGGCTGTATCCGCCTGATGAACCAGGACATTATCGATCTCTATTCCCGCGTCAAACCGGGCCGCAGTTCCAAGGTCGTCGTCATTCAGTAGCAGACCTGCAACAACAGGTATAAGGCAACCGCCCGGGCAGCGCCCGGGCGTTTTTTTGACTCACGAAACCGCTTCGACAGCCCGCTTGGCCATCACCTTGACGATGTTGGCCCGGTATTCGGACGAGCCGTGCAGATCCGACAGCATGCCGCCGGCATCGATTTCGACGCCGTCGAGCGCGGCCGCCGAGAAATCGGCATCCAGCGCCCGCTCCATGTCGGCGGACCGGAACACCCCGTCCGAACCGGCGCCGGTGACGGCGACCCGCGCGCCCTGCCCGGTCTGCGCCACGAAGACGCCAGCCATGGCATAGAGCGATGCCGGATTGGGGAATTTGCGATAGGCGGCCTTCGATGTCGTCTCAAAGGACACCGCCGTGATGATCTCGCCTTCCTCCAGCGCCGTCTCGAACAGGCCGACAAAATAGTCGGCGGCGGCAATGTCCCGCCGGTCGGTGTGGATCGTGGCGTCAAGCGCCATCAGCGCGGCCGGGTAGTCGGCCGCCGGATCATTATTGGCGACCGAACCACCGATCGTGCCCATGTGGCGCACATGCGGATCGCCGATATGCGAGGCGAGGTCGGCAAGCGCCGGGCAGGCGTCGCGCACCTGATCGGACGCGGCGACCTCGGCATGGGTCGTCGCAGCACCGATGCGCACGGTGCCGCCCGAAACCGAGATGCCCTTCAATTCGTCGACATGGCGCAGATCGATGACGTCGCTGGGCGCAGCAAGATGCTGCTTCATCGTCGGGATCAGGGTCTGGCCGCCAGCCAGAAGCTTGCCCTCCTCGGCCGAGGACAGAAGGCTTGAGGCTTCCGCGACGGAGGACGCGCGATGATATTTGGTGGAATACATTGTTCTCTCCGTGGCTCAGTTTGCGTTCAGCGCGGCCCAGACATTCTGGGGCGTTGCGGGCATCGCCAGATCATTGTTGCCAATGGCGTCGGTGATGGCGTTGATCACCGCCGGCGGCGAGCCGATGGCTCCGGCCTCGCCACATCCCTTGACGCCGAGCGGGTTGGACGGACACGGTGTGACGGTCGTCGACACCTCGTAATTGGGCAGATCGGCGGCCCGCGGCATGGTGTAGTCCATGTAGCTGGCGGTCAGCAGCTGCCCGGTTTGCGGGTCGTAGACGCATCCCTCATGCAGGGCCTGGCCGATGCCCTGGGTGATGCCGCCATGCACTTGTCCCTCGACGATCATCGGGTTGATGATGGTACCGAAATCGTCGGCCGCCACGAACTGCACGATGTCCGTTTCGCCGGTCTGCGGATCGACTTCCACTTCGCAGACATAGCAGCCGGCCGGGAACGTGAAGTTGGCCGGGTCGAAGAACGCCGTTTCCTTGAGGCCGGGCTCCATGCCCTCCGGCAAATTGTGCGCGGTGTAGCAGGCCAGCGTCACCTCGTGCCAGGCAAGAACCTTGTTGGTTCCGGAAACCTTCAACTGACCTTCCTCGATGACGATATCGGCCTCATCGGCGTCCAGCAGATGGGCGGCGACCTTCTTGGCCTTGGTCTCGACCTTGTCGAACGCTTTCGAGACCGCCGACATGCCGACCGCACCGGAGCGCGACCCGTAGGTGCCCATGCCCATCTGCACCTTGTCGGTATCGCCGTGGACGACGGAGATGGTGTCGAGGCTGACGCCCAGCCGGTCGGCGACGATCTGGGCAAAGGTGGTTTCGTGGCCCTGGCCGTGGCTGTGCGACCCGGTCAGCACCTCGATGGTGCCGACGGCATTGACACGCACCTCGGCCGATTCCCAAAGGCCAACGCCGGCGCCCAGCGAACCGATCGCCGCGGAGGGCGCGATGCCGCAGGCCTCGATGTAGCAGCTCAGGCCGATGCCGCGCAGCTTGCCGCGTGCCTTGGCTTCGGCCTTGCGGGCCGGAAAGCCAGCATAGTCGGAGGCCTGCATGGCGGCGTCCAGCGAGGCTTCGAAATCGCCGGTATCATAGTTCATGATGATCGGCGTCTGGTGTGGAAACGCCTTGACGAAATTGATGCGGCGCAGTTCCGCCGGGCTGACACCCAGTTGCCGGGCGGCGGTTTCCATGGCCCGCTCGACCAGATAGCAGGCTTCCGGCCGGCCAGCGCCGCGATAGGCATCCACCGGCGCGGTGTTGGTATAGACCGTCCGCACATTGGCGTGGATATTGGGGACGTTGTACTGTCCCGACAGCAATGTGGCGTAGAGATAGGTCGGCGTGACGGACGAAAACAGCGACATATAGGCGCCGATATTCGCCAGCGTATCGACCTTGATGGCGGTCATCCGGTTGTCGGCGTCAAAGGCGATCTTGATCGTCGACACATGATCGCGGCCATGGGCGTCGGTGAGGAACGATTCGCTGCGCTCGGCAGTCCATTTGACCGGAACGCCGGTTCGCTTGGAGGCCCACAGGCAGACGATCTCTTCGGGATAGATATAGATCTTCGAACCGAAGCCGCCGCCGACATCCGGCGCGATGACCCGCAGCTTGTTTTCCGGCGCGACATTGTAGAAGGCGCTCATTACCAGCCGGGCGACATGCGGGTTCTGCGATGTCGTCCAGCAGGTATAGTGTTCCTCGGCCGCATCATAGACGCCCAGCGCCGCCCGCGGTTCCATCGCGTTCGGGATCAGCCGGTTGTTGGTGACTTCCAGCTCGACGACATTCGCCGCGTCGGAAATCGCTTCCTCGACGGGGACGCTGTCGCCGATTTCCCAATCGAAGATCAGGTTGCGTTCGGCCGCCTCGTGGATCTGCGGCGCGCCGGGTTCGAGGGCGGCAAGCGAATCGGTGACGGCCGGCAGTTCCTCATAGTCGACAATGACGGCTTCCGCCGCCTCGCGCGCCAGGTCGCGGGTTTCGGCGACGACGATCGCAACCGCATCGCCGACATAGCGGACTTTGTCATCGGCCAGGGGGCGCCAGACGCCCATATTCATCGGCGAGCCGTCGGTGGAATGGATCATCCAGCCGCAAATGAGATTGCCGATCCCGTCCTCGGTGAGCTGCTTGCCGTCGAGCACGCCATAAACGCCGTGCATGGCTTCCGCGGCGCTCTTGTCGATGCCCTTGATCCGGGCATGGGCATGCGGACTTCGCACAAAGGCCGCGTGTTTCATGCCGGCGACGACCATGTCGTCCGTATAGCGGCCCTGGCCGGTGATGAACCGGCGGTCTTCCTTGCGTGCCGCGCGGGCACCGATGCCTTCAATTCCCATGAGAATTCTCCTGTCGCTTCCTGCGGAATGTCGGCGCTGCGTGCGTCACCCGAATCGGGGAACCGCAGACGTCCGGTTACCGGGTGATTGCGCCCGGCCGGCCGACACCGCCCATTGGTTCCGCCTATTCGGCCGCCTGTTGCGCGTCGCCCATTTCCGCCGCAGCGGCGAGGATCGACTTGACGATATTGTGGTAGCCGGTGCAGCGGCAGATATTGCCTTCCAGCTCGGCCCGCACGGTCGCCTCGTCCAGCGCCGTGCCGTGCCGGGCGATCATGTCGGTTGCCGCCATGATCATGCCGGGCGTGCAGAAACCGCATTGCAGGCCGTGATTTTCATGGAAGGCCCTCTGGACGGGATGCAATTCGCCATTGCCGGACAGGCCCTCGATGGTGGTCACGCTGGACCCGGTGGCCTGGGCGGCGAGCATGGTGCAGGCCTTAACCGCCTTGCCGTCGACATGGACAACGCAGGCGCCGCATTGCGACGTGTCGCAGCCGACATGGGTTCCGGTCAGCACCAGATTCGTTCGCAGAAAGTCGACCAGAAGCGTTCGATCCTCGACGTCTCCGTCGACCTCACGACCGTTCACGGTCATCGATACGCTAACCATTTATTTCCTCCCATTATCGGCACCGGACCGTCAGCATGCCGGTGCAATTCGTTTCTCCCCGTCCAATATTTGTAGCAAGACGATCAAAATGCAACCGCGCATGGCGGTTTGTTCGCCGCAGCCGCCACCGTGTTGGCAGCCACACCTGTTCCACGCTGGTCCGCCGCATGGCCCGGGAACCTTCCATTGCATCACAGCCGAGTGACGGTCGCCATTCGACTAAAGGCTTAAATGCAGCGGCCGCCATCGACCTCCATGGCGACACCGGTGACCATGCTCGCTTCGTCGGAGCACAGGTAACAGGCGGCATTGCCCATATCCTCGGGCGTGGAGAACCGTCCGATCGGTATGGTCGCCAGGAACTTCGCCCTTATCTCCGGCGTATCCTCGCCCATGAAGGTCTTCAAAAGCGGCGTCTCGCCGGCCACCGGGTTGATGGCGTTGACGCGGACCCCCGCCGGCGCGAGTTCCACTGCCATGGTTTTGGTGGCGGTGATCATCCAGCCCTTCGACGCATTGTACCAGTTGAGCCGCGGCCGCGGGCTGACGCCGGCGGTCGAGGCGACGTTGAGGATGCAGCCGGCGCCCCTTTGCTTCATCGACGGCACGATGTGCCGGGCCGTCAGATAGACCGATTTCACATTGACAGCCAGGACCCGGTCGAAATCCGCCTCGCTGACGTCTTCCAGCGGCGCCGGCAGGTGGGTGATGCCGGCATTGTTGACCAGGATATCGACCGCTCCGAAGGTGGCGAGCGCCGCATCGGCCATTTGCGCGACACTATCGCCATCCGAGACATCGACCGTTTGGGCCAGGGCATCGGATCCGAGCTCGGCGGCGCAGGCCGCGGCGGCATCGGCATTGATGTCGGCGATCATCACCCTGGCGCCCTCGGCGATGAATTTGCGGGCGATTCCGGCGCCGAAGCCGGAGGCCGCGCCGGTGACGATGGCCGTTTTTCCCTCAAGCCGCATGGTCAACCCTCCTTTGCATGTCAGCCGTGTGCATGTCAGCCGTGACTGGCCGCAACCGTTTTCAGAACCGAGAACCCGTAGAGCGCCTCGAAACCCTTTTCGCGGCCATGGCCGGATTTGCCGACCCCGCCAAAGGGCAGTTCGACACCGCCACCGGCGCCGTAATTGTTGATGAAGACCTGGCCGGAGCGAAGGGCCCGGGCCATGCGCATCTGGCGGGCGCCGTCGGCGGTCCAGATGCCGGCGACCAAACCGTAGTCGGTGCCGTTGGCGATCGAAACGGCCTCCTCGTCCGTATCGAACGGGATGACGACCTGCACGGGGCCGAAGATCTCGTCCTGCGCCAGACGGTGATCGTGGCTGACGCCGGCGATCAGGGTCGGTTCGACATAGTGCCCGCCCGCCGGCGCGCCCTCGACCAGTTCCCCGCGCGCGGCGATGGTCAGATTGTCCTCGGCCGCGAGATCGAGAAATCCGTCGACGATCTCTTTCTGGCGCGCCGAAATCAGCGGCCCGACATCGAGATCGGAGCCGGCCGGCCCGACCTGCAGGGCCCGATAGCATTCGGCCATCCGGTCCAGCATCTCGACATAGATCGAGCGGTGGACGAGGATCCGCGACGCGGCGGAGCAGGTCTGGCCGGCATTTTGAATGCCGGCATTGACCAGAAAGGGCAGCGCCCGGTCGATATCGGCATCCTTGAAGACGATCTGCGGCGACTTGCCGCCGAGTTCCAGCGTGACCGGCACCACATTGCGGGCCGCCGCGGCCTGCACCAGCGTGCCGACGCCCACCGATCCGGTGAACGAGATGTGGTTGACACCCGGATGGTCGGTCAAAGCTGCGCCAGCCTCTCCACCAAGCCCCGGCACCACATTGAGGGCGCCCGAGGGCAGGCCGGCCTCATGGGCGATCTGCGCGAAGGCGAGAGCCGTCAGGCAGGCTTCCTCGGCCGGTTTGAGGACCGCCGCATTGCCCATGGCCAGGGCCGCCCCGACCGAACGGCCGATGATCTGCATCGGATAGTTCCACGGCACGATATGGCCGGTGACGCCATGCGGCTCGCGCAGCGTGTAGACCGTGTAACCGTCCAGATAGGGGATCGTCTCGCCATGGACCTTGTCGGCCGCGCCGCCATAGAACTCCATGTAGCGGGCCAGCGCTACCGCGTCGTTGCGGGCCTGGGTCAGCGGCTTGCCGACATCGGCCGCTTCGAGTTCGGCCAGAAGGTCGACATTGTCAAGCACAAGCTGGCCGATGCGGGCCAGGATGCGGCCGCGCTCAAGCGCCGTGGTGCGGCCCCATATGCCCTCCAGCGCGGCATGGGCGGCATCGGCGGCCGCGTCGATGTCACCGGCCGTACCGCGCGCGATTTCGGCGATCGGCGTTCCGGTCGACGGGTCTTCGAGCTCCAGACTGTCATCGTTTTCCGGCGCGACCCACTCGCCATTGATGAAGCACAGGGCCGGATCGAAGCCGAGTTTTTCCGTAACATCCATCGTTTCGCCCCATCTTGCTCTCTTGCTCTATTGCCCGGCGGTCCGCGCTTCGCGGGCGCGCAGCGCCTCGTCGAGGATCGGCGTCGCGGCAAGCAACTCCCGCGTATAGCTGTGGCGGGGATTTCGGAAGACCTCTTCCGTCCTGCCCTCCTCGACAATCCTGCCAGCTTTCATGACCAGGACACGATCGGTGATCGCCCGGACCACCGACAGATCATGCGATATAAACAGATAAGAGACCGCAAGGCGATCCGAAAGATCGGCCAGCAGGTCGAGGATTTGAGCACGGATCGACACGTCGAGCGCCGAGACCGCCTCGTCGAGAATGATCAGCGACGGCTCGATGATCAGCGCCCGGGCGATGGCGATGCGCTGCCGCTGGCCGCCGGAAAACTCATGGATATATTTATGCGCGTCGGAGGGCTGCAGGCCGACATTGTTCAAGGCCCGGGCGACCCGTTCATTGCGTTCCTCCGGACCCGGCGGATCGTCGAGAAGGAAAAACGGCTCGGACACCAGGCGATCGACCCGGTGGCGCGGGTTGAAGGAGCTGTAGGGGTCCTGAAAAACCACCTGTACCCGCCGCCGCATCTGCCGGTCCGGCCCGGTGCCGGCGGTCGAGAACAGCTTTCCGTCGAGCCTGATCTCACCGCCCTGGACGGCGTCGAGCGCCAGGATCGCCCGCGTCAGGGTCGACTTGCCGCAACCGCTTTCACCAACCAGACCGACATTCTCCCCATGCATGATGGAAAGCGACACATTGTCGACGGCGCGAAAATGGCCGGGCGCGGAAAACAGCGAGCGGCGCGGCAGGGCATAGTCGCGTACCACGCCGTTGATCTCGATGACCGGCTTGGAGCCATCGGCGCCATGGGCGGGGTCGCGGTGCGGCACATGGCTGGATGCCTCGAACAGTGCCTGCGTGTAGGGGTGGCTCATGCGGCGAAACAGCGAAACCGTCTCGCCGACCTCGACGATCGCGCCCTCCTTCATGATGGCGATGTGGTCGGCCATATCGGCGACGACCGCAAGATCATGGGTGATCAGGATGAGCCCCATATCGTCTTCCTCGACGAGCGTCCTCAGCAGTTTGAGGATCTGCGCCTGGGTGGTGACATCGAGCGCCGTGGTCGGCTCGTCGGCGATCAGCAGTTTCGGCCGCAGCGCAATGGCCATGGCGATCACCACACGCTGGCGCTGACCGCCCGACAAATCGTGCGGATAGCGGTCGAGCGGAAACTGCTCCGGCGGCAGGCCGACCCGGTTGAGCGCTTCGCGGGCCATGCGCCTCGCCTCCCGGCGCGACCGCCCGCCATGGACCACAATGGTCTCGGCCACCTGGTCGCCGATGGTCTGAACCGGGTTGAGCGCCGTCATGGGTTCCTGGAACACCATGCCGATCTCGTTGCCGCGCAGGCCGCACATCTGCTTTTCGGTGAAGGTATCCAGCGGTTTTCCGTCGAGACGGACGGCGCCGCTCCATGCCGCACCGACCGGCAGCAACTGCATGACCGCCAGGGCGGTGATGGATTTGCCGGAGCCCGATTCGCCGACAATGCCAAGCACTTCGCCGGCTTCGATCTTGAGATCGACATCGCTGAGGATCGGTTCGCCCCGGATGCTGAGCGAAAGGCTCTCGACCTCCAGCAGCGCCATTAGCGGGCCCGCCGCAATTTCGGATCGAAAATATCGCGCATGCCGTCGCCCATGAGGTTGAGGCCGAGGACGGTCAACACGATGGCAAGGCCCGGGAAGATCGCCAGGTTCGGCGCGATATAGATCATGGTCTGCGCGTCGGAGAGCATGCGTCCCCAACTGGGCAGCGGCGGCTGGGTGCCGAGCCCGACATAGGCGAGCCCCGCCTCGGCCAGAATGCCGAGGGAAAACTGGATCGTGCCCTGGACGATCAGCAGATTGGTGATGTTGGGCAGGATGTGTTCGGCCGAAATGCGGGTGCGTCCCTTGCCGGCGACACGGGCAGCCAGGATATAGTCGCGGGTCCACAGCGACAGGGCCGATCCGCGCGCCAGCCGGGCAAAGACCGGAATGTTGAAAATACCGATGGCGATGATGGCATTCAGGGCGCTGGGCCCGAAGACGGCGGTGATCATGATCGCCATCAACAGGGCCGGAAAGGCGAAGATCAGATCGTTGGTCCGCATGACGATCTCATCGATGAGCCCACCATGGCGGGCGGCGGCCAGCAAGCCGAGCGGCACACCTACGGCAATGCCGATGCCGACGGCAACGATCGCCACCGCGATCGAAGTGCGGGCGCCGACCATCAGCATGGAAAAGATATCGCGGCCAAAGGCATCGGTGCCCAGCCAATGGGCAGCCGAGGGCGGCTTCAGCTTGTCGGCGATGGTGAGCTGGGTGACGTCATAGGGCGTCCATAGAAAGGAGATCAGTGCCGCGGCGGTGAACAGGACGGTGAGGACCAGCCCGATCATGAAACTCGGCGAGCGCAGGGCCGCATGCACCGTGCCGGTCGGCCGTTCGGGGATGATGTGGAGGTCGCTCATGCGCTTCTCCGGCGCAGCCGCGGGTCGACGATCGCATAGGTGACATCGACCAGGAAGGTCACCAGGATCACGGCAAAGACGAGCAGGAAAATCACGCTTTTGACCACGATGAGATCGCGCTGGGTGATGCCCTGGAACACCAGCCGGCCGAGGCCCGGCAGGAAGAAGACATTTTCGATAATGATGGCACCGGCCAGCAGAAAGGAAAACTGCAGGCCGATGATGGTCAGCACCGGGATAAGCGCATTGCGCAGCGCGTGCCGCCACAGTGCCTGGCGCTGGGTCAGGCCCTTGGCCCGCGCCGTGCGCACGAAATCCTCGCCCAGCGTGTCGAGCAGCGACGAGCGCATGACCCGCGCTAGGATCGATGCCTGCGGCAGCGCCAGGGCGACCGCCGGCAGGGTCAGCGCCTTCATGCCGGCCCAGAAGCCGGCGTCCCAGCCGGGAAAGCCGCCGGCCGAAAACCAGCGCAGCGATACGGCGAAAAACAGCACCAGCAGCATGGCGAACCAGAAATTCGGCACAGCGATGCCGAGCTGCGTGACCCCCATGATCGAGACATCGGCCGGTGAATTGCGCCGTGCAGCGGCGATGACGCCGACCGGAAAGGCGATCAGCGTCGACAGGGTGAGCGCATAGAGCGCCAGCGGCATGGAGATCCAGAAGCGATCGGCGATCAGTTCGCGCACCGGCACCCGGTAGGTGTAGCTGATGCCGAATTCGCCCTGCACCAGACCGCTGATCCACTGCCAGTAGCGCACCGGCACCGAGGCGTTCAGTCCGAGGGAATCGCGCAGGGCCGCCACCGTTTCCGGCGACGCGTTGAGGCCGAGCATGAAGGAGGCCGGATCGCCCGGTACGACCTCGATGACAAAGAAGATGACCAGGCTCGCGGCAAGCAGGCTCAGTGTCAGGGAGACCAGCCGTTTGATCAGGAAAGGCAGCATGAAACCGCTCGGGCGCGCCGGTTTGCGGCGGGGCCGCAACCGGCCCCGCCATCGGTATAGACCTTTAGTCTTCCCAGTAAACGGCCGTCATGTCCATGGCCTGGGTCGGGGCATTTTCCCAGATGCCCCGGAGCTTGGCGTTGACGACGCCGGTATTGGCCAGCTGGAACAGATAGCCATTGACATGGTCGTCGGCGATCTTCTGCTGCGCCGCCTTGAGCAGCCGGTCGCGTTCGGCCGGATCGGTGGCGTTGTTGAGATCTTCCATGATCTTCTGGAAGTCGGCATCGTCATACTGGAAATAGTAGTCCGGATTGGCATAGATGCCGATGTCGAGCGGTTCGGTGTGGGAGACGATCGTCAGGCCGTAATCCTTGCCCCGGAACACCTGCTCGAGCCATTGCGCCCATTCCAGATTGCTGATTTCGGTCTCGATGCCGACATCGCGCAGTTGCGAGGCGATGATCTCGCCGCCGCGGCGGGCGTAGGACGGCGGCGGCAGCTTCAGGGTGGTGCTGAAGCCGTCTGGATAGCCGGCTTCGGCGAGCAGCGCCCTTGCCTTGTCGGGATCGTAATTCGACTGTCCGGTCAGATCGACATAGGCCGGATGGTGCGGCGCAAAATGGGTGCCGATCGGCGTGCCGTAGCCGAACATGGCGCCGTCGATGATGGCCTGGCGATCGATCGCATGGGCCATGGCCTCGCGCACCTTCGGATTGTCGAAGGGCGGCATCTTGTTGTTGGTCGACAGGATGGTCTCGCCCTCCGTCGATCCGGTGACCACCCGGAACCGGGGATCGGCATCGAATTGCGGCAGGTTTTCCGGCGCCGGAAACGGCATGAATGTGTCGACATCGCCGGCCATCACGGCCGCGAAGGCGGCGTTGGGATCGGAAATGAACTTGAAGGTGACCTTGTCGAGCTTCGCCGGCTCACCCCAGTATTCGGCGTTCTTCTCCAGTTCGACCCGGTCTCCCTGGACCCAGTCCTTGAAGACGAAAGCGCCAGTCCCGACAGGATTGGTGGCGTTGTCGGCGGCCGATTCCGGCGCCACGATCACGGCATCGCCCCAAGCGAGGTTGAACAGCATGTTGCCGTTCGGTTTTGACAGCGTAACCTTCACCGTCTGCGGATCAACGACGTCGACCGAGGCGATGTCCGCGTAGAGTTTCTTCTGCGCGTTGGTCGATTCTTCGGCGCCGATCCGGTCGAGCGAGAATTTGACATCCTCGGCATCCATGGCGGTCCCGTCATGGAACATCACGCCCTCGCGCAGTTTGAACGTATAGACCTTGCCGTCATCGGAAATCGTCCAGGATTCCGCAAGGCCGGGATTGATGCTTCCATCGGCGCCGAAGCGGGTCAGCCCCTCGAAGATATTGGAATAGGTCACCTGGTCGATGGCTCCGGCGGCGCCGGAGGTCGGGTCCAGATTCGGCGGCTCGAGCTGGGCACCGATATTGATATCGGTCCTGGCGGCGAACGCTGCGGGCGTCAGGGCAGTCGCCGCGGCAAACACCCCGGCGACAGCCAGCGCTTTTACGAATGGCGTCATGTTGGTTCTCCTCCTATTATTGTCCATGCAGGCCTGTTTTTCGCCTGCGACCATAGCTTGTTGCAGTGCGGCATATCAAGCGCCCAGCAACTCCTCCAATGTCAGCGCCATGACTTTCGCCGAATCGATCATATCGTCGACACCGATATATTCGTCCGGCTGGTGGGCGAGGTCGAGAATGCCCGGCCCGTAGGCGATGCAATCCTTCAATCGTCCGATCCGGTCAATGTGTTTTTGATCATAGGTGCCCGGCGAGACGACATAGTCCGGGCTTTTGGACAGCACTTTCTCGATCGATTTGGAAACCGACTGGACGACGGCCGTGTTCCGGTCGGTCATGGTCGGGCTGACGTGCCACAATTCCTTGATCTCATAGGAAAAATTGTTGCGCTTGGCACTCACCCGCTCGACGATGTCGGCCACTTCGCGCCGCACTTCCTCGGGGTTTTCCTCGATGATATAGCGGCGATCGACCACCATGCGGCAGGAATCGGGCACGCAGGCGGAGGGAAAGCCGGTGAAATCGGGTTCCGGCTCGGCCTGGCCGCCATGCACGGAATTGATGTTCATGGTGGACTGGCGGGCGCCGTCCGGAACCACCGGCATGGCCGTGTGTTTTTGCGCCAGGGCCGGATAGAGACTGGTCTCGAATTCCTGCAGGACGGCGCCCATATGCCGCACCGCACAGTCGCCGAGAAACGGCATTGAGCCATGGGCGATATGGCCCCTGGTCTCGATCTCGGCCCACCAGACGCCGCGATGGCCAAGGCAGATCCGGTCTTTGTTGAGTGGTTCGGGAATGATCACGTGCTGGACGCGCTGCGGGTCGAAATAGCCCTTCTCGGCAAGATAGGCGACCCCGCCATAGCCGCCGGTCTCCTCGTCGGCCGTGCCGGAGATCTCGATGGCGCCGGCGAAATCCGGCGTCGCATCGATGAAGGCCTCGGCGGCGATGATCGAGGCGGCAAGACCGCCCTTCATGTCGCAGGCGCCGCGGCCATAGATCTTTCCGTCCCGCAGCTCGCCGCCGAACGGATCCACCGTCCATTCATGGCCCGTCTCGACGACATCGGTGTGGGAATTGAAATGCACGCACGGGCCCGGCGACCGGCCCTCGCGGCGGGCCACCATGTTCCAGCGCGGATAGCGGTCGCTGTCACCCGGTGTTTCATGGGCCCGGATCATTTCGATCTCGAAACGACGCTTCTTCAGCCGGTCCGCCAGATATTCGCAGATTTCCAGATAGGCCTCGCCGGGCGGGTTGAGCGTCGGGATGCGGATGAGATCCTGCGTCAGGGCAATCAGCTCATCGCGCCGCGACTCGATGAGATCGAGGAACGAGGCCTCAACCGTCTCCGTCTCACCCATGCACGCACCCCTACGCAAAGCCACGAAACATCGCTACAAATAGCTAAAGAACAAGTATTTGAGGATTGCGGCCGGCCCGCAATACCGTAGGACTACGAATTGGCGACACCGGCAGATATGGACGATGCCAGCTATCAGGCGCTTTGCGACATCGCCTTCGAGAGCGCGCCGATCGGCATCGTGCTGACCGAAAACCGCATTATCAAGGCCTGCAACCGCACCTTCGCGGACATCTTCGGCTACGGGAAAGACGAATTGCTGGGCCAGTCCTTCCGCGTGCTCTACGCCTCCAACGAAGAATTCGAGCAGATGCGCGATATCGGGCTCAAGACGCTGCGTGAGCAGCGCCGCTACAGTGACGAGCGGATCATGCCGCGCAAGGATGGCAGCCTGTTCTGGTGCCGGGTCCGGGCGCACAGTCCGACACCGGACGATCCGCTTCGCCGGACCATCCTGAGCTATGCCGATATTTCCGATCACCGTCCCTATGTCTCGATGTCAGTGCGCGAGCGACAGATCGTCCTCTATCTGAGCGGCGGCAAGACCAGCAAGGAGATCGCCCGCCATATCGGCATTTCGCCACGGACGGTGGAGTTCTACCGGGCCCGGCTGTTGAAGAAGTTCAGCGTCAGCAATGTGACCGAACTGCTCGCCCATCTGGGCGGCGCGCCGGTTTAAACCCGCCTTCTCCGGATGAAGCTGTGGGATTTCCGCGGGTGAATCGGTTGATCACCTTCTCAGGCTCAATTTCGACTGCCGGTATCAGCATGACCGGTTGTCATGCGTTCTATCGCGAACGAAAGGAGAGGTGCGTCCCGATGAGCCTGAAATCGCCTTTGAAGCAGGCCATGCGCCGCCACTTGCCGTTATCGGCATCCGTCGCTGCCAGCCCGTCGCTCATACATTGCCAAAGGCTGCAAGTGCGGGCACTGTTACGTCAACGAAGCCGTCCATCGGGTGGATGTTGGTTTGATAGGCTATCCGGGATTGACGATTGTCGAGACCAGTGGCGATTGTCGCCCGGACAATGAAGGAAAGTGGAGATCTGCCATGAACGGCCTGGCTAAAACTCTGTTACTCGCCAGCGCCCTGTGCCTGTTGTCCGGTATGGTCACCGCGAAGGAAGTATATATATACTGCCAGAACAGTGCGAAATGTGTCCACTACGAAGATATGGGGAAGTCGCAAACCGATGCCTTCTACGGACAGTGTAACGGCAGTGTCCCCATCGGAATGAAGATGGTTTGTCATCCCGTGAAGGGCATGACATGCACGACTCCGATATATGACCAAGGTTTTTTGCTCTGCATGTGCACGAATTGGTCTGCGACAAAGAAGCAAACCGCGACAATCGATGTTTTGTGCCCCACCGCGAACTGAACGCAGGAAAGCCGCGGGGGATGTAGTATTGCCGGCGGAGGGCGCGCACCTGCTGCAACGACACCGCTGATGCGCCTTTGTTACGATGGAAGAATGCGATTTCTGGGTAGATATGGTACTCCTTGAGGGAGTGCGACAAGCGTGCCAGGTCAATGGGTTAGAGTGGCAAACTGTGGATCGCCACCTTCCTGTTGCTCCTCCCCACGGTCGCCATAGCTGGCGACCGCAGCCGCCACCCGCGCCCGCGTGAGGTCGCGATGGTGGCTGGGGCGAACGCACTCCGCCGGATCGCCGCTGGTCGTTGATCTGGGTGGCATCGCTCAAGGGTTGCGAATTGATCACAGGAACACGGATGACAAAACCGAAGGATAAAATGAAAGATCTCATCAAGATTGTGCTGCTGGGCAGCGCCCTGTCGCTATGGGCAGGCGCGGCAGGCGCCACGGCAATAGTTGAGCTAAGCTGCGGTGAACCGAGTTGCCAATTTACTGAAGAAATTGGGCCGTCCGGGACCAAGACGTTTCACGGACATTGCAACGTGGGCACCAACACCAACTCAAAAATGGTCTGTCACAAAGCGAAGGGCCTGACCTGCACGACATTTTTTTACAACGCACGTGCCAATCCCCCGTATATGAGCTGCACCTGCACCAATTGGAACGCCGTGCATGAGGCGCACCCGGACATCGATCTTACCTGTCCGCCGCCGAACTGAGTGCTCGGCGAAGGGACTCGGTTTGTCGTGTGGCCAGACACGAGAGGCAAGTGGATCGACGGTTGCTGGGGCCTAAAGCGCGTTGTCGCTTGACTGGATCGCCTGCCAGATGGCACAGGCGGTCAGCGGCAGGGGCAGCGACGTGACGCCGAGCGGCGCCAGCGCGTCGAAGGCGGCGTTGTAGATGGCGGCCGGCGCGCCGATGGTGCCGGCTTCGCCGACGCCCTTGGCGCCGAGCAGATTGACCGGCGAAGCGGTCTGCATATGGATGACCTCGACCAGCGGCATGTCGGCGGCGCGCGGCAGGGCGTAGTCCATCAACGAGCCGGTGATCAACTGGCCGTCATCATCATAGACGAGCCGCTCGAGTATCGCCTCGCCGAGGCCCTGGGCAATGCCGCCGCGGATCTGTCCCTCGGCCATTTTCGGATTGATCAGCGTTCCGACATCGTCGAGACAAGTCATTTTCTCGACGGTCAGAACCCCGGTTTCCGGGTCGATGGCGATCTGCGCCAGATAGCAGCCATATCCCCAGGCTTCGCCGCCGCTCTCATAGCGGACGGACGCCTCGACCGCGCATCCAGGTGTCAGGGAGCCGCCGGATTTTTCAAGCGCCTTGCGCGCGGCCATGACCACGGCGCTGCCGCCGATGGCGGTGCTGCGGCTGGCCAGGGCGCCAATGCCCTCGGGGCTGTCCCGTGTGTCGCCGAATTGCACGGTGACCCGTTCAAGGCCGCAGCCGAGTTCATCGGCGGCAATCTGCGCAAAGGCCGTTTCGCGGCCATGTCCCTGCGAGCTGCCGCCGCTGCGGACGACCACGGTGCCGTCGGGATGGAGGCGCACGGCGGCGCTTTCCCAGCCCGTCCCGCAGGGTTCGACAAAGAAGCCGGCGCCGATGCCGACGATCTCGCCCTGCCCGCGGCGCCGTTCCCGGGCCCGGCACGCATCGGCATAGGCGGCCGATTTGACCAGCACAGACAGCGCTTCGGGATAATTGCCGGAATCCAGTGTCGCGCCCGTTGTCCGGCGGCAGGGCATCGCGGCCGGGGAGACCAGGTTGATGCGGCGCAGTTCCATCGGATCGATCTCCATTCGCCGCGCCGCTTCCTCGACGAGCCGTTCCATCAGCATGGCGGCCTCGGGCCGGCCGGCGCCGCGATAGATGCCGACCGGAGCGGTATTGGTGCGGATACCGGTGGTTCGCAGGTCGAAATCCACGATGTTGTACGGGCCGGGCAATATTCTGGCGGCGTTCCAGGCCGGAATCGCGGCGCTGTTGGTCAGCCAGCAGCCGACCGGGGCCGTGATTTCGGCCTCTAGGCCCAGAAAGACACCGCTTTCGGAGAGGGCCAACCGGCCGCGGGTCAAAAGGCCGCGGCCATGCGAGGCCGACAGCAGATCCTCGCTGCGGCTTGCCGTCCAGCGCACGGAGCGCCGCAATTCGAAGGCCGCCCAGACGGCAAAGACCTCTTCGGGGTAAAGGGAAGCCTTGAGGCCGAACGCGCCGCCGACATCCGGCGCAACCACCCGGACCCGCGCCGGGTCCAGAGCGAGGATGTTGGCCAATTCCGTCCGGGCCCGGTGCGGCGTCTGCGTCGACAGCCAGACCGTCAAGCCTTCCTCATCCGGTTCATAGCGGACCGCTATCGCCCGGTTTTCCAGCGGCGAGGGCGCCAGTCGGGGATGGCGCACCTCCACCTCGACAATATGGTCGGCATCGGCGAAGGCCCGGCCCGGATCGCCCTGACGCCACCGTTTGGCGAATGGAGAAAATCCACTCTCATCATCCGGCGTGAAACAGGCCACGCTGCCGGAATCGTCGAGATCGATTTCCGCCATCTCGCCGGCATCATGGGCCGCCATGGCAGTTTCCGCCAGGATCGCGGCAACCGGCTGGCCGACGGCCAATACGTGATCATGGGCGAGAACCGGATAGGCGGTCGCGGCCACCGGGCCGAGGATCGGATTGACCGCGAGGTCTCCGAGATGCGCGACATGGCCGCCGTGAAAAGCGGCGACGACACCATCGCGGCCGCGCGCCGCTTCGAGATCACAGCCGGCTATCTTTCCACCCGCCACCGGGCTTCTGATAAAGGACACATGCAGGGCGTCCGGCAGGGCGATATCGGCAACAAAGGCGCCGCGGCCGGTGACCAGCCGGTGGTCCTCGCGACGCGGCGGCGACTGGCCAATCGGACGGGATCCGACCGCATCCTGTGGATATACCCTGCTGATGGTGGCCAAGGGTCCTGCCCCGGATTGCAACAATCGCCGGCAACGGTGGCTGCGTTCCGGCAGCCGCCATATTGCATATCGATCCGGCTGGCGCCCATTTCGATTTTCGGATTTTGGTATCGGATAACGCGATAGCGACCCTTGCTGGCTATGCGTTCTGGAGCGGGCCCAGAGCCGCGATCTCGGCGGCCAGGCTCCTGAGCTCCTCGAGGAATTGCAGCGCGGCGGGCGACAGCAGATCGAGACTTCGGTAGGACACGCCGACCGGGCTGTTCGAAATATTCAGCGGGCAGGAAACGGTAGCCAGCAGGCCTTGCGCAATTTCCTGCCGGACAACGTCATAGGGCAATATGCACAGCATGTCGGTCGACGCCAGGAGTGCCCGGTTGGTCAGGAACGAAACGCATTCGACCGCATTGGACGGCGGCGGATGGCCGCGGTCGAAGAACTCCCGGTCGATCTGGCGCCGCAGCGTCGTCTGTACCGGCGGCAGGATCCAGTTGCAGCCGGCGAGGTCGCCGAAATCCACGCTGGCCGGGCGGGCCAGCGGATGGTCCGGGCCGCAGACGATGACCACCTTCTCGCGATAGAGCAGTTCCTGCGACAGATCCTCGCGATAGCGGTATTCGGGCAGCCGGCCGACCACCATGTCGAGATCGCCGGTGTGCAGAAGCGGCATCAGGAAATCATTGGCGCCGTCGCGAACGACAATGCTGACATTGGGTCGCAGGCGATGTACCCGCTCGATGGTGCGCGGCAAAAGCACCGCCGACGCCGTCAGCAGGGTTCCGACGACCACCCGGCCGCCGAGCCCCTGGTTGAGATCGTCCAGTTCCTGGGCGGCATGGGAAATCTGCGCCAGGATGAGCTTGCCGTGGCGCACCAGCGCCTCGCCGAATTCGGTGGGAATGACACCGCGATTGGTGCGGTCGAAAAGCGTGACCGCGAAGTCGATTTCCAGGTCCTTGAGCAGCTTGGTGGCGGCCGGCTGTGAGATGTTGAGCTCGTCGGCGGCATGCAGGATGCTCTTGTGTTCCGATATCGCCACGAGCAGCCGAAGCTGCTTGAGCTTCAGGCGCGTCGATACCCGTTCGATGATCTTGACGTGACGGTTTCTGCTGGCCATCCCGTGGCTATAGCGTTTTGGAATATCTGTTTCAATGGCTCTGTCTTATCGGGATAGCTGACCGGATCAGCCGTTCCAGCGGCCATCTTTCCACAGGGCGGTCAGGGCGGCACGGTAATCGGGATAGCGAAAGCCGTAGCCGGATTCCTTGAGCTTGCGGTTCGAGACCCGTTTGTTCTCGCCATAGAACGACCGCGCCATCGGCGAGAGATCGGCGGTTTCGAAAGCGATCTCCGGGGGCGGCGCGATGCCCATCAGTTCGCTGGCGAAGGCGACCACATCCTGCGGCGGCGCCGGTTCGTCGTCAGTGACGTTCCACAAACCGTCGGCCGTGTGCGCGGCCAGATGCGCGGTCGCCCCGGCAATGTCGTCGACATGGATGCGATTGAAGACCTGACCGGGCTTGACCAGCCGGCGGGCGGTTCCGGCATGCAGCTTGACCAGTGCGTTGCGGCCGGGCCCGTAAATGCCTGAAAGCCGCAATATGGAGACGGGCAGGCCGGTCCGCTCCGCCCAGCCCGTCCACGCCCTTTCCGCCGCGTCGCGCCAGAGCGAGCGCTGCGACACCGGCCGGCACGGTGTGTCTTCATCCACCCAGCGTCCCTGGTGGTCGCCATAGACGCCGACGGTCGACAGATAGCCGACCCATTGCAGGTCCGGCATCCAGTCGGTCAGCGCGCCGCCGGCAAGGCGCAATACCGGATCGCCGGCCTCAGCCGGTGCGATCGACTGAACGAGATGGGTGACGGGCCGGAGCGCGTCCCTCAATTCTGCTGATATTTGCGCCCCGCCGAAACAAACCGGTTCGATCCCATCGTCGGCAAGCGCCGGAAATCGCTCCAGGGCACGCGTCGTGCCGCCGATCCAGGCGGCGCGATCCCGCAATTCCCGTGCGATGGCGCGGCCCGAATATCCGGCGCCGAAAATGAATAGATGCATTGCGATTACCCCGCTGCCCTGCCGCCGTGATCGTGATGGTCAGCTGCTCTCTGCCACTCGACAAGGACCGTGTCATCGGCCTCGTCGCCGTGTTCGTCGCGCAGCGCCAGGAAGGTCGATCCGGCGAGAAGGCGGGACAACGCCCACACCGCGGCGCCGCGGACCAGCGCCGCCGGGTCCGAGAGCGCGGCCCGGCAGGCCGGGACGAGCGCCGGATCGGCGGCATTGCCGCAGGCGATCAGGACGTTGCGGATAAACCGGTCGCGGCCGATGCGCTTGACAGGGGATCCCGAAAACAGCGCCCTGAAACCCGCATCATCGAGTCCGGCAAGATCGGCAAGACGCGGCGCCTTGAGATCATCGCGCGCCTGCAGTTTCGCCTCGCGCGCGGCGCTGGCGAATTTGTTCCAGGGGCAGACCGCCAGGCAATCGTCGCAGCCGAAGACGCGGTTGCCGATCGCCGCGCGAAACGCATGGGGGATCGGTCCCTTGTGCTCGATCGTCAGATAGGAAATGCAGCGGCGCGCATCGAGCTGATAGGGCGCCGGAAAGGCGTCGGTCGGACAGATGTCGAGGCATGCCCGGCACGATCCGCAATGATCGATCTCCGGCGGGTCGGCCGGCAGATCCTCGGTGGTGAAGATCGAGCCGAGGAACAGCCAGGACCCGTGATCGCGGCTCACCAGATTGCTGTGTTTGCCCTGCCAGCCGACACCGGCCCTTGCGGCCAGCGGCTTTTCCATGACCGGGGCCGTGTCGACAAAGACCTTGACGGAACAGCCGGCGCGGGCGGCGAAACGCCCCGCTATGCCCTTCAATCGCCCCTTGATGATGTCGTGGTAGTCCCGGTTCCGGGCATAGACGGAAATCGCCGCCCGGTCCCATTGCTCCAGGATGCGCAAAGGGTCGTGCTGCGGGCCGTAATTCAGCCCGACCATCAGCACGGAGCGGACATCGGGCCACAGGGCCCTCGGGTCGCGGCGCCGCGCCCTGGTGTCCTGCATCCATTGCATGGTGGCGTGGCGCCCGTCGGCGAGATAGGCGTCGAGGCCGGCGGGCGCAAAATCCTCGATCGCCGCCGGATCGACGATGCGCGCCGCGTCGAACCCCGCCGCCAGCGCGTCATCGACCAGGAATGTCTTCAACCGCTGCTGCCGGGACGGCTTGAGGGTCGCGGCGTGCATCGGTCAAAAATCCAGGTCCGCATAATGCGATACGGGAGACATGTTGCGGACACGGTCGCCGAGCAGCGGCCGGAAGGACGGGCGCGATTTGATGCGCTGATACCAGTCCCTGGCCTGCGGCGCTTCGTTCCAGGCAATTTCGCCGAGATAATCGAGAGCCGACAGCGCGCCGGCGGCGGCGAGGTCGGCATAGCTCAGCGTCGCCCCGGCCATCCAGTTGCGGCTGGCCGCCAGCCAGTCGATATATCTGAGATGCTGGTGAATATTGGCCCGGCCGGTCCGCAGCGCCTTGGAATCGGGTGCACCGCCGCCGCGATCCTTGGGCATGAGCAGCTTGAAGATCCGTTCGCGGACCAGGTGGCGCGTCACATCATGTTCGAGCTTGATCAAAAACCAGTCCATCAGGCGGCGCACTTCGCCGCGCTGGATGGGGTCTTCGGGCAGCAGGCGGTGCTGCTTGTGAAAGACGCCTTGTGTCTCATCGATGAATTCGGCAACGACGCCGGCGCCGCAAAAGGCATGGAGCGATTCATCGACATAGACCGGCAGCGTCAGGGCCGGGTTGAGCGCCAGGAAGTCGGCCCGGCGCTCCCAGGGCCGCTCCTCCAGCAAATCCGTTTCCAGCTCGTATTCATTGAGAACCAGACGAATGAAACGCGACGCGGCGGACATCGGATGGTGATACAGGCTCGGCATGTCGTGACGGTCTTTCCCGTGTGTTGATGAACGCCCGAATTGTCTGGAAATATTCGGCAAAAAAGCTATAGGGTTTCGCATCGGGTGACACAAGCGCGGCCGGAACGGCTGGAATATCCCTCCAAACACATGAACGGGACTGTTTAGAGCGAGTGGTGATGGCTGAACAGACGATTATTGGTGCCCTGCTGCTTGGAATCCTGGAGGGCCTGACTGAATTCCTGCCCGTCTCGTCCACCGGACATATACTTCTGGCCGGCCACTTCCTGGGGTTCAAATCGCCCGGCAACACATTCGAGGTGCTGATCCAGTTCGGCGCGATCCTGGCGATCTTGTCGGTCTATTTTTCGCGGCTCGTCACCCTGGCGGTCGCGCTGCCGACGAGCAGCCGGGCCCGCCGTTTCGTGACCGGCGTGGTGTTGGCCTTCCTGCCGGCGGCGTTTGTCGGCGTCATGGCCCATGGTTTCATCAAGACCGTGTTGTTCGAGACCCCTGTCCTGATCTGCATCGTGCTCATTGTCGGCGGCGTGATCCTGCTGTTTATCGACCGCCTGTCGACCGAACCCAAATACACTGATGTGATGGACTTTCCGGTGTCGCTGTCGTTCCGCATCGGCCTGTTCCAGTGCCTGGCCATGATTCCGGGCACCTCGCGTTCGGGCGCCACTATCGTCGGGGCGCTGCTGATGGGTACCGACAAGAGGTCGGCGGCGGAATTTTCGTTCTTTCTGGCGATGCCGACCATGGCCGGCGCCTTCACCTATGATCTCTACAAGAACTACGGCCAGCTATCGGCCGACGATTTTTCGTTCATCGCCATCGGCTTCATCGCGGCCTTCGTCAGCGGCGTGTTCGTCGTCCGCAGCCTGCTGGGTTTCGTCGCCACCCACGGCTTTGCGCTTTTTGCCTGGTGGCGCATCGTCGTCGGCACGGCCGGCCTGATCGGTCTGGCGGCGCAGGGCCTGTCGTGACAGCCCCGCTTTTCCTCGGCATCGACACCGGCGGCACCTATACCGATGCGGTGCTGTTCAGCGAGACCGAGGGCGTCGTCGCCAAGGCCAAATCGCTGACCACCCGCCACGACCTGGCGATCGGGATCGAGGGTGCGGTCTCGCAGGTGCTCGAAGACAGCGGCGCGCCCGCCATTCATCTGGTCTCGCTGTCGACGACGCTTGCCACCAATGCCCTTGTGGAAGGCCAGGGCGGCCGGGCGGCGCTGGTGATGATCGGTTTCGGGCCGAACGACCTTCAGCGCGACGGCCTCGGTGACGCGCTTGGGCAGGATCCGGTCATTTTCGCCGAGGGCGGGCACAATGTGCACGGGCGGGAAAACGCGCTGAATCTGACCCCGCTGGACGCGGCGCTGGACAGGCTGAAGACGGATGTCGAGGCCGTCGCGATCGCCGGCTATTTCGCCGTGCGCAATCCGGCCCATGAGATCGCCGCCCGCGATCTGGTGCGCGAGCGCACCGGCCTGCCGGTCACCTGCAGCCATGAGCTGTCCTCAAGGCTCGGCGGTCCGCGCCGGGCACTGACGACGCTTCTCAATGCGCGGCTTGTCGCCATGATCGACGCCCTGATCGGATCGACGGAAACCTATCTGAAGCGCCGTGGCATCGACGCGCCGCTGATGGTGGTGCGCGGCGACGGCGCCCTGATCGCCTCGCGGGTGGCCCGGTCGCGGCCGATTGAAACGATCCTGTCGGGACCGGCTGCCAGCATTGTCGGCGCGCATCACCTCACAGGCACCGCCAATGGCGTCGTCTCCGATATTGGCGGAACGACGACCGATATCGCCATTCTCGAAGACGGCCGGCCACGGCTCGACCCCGACGGGGCGGTGGTCGGCGGATTCCGCACCATGGTCGAGGCCGTGGCGATGCGGACATTCGGCCTCGGCGGCGATTCGGAGGTGCATGTCGACGAGACCGGGCTGGAAGCCAGACTGTCTCTCGGGCCACGGCGTGTGGTGCCGCTCAGCCTCGCGGCCGATCTTGATCCCGGACCGGTTCTGGAGGCGCTCGACCGACAGCGGCAGAGCCGACAGCCCGGGCGACTCGACGGCCGGTTTGCGCGGCTGACCGGCCCCGGAAGCCAGGCAGCGACCGGGCTGCAGCCGCATGAAACCGCGCTGCTCGAACGGCTGAACGACCGGTTCGCACCGCTCGACAGGCTGTTGCGCGCCACGCCGCAGCGCGCCACGCTGGATAGGCTCGTCGCCCGCGGCCTGGCGCAGATCGCCGGGGTCACGCCCTCCGACGCCATGCATATTATGAGCCGGCAAACGAACTGGAACCGGGAGGCGGCACTGGCCGGCGGTGCGCTGATGGCGCGGCGCAAAAGCGGAGCCGGAAAACCCGTCGCCGAGAACGCCGAGGCCCTGGCGGCGATGATCATCGACCGGCTGACACGCCGGTCCGCCGAAATGATCCTTTCCGCCTGCCTTGCAGAGGACGGACGCACCGCGATCGATCCGGCATCGTCGCCGCCGATCGGCGATGCGCTGGCCCGGCGACCGGGCATCGTGCGGTTTTCCCTCGCCCTGGACCGGCCGCTGATCGGTCTCGGTGCCTCGGCCGGCAGCTATTATCCGGCCGTCGCGGACATGCTGGATTCGCCGGCAATCATCCCCGCCGACGCCGATGTCGCCAATGCCATCGGCGCGGTGGTCGGACAGGTGCGCGCCACCATCGAGGTCGTGGTGTCGCATCCGCAGGACGAGATCTTTGTTGTCAATGGAGCAACGGTCAGCGAACGCCACGGCAATGAACACGAGGCGATGGGCCGGGCCCGTGACGTCTCACGGGCGGCGGCGGTGGACGCGGCGGTCGCCGCCGGCGCCCTCGATCCGGCGGTGACGCTCAGCGAAGAGATCGTGGCGCCTGTTATGGACGGCACCCGCACATTCATCGAGGCGCGGGTGTCGGCAACAGCCTCCGGACGGCCCAGAACCGTGCGGCCTTAGATCACGATCACCGTCGTGCCGAGCGGCACGCGGTCGAACAGGTCGATGACATGTTCGTTGATCATGCGGATGCAGCCATTGGACACCGAGCGGCCGACGGAATCGGGCTGGGTCGTTCCGTGAATGCGGTAATAGGTGTCGCGCCCGCCACGATAGAGATAGAGCGCCCGCGCGCCGAGCGGATTGTTGGGGCCGCCTGGCACGCCCTTGGCATAACGTGCGTATTTCCGCGGCTCGCGGCGGATCATGTTGTCGGTCGGCCGCCAGCTTGGCCATTCGGCCTTGCGGGCGATCGTCGCCTTGCCCTTGAAAGAGCGCCCGGCCTTACCAACGCCGACACCGTAGCGCCGGGCTCGGAACCGGGTCTGGACCAGATAGAGGAAATGGTTGTCCGGATCGACGACGATGGTCCCGGGTGCATAGCCGGTGAAGCGGACCGATTGCGGCTCATAGCGCGGATCGAGCTTGAAGTTCTTGTATTTCTTGGTGTGGTGCGCCTGGGCGCCGGTGGCCGATTGCGCTGCCACCATCGCCAACCCGCCGAGCAGGATATTTCGTCTGGAAAGCATGGTTGCTACCCCCTATTGTCTGACATTGCCTATCGGCTCCGCCCGTTCAGGGCGGCGCCGGTTCGATCGATCCCGTCAGACGATCGGCGGGCGCAACGGAATGCGGCACGAAACGGGGGCGCCACCGGGGTGCTCGACACGATCGTGCATTTTCGGTGCGCCGGAGAACAATATGTCGACATCGACAATGAGATAGGTGCAGTCGGAGTTGCAGACCGACTGGGACGAGGATGTCTCGATCTGTTCCTTCATGCAGCATTTTTCGGCCGGTTCGCCGGCTTGGCTTTGCGTGATCAACACCGTCGAAATGGATTGCTGCTGCCCGGCAATCCGCGCCCGTTCGATATCGGGCGGGCCGGCCATGGCGCTATTGGCGGCGGCCAGAAAAACCAGCAATGCAGCAAGCAGCAGATGTCTCATGCGGCGAAAATACGGCAAAGTCTTAAAGCTTTCTATACCGCATCGATCACGCATCGGTGAGGTCCGACCATTTCATCCGCCGCCGGCCTTTGCGGCTTCGGGATGAGCGCCATGACCCGGGTCACAATAGTCTGACGCGATATGGGGTCGGGTCTGGTTATTCGACGGCAAAACGCATCAAGGGATTTGCGTCGGCATCACGCCGCACTCCTGCGGCAGTAGCAGGATGCGCGGACCGGCACGTCGGACCGCGCCGCCGCCAGATCGAGCTGCTGCCTGACGTGAAGGATTTCCACCGTCTCGCCGCGCGATTTCAGGCATTCGTGCAAACCGTGCAGGCTCCAGACATTGTTCGGGTGCTGGCAGGCTCGGCTGAGGGTCGCGTCGAGCCCGAGATCGGCGCGGTAGACGGCCTCGGCTTCCGCATGCCGCTGCTGATCGAGCAGCAACGCTCCGAGGGCATGGCGGGCCGGCTGCATCCAGCCCCAGGGTTCGTCATAGGGAAGCGCGTCGTCCAGCTCGACGGCCCGGCGCAGATGGTCGAAGGCCGGTTCGATATTGCCCTTGTGATATTCCAGTTCGCCGAGCAGCATCTGTTCGGCGACGCGCAGGATGTCGGGGCAGGTATTGTTGAACAGCATGCGGCTTTCCGGCACTCGGTCGCGGGCGGCGAGAAAGGCGTCGCGTTCGGTCTCGGCGCCGGCAATGTCGCCCGTGTTGGACAGCGCCACTGTCCGGGCATAGCGCTGCATGGCGGTGGTCACGTGGTAGAGATCGGGGTCCCGCGGCAGGTCCTGCGCCAGAATGTCCCGCCACAGGCCGAAGCGCACCAGAACATGCTGCTTCATGGGCACAAAGGCCTCGAGCCAGTCGGCGAGCGGCCGCAGCACATCCTCGGGCAGATCGGCGATCAGCGCATCGGCGGTCTCCAGCGCCACCTCTTTCTGGGCCAGGAACATCGCGCCATAGATCTTGAAATGGTAATTGTGGCAGCGATAGAGCGTGTAGAAATTTTCGGCGCCGGCTCGGTCCCGGTATTTGCCGTCGGCGACGATGGCGGCCGCATTGCGCGAGACGACATTGTCGTAATCGCCGCACAGCACGTCGATATGGGTCGCCATGTGAAGCAGGTGGCCGGCATCGGGAACCAGCGTCGACAGCCGGTCGCCATGGCGCAGCGCCTTTTCCGGGGTCGGCGACATTTCCATCAGGTGGATATACATGTGCAACAGGCCGGGATGATCCCAGGCGCCGGCGATCCCGACGAAAGCCTCCTCCAGCACGGCGACGGCCTCGAGCGTATCGGCGCCCTCGGCCGGCTGGCCGCTCGGCAGGTCCCACAATTGCCAGGGCGTGCGGTTCATCAGGGCCTCGGCGAACAGGGCCGAGACATCGAGGTCGCCCGGAAAGGCCGCATGGACCGTGCGCATGGCGTCGGCATAGGCATCGTTGTTGGGGCCGAAATCGGCAATCTCGGCAGGGCCGGCATAGCGGCTGGCCAGCGCCTCGATCAGCGCCCGCTCGACGGGATCGGCCGCTGCTGAGCCGGCATCTGCCGCAGCGACGGCATCTCGCGCTCGCGCCAGGGCGACGGGTTTTTCATCCTCCTCAAACGCCTCCCAGGGTTTATTGTAATTGGGGCCGATCGCGTAGGCGATGCCCCAATGGGCCATGGCGCAGGCGGGATCATGTTCAAGTGCCCGTTCGAAGCAGGCAATGGCCTCCTCGTGGTGGTAGGCATATATCCAGACCAGCCCGCGCTGAAACCATTGCTTCGCCTGCGGCGAAGAGCTTGAAATGTCACGGCGATATCCGCCCAGATCATAATAGTCCATCATGTCGCCCCGGAAGTTGCCTTTTGAGGCGGCAAGCTTACCACCAACAGGGTTCGCGAACCACCGGTCGTACACCGCGTCGCCGTGATCATTCCGGCGCATAGACAAGGCGCGCCGGGCGGTTTTGCCAATGGCTTGATTTGGTTTTGTTTCCCGTCATAGACTGCCGGCCGGGTGGTTTTGGACAAGTTCTGTGACGGGCGAAACTGGAGTTGATTCTGGAGCGCCGCAATGACGTTTACACAAGCCATTTCGATGGTTTTTTCGAAATATGCGACCTTCTCAGGCCGAGCGGCGCGGCCCGAATTCTGGTGGTGGGTCCTCTTCATGTTTATCGTCATGGCTGTCACCCAGATCGTCGATGACATTCTTTTCGGCCCGATGCTGGGGCCCGGCGGCGGCGATGCCGGACAACCGCTGACCGTGCTGGCCTCGCTGGCGCTGTTGCTTCCCAATCTCGCGGTTGCCGTTCGCCGGCTTCACGATATCGGCCGGTCAGGATGGTGGGTGCTCATCGGCTTCGTCCCGATCATCGGTTTTCTCGTGCTGCTCTACTGGTATGTGCAACCCGGAATCGATGGCCGGAATCAGTACGGATAATCTCCGCTTTTTCCAATCTGGAAAAAATCCTTGTTACTTTTGTCAAATTGACATGGAATTGGCGGCCATGGGATGGAGGCGCACGCCCGTCCCTCACCCTAAGCACCCAAGGAGTCCGCCATGCCGATGCGCCCCGTCCGCGGCCTGTCAATTGATCAGGACCTTCATGATTTCATCCTCGATGAAGCCCTGCCGGGGACCGGCGTCGATCCGGATGGCTTTTTCGAGGGATTGTCGGCGCTGATCCACGATTTCGCGCCGAAGAACCGGGCGCTTCTGGAGCGGCGCGACGCATTGCAGGACCAGATCGACCGCTGGTATCGCGACCAGGGTGCGCCGGCCGATCCGGCGACCCATGAGGCCTTCCTGCGCGATATCGGCTATCTGCTTCCGGAAGGCGGTCCATTCACCATCGCAACGGGCAATGTCGACGCGGAGATCGCGACGGTCGCCGGACCGCAACTCGTCGTGCCGGTGATGAATGCCCGCTACGCGCTGAACGCCGCCAATGCGCGCTGGGGATCGCTCTATGATGCGCTTTACGGTACCGATGCTATTTCCGAAGATGGCGGCGCCGGGAAGGGCACGGGCTACAATCCGGTGCGCGGCGCCAGGGTGATCGCCTGGGCACGCCAATTTCTCAATGATTCGGTGCCGATCGGCGGCCAATGGCAGGATGCGAAGGGCCTTGCCGTCGCCGACGGCGAACTGGTCGTAACGCTTGCGCAGGGTGGCAACAGCGGCTTGAAGAACCCGGCGCAGTTTGCCGGCTATCGCGGCGACCCGGCCGCGCCGTCCGCGGTGCTGCTCAAGAAGAACGGCCTGCATCTGGAGATCGTCATCGACGGCGACAGCGCGGTCGGCCGCGACGACGCCGCCCATATTGCGGACATTATCCTGGAATCGGCCCTGACGACCATTGTCGACTGCGAGGACAGCGTTGCCGCCGTCGACGCGGAAGACAAGATCGTCGTCTACCGCAACTGGCTCGGCCTGATGAAGGGCGATCTGACGGAAGAGGTGTCGAAGGGACGCAAGTCATTCACACGGCGCCTTGCGGAAGACCGTCGCTATCTGGACCGCAGGGGCGCCGACATGACCCTGCCGGGCCGGGCGCTGATGCTGGTGCGCAATGTCGGCCACCTGATGACCAATCCGGCGATTCTCGACCGCGACGGCAACGAGGCGCCGGAGGGCCTGATGGATGCGATGCTGACCGGCCTGATCGCCCTGCACGATATTGGTCCGCAGGGCCGGCGGCGCAATTCGCGCGAAGGCTCGGTCTATGTGGTCAAACCGAAAATGCACGGGCCCGAGGAAGTGGCCTTCGCATCCGACATTTTCGCCCGGGTCGAGGATGTGCTCGGCATGGCGCGCAACACCATGAAAATGGGCATTATGGACGAGGAGCGGCGGACTACCGTCAATCTCAAGGAATGTATCCGCGGCGCCCGCGAGCGGGTGGTGTTCATCAATACCGGCTTCCTCGACCGCACCGGCGACGAGATCCATACCGCGATGGAAGCCGGGCCGATGATCCGCAAGGGCGACATGAAGCAGGCTGCGTGGATCGCGGCCTATGAAGACTGGAATGTCGATATCGGGCTGGAATGCGGCCTGTCAGGCCATGCGCAGATCGGCAAGGGCATGTGGGCGATGCCCGATCTGATGGCCGCCATGCTGGAACAGAAAATCGGCCATCCGAAGGCCGGCGCCAACACCGCCTGGGTGCCCTCGCCGACCGCCGCCACGCTGCATGCCACCCATTACCATCGGGTCAATGTCGCGGAGGTTCAGGCGGGCCTCAAGAGCCGGCCGCGGGCGAAGCTCGCCGACATCCTGTCGGTCCCGGTCGCGGAGCGGCCGAACTGGACGCCGGAGGATATCCAACGCGAACTGGACAACAATGCGCAGGGCATCCTCGGCTATGTGGTGCGCTGGGTCGACCAGGGCGTCGGCTGTTCCAAGGTCCCCGACATCAACAATGTCGGGCTGATGGAAGACCGGGCGACGCTGCGCATCTCGGCGCAGCACATGAGCAACTGGCTGCATCACGGCATCGTCAGCGAAGAACAGATCGTCGAGACCATGCAGCGCATGGCCGCCGTGGTCGACGGGCAAAATGCGGGCGACCCCGCCTATCGCGACATGGCCGGCCATTTCGACACATCAATCGCGTTCCAGGCAGCGCTGGAACTGGTGCTCGCCGGACGCCAGCAGCCCAATGGCTACACGGAGCCGATCCTGCACCGTCGGCGCCAGGAACTGAAGGCGAGCTAAAACGGCAGTTTCATGCCCGGAGGAATGGGCAGGCCGGCGGTCAGTTCCTTGGTCTTGTCCTGGACCGCCGCCTCGACCTTGCCCTTGGCGTCATTATGCGCGGCGACGATCAGGTCTTCCAGGATCTCGGCCTCGTCTTCCTTGATCAAGGACGGGTCGACGGTCAGTCCGAGCATCATTCCCTTGCCGTTGAGGCGCACGGTCACCAGGCCGCCGCCGGAGGTTCCCTCCAGCTCGAGGGCTTCGATTTCTTCCTGCAGGCCGGCCATTTTTTCCTGCATTTCCTTGACCTTGCCCATCATGCCCATCAGGTCGCGCATTTGCATCTCCATTGTCTCGCGCGCGGGCTCGGCCGCGCGGCTGTCGAAATTGATCTATTGGTCTTCGTCGGGATCGACCGGCAGGATATCGCCATCCTCGCTTTGCATGGCCGGCTGGATATCGTCCAGGTCGTCGCTGCGGATGCGCACATCGCGGATGCGCGCGCCCGGATATTGCGCCAGGATGGCGGCGACATCGGGGTCCTGGGTGGCGTCGCTGACGAGTTCGGCGCGGTGGGCGTTGTCGATCTCCTCGAGCGTGCGGCCGCCTTCCTCGCGGCTGATGGCGATGACCCACCGCCGGCCCGTCCACTCTTTCAGCCGGGCGTCGAGTTCGCCGACAAGCGATTTCGGTGCGTCTTCGTGCAGCGCGATTTCCAGCCGGCCCGGTTCGATTTTCACCGGCCGCAGATATTTGCGGATCAATGCCTTCATCTTCAGATCACGGTGCCGGGCGGCGAGCTCCGCCAGATCTGTCAGGCCTTCGATCGGCACATGCGGTGCGGGCGTCTCCATCGGCGCCGGCTGCATCTGCTGCGCTATCTCGTGATCTTCCACAGGCCGTAGCATCGCCACGGGACCGCCGCCATTACCAGGCTGTACGGTCATCGGGCCGGGTCCTATATCGGCCGATGCCTGCATACCCGGCTGGCCGCCACCGGACGGCGCGCCGCCGGTGGGTTGTTCCGGCTGTTGGGGCGGGGCGTCGGACAGCTTTTTGATCGCCTCGTCCGGGCTCGGCAGATTGGCCGCATGGGTCAATCGGATCAGCACCATCTCACAGGCGCTGACCGGCCTGTTCGACTGTTCCGTCTCCGGCACGCCCTTGAGCAGCATCTGCCACAGGCGCGACAGGACGGGGACCGACAGGGTGTCGGCGAAGGCCTTGCCGCGGGTGCGCTCGGCCTCGCTCAAGGCGGCGTCATGGGCCGCCTCGGGCACGAATTTCAGCCGCGTCACCAGATGGGTGAAATCGGCAAGGTCAGCGAGCACCACCGACGGATTGGCGCCGGCGTCATATTGCTCGCGAAAGGCTTGCAATGCGGCGGCGACATCGCCTTTGGCGATCATCTCGAACAAGTCGACGATCCGGCCGCGATCGGCGAGGCCGAGCATCGACCGCACGGCATCGGCCTCCACCTTGCCGCCGCCATGGGCGATCGCCTGGTCGAGCAGCGACAGGCCGTCGCGGGCCGACCCTTCCGCCGCGCGGGCGATCATCGCCAGGGATTCATCGTCGACCGTCACCTCTTCGCGTTTGGCAATCGCGCGGAAATGGTCGACTAGCGCGGCGGCCTCGATACGGCGCAGATCGAAGCGCTGGCAGCGCGACAGGACCGTGACGGGCACTTTCCGGATTTCCGTCGTCGCGAAAATGAACTTCACATGCTGCGGCGGTTCTTCGAGCGTCTTCAACAGGCCGTTGAAGGCCTGGGTGGACAGCATGTGGATTTCATCGATGATATAGACCTTGTAGCGCGCCGAAACCGGCCGGTAACGCACCTGCTCGATGATTTCGCGGATATCGTCAATGCCGGTATGTGAGGCGGCATCCATCTCGATGACATCGACATGGCTGCCGGCCATGATGGCGTCGCAATGTTCACCCGGCTGCTTGAGATCGATGGTCGGTTTGTCGATGTCGTCGGTGCGGTAGTTCAGCGCCCGGGCAAGGATGCGCGCCGTCGTCGTCTTGCCGACACCGCGAACGCCGGTCAGCATATAGGCCTGCGCGATGCGGTCGGTTTCGAAGGCGTTGGTGAGGGTGCGCACCATCGGTTCCTGACCGATGAGATCGCCGAAATCCGACGGCCGGTATTTGCGTGCGAGAACGCGATAGCCGCTGTCTTGCGCTGTGTCGCTCATTGATGCTCCAGGAACCGGACCGCCGTCATCTACCGATCCCTTGGGTTTACAGAGGGCGCGATCAAAAAGCCAGAGGCGCCTTGCCGAAGCGCTGCGGCAGATCACGGATCGATGGCGTAGATTCCCGGCTTTTCGCCGTGTATCCGGATCCTGTCGATGCGCACGCCATTCCAGTGGTAGCTGAGATGCCGGCCCTGTACCGGGATCCCGACAACATCCGGATAGAAAGCCGCGAGACATTCGCCGCCGGGATGGCGGACGCTGGGATAGACGACCCCGTCATGGCCGTCGCCGATCCTCTGCCGGGCAAAGGCCTGCGGCGGCGCATAATCGGTCTCATGCAGCAGATGCAGATGATCGCCGCCGCGAAGATCGACCAGCGCGGCATCGACCGATCCGACGAGTTCGCGCATATCGGCAATCCATCCGGGCGCCTCGTCGGTTGCGGCGCAAAAGACCTGCCGGTGATGCACCGTCTCGAAGAGTGCGGTCTCGAACGATCGCGCCGCGTAATAGGCGCCGAAGGTGCCGTCGTGAAACCGGCCCGGGCGGTCGGTGCTGACATGGGTGAAGCAGGCCATGACATAGGACGCGCCCTCGCCGCTGACGCGGCGGGCGACCGGCACCAGGTCCAGATTGCCGATGGTCTCGGCGAGGCGCGGATTGGTCTTTGCCTCCGCGCCTGCAAGCACATCCCAGTCGGCCGGATCGGCAATGTCCTCGAACAGGTCAATCGGTGGGAATGCCGAGTTGATAAGCCGATGAGTCTGCGGCCAGTCGACACGCGAAACCGGTGGTTTCACCAGGCTCCCCGCTGCGCATCGAGATAGCGGCGCACGCGCATCAGATCGGTCAGCTGGCCGCCAAGCATCACATCCAGCGCCGAGTGCCCGCCGAACCCGGCATTGGGGCGGCTGATCCACTGATAGCCTCGGCGCCTGTCCTTGAACAGAAGGCGAAGCGCCTTGTGGATGCCCAGCAGGTTGGAAAGCCGCGCCGCGAGATCGATGTTGCCGCGGCCGAGTTCACCGCTTTTCCAGCGCTGAAAGGTGCGTGTCGCGATGTCGCCCAGAAGAATGGCGGCCTGTTCGTCGGTCAGGCCCCAACGGTCGAACAGATTGATGACCGCCCGCTGCATGGCCCTGATTTCGGCCGCAGAAAAGCGCGGTCCCTCGACCGGGGAAACCATGGTTACGGGACGCAGTTCGGGCATGGCGCAGGCCTTTGACCGATGGATGACTTTTGTCTTAAAATAGGCATTCTAACGACATTTGTCAATCTATCATGCCTCTCGACACCACGCGGGAAGCGGAGCCCGAAGCAGCGCACGCGCCGCGCTTCGACGGGGCCGACATCGCCGGGGCAGCTATGAAATGGGGGGTGGGAGGCTGGCACGGTGACCCGTGCCGTGGCTCGTTAGGGCTGCTTCCTTCCGGACCTGACCCGGTTGGCGAGTGGCTCGTCCACCACCAACCTCCCGGGCTCCATATCGGCAATCCGGAATACAAATGCAAGCAATTCATGGAAAAAACTGATAGGCTTCGACAGCAGGAACGGTTCGGGGCCGGCCGAGAGCGAACAGACAGGACAGAATGGGCGATTTCGAACTCAACAACCGGATCCGGGCCGACAGTCACATGGCCTCCGTGCTGGGCCTGTGCCAGCTCCGGCTGATGAATGACCGGCGCTGGCCCTGGCTGCTGCTGATTCCGCAGCGGCCCGGGATCGAGGAAGTCTTTGAGCTGACACCGCTCGATCAGACCTTGCTCACCTTCGAGACCTGCGAGACGGCGCGCGCCCTCAAACGCGTGACGCATTGCGAAAAAATCAATATCGGCGCCCTGGGCAACCATGTGCGCCAGCTCCATATCCACGTGATTGCCCGGAACCCGGGCGACCCGGCCTGGCCGGGCCCGGCCTGGGCGGTTGGGAACGCCGAACCTTATGAACCCAAAAGCGCCGCCGATCTGATCGCGGCCCTTATCGACGCACTTTAGGACCTCGAACACTTGCCCATTTTCGACAATCCCGGCTTCGCGCAGGAGCCGAGCAGCAAAGTGGCCTTCGCCGGCAACCGTCTCGATCGCCGGTCCGAACACCGCGATGACGACTGCCTCGCCGAAGCGCTGGCCTCCGACGCGATGCGGGGCTTCGCCATCGCCGGCGGCCGGGCCTTCCTGCGGGCCAATGGCAGCGGGTTCGAGGCGCTTCACCACGCCGAGCAACTGGCGGCGTTCGACCCGGATCTGGACAACGCCATCCTGCTCGGCTTTGCCGAGACCGATGCGCCGCGGCTCGCCGTGCCCGTCCGTCTCGACCCGGAGGACCTGCCGCAGACCGTCAAGGCGATCGACCATCGATCGATCTATATCCAGGGCCTTATCTCCGGCAGCCTGCTTGGCGAACTGGCGCAGGCCGCCAGCCTGCTCGCCTGGTCGCGCACCCATCGCTATTGCGGACGCTGCGGCGGTGAAACCCAGCCGCGGGCCGGCGGCTACCGCCGGGAATGCCCGTCCTGCGGCCATATGCTGTTTCCGCGCACCGACCCGGTGGTCATCATGCTGACCATCGACACGCAGAACGACCGGTGCCTGCTGGGTCGCAGCCCGCATTTCCCGCCGGGCATGTATTCGTGCCTCGCCGGGTTTCTGGAGCCGGGCGAGACGGTGGAGGAGGCCGTGCGCCGGGAAACCCGCGAAGAGTCCGGCATTCACGTCGCCCGTGTGCGTTACCACGCCACGCAGCCCTGGCCGATGCCGCACACGCTGATGATCGGCTGCTATGGCGAGGCCGCCAGCACGCAGATCGTCGTCGACAGGCGCGAGCTCGAGGATTGCCGCTGGTTCAACCGCCGCGAGGCCGCGGCGCTGCTGACCCGGCAGATCGAAGGTGGCGACATGACGTCCCCACCGCCGGGCGCCATCGCCCATCACCTGATCCGCGACTGGCTTTCGCACGGCGCATAGAGTGTTCCGCGCCCGGAGTGTCATTGGCCGTAGGTTAGACTGTCTGCCTTGGCGTGATCGCCTTGAGAATTCGCGCGATATTCGGCTGGAATTCGCGATATTGCCAGCCTCGGGCCGCTGACATGGCGGCAGCCGACGCCGGATAACGGTCCGCCGCGGCGACACCGAACGTCTCCAGCAAATGCTTGCGCTTTCCGGCGGTCTCGAAGGAAAGGCTCTCGCCATAGCTATAGTGAATCAGCAGGAGATAGACCTCGATCACCTGCTCACCTTCCAGTCCCAGCCGATACAGGGCGGAGAATATCCGTTCCACCAGCGGCAGGATGTGAAGGCTCGCCTGACCCTCATTGAGCAGCACGCCGACGAGCCAGGGATCCGTTCGGAACGTATCGTGAAAAGCCTTCATGACCGCCATGATTTCAGCCGTCTCGTCTGCCTGGGGCGCGGGAACCTGAATGGACTGCGCCACATGATCGAGCATGGCGAGCAGCAGATCGTCGCGGTCGGCGATATGTCGATAGAGCGACATCGCGCCCGCGTCGAGCTCGCGCGCAAGCCGGCGCATGGTCAGTCTGGCGATCCCCTCGCGGCGGACCAGCCTCAGCGCGGCGGAAACGATCCGGTCGCGATCAAGCGGTTTCGGTTTGACCGTCTCCTTCGACGCGCTCCCTCGAACTGCCATGGGCTCCCTTTCTTTCTGGCCATCAGTCTTGACGGGATATGGCAATCTGCGCAATATGCGTACAATGTACGCGACACCAGCAACATTTGCCAGCCAGCCAGTCGCCCCCCTGTCGGAATGATTATCGAGGCACGCCGTGTCAAACGTCGAGCACGCGCAGAGCAAGACCCGCGACAGCGCACAATCCCTGGCGCCGCTCTACATCGCCAATCTCGTCTGCAGCATGGGAATGATGGGATTTGTGGCGCTTGCCGGCCCGCTGGCCGTCGTGCTGGGACTTGACGCCTGGCAGATCGGCCTTTCGGCGACGGCTGGCGGGCTTGGCTGGGTCCTGTCGGCCCGCGCCTGGGGTCGAGCGGCTGACAGGTTGGGGCGCAAGCCCGTGCTGGTTTCCGGGCTGGCCGGGTTTGCGGCCGGATATTTTGCACTGTGTCTTGCGGCTCAAGCGGGTGCTGCCTGGGGCCTGGGTGCCTTGATGACGCTCGCCGGGCTGGTTGCGGCGCGCTTTTTGGCCGGCCTGTTTTATGCCGCCCTTCCGGCGGCCGGGGCAGCCTTGATTGCGGACCGGTACGCGGCCGAAGCACGGGCAGGCGCCATGGGCCGGCTGGGCGCAGCTCAGGCTGCTGGCCTATTGTTCGGCCCGGCATTCGTAGCGGTCACCGCCGGGCCCTCCCCCGTATTGCCGCTGTTTTTGCTGTCGGCGATCCCGATCGCGGCCCTCGCCTTTCTTCTGATGCGCCTGCCCCGCGACTCCAGGACGGGAGGAGACGTTGTCCCGCCGCTGCCGCTGTCCGACAAGCGGCTGCTGCGTCCGGTTCTGACGGCCTTCGCGGCGATGATTGCCATCGGTATCGGCCAGATCGTCGTGGGCTTCGTGGCGCTCGACCGGCTGGGCCTGTCAGGGCCGGACGCGACGCGGATCGCCGCGCTGGCGCTTTTCGCCGTCGGTGTCGCGCTCGTCGTCGCCCAGATTATCGTCGCCCGACTTGGCTGGCAGCCGCCGCGCCTCATTGCGACCGGCGGTGCGATCTCGGCCGTCGGGTTTCTGTGCGCGGCCGCGGCGCCCAATGCCGCGACGCTGATCCTGGCCTATGCGGTTGCCGGCTTCGGAGCCGGCTGGGTGATGCCGGCGATTTCCGCCGCCGCCGCGAATGCCGTGCAGGGCGACGAGCAGGGCCGCGCAGCAGGCGCGGTTTCGACGGCGATCGGCATTGGCGCGATGGTCGGGCCTCTTGTCGGCGGGTCGCTTTACAGCCTGGCGGTCATTCTCCCGCTTCTGTGCGCGGCGGCGGCCATGGCAGCCGCAGCCTTCGCCGGCCTGGAGCGCTCTAAATAGGCCAGCGGCCGGGCTGTTCGCGCCAGGTCCGAACCGCAGAAATCCTTCTGCGTGCGCACGGCAATTTCTCTTTTGCCACCCCGGGTCGTTCAATCGCGGCTCTTTCCTGTCGTTCACCCCGGATCACGGGATTTCCCGGCCACGGCCTCCTCCTTTGGATTGCGTCGCCGCTTGGCGCGCAACCGTGCCATCTTTCTGAGGTCCGCCACCTCGTCGTGCTCGTCGACGATCTCGGTGCCGAGAAGCGTCTCGAGCACGTCTTCCATCGTGACCAGCCCGGCTGTTCCGCCGTACTTGTCTTCCACCAGGGCGATGTGTGCGTCGCGATCCATGAGGAGATCAAAGAGCGTATCAAGGTCCGTGTCCTCCGACACGCGCAGCATCTTGCGGGCGAAATCCGCGACCGGGCGCTCGTCTTCACCGCGCAGGGCCGCAAGCAACAGGTCGCGCGCCAGAACAAAGCCCTGCACGTCGTCAATGGTCTCACCGGTGACCAGGATGCGCGAGAAGGTGAATGCCTCCCGCCCTGCCACGGCCGAAGCCACGGTCGCCTCGGCCGGCACATGCTCGATCACCGTTCGCGGCGTCATCACCTCGTGCGCCTCTATTTCGGGCAGGCGGAACAGGTTGGCAACGACGCGCGTTTCGTCTTCCTCAACCACGCCAAGGCGGTGACCGGCGGTCGTCAGTGCGGTGATCTCCTCGCGGGAGATCTCCGCGCCGGCCTCGCCCGGCGTCAGGAACCGCGTGATCGCCTGGCTCATCCAGACCAGCGGCAATTGCACGGTAATCAGCCAGGGCAGCACACGGACCGCGAAGGGGGCGAGCGCGCGCCAGTGTGTCGCCCCGAGGGTCTTGGGAACGATTTCCGAAAGAACAAGGATGCCCAGTGTCAGCAGGCCGGAGAATATTCCGACGCCCACATCATTGAATACGACCGCCGCCTGGGCGCCCGCCCCGGTGGCCCCCACGGTGTGTGCGATTGTGTTGAGCGACAGGATCGCGGTCAGCGGCCGTTCAATATCAGTTCGCAAATGCCGCAGTTTCTCCGCCAGCTTCGGTCGGTCTTCCTCGGCTGCCTCCACGAAGGAGGGGGTGATCGACAGCAGCACCGCCTCCAGGATGGAGCAGAGGAACGACACACCGATAGCAAGAACGACGAAGAGGATTAGCAGGGTCATGGGGTTGGCTTCCGTTTGGCTTCGTTCGGCGACCGACTTCATATAGTATAGCTCCGGCCACAACCAACGACCCGGCTGGGGACAAAGGCATCATCGGGTATGATCCGTTGGCCGGCTTCAGAGCAAGTGGACCACCGGATCGGTGCCACCCTTCAAAAACCACACTTCTGGGGAAACACATCCGCTGACTGTCGCATGACGTGCCCGACGTTCAACTCCTCCAGTCAAAACCTCCGGGGTTCTGAGCGGTTGTCATCGAAGCGGGCATTCGCTGCGCAGTGCATGAAATTACAGAATGCAGACGAGGCGCGCATCCGCGCAGCGCTCCAACGGCTGCTTTTTGCTCCGCAACCAACGCATGGTTCAGGTTCATTCCGTGTCAGCCCTTCCCGCTCAGGGCGGTCCTCGGGACCAAGAATTGTGTGGGCCAGGCCGAGGGATTCAAGGAATTTGATGAACCAGTAGCCGGGGTCTACCTGGCCCTCTTCAATGCCGAGTCTCGCCGAATGTGGAAAGGCGTGGTGGTTTGAATGCCAGTTTTCGCCAAAGGTCATCAAGCCAAGGCCGGGCAGATTATAACCTTGCACTGGCAGGCCTGCGACATGCCATCCCTGGTGACCGGCTTTGTGGGCAAAGTGTCCCACGACCCAGTGGCCGATCAGCGAAACGGAGACACGCAGGCAGACACCCCAAAGAATGAAGCCAACTCCGCCGAGCGCAAAGAGGGGGATCGCGACGATCAGTTGCTGGGCCATCCAGTTGCGCTCCAGCCATTGATAGAAGCGGTCATTCGCGATTTCGGGTTCAATTTCGAAGCGCGGGGGATGGTCGAGGTCGAATTGGCAGTGCATTTGCCACCATGCGTCGCGCCAGAACCCTGCGCCATGGCTTGGGTGGGGCGGGCACTTCGATTGGCGCTGGTGCCAATCGCGCATGTCGTGGGCACGGATCATGCCAAACGGCCCTGCCATGCCGACCAGGGTTCCGAGCCAGACAAGGATGTGTTCCAGCCATTTGGGCGTCTTGAAAGCTCTGTGAACAAGCAGGCGGTGCATACCGACGGAGTGGCCGGCACATATGGTGACTGCGGTGGTTGCAAGGAAAACCAGAAAACCGCCGCCGCTGGGGGTCAGGCCGATCGCAGCGATGCCGCCTGCAAGCATCGCAAAGAGCCAGAGCGATTTCGACGCCTTCCAGCGGATGGTGCCTTGGGTGGCATTGGTTGAAATGTCGGGAAAAACACGATCGGTTGCCTGCAAGGTCATCTTGAAACTACGCCCATAAATAGATAGGATATTAGTTATACAGATATATAACTAATAAGTTAAAAGGTGAAATTATGTCAAGGGCCGACAAGGTGTTTGAGGCTTTGGCGTCGACAACACGACGGCGGATACTGGCTTACCTCTCAGAAGGCCCGTTGACGGCCGGAGCGGTTGCCGAGCGGTTTGACATGTCTCAACCTGCTGTTTCCAAACATCTTTCAATTCTGGAGTCAGCTGAGCTGATTTGGAAGAAACGCGAAGGGCAATTCGTCAGATACGGGATGCAGGCAGATAATCTGGGCGCGACCTTGGCAAAGTTCATGCAGGAAGTGTGCCCTCCAAGCCGGGCGCTGAAAGCAGAGCGGCGAGAGGAAAACGGCTCGGACGGAGCTTGATGCACCTGGATGTGAGGTCTCAGGAGGTTGTCCACCCGATCCCGATCTGGCCTCACCCACGGCGGACAAACCGGCTGTTGGCCAGTCTTTCCTATCGCCTGGCAGCCATGGGCAATATTAAGCCCCATCTGGTCTTCTGGGTCGGGCCCAACGGTTCGAAGCCCAGCTTCCTGTAGACAGCTATCGCTCTTTCATTATCCGGGTGCGGATCGGTCGCGATCACAGGTGCGCCGTCATCAAAGAGTACCTGCATCCTCATTGCGATAAACGCTGACCCATGCCCAAGCCCGACCATTTCAGGTTCTCCGATATATTGATCAATCCCCCGCGACCCTTTGGGCAGACCGGCAAAATGGTGGTTTTGCCAACCGTGGACCGTGTAGTCCTGCATAAAGGCGAAGGGCCGCTCGCTGCTTGAAACGATCCAGCGCGTGACCCGGGGATCAGCCAGATCCGTTTCGTCGTAAGGCGCATCCGCGTCCCACCATTCCAGGACGTGCGGGTTCGACTGCCACCCCTTCAGCAAGGCGAGATCATCCAGGGTCGCTTTGCGAAAACCATAGCTATCGATCGCGGTCATTCGACCACTCTAGCAGATGGTGCGGCGGTCGGTATGGGCTCATTCCGGGCATTCGTCGCGCAACGCGCGAACACATACATTGCGGACGAAGCCGCCACTGAGCGCGGCGATACTAATGATCGCTTTCTGATTTTCAGGGTGTGAGCGCCAAGTCCAGCTTGTGCTGCTCAAGGACAAACATTGTCGTGAACTGGACCACGTTTTCATTGTCTGAGAACGCACGCTCACTCAGTTGTTGAAATTCGTCCATGTCCGCCAGGCTGAGCACTACGACCACGTCGGTCTCGCCAGATACGGAATACACCTGCGATACGGCTTTCTCTTGATCCAAGTCCGCAAGCCAGTCTCGACGGGCCGTCTTTCCATGATCGGCGAGCCTGACCGTAACGATTGCCTTGAGCGCACGACCCATCTTCTTTGGATCGGTGAGCGCAATTGTCCGCGTAATGATCCCGTCCGCCTTTAGGCGTCGCACGCGTCGCAGGCAACTTGATGGCGCGAGGCCAACAAGATCAGCGAGATCGTTATTTGCGATAGAGGCATCCTTCTGAAGAAGCGCGAGAATGCTTTTGTCGATGCGATCCAAGATAGCTCCAAAATTGCTTTGTTGTGCAACTTAATTGCAAATTTGCACAAACTTCAATCACCTATTTCAATGGGACTGAGGCAGGATCGCGCCAAATACAACAAGCGAGAACGATCCCATGCAAAGCTCAACAGACATCAAAATTGACTTCCGCAGCGATACTGTCACGCGCCCCACGGCAGACATGCGTGCTGCGATGGCAGCGGCCGAAGTCGGCGACGACTATTATCGCGACGACCCAACGGTTCATGCGCTGGAAGAAACCACAGCCAAACTTTTCGGCAAAGAAGCTGCGCTGTTCACACCATCGGGTACACAATCCAATCTCATCGCGGTGATGAGCCATTGCGGGCAAGGTGATGCGTATATTGTCGGCGCCCAGTCTCACAGCTTCCTCAGAGAACTTGGTGGTGCTGCAATCGTGGCGTCCGTCCAGGCGCAGGTAGTACGCAACCAACCTGACGGTACCCTCGCCATCGCTGACATAAAAAGCGCGCTCTATCCGGCATCGATTCTGTTCGCGCCGGTTCGGATGATTGCGCTTGAGAACACGTTTAACGGAAAGGTTCTTTCGCTGGAATACCTCACCGAGGTATCGGCTCTTGCCAGTGACCGGGGGTTGGCGATGCACCTTGACGGCGCCCGCGTGTTCAATGCGGCATGTTCGCTCGGCGTGGCGGTGGCGGAGATCGCGCAGCACTTCGACACGGTGAGCTTCTGTCTGTCGAAAGGTCTCGGAGCGCCGGTCGGATCGCTTCTCGTTGGCCCCGCAGACCTGATTGAGCGAGGGCGACGACATCGCCAAATGCTTGGCGGGGGTATGCGGCAGGCAGGAGTGCTTGCAGCGGCCGGTCTTTATGCGCTCAGTCATCACGTCAAGCGACTGTCGGAGGATCATGAGCGCGCGAAAAGACTGGCTGAGGCTTTGGCTGCCGTATCTGGTCTACGCCCGGAAACGCCACAGTCCAACATGGTCTTCTGCGATGTTGACCCAGATATTCAGACGTCATTCGCCTGCTTCTTGCAACAGCGTGGCATTGCCGTATCCGGATCGCCCGCGCGGCAGCGGTGGGTTACGCACCTCGATATTGATGAGACCACATTCGGAAACACGCTCGATCACCTCACGGACTTCGGACGTCAGATGGTTGCGGCGTGATGGAGAGACAAGATCAAGCGATCGTTGGCTACGAGCAAGTTACGCTCTGGAACGGCAAACGGGTTCCGCGGATTGGTATCGGAACTTGGATCATGGGCGGAATGCAGTATTCCGGCGGCAAGCCAATCGGGTGGGGCAATGTGGATGACGACACATCCGTGCGCACCTTGCATACGGCATTCGATACGGGAGTCCGGATTATCGACACGTCCGTCAGCTATGGCGCGGGTCACGCCGAGGATGTAATCGCGCGCGCGATCCGTGAGAGCAGCCTCAACCGGGATGATGTCGTGATCTGCACAAAGGCGGGCACGCTTTGTGATCCGACGAGTGGCGACATCACCGGACCGACGGACCGGAAGGTGGACATCACGAACGCCATAGATTCATCTCTACGACGCTTCGACACCGATCATCTCGATCTGGTGAAGTTCCACGTCAATCGACATCCCATTGATCGGTCCGAGGAGGTGTTCGAAGCCTTGTCAGAGGCGTTCACGGTTGGAAAAATCAGTGCTTTCGGGTGGAGCAACGACGATCTGCCAGGCTCGATGGCCTTTGCTGATCTCGAAGGCTTCGAGGCGGTCCAGCATGACCTCAATGTTTTTTCTCCGGCGGACGACCTTCTGGCTGCTATTGAGAAACGCGGTCTCTGGTCATTCAATCGGCAGCCGCTCGCGATGGGTCTATTGTCCGGCAAGTATCACGGAAAAACGCCGAATGTTGGAGCGAATGACATGCGAAGCAGCGGCCTCACATGGATGCGCTACTTCGATAAAGAGGGCGCGCCAACGAAAGACCTAGTTCGGGCCGTCGAGACAATCCGCGAACTCTTGACGGCAGATGGACGGACAGTTGCGCAAGGATCGCTCGCTTGGTGCTTGGCCCAGTCTGATCGAACTATTCCTCTTCCTGGGTGCCGCACTCCAGAACAGGCAAAGGATAACTTTGGCGTGTTGAGCAAGCCCGTACTGTCCAAAGACGCAGCCGAAGAGATAGGCAAGATCATCGAAGACCTTCAGCGGCCAGTGCGATGAGTTAGAAACTAGCCAATGGAGTTGAAGCCGACATTCGCCGCGTTGCCGCGCCGCAGTAACTTTGGGCTCGGTCTGGATCTTCGCCGCGTAACGCACGAACGCACACATTGCGGGACGAAGTTGCCGTTCGCCGACAGTTGATGAATGTCTCCTTGCCACGACGGCGACCAGACTGATGGCTGGCGAGCTCAACGCACCTCGTTGATCAAAATCAAGGACGCCTGGGGCGACAAACCTTATGCCTCACCAGAAACCTTTTCGGCACGTGATCAACGAGCGGCGGTATGACCGAAGAACATCCGAACATCGCCTTGCTGTCGCAGCTTGATCTTGGCGATCTGGCTGCATCGGCCAATCTTTTCTCCGGTGATTTCGTCTGGCACTATTTCAATCCCAACCTGCCGGATGTCGAGGGAGACTATTTTGGCGTTTCGGGACTGGGAGACTTCTTTGCCAAGCTCGGCGGGGAAACCGGAGGTACTTTCAAGGTCAAAAAGATCTCCGCAACACCGATCGGCGAAGAACTGGTTGTCGTCCATGTGCGAAACAGCATGGAACGAAACGGCGAAGCGATCGCAGTCGATGCGGCGGTCGTCTGGCGTTTCGTCGACGGCAAAATTGCTGAAGCCTGGGACATTCCATCCGCTTACACTTTGGCGGCTTCGTGAGGCGACAATGTCCCGCAAGCGCGAGACAATCGATTTCGTTTGCTGAGCGTTGAACCTTATCTCCTGATGTCGCCCACATGCTCCTGATCCTGACTGCCCGGGTCACGCAGACCATCTGCAGACACACGCGTCATTCCGGCAAAGTACATGCGGATGAGCCTTGACCTGATATCCGGATTTTCAAGGTCGGCTGCCAAGGCAGCACCCTCAGCGCTCAATCCGGCTGAGAACACACGGAAATATGCCATAAGCACACTATCGGGCACTTCGGCGCTGATCGCCCCTGCGGCTTTCCCTTCAGAGAAAAAGCGTGCCACGATGGCGTCAATCCTTGGGCCCAGGTGATCGACACGATAGGCATTCAACTTCGTGCTTCGTGTGAAAGCATCGATCACAAGCGCTTTTCCGAAGCGTGTGATGGCGCTTTCCTTGAGGTCGATGATCGCCTCCAGCTTTTCCTCGAAACCAATGTCCTCAGAGAGGATTCTCTCGGCATCTTCGCAGCCCTGTTCAAACTCGGCCCGCATCATTTCGAAGACGAGACCGTCTTTGTTCCCGAAATAATTGAATATGGTCATGCGGGCGACTCCGGCCTGCCGGGCAATGTCGTCCATCGACACATCCTCAATCCCATGCGCCGAAAAAAGCTCCTCTGCGGCTTTGAGGATTGCGTTGGTTTTCGCCAGTCGCCGCTTTTTGTGTCCGCTCATAAAGTTTTTATACCCATATGCCTTGCAAAATACAAACAACGGTATATTATGTACTCAAAATCGCAATAAGTCTAAAAACTTGGAGGTAAAAGGCCACGAGACGGCTCGCCTTGCGGCCTTTTCGATCACGCGACAGAGGGACGTTCGAACCGAATTCCAAAGGAGACGTACAATGACTGGCAAGCTCCCAACAGCATCCCTTGTTCTGGCGCTTTTGTCCCTTCCCGCTGTCGCACAGGATGAAGGCGCGACCGCCGAATTTGGCAATTACAGATTTGTCAGCGGTGAAACGGTGGTCATCGAGCAGACCGGGACCGACAATCTGTTAGCCGCTGGTGCGGCGGTAAAAATCGAGGGTGGTCATACCGGATCGGCCTACATAGCCGGCCGAACGGTTGAGATCAGGGGCCCGATCGGCGGCGATGCGTTCATCGCTGGCATGGATGTGGTTGTCGATGCGCCGGTGTCCGGTGATGCCTCGATCAAGGGAAGCAATGTCACTGTCGGTGAGATCGGCGGAAACCTGCGCGCATCGGCCGGCACATTAAACGTCAATGGACCCGTGGCGGGATATGCCGTGCTTTCGGGAGATGACGTGCTGCTTGAAGATATCGTTTCCGGGGACCTCTATATCAATGCCCGCAATGTCGGTTTTGGCGACAGTGCACGCGTTGAAGGGCGTCTTGTCGTTTTCGAAGACGAGGTCGGCAAAATGGAGATTCCGGGCGACATCGCCTCAGACGCCCGGATCGAGCGCCGGAACGTCTCAGAATGGGAGGACGCGGTATCTTCCCTGACCTCCGAGACGTGGCAAAGCCTGGTTCGCTCGTTTCTGATCGGCGTTCTGGTCATCGCCGTCCTGGCATCCCTCATCGCTGCTGTCATTCCACAGTCGCTTGCAGAACTCCGCCGCAGTTTGCTCGACCGCCCACTTCGCAATGTATGGTTCGGCTTTCTTGCAGAATCGGTTGCCATGGGGGCGGCCATCGCCATGGCGGCGACTCTCGTGGTCGTCTTTGCAGCAACTCTCACGGGGCTGCTGCTGATCCCGGCTTCGCTTGTCTTCATGCTCGTTGTGGGTTTCGCCGGCTACGTTGTTGCCGCCTATTCCCTGGGCGCCGGTCTTCTGATGCTGATCGGCCGCCCCGAACCCGGCGGGATCGGCGCACGAATCACAGCCGCGGGAACGGGCGCCCTGGTCGCGGGCGCAATTGCTTTCCTTCCTTTTGTGGGATGGCCGTTTGCGTTGGTACTGGTGCTGGCAGGGGTTGGTGCGATCACGCTGAAGCTGTTTCAGCCCGCTTTCTATGTCAGCGCGCGCAGCGTCAGCACCGGCTGAAGCCGGCACCTCCATTTCCAATCCGGCAGCGTCATGCGCGGTGACTTGGCCGTCGCAACGGGATCCAGGAGGGTCTTCTGGTTGCGACACATGACCTGAACAGGTCTTCACAGAATGCGTGCTTCGCCCCGCTCGGCTGAGCCCTCCGGCCAGGCAGGTTGACGAAGCGCCAGCACACACAGGAGTAAAAAATGTCGGCAAATCCCAGACGGATTGACGTTCATCACCACATCATTCCCGGGTTTTATCTGGAACGGCTCAAGAGCATCGGCGTTACGGAAGCACTGGGGGTGGCTTTCCCGGATTGGTCACCCGATTCCGCGCATGCGCTGATGGACAAAATGGGCATCCAGACGGGCATCGCCTCCATATCAAGTCCGGGCATATGGTTCGCGTCTGACCCGACGTTCTCCAAAGACCTGGCACGGGCCTGCAACGAGTACATGGCGGAGTTGAGGGACAGGTATCCGGGCCGGTTCGGCGGCTTTGCGTGCATTCCACTTCCCGACAAGGACGCTGCCCTGGAGGAGCTTCGCTATTCCATGGATGTGCTGGGCCTCGACGGCGTCTGTCTTATGACCCATTACAACGGCACCTATCTTGGAGACGACAGCTATGACGCCGTGTTTGCCGAGTTGAACAAACGCAAGACCGTTGTCTTCGTTCATCCGATTGACCCTCCGAGGAACGCCCTTCCCAGAATCGATATTCCAACTGCGGTTCTGGAAGTCACTTTTGATACGACCAGAGCCTTCGCCAATCTGATGCATCTGGGCGTGCTCAACACATACACGGATATCCAATACATCCTTTCCCATGGTGGCGGCGCCATTCCCTATCTTGCCTGGCGCTTTGCAGCCGGCGTGAAGTACAGGCAAAAGGAGCGCAAACCGGGGCTGATCCGAACGGCCTATGATTTCTATGTCAAACATGGTCCGGAGAGCGGACTGAATGACCTTCGCAGGCTTCATTACGATACAGCCGCTGTGTCAGGCCCGTACGCTCTCAACACGCTTCATTCATTCGCTGGACCGGAGCACATCGTTTTTGGAAGCGACGTGCCTTTTGCGCAAGTCATCGCGCCCAAGGTCGCGGCGAACATCAGGAGATACACGCGTTTTCCTGAACAGGACTACCGCGCAATCGATCATGGCAATTGTCATCGCTTGTTTCCTCAACTTACAGCGACACACGGTCCATAATTGCCGACGCCCGGAGCGGACGTTCGGCATACGTCTGTTATCGGGGCGATGAAAATGTCGGTCGCGCTCGCCGCGGCCGCCGCAAGGACCATCTCAACCCTCAAGATGCCTGGTGAGACGGCCAATTGCGGCGTCCCATTGCTCGGATGCCCGTGCAAGATAGCCCCTTGCCCGATCCAGGGCCTCACCTTCCAGATGATATCTGGTTTCGCGTCCGACGCGCCGACTGCGTACGAGCCTGGCGTCCTCAAGGACACGCAGATGTCGGCTGACACCCTGTCGGGTCAGCGAAAGGCCTTCAGTCAACCGCGATATCGAGTGCTCGGACCCATCCTGCAGCCTGGAAACGATCACAAGCCGTGTCCCGTCGCCAAGGGCGGCAAAAATCGCGGCGATATCAGGCGCCGGTCCGGAATCGCTATGCTGAGAGATATTCGGCAAGGTTGTCCGCCTGCAGGTTCCAGCCCTCGACATTGCTGCGCATGAGTTCGATCCGCCGGGCATCGGGTAGCGCCGAGAAACCGGACTCCGTAATCGTCAGACGCGTTCCGTGCGCGATCTCTTCCAGCCTGAATTCGACCAGCATCCCGGGCTGGTGCCCTGTTTGCTCTGGCAGGCCCTCATCGGAATCGTACCACCGAAACGAGAAAAGGCGCTCCGTGTCCATCCGCTCGATATAGGCGACCCAGGGAACATCTTCATGGCCCGGATAGGTCATCTGCCCGGTGGATTTGCCGCCCACCTCGAACGGCTGATCAAGGTCGACACGAAACCATTGCCCAAATTCTTCATGATCCGTGAGCGCTTTCCAAACCCGTGAGATCGGTGCGTTCAACTCGACCGTTTTCACAATCCTGTCGTCGTCCGCGTCGGCCATAGTGCAACTCCTTTGTTGCCCTTTATCCTTCCAAATGTCGCCATATGCAACAAATATGTTGCGCTTTCTCTATGGGGTCAGCATGGGTGGTTACAAATCCGCCCGGCTTGCCGGTATTGATGAACGGCCGAAGGCCATCGTCGCCAATGCGCCGATGCTCGATGCGTCAACCGTGCTCGCGGAGGTTCGCAAGGTTCACAAGGCGAACAAAAACGCGCATGGATGGGCGCACCGCATGTGTTGGCAGTATGGCATCGATAACCGCGCCGACCTGAAACGCGCGGTCGAGAAACTGCTCGATGGCGTCTGGACGACCTTCACGACTGATCCCGGATCGTTGCGGGTTCCGTTTTTTACCCTGGTCGGCGAGAACGAGTTGGGCGGAGAAGGCTTTCGACAAGCCCGTGAATTTCATGCTCGGGTAACGGCGGCCGGCAAAATGGAGAGAGTGACCACCCTGGCGGAAGGCGCCGAGGCGCATTGCCAGTTGAACAATTTCCCCGTTGCACGGCACCTGGTGTTCGACTGGTTCGAGGATGCGCTCAGTCGCATGTCCGAACGGGACGAGGCAAATACCGCAGGCCTATTGACGCTTGTCAATTAGGGGAAGTGTTTCTGTGCTCAGATGTCGCGGCATTCTCCGGTTTCTTCCGATGTGGCTGGTTTAACCGGATTGGAGTGAAGAATGGCTATGACCGCAGATCATCAAAAAAAGCCCGACCCACAATTGGTTGAACCTGCTATCCGTTCCATTGACGTCTTGAGTTCTGGCTGGGCCGAGCAGCACGAGGAACACCGCTATGGCACCTGGAAGCCGCCGCTGTTGTGGGCCTTGACATCGCGCAGCTGGGTCAAGCTTCCCCTCAGTTATTTCCTGATCGACCACCGGGATGGACAGGTTCTGTTCGACACCGGGCTCGATCCCGCCATTGCCACCGACCCGAACTATATCTCGCAGTGGATCGGCCGGTTTCTGCTGAGGCGGATCTTTCGGCTGCACATCAGCGATGATGATCGCCTTGACAGCAAGCTGGAGCGTTTGGGCGTCGATCCAAAGGACATCAGGACCGCCGTCATCTCGCATCTTCATTTCGATCATATCGGTGGTCTTGCGCATATTCCCCAGGCAAAGCTGCTGGTCAGCGAACGGGAATGGGCCCAGCTTTCCGGGCCACATCCGGAGCGGGAATGGATCTTGCGCGAGCACATCGATATCCCAGGGGCTCAATGGCAACCGTTCCCATATCAGCCCACCGATGATCCGCTCCTTGAGGAATTCGAGGGGTTCCATGATGTCGCCGGCGATGGATCGATGCTGCTTCTGCCGACGCCCGGCCACACGCCCGGATCCCTATCGATGCTGATCCGGCAGCATGGCTGGAAACCGATCCTGCTGGCCGGTGACGTGACCTATGAAGCCCGGCTGCTCGATCAAGGCACCCTGCCGGGCATCGGTGATGCCAAGACCTTGAAAGAGACCTACGCCAAAATCCGTCGATTGCGGGAACACCTGCCCGGTCTCGTCGTGGTTCCGTCGCATGATTTTGCCGCAACCGACATGATCGCAGATGCGACTCATTGAAGGTGCAGTGCAGCGGGCAACAATGAGCTGCACCATCTCCTTTGTAGCCTCGGGTGAGTGTCAATCGCGGCTCCCAACTGCCGTTCGCCCGTCACCTCGGACGCTGCTTTGCTGCCCGCCGAGGCAGACCTTTGCTGCGCATGCGAATTCAAGCCTGAATTGAACGCACACAGTGCGGAAAAAGCGACGACCGCTTTGTGGGCGTTAGCATCGACAGCACTCCTGCTGTGGTTTGGATTCTGTTGTGGGTTTGATCTCAAGCAATCAAGATCCTCGTTGTTTTTTGATAATCTCTGACCCGACAGCAGGTCTCCGCGCCAGGTGCGGCAATGCCGAAGTTTGACGATTGAGGCTTTCGGGCCAGCGGCGGGGTGTGTTGATGGGGATGGGAGGGGAGCAATGCGGGTAAAAGAGTATCTGAAAATCGAGAGAGCCACGAATCTCAGCCGTTCCGAGGTGGGGCGGCTCGGCACCGCCATTATCTTCATCGTCCTCGTGATGATCTATACCGGCAACAGTTTTTCGCATGTCGAACAGGCCTATCTGTTGGTCGCCGCCGCGGTCATCGGCGCCTACATGGCGATCAATATCGGTGCCAACGATGTCGCCAACAATGTCGGCCCGGCTGTCGGCTCTTTTGCACTCTCCTTGACCAGTGCGATCGTGATAGCCGCCTTGTTCGAGGCATCAGGCGCCATAATCGCCGGCGGAGATGTGGTCGCAACCGTCAAGAAGGGCATTATCGATCCGGCCACGATCGATAATGCCAATGTTTTTGTCTGGGTCATGATGGGCGCGCTGCTCGGCGCCGCCATATGGCTGAATGCGGCCACGTGGCTCGGGGCGCCGGTGTCGACCACACATTCGATCGTGGGGGGCGTCATGGGAGCGGGCATCGCGGCGGCCGGCTGGGATATCGTCAACTGGAATTCCATGGCCAAAATCGCCGCCAGCTGGGTGATCTCTCCGGTGACCGGTGGCGTTATTGCGGCGGTCTTCCTTTTTGCGCTGAAGAAACTGGTTTTCTTCAAGGACAATCCGCTTGAGGCCGCCAAGCGGGTCGTGCCGGTCATGCTGGCCATCATGGCCTGGGCCTTCACGACCTACATCTTCCTCAAGGGTATCAGCAAAATCGTCAAGGTCGGATTTCCGACCGCTCTGATTGCCGGTTTCGTGGTGGCCTTCATCACATGGATGCTCGTTGCGCCGATGGTCCGGCGCGCAGCACCGCAACTGAGCGCGGACCGTGACGGCGTGAACCGGCTGTTCACATTGCCGCTGATCCTGTCCGCGGCTTTGCTGAGCTTTGCTCATGGTGCGAATGACGTTGCCAATGCCGTTGGTCCTTTGGCCGGTGTTGTGGATGTGCTGACCGAAGGTGAGGGCGGTGCCAAGGTCGCGATTCCGTTCTGGGTGATGGCCATAGGCGCGCTGGGCATCTCGGTGGGATTGGCCCTTTTCGGCCCGAAACTGATCCGCACAGTGGGTTCGGAGATCACGGAACTGGACCGGGCAAGGGCATTCTGCATCGCGCTGTCAGCGGCGATAACCGTGATCATTGCGAGCCAACTGGGCATGCCGATCAGTTCGACCCATGTCGCGCTCGGAGCGGTTTTTGGTGTCGGGTTTTTGAGGGAGTTTCTCGAACAACGCGTCGGCAGGGTTGTTGAGCAGGTGCTGGCGAGCCATGAGGGCCAGCCCGATTTCGCCAAGGCCGAGGAGGTGCTGCGGAAATTCCGGAACGCACCGCCTGAAGACAAGACACGGCTGCTTGACGAACTCAAGAAAATGGGGCCGGAAGCCGTGATTTCGGCGGCTCAGAGAAAAGAACTTCGCAAGGCGCTCAAACGCCAGCTCGTCAAACGGTCGGCACTGCTGAAGATCGTCTCGGCGTGGATTATCACGGTACCGGTCTCCGCAATCCTTGCCGCGATGTTCTATTTCATGCTGCGCGGTATAATGCTGCCGTGAGGCTGCAATGAAAAACACGATGAAGCGCCTGCTGCTTCCGGTCATCATTGGCGCACTGATTTCCGGTTTCTGGGCGAGTTCCGACTTTCAGGAAGTTGCAGCCGGCGTGGCCATCTTCCTGTTTGGCATGCTGATGCTTGAGGATGGTTTCAAACTGTTCAGCGGGGGATTTCTGGAAAGTATCCTGGAGCGTGCGACGGGATCGGTGCCGCGATCGCTGCTGTTCGGCATCGTCACGACGACAATCATGCAATCCAGCTCGCTGGTTTCGGTGATTACAATCTCGTTCCTGAGCGCCGGGCTCCTCACGCTCATCGCCGGTGTCGGCATCATATTCGGGGCTAATATCGGCACCACGACGGGTGCCTGGCTGGTTGCCGGCTATGGCCTGAAGGTCAATATATCATCCTACGCCATGCCGCTTCTGGCCATCGGCATTGTCCTGGTATTTCAGAAATCCAACTATCTGCGCGGCACCGGCTTCGTGCTGGCCGGGCTGGGTTTTCTGTTTCTCGGAATCCATCACATGAAGGTCGGTTTCGAGGCCTTCAAGGATTCCTTTGATCTGGCGCGGTACGCGCTGGCCGGTGTGCTGGGCCTTGTGGTCTACACGCTTATCGGAACACTGGCGACGGTGGTCATGCAATCGAGCCACGCGACCGTGGTGTTGATCATCACCGCACTCGCTTCGCAACAGATTTCCTACGAAAACGCCCTGGCGCTGGCCGTCGGAGCGAATATCGGGACAACGATCACCGCTGTTATCGGTTCGTTGTCGGCGAACTATCAGGGCCGGCAACTGGCGCTGGCGCACGTGATATTCAATACGGCCACTGCCGCCGTTGCGCTGGTATTCATCAACCAGATGCGCGATGCGGTCGATTTTGTCAGCGAACTGGTCGGCATCTCGGAAACCGATTACACGCTCAAGCTTGCGGTGTTCCACACAATTTTCAATGTTCTGGGAGTCATACTCATGCTTCCGCTGATGAGGCGGCTGGTCGTTTTCATCGAACGTGTCATCCGCGAGCCGGAAGTCGATCTCAGCCGGCCGAAATACCTCTCGGAGGTCGTCGAGGAGTTCCCGAACACCATCGAGAGCGCGCTGCAGAAGGAGGTAAAACACCTATACGACAATGCGGTCGAACTGATCACGCATGGGCTCAACATTCACCGCCGCGAACTGTTTGAGGCAAAGGACATTGCAGCTCTTGTCTCGGCAAGCCGCACGCCGATCGAATTCGATATCGACAAACGCTACGAACAAAGGGTCAAAATCCTCTATTCGGCAATCATCGAGTTCACGACACGGGCGGCGAGCAAGGGACTGCCGCAGGATGTCACGTCGCGGGTCTATCAGTTGCGAGAGGTGTCCGAGCGCATTGTCCGCGCCGTAAAGGACATCAAGCACATGCGGCGCAACACGACCCGCTACACCACCCGATCGAAAGGAGCGATGTCGGATCTTTACAATGAGCTACGCACGCAGATCGCGCGCATTCTTGTCGAGATCGACAAGCTGGACCGATCAGATCCGCAGCATCGAAGCCACCTGTGGCTGGATGAGGAACGCACCAACATTGAAAGCGACCGACACGACACGAACAAACAGATCGAGGACCTGATTGTCGCGGGTGACATAACCGCGGAATCCGCGACCTCATTCCTGAACGACAGCAGCTATGCCTATGGCGCGATGCGGGAATTGATCGACGCCGCGCGCGATTATTATGTTGAACGGGACAGCGCCGTCGCCGAGGTCGAACAGATCGTCGCGATGGACGAGGACGAGCTTGAAGCACTGTCACTGGACAGGACAGACAACAAACCGGAGGTTCATACGCATTAAACATAGCTGTGCGAAAGATCGATTTGTTGCTTTGGTGAACAGGGAATCCAAACCATGGCTTTGGCCAAATCAATCGAGAAGCTGAAGAAGTATTATGCGCGGCTCGAAGCCGGCAAGGTCAAGAAGATCAAGCCCAGCCATGTCGAGCGCGTCATGGAAAAGCTTACCGTACGGGAACGCAGCCTGCTGGAGGAAATCGAGACCGTGACAAAACCCTCCAAGAAAAAACGCCTGCAACAAAAACTGCAGGACACACGCAATCAATTAGACCGGGCACGATGGCTGAAGGACAAGGTCAGCCAATGAATGAGTGTGTTTATCGTGTCCCGGACTGTTTGCCGCCTGCTGCCGGCATCGTGCTCGGTTTTGCCTTTCGGGCCGATGGGCAACACGCCGGATCCATATCGATGCTGATCCTGCAGCGTGGCTGGAAGCCGATCCTGCTGGTTGGCGACCTGACCTATGAAGCCGGCTGCACTATCTCTTCTACAGTCTCGGGTGAGTGTCAATCGCGGCTCCCAACTGCCGTTCGCCCATCACCTCGGACGCTGTTTTGCAGCCCGCCGAAGCAGAGCTTCGCTGCGCATGCGAACTCAAGCCTGATCTGAACGCACACAGTGTGCGGACAAATTGATGGAAACCAAACGTGGCGCGTGTTCAATATGCGACCCCGCCAAATATTGTCGTTTGTGCCACAACAGGACATCTAAGGATGGCTTGCTTGACCAAAGGCCACATCAATTTGGTTTGTTACCAACAACGTTCATGCATACCGCGCCAGCTGATTAAGTGCGTGATGGATTTCGACGGGTTGGGTCGATAGCTTACAATCGCCTTTTGCGTTCCGATAGGGCGACCAGAAACGAGCCCACCTGTCGTCATTGGATGGCAACCGTGATAACCAATCGCCACCCACGAGCGGATAGGGACCCTGACGTGACAACCAGGTCTTCACCACGGACCGGATAGCAGCATCCACGTCCTCATTGCGAGGGCCGCGAAGCTGAGCGATATGCGGTTTTCCGTCAATCGACCAGTGTGGCAAAACCTCGACAGTCGCGACAGATTTGGTGCCCTGCCGGACGGAATAAATCAGACATGTACCACTGGCGACTTTAGCAGCATAGCTTCCGACACAATGGTTCATGCGGCGCCCTTCCTGCTGCAGCTCTTCCGGGGTGCGAAGCGGCACAATCTGAAATCCGCGGCAACGCTGTGTCTCCAGCCAACGGCCTGCTAACCGACCATTTGAGTCGCATAGCCCCGCCAACCCCCGCTTGAGCCAATCCCTGGCAATCGCGACGGCTTTGGCAATGCGCATTTTCGGCGACCAGCGTTGCTCCATCAATCGGAGTACGGCCGCGTCGCCCGCCAGCGAGAACCAGGCATAGGCTGCCAGTGGTTGCAACATTGCACAGCTACCATGGTCGTTGTGCCAGAACCGCTGCTTGGCTATCCAGAGTGCGAACTGATCGTCGCAGAGGACGTTGCTACGCTTAACCCATTGAAACCACATGGCGCTGCCTTGCAGATCCTTCGGTACCAAGCAGACGATGCGCCGGGTAAAGTCGTCAGCCATCGGCAAGACCCCGATCGGCTCCACAAAAGCCTCCGGCGGAATCCGTCGGGACCAACCGGGCAAGTCCAGCGCGTTGGCGACATCGCGAAGCCTAGCTCCGCTCCGGACAAGAGCCAAGGCGTCGGCGCGCCGACGACTGTCCCCATGCCCGCTGGCAAGGGTAAATGCCGCCGCCGGGAAGGCAAAAACCAGATCTCTCATGTGGTTCCCGGTATGGGCAAATTTACGCAAACGCCGTCGATAGCTGCGGTGGTAACGTCGCAACTGGACGTCCAACTTGGGACGGGTGGTATGGTCGGATACGATAGACGAATCGCCAGACACATTGTTCTCCTGCAAGCCTCCGCGCATCGGCACGCACGATCGACCGCGATCGCCCGACAAGGCGATGAGGCAGATTTCCAACTCGATGATTTCAGAAACCGTAAACACGACGCGTCCGCGACGCAGTAAACTGCGCACTAACGGGCCTGACCTGATTTCGATCAGATTACCCAGTTGGGATCAGTCGATCGTGTTGATGGCTTTCAGGAAGCGGCGCGCCCGGAACATGACGAGCCAGCTTCCACGTCCAATACCTGGATGTGTGCGGGTTCGAGCATCATGTTCCTTTCTTCTAGGCGGTGTCATTTGAAAACAGGTCGGTGACATACACAAAAAAGACCCGCCAAATCAATGGGGAAGTTGCCAGATTTTTGTATGTTTTGGTGGTGTACTGTCGTTTTTCCTGTTCGGCAGCCAACCGAATAGATGAAGGCGATAATGTTCACCGCCTCTATGGCAGTGCTCGGTCACACATGCACCTTGGGATCGGTTGACCCTATGCCTACTGCGACATGACCTGAAGGTCTCGAATGGGCTGCTCCGGCCGAATCCCGTGTCGCAGCAACGACGAATTGCGGTCGTCGCTGCGAAATGGGAGGTCCCGGCATTGCCGTTCGGAGCAGCACCCGGTCAACAATCGTGACAAGCAATGATGACGGCCTGATAGGGCAGCAGGCACTGGGGGTTTATGTCTTCATGGGTATTGAGGAGCAGGCTGCCCCCGGACAACACCGCAACGGGTAGTTCGGCGCTGGTGCCCGCAAGGTTGACGGCAATACTCACCGTTTGCCCGCCGCCGATGCGCCTGAATGCCAATACGGTCGGGTGGTCGTCCAGAAGCGCTTCGAAACGCCCCGTCTGTAAAGCTTCGGTCCCGTTCCTGAGAGCCAGAAGGCGTTTGTAGAAGGAAAGGACCGAGCCGGAGTCGGCTTCCTGGCTTTCGACACTCGCGGTCGCCGCCGAAAACCCGATCCAGGGCGGGGCCTGCGAAAAACCGCCCTTGTCGCTCCATCGCATCGGCGTGCGGGCATTGTCGCGGCTGCCGACCTCGGCGGCCGCCAGGCCGCTCTTCGCGTCGGGTGCATCGGCCAACATGTTGAGGGTTTCGACATCGCGATACTGCGCCGCGGAGCCGAAGCCCGCATTGGGGGTGCCGATCTCGTCACCCTGATAGATGAACGGCGTGCCCCGCAGCGTGAGCAGCACGGCAGCCAGCGCCTTGGCCGCCGCCGGGCTGCCGTCGCCGAAGGCCGAGACCATGCGCGGCAGGTCATGATTGCCGAGAAAGATGGCGTTCCAGCCTTCTTCGTCAAACAGCGCCTGCCATGCGAACAGGGCCTGTTTCAGGACTCGGGGATCGAACGGTGCAGGGGCCCATTTGTTGCGGCCCTCGCCCCATCCGGCGACAATGTGGTTGAACTGGAAGATCATCGACAGCAGCCCCTTCGGGGCAACATAGCGAGGTCCTGTCTCAAGGCTCGCGTGCCAGCTTTCGCCTATTGTCACAAGGTCCGTTCCGGCCAGGACCTCGCGGTGCATCTCGTCGAGATAGGTCCAGAGATGGGGACCCTCGGCGATCAGGGCGCGATCGACGTCCTTTCCGATCAGGTCGATCACGTCCATGCGGAAACCGGCGATCCCGCGCGCCACCCACCAGCGCATCATGTCGTGGATCTCGGCACGCAGACGCGGATTGCGCCAGTTGAGGTCCGGCTGCTCCGGCGTGAACAGATGAAAGTAATACTGGTCCGTCTCGGGGCAGTGCGTCCAGGCCGGGCCGCCGAAGAAGGACTGAATACCGGATGGCGGGCCACCGCCCGGAGCCGGGTCACGCCAGATATAGTAGTCACGGGTCGGCGCGTCCCTGCTGCTGCGGGCGGCTTCAAACCAGCGATGCCGATCGGATGTGTGGTTGACCACCAGGTCCATGACGATGCCGATTCGCCGCGCCTGCGCCTCGGCGATCAGGCGATCCATATCCGCAAGCGTGCCGAATTCGGGCGCGATATCACGGTAGTCCGCAATATCGTAGCCATTGTCGCGCATGGGCGAGCGGTAGACGGGCGAGAGCCAGATCATTCCGATGCCGAGATCGGCGAGGTAATCCAGCCTGGAGATGATGCCGGGAATATCGCCGATCCCGTCGCCATTGCTGTCCATGAAGCTGCGCGGATAGATCTGGTAGGCACACACTTTCTGCCACCACGGCACGGCGCCGGCAGCACCTCCGGCGGGCCGTGCCGATGGGGACCCGGCAGTCGCGTCAGCGCAGAGCATCGCGGCGTTTTTGCACCTCTGCCAGGACCTCGGCTGCATCGGAGCCGGTCACATAGTTGACCATGGCGCTCCAGAAGGCGCTGGTCCCGATCTCGCCCGGCATCAGGTCGGATCCGTCGAACCGGAACACCGTGGCGTCAGCCAGGATGTGGCCCTGTTCGCGCAATGTGTCATTGGCATAGGCCTCGGGCCGGATCTCCAGATGCGGGCTGAGGAAACCGGACTGGGCCATCCAGATCTCATGGGCGATCGGTGTCAGCAGGAATTCCAGAAAGGCACGCGCGACCGGGCTGTCCTCGGCGATGGTTGCAAGCGTGCCCGCGCCCATCACCGGACGGCCCAGATCAGCGGCCGCATAGGCCGGGAAGTAAAAGAAATCCACATCCTCGCCGAGCTTCAAATCCTTCGGGAAGAAGACCGGGATGAACGTCGCCTGCTTGTGCAGGTAACATTCGGGCGGAAACCCGAAGAGCCCCTGGACACTGTCGCGGAAATCGGTCCCGGCGACCCCCGAAGCGCCGCCAACGGCGAAATCATCGTTGCGCGCGAACCATCCGAATTCCTCGACGGCGGCGACGATCTCGGGTGCATCGAAGGCCAGTTCCCCGTTGACCCAGGCATCATAGGTCTCGGGCGGTGCGGTCCGAAGCAGGATATCCTCGACCCAGTCCGTCGCGGGCCATCCGGTGGCCTCGCCCGAGCCAAGCCCGATGCACCAGGGCGTTTCTCCGTCCGCGGCAATCTGCTCGGTCAGGGCGCGCAGCTCCTCCATCGTCTCCGGGATTTCGTAGCCCGCCTCTTCGAAGGCTTCGGGCACATACCAGACAAGCGATTTCAGATCGACTTTGTAGAATACCCCGTAAAGATCCCGGGCGCCGTCCGGTCCGGCGAAACGCGCCAGATCGGCCCAGCTGTCGCCGGCAGCATAGCGGCCGCGGACCGCGGCGTCGGTCTCTGCCGAGAGCGCCGTCAGCCGCCCCTTGGCGGCAAGGTCCGCCACGAGGCCCGGCTGCGGGAAGATCGCGATATTGGGCGGGGTGCCCGCATTGACGGCGATCACCACATCATCCTCGAAATTCGAGGTTCCGGAATAGGAGACATCCGCCCCCGTCGCGGCCTCGAAATAGGCAATGACGCTTTCGAACAGCGCCGCATCGGCGCCCGTCCAGGGCGCCAGCACGGTCAGCGACTGGCCCGACAGGTCATGGGTCTCGGCAAAGGCGGTGTAGCTGTCCCAGGAAAACCGGGAATCGGCATCGGGGGCGAACATCAGGGTCTGCGCCTGGGCCGTTCCGGCCAGCAGGATCGCGACAAGACTGAGATGGATTTTCATGGCAGGCTCCTCCTTCTGCAAAAATCTCTATGCCGGAGGGGGTGTGTTGTCTTACGGTATTCCCGGATTTATTTACGGGATTGTCGGATTTGCACCGGATCGAACCAGAAACAGCGCCCATCCGCCCGGATGAAGGCCGGGTAGAACCATCGCTCGTTCCCCAGGGCGAGTCACCGCTCGTCGAGCGCCTCCGCCCGAAACGCTTCGTGGAGCCATTCCATGTGCACCCGTCGCTCGAGATCAATTTCCTGGACGGCGTGCGGTTCACGCATGTCTTCTCCGGCCTCGACCTGCCGCTGCCCGGGGAGCGGCTGATCCTGTTTTGGGGAGCGGTGCCGCACAGAGCAAGGGCGGTCTCCGGCGACGGGCATGTCATGAATGTGTATCTGTCGCTCACGCAACTGCTCGGCATCGCACCGCGCGGGCCGCTGGTTGGCGCGCTCCTGCAGGGCGACGTCATCGCCTCAAGATCGCATGCAGCGGACGATCGCGCCATGCTGCTGCGGTTTCTGCAGGAACAGCATCGTCCCGGACCAGATTGGGGGCGGCTCCACCTTCAGGAGCTCGGCGCTCGTTTGACGCGCCTGGCGATGGAAGGATGGGAGGTTCTGCATCGCGCTCCGGCGCGCGGCTTCGACCCTGTCGGTTCGTTGCGCGGGGCCCGGCACGTGCGCGCCATGCTGGAAGTCATGTCAGACCGCTATTTTGAGCCGGTAACGATCCCCGAAATCGCCGCATCCGCCGGTGTCAGCGCCGGGCACGGCAGCGAAGTGTTTCACGCCATTACCGGCAAGACGCCGTCCGCCTATCTGACCGCGCTGCGGCTCTCCCATGCCCGTGCCATGCTGGCCGCGACAGGGTTGTCCATCGCCCAGATCGCCACCGATTGCGGTTTCGGGTCCGTATCTCGATTTTACGAAGCATTCCGATCAGCAGAAGGCTGTCCGCCGGCGAAATGGCGCCGATTGCAAACCACGCCTCAGGGAACCCCGGCAGATTGAATGGCCGGTACCGGGCGTTGGATCATCCAAGCCGCTTTTCGATGGCGTCCCACAGCAGCGCGGCAATGTCGGCGCCGCCGAATTTCTGGACTTCGCGGATGCCGGTCGGCGAGGTGACGTTGATCTCGGTCATGACGTCGCCGATGACATCGATGCCGACCAGCAGGAAGCCGCGCTCGCGCAGGGACGGGCCAATGCGTTCGCAGATCTCCCTTTCGCGCGCCGTCAGGCCGGACGGTTCGGCGCGGCCGCCGACATGCATGTTGGACCTTGCATCGGTCTCGGATGGAATGCGGTTGATGGCGCCGACCGGTTCGCCGTCGACCAGGATGATGCGCTTGTCGCCGCTGCGCACGGCCGGCAGGTAGCGCTGGGCGATCAGCGGCTCGCGGAACATCTGTTCGAACAATTCCAGCAGCGATGACAGGTTGCGATCATCGCTGCGCAGGTGGAAGACGCCGGCGCCGCCATTGCCGTAGAGCGGCTTGATGATGATGTCGCCCATTTCGCGGCGGAAATCTTCGATCTCCCGGGGATCGCTGGTGATCAGCGTCTCCGGCATTAGATCGGGAAACTCGGTGACGAAGATCTTCTCCGGCGAATTGCGCACCCAGGCCGGATCGTTGACGACCAGGGTCTCGGGATGCACCCGCTCCAGAAGATGGGTCGAGGTGATGTAGGCCATGTCGAAGGGCGGGTCCTGCCGCAGCAGCACGACATCCATCTCGGCCAGATCGATGCGCTGCTGCGCGCCGAGGCTGTAATGGTCGGCGACCTCGTCGCGAAGGGTCATCGGTTCCATGCGGGCCGAGACAATGCCGTCACGTAGCGATAGTTGTGCGGGCGTGTAATGGAAAAGGCTGTGGCCGCGCCGCTGGGCTTCCAGACCCATGGCGAAAGTCGAATCGCCCTCGATCTGAATCGTCGAAACATGGTCCATCTGGACCGCAACCTTGAGCTTGTCCGTCATTTCGCCTTCCTGTCCGGCAGGCGCGTCTGCGCCGCGCGCCTTTCACACTTAAAGCCGGCGGGCACAATTGCAACCACTGACCGACGGCGAGACCGAAGCCGGAATCGGTCCTCGTTCATGTCTTGCTGCTCATTTTGCGGGTGACGTCGCCGCAAAAGAGAATCGTTTCCATTTGAGCCGGACACGCATTAGATAGTCGCCATGGCAAAAAGCGTCTCCGGCCCCGAAATCGAAAAACTGATCCAGCTTCTGGCGCGGGTTCCGGGCCTCGGTCCGCGCTCGGCGCGCCGGGCGGCGCTGCATATGATCAAGAAAAAGGACCAGTTGCTGGCGCCGCTGTCGGAGGCGATGGCGGAGGCGTGCGAAAAA
>JANQMU010000128.1 GCA_028279875.1 Rhizobiaceae bacterium
CGCTCTCGAACGAGTTCGGGATGACGGTCTATCGCAAGACCAGTGAAGGCCAGCGTGAGCCGATTCCCATCGATGTTGCGGGAATCCGCAAGGGTGAGATCGAAGATATGCGCATCGAGGAAGACGATGTCGTCGTCATCCCGATCTCCGGACCGAAGTGGCTATTCGATCGTTTGCTGACGGCCGTTCGCATCGGAGTCAACTACCGACCGTAGACCGTCGGCGTCGCCGTGCTGACCATGCGTCCGAACGCCCGGTCCCGCGCCCGCCTCTCGGCGATGCTCTCCCGGTTGTACCGTTCCTCCGACATCAGCTTGCGATAGCGTTGGAGCCGCGTGCCGTCGAGGGTCCCATCCGCGATGGCCGCCTGGACGGCGCAGCCCGGTTCCGTTTCATGACGGCAATCGGCAAAGCGGCAGGATGCGCTCAGCGCAACGATGTCCTCGAAGACCGCGTCGATCCCGGCCGCCGCATCGACCATCTGCAACTCGCGCATCCCCGGCGTGTCCAGCAGCCAGCCGCCGGCGGCCAGGCGATGCAACGCCCTGCCCGTCGTCGTGTGCCGTCCCTTGTCGTCATCTGCCCGCACCGCCTGCGTCGAAAGGCCGGCATCGCCGGTCAGCGTATTGACCATGGTCGACTTGCCGACGCCGGACGATCCGACCAGCGCCACGGTCTGGCCCGGGCCACACCAGGATTTCAGACCTTCCAGCGCCGCCGGATCGCGGGCATCGACCGTCTCCGCCAGCAGGCCGGATGCCAGGGCCTCGGCCCGATGCCGGTAGTCTTCCGGCGCGGCGCATTCATCCGCCTTGGTGAGCACCACGATGGGCATCACTTCGGTCTCCCGCGCCAGCGCCAGATAGCGTTCCAGCCGCGCCGGATTGAAGTCCTGATTGCAGGACGACACGATGAACAGCGTGTCGACATTGGCCGCGATCAGTTGCACGGCCCGGCCGGTCCCCGCGGCGCGGCGCTTGAACAGGCTCTTGCGCTGCAGGACACGCCGCAACCGGCCGTCATCCACACCAAGCAGCAGCCAGTCGCCGACGGTGACGTCCGACATCTGCGCCGATCCGGTCAATTCGAGGCGTTCGACGCCGCCGACCGTGAGAATATCCAGGGCGTCGCGATGCACCGCCTGCACCCGCACCGGGCGGCAGGTTTCGATTTCAGCCAGATCGAGTTGGGATTGAAAGAACGCACTCCAGCCGAGATCGGCGAGCGTCATCTTTGTTTCGGTCATTTTTCTCTCTTTGATGAATAGACACAGCAGAACACCGGCCCCGCTTCACGCGAGATCCGACGGTGGGCCTATGACCGGTCGAGAGAAAACAGGGCGCCGAAAACGACGGCGCCGTCAGCCCATCAGGCGGGACGCGATTCCACGCGGCCGGTCCGGAGCATCACAATGGCGTTCATGAAAATCGTCCTCCGATGGGTTGCAGTTGGCGGCAATATCGTCCCTGGCACCGGCAATTGCAAGAGCGTCCCCGATGATTTGTCAGGCAGGCGCGCCGTATTTTATCCACTTGCAATTGACCCGGGTGCGATTGTGACCAATTTAGTTTCCAGTGCTGAAACGGGACACAGCGGGAGGAACCTCTGGGATGAGTGACGAACAACCGGTCATCGAAGAACGCGAAAACGGGCCATTCGTGGTCAAGCACCTGACCGACCTGCGGCTGGCCGACGGCACCGCGGCGGAGTGTAAACCGGTCATGGCCCTTTGCCGGTGCGGCGGTTCGCAAAACAAGCCCTTCTGCGACGGCTCCCACAAAACCAACGGGTTTGACAGCACCGCCGGAGACGCGGCCGCGAAGGACGGTGCAAGGCGTTATGAGGGAGCCGCCGTCACCATCTATTACAACAAACTGCTGTGCTCCCATGCCGGCGAGTGCGTCCGCCGCGCGGCCGGCATCTTCGATCCGAAGCAGCGGCCGTGGATACAGCCCGACAACGGCACGGTGGAGCAGGCGCGCGAAGCCGCCGAGGCCTGCCCGTCAGGGGCGCTGCGTCTCAGTGAACCGGGCGATGCGGCAACACTGCTGGCGGGATCGGATGTCTCCATTACGGTTGAACGGAACGGCCCCTATCGCGTCAGCAACATACCCATCGCCGCTCCCTACTGGGCCGAAGGCCAATCGGAGCGCAAATATGTTCTGTGCCGCTGCGGAAAGTCCAACAACAAACCCTTTTGTGATGGCACCCATCTCGACGAGGGCTGGAGCGACGGAAGTTGAGGCCATGGCGACTCCATTGAATCAAAATCTCAACCAACGGGAAATTTCAACATGAATTCAAAAGGATAGAAAGGAAAACAGATTCAATCCCTGAACCGCGATGAGGCAGCGGCGACACCGGCCATGCGCCGGTCGCCTTGAACTGTTTGCCGGATTGATCTACATCCGACCCATCCGCAACACCAACAGGACGGCGCGCCATGGAATTCCAGTTGAACGCTTCGCATTCAAGAGCCTTCAACAGGAAAGTCCGTCCGCATGCCCTCATCCATCTCCCCTTCCGTCACTGTCAAGAACCTGTCCTGGTCGACGCCTGACGGCCACAGTCTCTTTTCCGATCTCGACCTTTCCTTCGGACCCGGAAAGACCGGCCTCATCGGCCGCAACGGGACCGGCAAATCCACCCTGCTGAACATCATTGCCGGACAGCTCAAGCCATCCGCCGGGACGGTCGCCTGCGATGGCCGCATCGCCATGATGCGACAATTGGCGCAAATACCCGCCGGGCAGACACTGGCCGATATCTTCGGCGTCACGGATGCGCTGGCGTGTCTCGCACGCATCGAGTCGGGACATCCGGCTAAGGACGATCTGGCCCGTGCCGACTGGACGCTGGAGGCGCGGCTCGAGACGGCTCTGGCGCGCGCCGGATTGACCGGCATCGCACCGGATGAACCGCTGGCGAATTTGAGCGGTGGCGAAAAGACGCGGGCCCTTCTGGCCGCACTGCTGTTTACCAATCCGGATGTCATCCTGTTGGACGAACCCACCAACGACCTTGATGCGGACGGGCGCGCCGCCGTTGCCCGGGTCCTGACCCGCTGGCGCGGCACGGTCATCGTCGCCAGCCACGACCGCGCCCTGCTCGACCGCATGGATGCCATTGTGGAGCTCACCGGCATCGGTGTGCGAACCTATGGCGGCAATTGGACGGCCTATCACGCGCGAAAAACAACGGAATTGGAGGCCGCTGAACATCGGCGCGACGTTGCCGACAGGAAGGTCCGGGACATGGACGCCCGGGCGCAGGTCCGGCTCGAGCGGCAACAGCAGCGAGACAGCGCAGGCCGGAAGAAACGCGCCCGCGGCGACCAGCCCAAGCTGCTTTTCGACAGCATGAAGCAACGCGCGGAGAAAACCGGCGGCGCCGGCACCCGCCTCGCCGACCGGCAGCGCCAGGCCGCCGCCCGGCAGGCGGCGGAGGCCCGCGCCGAGATCGAAATCCTGCAGCCGCTGTCGATGGTGCTCGACACGACCGGCCTGCCGGCCGGCCGGACCGTTGTCGAAATTGCCAACGTGACCGGAGGCCATGACCCGAAGAACCCAGTCATCTGCGACTTCTCCCTGACACTGGTCGGCCCGGAGCGGGTGGCGGTGACCGGCCCCAACGGTTCGGGAAAGACGACGCTGTTCCGGCTGCTCGCCGGAGACATGCAGCCGCTGTCCGGCACTGCCCGGATCAACGGCCGCGCCGCGGTTCTGGACCAGCATATGAGCCTGCTCGACCCGGCTTTGTCGATCCGCGACAATTTCCGTAATCTCAACCCGGATGCCGATGAAAATGGCTGCCGGGCCGCGCTGGCGCGGTTCCTGTTCCGCGCCGATGCGGCCATGCAGCCGGTCGCCACGCTGAGCGGCGGCGAGATGCTGCGGGCCGGCCTCGCGGTGGTTCTGGGAGGCCCGAGACCGCCCGACCTTCTGATGCTGGACGAACCGACCAACCATCTGGACCTGCGCGCGATCCACGCGCTCGAAGCCGCGCTGCAGGCCTATGACGGGGCGCTTCTGGTCATCAGCCACGACCCGGTCTTTCTGGAAAACATCGGTGTGGAGCGGACCATCACACTCGGCAATGACGCCAGCTCCGGCGGGTCATGAAAAAGGCCCGGATGAACGCCCGGGCCTTTGAAGTGTTTCGTCAGGTGCGATGCGCGGGTTACGACCCGGCCTTGAAGGTCGCGTCATGCGCCGCCGTGAAGCCCTTGAGGGAAATCTCGAGGGAGGCGTCGCGCTGGGCCCTGTCCTGGAAGGACATCGTCATTTTCGCCGCATCCTTCATCTTGCCGATGGCGGCCTCGTCCAGCTCGGCCCGGGCAAGACAGAAATTGGTGAAGCAGGACTGAAACTCGGCCCGTGCGATATCCGTGTCACCGATCTTGATGTTGACGTCGGCCGGCAGGTGGACGCCGATCGGCAGTTGCACGACCAAGCGTACATTCTCGTCGCCCGGCATGCGGCCGACGGCCAGATTGGCGATGCTGCCCTGCTGGTTCTTGGCCGGTACGATCTGGATCATCTCGCACAGCGTTTTGTCCTGCTCCTGGGCCGAACGGCAACGGACCGTCCAGTCGCTGAACGTCGCGGTCGTCTGAACGGGTTTCTCGGTCAGCACGTCTTTGCTTTCGGCTTTCGCCGCATGGACGCCAATGGCAATCAGCATGGCGGCCGCGGCCGTCAGTGAAAGACCCTGGCGCATTATTTCATTCTTGGAAAACATAGGCTTAACCTCGCGTAGTTGGTAATGGAATACGGACCGCATCTCGGTGCCGCTGGTTCAATTCAATATGCGCGCTTTGTCCTATGTGCGGACGCAATCGTCAAACGAAACCAATTGTTTACCTTAAACGTTAACCTTAACGTCCCGGTGACCGTGTGCGCACAGCGCCCGCGTCGGGGGACGCGGGCACCGGGATATTCTTACAGGTCGAGATTCGACAGATAGCGATCGAGCCAGAGAGATATGTCAGAGCCGGTTTCGCATGCCGTGCAGACAGGTCGTCCCTCCGGGTTGCCAGCGTCGACGACGGCCGCACTCCGGCCCAGCCCGTAGCGCTGTTCGAGGATGTTGCTGGCAAGGATTTCGAACACATATTCGGGCCGCAGGATCCAGTCGCCGGGGGTCTGCGCATTGGTCGAGCGGATGCCAAGTTCCGGCAATACGTCGGACGGCAGGCTCAGCAGGCTCAGCAGGCTCGGCAGGCTCGGCAAGCTCGGCAGGAAGAAAATCTGGCCGAGGGTCGGGTCGTCATCAAAATCGATGATCCGGTTTTCGACCTGCGAAATCACGGCCGGCGACGCATCCGGCGGGACACCGTCAAAGGTCGCCCCATTGCCCTGGATGACGGTCGGGCGGCCCGGTTCGAACAGGGCGCCATTGGCCAGTTCGATGAAGTTCGCGCGCCCGGCGGCGACGAAGCTGGTGTCTCCGAGCTTGTCGCCCTCCAGCGACTGGTTGGGGCCGGACAGGGCCATGGCCGGCGCGCCCTCGATCGCGACATCGCCGTCGAGCGCCGTCTCCATGCCCGCGCCGCCTGCCGTGGTGGTGACCCGCAGGCCCGGTCCGATCGAGCCCTGCAGTGTTGCGTTCCGGAACACGGTCCGGTTTGCCGTATCGTTCGTCACCGATCCGTTCACCCGGTAGCCATTGACCGTTCCCGTCACGGTGGTGTTCGACACGGTCACCTCCGTGCCGGCCATGGCGTCGAACGCCACGCCTTCGAGCCCGCCCTGGATCAGGCCATTGGCGTCGAGCGCGATGGTGGATCCGACGATCGGCGCCGTCGACGCGACGCCGGTCCGGTTACCATGGATCAGGAGGTTGCCGGCGATCGTGATCGGCGTGCCGGTCACGCCGCCGGCGAAGATGATGCCGTCGCCGGTCGTACCACGGATCAGCGGATTGCCGATGATCCTGACGCCGTTGGCGTTTGTCGTCGCTACCGCACTGTTAAAGGCGATGCCGTCCCGGCCGCCGGTGACCGAGGTGTTGTCGGTCACATTGACCTGGGCGTTTCCGGTGATGACACCGAAGTCGATGCCGTCCTGGCCGCCGGTGATCGCATTGCGGGCGATGGTCAGGATGGCATTTCCGTCGATCCCGCCGCTGCCTGGCAACACGGGGTTGAAGAAGATTCCGTCCGAAGTCTGGCCGGTGATCGAAACGTTGTCCGTCACATTGACCTCGGCATTGTCGAGGATCAAAGACAGGCCTATGCCGCCCTCGCCGCCGGTGATGGTGTTGCCGGTGTAGTTGACGACCGACGTCCCGTTGATTTGAAGCCCCCCGAACTGGTTAATGCCGAAGAGCAGGCCATCGATCGTATTGCCGCCGAAGCTCAGGGGCGTCCCGTCGACCGTCGCGGTCGCCGGTCCGATGGTGACGTTAGAATCGATCACGTTGCCGCCAATGGACACCCCGTAGGCCGTTCTCCCGGTGATCTGGGTATTCCCGGCAATGGTCACCGAGCTCGACTGAAACGGCGCTATAGAGCCGATGCCCGAGAAGTTCCCTTCTATCAGGGAATTGCCGAGGATTTCCACGCTGGCGCCGTTCCGGACCGGGCCGTTGAAGAAAACTCCGACACTGAACGCATCCGCGCCGCCCACGATCCTTGTGTTGTTGGCCACCGTGAACGAGCCGCCGTCCAAGGTGGACGTGAAAATTCCCCGATCGGCTCCAAAGAGATCGTTCGCCTCGGCGGCGATGTCACCGCCGATCAGGACGGTGCTGTTGGTCGCACCTGCGAAGAAGCTGATCGCCTCGGCGCCGCTGTCAAAGGTGTTTCCTTGCACGACGACATTGGACTTTTGCACCAGCGAGCCGAACACCAGGCTCCGGTCCGTGCTGGTGATCGCGTTTCCGGTGACGTTGATGGTTTCCCCGTCGATCGTACGGTCTAAGAAAGCGATACCCCGCTGCGCGATATCGGTCATCGTATTGCCGGTGAAAGTCGTCGTGCCGATCGTGTTTCTGGAAAGCACCCCGTCGAGAAGGTCGTTGAATGTGTTGTTTTGAAGCGTCGTGTTCTCGGCGATCTGGGCTGCACCGGTGTCGCCGAGTTCCACACCGATGTTCTGGCCCGACGTGGACACGGTATCGAAGGCAAAGCCGTCGATGGTGACGCCGGTGACGGTGCCGCCGCCGGAGAGCGCCGAAAGGGCGACCACGTCGAAACCGTTGTCCACGTCGCCATTGTTGGCGAACTGATCGACGGCGTCCGTGTCGATGATCGTGGTGGCGCCCTCGCCAATCAGTGTCAGACCGTCGACCCAGACCTCGACGGAACCGCCATAGGTGCCCGACGGCACCACGACGGTACCGATGCCGCTCGATCCGGCGAAGTTGACGGCACGCTGGATGCTGTCGCCGAGGGTCGGGCTGCCGACCACGATCGAGCCGAAATTGATCAGCCCCAGCGTGTCGTCGTCCAGGTAGTGCACGATCTTGTTCTCGATCGCGATCGCATCCGCCGCGACCGTCGGATCGAGACCATCGAAGCTGACGCCGGTGGCGTCGATCACCGTCGGATCGCCCGGATCGAACAGGGCGCCGTCTGTGAGTTCGATGAAATTGCCGGTCTGGCCGTTGAACGCGATGGCGCCGAGCGTATTGCCGACAATGCTGACGCCCGGGCCGGAGAGCCGGATGCCGGTGGCGCCGTCGGTGAAGGTGGCTGCGCCCGGGAAGTCAAGGATGACACCGGCATTGCCTATAGCGGTCAGGACCTCAAGCACCGTGCTGCCCGCACCGCCGATGAATGCGGCCGAACCGAGCACGAGCCGTCCATCGGGCCCTGTCACGCCGGTGTTATCGACCAGCAGCGACCCGCCGGTCCCGTTGTAGGTGCCACCGACAATGGAAAAGGTGCTGGGAGACTGCAGACCGAAGATCTGGATCGCCCGCTGCGTCGCGAACACCTGGTTGCCGTTGAGCGTGATCGTCGCATCATCGATGATACCGCCGCTGAACGCGATGCCATCCCCACCAACACGCGTTCCGGCACTGCCGATATTGTTGCCGGTGATCTGGATGGTGGCGTTGGATCCGATCACATTGTCGAATTCGATTCCGTCACTGAGCGTGCCGGCAATGCGTGTGTTGTTGGCGATCGTGAACGTGCCGCCGCTGATGGCGTCAATATCAATGCCATCGTTCAAGCCAGAGATATCATTGGCGTCGGCGGCTGTCGCTCCGCCGACTACGACGACGCTGTCGGTGATCGTACTGTTGAAGAGAAGAGCATCACCGCCTGAACTTGCGAGCGTGTTACCACTGATTCCGATGGTCGCGCCTGTCACGGTCGAGTTGAACACGGCAGTCTGAGCGACTGATGTGATATCATTGCCGGTGATGGTGATCGTCTCGCCCGAACCAACCACATCCAAGAAACTGATGCCGGCAGTAGCGATGGCGGTCATCGTGTTCGCAGTGATCGCGGTGGTGCCGCTGGACAATTCGGAAGACAGGCCAATCGCCAGATCGTTGAACGTGTTGTTGGTGATCGTCGTGTTGATCGCCGTGCTGGTCGGGGCGATCCTGTCGCCAAGTACAATTCCTGTATTGATGCCGACCGACGAAACGGTATCGAAGGCGAAGTTCTGGATGGTGACGCCGGTGACGTCGCCGCCGCCGAAGAGGCCGGAAATCGCTGCGACCTGGAAGCCGTTGTTGGCATCACCATTGTTGGCGTTGAGGTCGACTGCATCGGTGTCGATGATCGTGCCTGTGATCGGGTCTGTGCCACGGCCGGTCAGGGTCAAATTGTCGACCCAGACCTCAACGGAACCACCGAACGTGCCTCCGCCGACAGTCACTGTTTGCGGTCCGGAGAGCAGGCCAGCGGCATTGACGGCCGTCTGGATGCTTTCGCCCTGGACCACGAACAGCGTCGCGATGTCGATCAGGCCCAGCGTGGCATCGTCCGGGAAGTGAAGCATCTTGTCTTCGACGGCAAACAGCTCGGCCGATGTCATGGCGCTTGCCAGCTTGCCATCGAAGGAAACGCCCGTGGCATAGATGACGGTCGGGCTGCCGGGCAGGAATTCCGCGCCATTGGCCAGGGTGATGTAATCGCCGGTCTGGCCGGAGAAGGCGATGCTCCCGAGCGTGTCGCCATCGATGTCGATGCCGGGGCCGGACAGACGGATGCCGGTGGCCCCGCCGGTGAAAGTCGCTGCGCCCGAGAAGTCGAGGATCACGCCGGCACTACCGGTATTGGTCAGGACTTCGAGTACCGTGCTGCCCGCACCGCCGATAAAGGCGGCCGAACCGAGCACGAGCCGTCCGTTGCGTCCTGTCACGCCGGTGTTGTCGACCAGCAGCGATCCGCCGGTGCCGTTATAGGTGCCACCGACAATGGAAAAGGTGCGTGGAGACTGCAGACCGAAGACCCGGATCGCCCGCTGCGTCGCGAACACCTGGTTGCCGTCGAGCGTGACCGTCGCGTTATCGATGATACCGCCACGGAACGCGATACCATTCTCGCCACCTTCGATGAGCGTGTTGCCGGTGATCTGGATGTTGGCGTCGATTTCGATCTCACCGTCGAACTGGATCCCATCGCTGCTCGTTCCGGCAATGCGGGTATTGTTGGCGATCGTGAACATGCCGCCGTCGATGGCAGCGATATCGATCCCGTCAATGCGGCCAAGGATGTCATTGGCATCGGCGAGCGTCGCTCCACCGATCGTGACGGTGCTGTCCCTGATCGTGCCGTCGAAGGCAACAGCGTCAGACTTTGAACTGGTCAATGTGTTGCCGCTGATCTGAATGGTGGCGTTCGTCACACTAAAATCAAAGAGGACCGCATTTTGACTGGACGAGGCATTGTTGCCGGTGATCGTGATGGTCTCTCCGGCCACGACGGCGTCCTGGAAGGCGATCGCATTGCGGCTGCCGGTCATCGTATTGCCGGCGATCACGGTGGTGCCGCCAGAAGGACGGGAGAACACCCCAAAGGCCAGGTCATTGAACGTGTTGTCGATGATCGTGGTGTTGATTGCCGTGCTGACCGGAGAAGTCCCCTCGCCAAGCTCAACACCGGCTTCGATGCCTGAGTCGGGCAGTGCTTCGAAGCGGAAGTCCCGGATGGTGACGCCGGTGACATCGCCGCCGCCGGAGAGCGCCGAGACCGCCGCAACCTGGAAGCCGCTGAAGGGATTGTTATTGTTGGCGAAGGGATCGACAGCATCGACATCGATGATCGTGGTCGCGCCCTGGCCAACCAGGGTCAGATTGTCGACCCAGACCTCGACGGAACCGCCATAGGTGCCCGACGGCACCACGACGGTACCGATGCCGGTAGATCCGGCGAAGTTGACGGCACGCTGGATGCTGTCGCCGAGGGTCTGGCTGCCAACCACGATCGAGCCGAAATTGATCAGCCCCAGCGTGTCTTCGTCCAGGTAGTGCACGATCTTGTTCTCGATCGCGATCGCATCCGCCGCGACCGTCGGATCGAGACCATCGAAGGAGACGCTGGTGGCGTCGATGATGGTTGGGCTGCCCGGCAGGAACTCAGCCCCATTGGCTAGAGTGATGTAGTTGCCGGTCTGGCCGGAGAAGGCGATGCTCCCGAGCGTGTCGCCATCGATGTCGATCCCGGGGCCGGTGAGCCGCATGCCGGTGGCCCCGCCGGTGAAGGTGGCCCCGCCGGAGAAGTCGAGGAGGACGCCGGCATTACCTGTATCAGTCAGCACTTCAAGCACCGTGCTGCCCGCACCGCCGACAAAGGCGGCGGCGCCGATCACGACCTGTCCGGTCGATCCGCCGGTGGAGGCGGAGCCGGTGTTGTCGACGAACAGGCCGCCGAGGATGCCGTCATAGGTGCCGCCGGTGATCGACAGGGCATTGGACGATATCAGATCGGTGACATAGATCGCCTCCTGAGTGGCGAAGACCTGGTTCGAACCGCCGATCGTCACGGTCGCCGAATCCTGGATTTTCCCGGAGCCGAAATGGAAACCTTTGCGCCCGGTCCGGTTCGTGCTGGTGCCGATCGCGTTGTTGAGGATCTCCAGGGCCGTCGTGCCGGTGATGTCGTCATTGAAGTGGATGCCGTGATCGTCGGCCTGAATGCCGTTACCGGTGATCGAGATGACGGCATCCGTAAGCGCGAAAGCGTTGAATTCGAGACCACTGTCGAACCCGCTGATCAGGGTGTTGTCCCGGATGGTGAGGCTGCCGCGCGTCACCCCAAAAATGCCGATGCCGTCGTCCCCGATCCCCGTAATCGCGGCGTTTCCGCCGAAGGCCGTCACCATGCCGTCGACCGAGGCCGATGCGCTGCCGATAATCACCGTCGAATCGACAAGGGGCCGGGTGGTGGCGATGCCGTCGCCGGTGTCGCCGCGGATCGTCGTGTTGCCGGCAATGGTGATCGCACTGGCATTGGCACCTCTTCCGAAAAAGATGCCGTCGTCCGTGCCCCTGATTTCAGTGTTGCCGACAATGTTGATGGTGGCGCTGTTGATGACTGGCCCGAATTCCACGCCGTCGCCGACGGAGTCCCTTGCGCCGCGTAAAAGGGAATTGCGCGCAATGGTGACGGTGCCGCCGTTCAATTCGGCAAAATCGATGCCGTCATCGCCAGCCGAGATCGAACTGTCGAACACGTCGATTGTCGCCCCGGTCTGCTTGGCGAACTCGATGCCGTCGCCGACGACGTCGCTGATCGCAGCCCGCTGTACTCTGACCGAGCCGATGGCTCCGAAGCGGAAACCAGGGCCGTTGGCGGAAAAGGCATCGCTATCGGCCCCGTCCCGCAGGATCACGTCGGTGATGGTGTAGACCGCGTCTCCGTCGGTATCGCCCACATCGATCGCCGCATCGAGAAAGTTCTCAAACACCGCCCGATCGGCGGCGGAATTGCCCGCAATGGCCACGTCCACATTGGCGGCCACGCCGTCGCCGATATCGCCCTGGCTGCGGATCCCGTCATCCAGATTCACGAAATCCACATTGGTGATCGTGATACCGGTAAGGCCCGGAGCCGCCGTGCCGTCCAGCAGGATGCCGACCTCGTCCGCCGCTCCCGTTCCCTGCAACAGCATGTCGGAGAATGACTGACCGTTCATGTTTGCGATGATCGCCGGGCTCGCTGCATTGACGATGGTGTCCGTTCCCGCGCCGATCACCGACAGGTTCAGGACATCGGCGCTGAAACCCGCATAGCTGCCGGCCGCCACATTCACGGTGGCGCTGTCTGCCGCCAGATCGACGGCATCCTGGATCTCGGCGCCCCCGGCGGATCCGAGCACGTTGATCGTCGAGGCCGATCCGGTGATCCCGCCCGTCGCCGTCAGATTGCCGTTGAGGTTGGCGGTCGTGGCAACGACGCCGATGGTCCCGCTGGCCGTGACGGTTGCGGCGGTATCGACATTGAACGTCGTCCCTGCGGCGGCAAAGCTGGAAACGACGCTGTCGCCGGTGACGGTCACCGCCCCGGTATTTAACACATTCACGGCGCCGCTGGTCGTGTTGGTCACGGTGAGCAGGGCCGCGGCGACGTCGATTTCGTCTGCGGCCGTGCCGATCCCCGTACCGGCATTGATGGTGACATTGGTCGCGATCAGGTCCGATTGCTCGCCTAACGTGCCGTCGGTGACCGAGCCGGCCGTCGTCAGTTCAAGGTTTGCAGCGTTCGCCGGACTGATGGCGGAAGCGATCGTGATATCGCCGCTGGAAATGCCGCCGATGCGGATCGTGTCAGCGGTAATCAGGTCCAGTTCCGCGTCGGTAAGGCTCAGTCTCCCCAGGACCTCGTCACCGAGACTGATCTGCCGGTTTGCGGAAAAGGTGTCGAGTGTGACGATGCCTGTCCCGGCATTGACGGCCGCGGCGATTGCCATGGAGTCGGCGGCGAAGCTGACATTGCCGTTATTGGTCTTGACCGCGCCGTTGACGGTGATCACGCCACCGGACGTGACATCCAGCGTGGAAAGTGCGTCGATGGCGCCAACCGTATCGGCGAAGCTGACGTTGCCGGCCGCACTGACCGTCAGGGCGTTGGTCTCGCTCTGTTCGGAATCCACCGTCGTGTTGAAGGCGACGGCGCCGGCACCGGTAATGGTGGTGTCAGTGTTAAGGAATACGGCATCGTTGAAGGTCACCGGACCGCCGGACAGGGTTATCGCGCCGCCTTCGAGCACGGTCGTGCCGCCGCCATTGGTGAAGAGACTCGTCAGCGCGGTGGTCCCGCCGATGGCGCCCCGGAATTCCACGATACCGGGGGAATTGACGGTCAGGCTGAACCCGCCGTCAATCGTATCTGTGAACCGCGATTCCCTGGTGCCCAAGTCGATTGTGATCACGGTATCCGCGCCGAGCACCACCGGGTTAGCGATGCGAAGCCCGTAATTCGTCATCCGGATCGAACCGCCATTGATGTTGACGGTGCCGCCATTGCCGATCTGAAGGCCCCTTGCCGTCACTGCGCCGTTGAAGGTCAGCGTCTCGCTCGGATTCATGATCACGTCGACGTTTCCGCCGAAGGTGCCGTTGAACGTCGTCGTTCCGAACAGATTCCAACTCTGACCGACGCCGGAAAGGGCCACATCGTCGCCGAATACAGTCGTCCCGTCGATGTTGATGCTCGTCGCGTTGCTGAAGCTGATAGCGGTCGTGCCCCCGGCATCGGTCGTCAGGGCGCCCAGGTGCGTGATGGTGCCGATCCCGCCGTTGAATTGCGTCGTCCCGCTGGTATTGACCGTCAGACCGAAGGCGCCGTCGACCGTGGAATTGAAGGCAATGTTTCCGCCGCCGGTGCTGGTCAGCGCCGCATCGGCGGTCAACACCACCGCGCCGTCAAAGGTCTGGGCGCCCGCCGTGGTGATGGAATTGCCGATCAGGATCGAATTGCCGATTGCCGTCAGACCGACGCCCGCATTCATGATGTTGACGGCATCCACGAAATTGATGGTCTCGGTGGCGAAGATCGTCACATTGGCCGTCGCCGCGTTGATCACCGATGGATCGATGATGAGATCGCTCGTCGTGTCGTTGGTATCCTCCACTTGCGCGAGCGTTGCCGTGCCGCCGGTCTGCACCGTCACGTTTGCGGGATCGAGCAGCCAGTCGCCGACAAGGCCGTTGGGGGCCAGCGCATCCACGTTTGCCGTCGCCCCGACGCCGAGCGCGAGCTTGCCCGAGGTTTCCACAAAACCGCCATTGCCGGAGTCAGCGCCGCCCCGCGCCAGGATCGTGCCGTTGAACCCGGTCTTGCCGTCCGACCACAGGATCGCCCTGCCGCCGCCGCCGGCCCCGGTCGCGCTGACATCGATCAGGGTGCCCTGATCGACAAAGACGGCTTCCGCATTCGGGAAATAGCCATCGCCAGCGGCGCCGACGCCGTCGCCCGTCAGGATCGAGACCAGGTCGCCGTCCTTCAGGTATCCGATCGGGGAATTGTCGGGGAGCTTGCCACCCTTGTACGGGCCACCGATCAGCAGCGTGCCGCCGCCGCCCTCGCCGTCAAGCTCGAACGTCGCCTGCGAGGTCTCGATGGTCTTAGCCGCGACATGAACCGTGCCACCCCGGCTGCGCTTTGTGCGACCACGGGCCGACACCCGGCCGGAAACCTTCACCTTGCTGCCCTTGCCACCACCGAACAGCACGATCTTGCCGTTGCGCATGCCGACCGAATTGGCCTGCGCGACACCGGACATGTTGATCGCATTGTCGAGAACCCGCGAGGCCTGGCTGGCCGTCATGACGATCGAACCGCCATCGGCTTCCACCGTGCCGGAATTGTTGACCAGCGCCTCGGCGGTCGTGCCGTCACGGCGCTTCGGCGCCGTCTTCGTCGGTTCGGTAATCGTGAAGGCGACAAGCCCGTCGCCACTGAAGTCGATCGTATGGGCTTCCCCTGCTCCGAGGATCACGGTGCCGAGATTGGCGCGGATCAGGCCTGAGTTCTCGACGCCGGGCGCCACCAGCGCCGCAAGGCCCGTATCGCGCACCGTGATCATGCCCTCATTGCTGACCATCGCATGGGGCAGGCCCGGCTGGTCGAAGATCAGCCGGTCATTGAGAAAGTTGCTATTGCTGATCCCGGCCGTCGAGGCGATCAGGCTGCCGACATCGACACGGGCATTGGGCCCGAAGTGAATGCCCGCCCCGTTGACGATGATGACATTGCCGTTGGCGAACAGCGACCCGTCGAACATGGTCGCATGGCCGGACAGGACCCGGTTGAGAACCGACGCGTCGCTTGACGGCTGATAGAACCGCACCTGTTCCTGAGCCGTGGTGTCGAAACTGTCCCACTCGATGATCAGCCGGTCGGTCGTCTGGTCGATCCGGGACGTGTTGCCATTGTGGCTGATCGACCCGTCACCGGAAACGACACGGCCGCCGGACGGCCCGGCAAGGGCTGGAGAAACAATACTGCTGGAAATAAAACCGACGAGAACGAGAATGCGGGAAATACGACAAAGCGACCGCTTGTCCGTGCTACTCATAAACCTGCCCCAAACGCAACAAACACGATACTTCAAAACATAAATGCGACCGCCCCGTGCCCATCACGGAAGGCGGTCGAAATCGGATGTTTCACCAATTGCTAAGGTTAAGGAAACGTGAATTTTTGGACAATCCTTGATTAATGATTGCTTAATTTTCCTGCATCTATGGTAAACAGGAAACGCAGTGATTCGTTTCGAATTTGTCTTAAATTCGAACCAGTTGGTACGTTTCAAGTCATGTGATTAGCTGTCTCGCGTATTGTTGAGAGACCGGCGCGTATCACACCTGATGTAAATCTCTGTATTGCGTATATTTTTAAGTATTTGGATTGTTTAGGGAGCTAAACAGTTTGCCTATATATGTGCGCGCTCGCAAGATGATTTTCGATTGCAGAATTTCAACAATCATTGGTGCAATCTTTACTGCGCTGTCCTTTTCGTCAATCGCCGCCGCTCAGGTCACCCTGCCCGGCTCTGCGCAACCCGGTCGGGCGGAACAACCGCTGCTCGAGCAGCCATTGCAGCCCAGATCGACCGAGTTGCAGACCGTCACCGCCGACGATGCGGGGCCCGCCGTGCCCGATGTCGAAGTCACATTCACCCTTCGCCAGGTGATCGTGGAAGGGGCAACGGTCATTCCGGACGCCGATTTCGAACCGCTCTATGCGCCTTCCATCGGCCAGGAAGTGTCCGTCGCGCTGGTCTTTGAAATCGCCCAAAAGGCGACAGCCCTTTATCGCGAGCGCGGCTATATTCTCTCGCAGGTGGTCGTGCCGCCGCAGGAGATCGATGGCGGCGTCATCCGCCTGCAGGCCGTCGAGGGATTCGTCGATGAGGTCGTGATCAGCGGCGATCTCGGCAGCAGTCGGGATCTGGTCGCCGCCTATGGCGACAAGATCAAGGCCGACCGGCCGCTCAATTCCAGAACGTTGGAGCGCTATCTGCTGCTGGCCGGCGACCTTGCCGGCCTCGAAGTCCAGGGCGTCTTTTCGCCGTCCGAACAGACCACCGGTGCCGCCACCCTGACGATCCAGTCGCAATACAGCCGTGTCGAGGCGGCCTTCGAAGTGTCGAATTACGGCTCCAACTTTGTCGGTCCGGAAAGCGGCATGGCGGAGGTCACGCTGAACTCGGTCTTCGGCCAGTATGAACGGCTTGGCGCCCGTGGCTCACTGTCCGGCGACGGCGACGAGTTGAAGTTCGGCGAGATCTTCGGCTCCGTGCCGGTCGGCACGGAAGGCACCAGCCTTTTCGGCCGCATCTCCGGCAGCAAATCGGATCCCGGCAACGGGCTCGAAGCCTTCAACATCGCCAATGATTCCTTCCGCTGGTCGGTCGGCGTGTCGCATCCGGTGATCCGCTCGCGCCGCAAGAACCTGTTTGTCGGGCTTCAGTTCGACTGGGACGATCTGAAATCGGATTCCAATTTCGGACAGGTGGTGGACGATCATCTGCGCGTCGCACGGGCAACGGTTGATTACGATTTCGTCGACACGGCCCTCGGCGGCAACCTTCCGGCAATCACCGCGTTGCAGGTCCGCCTCAGCCAGGGCTTTGCCTCGCTCGGCGCGACATCCTCGTCGGATGCCAACCGGTCGCGCCCCAATGCCGACGGCTCCTACACGGCGATCGAAGGCGAGATCCAGCGCTATCAGAGAACAGGCATTCCGGGCGTCACGCTGCTGTTGGCGGCGCGCGGCCAGTATTCCTCGCAGGCTGTTCTGTCGAGTGTCGAATTCGGCTTCGGCGGCAGCGCCTATGGCCGCGGTTTCGATCCGAGCACCATTGTCGGCGACCGCGGCATCGCGGGCAAACTCGAACTTCAGTACCAGCAGCCGGCCCCGGACGCCCTGTCCGTTCTGGAAACCTATCAGCTCTTCGCCTTCCTTGACGGCGGCATCATCCAGAACGTCGCCGTCTCCGGCCCGGACCCGTCGGTGACGGAACGGCTCTATTCGACCGGCGGCGGCGTGCGGCTGGATTTCCTCCACGGCGTCGAGGCGGAGCTTGCGCTGGCCTGGCTTTCGGAAGCCACTGACAACAATTACAGCTTCGGCAACGGCCAATGGCGCGGCCTGTTCCGCGTGGCCCGGAAGTACTGACGACCGACCGGTTCAACAGCACCGGAGTATCGGTCACAGATCAAGAGTCGACAGATAGCGGTCAAGCCAGGGCGAGATGTCCGAGCCGGATGCAGGCGCCACGCAGACAACCCGTCCCTCCGGGCTTCCGCCATCGACGATGACAACGCACTGGCCCAGCCCGTAGCGCTGTTCCAAAATGCCGTTGGCGAGGATTTCGAACGCATATTCGGGCCGCAGGATCCGGTCGCCCGGGGCCTGCACATTGGTCGAACGGACGCCGAATTCCGGCAATCCGTCGACCGGCGGGCTCGGCAGGAAGAAAATCTGGCCGAGGGTCGAATTGTCATCGAAATCGACAATGCGGCTTTCAACCCAGGAAAGAAGCGGCGCCGACGCACCCAGCGGAATCGAGACCCCGTCATATGTCGCATCATGGCCGTTTATGATCGTCGGCCGTCCCGGTTCGAACAGGGCGCCGTCGGTGAGTTCGATGAAATTTCCGGTCTGGCCATTGAACGCGATGGCGCCCAGCGACTTGCCGACAATGCTGACGCCCGGGCCGGTGAGCCGCATGCCAGTCGCCCCGCCGGTGAAGCTCGCCGCGCCGTTGAAGTCGACGGCAACCCCTGCATTGCCGACGTCGGTAAGGACCTCGAAAACCGTGCTGCCGGCGCCGGCGATATAGGCCGCCGCGCCAAGATTCAGCCGGCCGTCGGGACCGGGGATGCCGGTATTGTCGACCAGCAGCGCGCCGCCTGTGCCGTCATAGGTGCCGCCGATGATCGAAACGGTCGAGGGCGACTGGAGAAAGTTGATCCTGATCGCTCTTTGCGCGGCGAACACCTGGTTGGCATCGATGGTGACGGTCGCTGTATCGAGAACGCCATCAATCCTGATGCCGTTCTCGCCGATACGTGAGCCCGCGCTGCCGATCACGTTGTCGGTGATTGTGAATTCAGTGTCGCCCATGAGCCCGCCAGCTGCAGCGATGCCGTCTTCGGCACCAATGATTTGCCTGTTGCCGCCAAACGAGATGGACTGGCCGTTGACGGCCATGGTGACCGCACCGATGGTGACATCGCTGTCGATCACACCGTCATCGAAAAAAATCGCATCGAGACCATCACTGAATATGCCCGCATTGCCGGCGATTGCGATGGTGCTTGATTCAGCAGCCTGAGCAAAGGCAATACCATCGGCTGAAACACCGCGAATTTCGGTGTTGTTGCCGATTACGACAGCGCTGTTGGCGATGGTGCCTTCGAAAGCTACACCGCTGGCGGCGCCTTGAATTGTGCCGTTTCCGAGCACTGTCAGAACAGCCCGGTTTGTTATCGCGCGTTGGAAGAGAAGAGCGGCGCTGTCGGCCCGAATGATCGTGTTGTTCGCGATGGTGAATGTGCTGTCGCTGATGGCGCCGATGTTGATACCGTTTCGGTTACCCAGGATTGCCGCATTGCCAAGCACCGTCACCTCGGCTCCATTGTTCACCGCGCCTTCGAACTCAATGGCATTGAGGTTTTCACCCCGAATGGTCGTGTTGCCGGCAATGGTGAATACGCCGCCGTCAATGCTCTCGATATCGATTCCATCATCGGCTCCAACGATCAGCCCATTGCCATCGGCCGGATCGGATCCGCCGATGGTGATATTGGCGCCGGTGATTGCGGCATTGAAGAGGATCCCGTCAACGTCAACCCCGCGGACTTCATCATTCCCGGAAATGACCACGCTGGCATCGGTGATCGTCGCCGGGCCGCCGGTGCCGCTGCTGGCGAAGTTGACGCCCCGGTCGAAGCCGCGGATCAGCCTGTTGTCGTCGATCAGGATGCCGGTCGTCGCGCCGGAGACAGCGCCGCGAAACGCGATGCCGTCGCCCAGTTGATCTTCATCGAGGAAGGTGCCCAGCCCCTCGATGCTCTGGTTCCCGGCAATGATGACGTCGCTGCCATTGCCGATCGCACCGGCCAGCTCGATGCCGTCACCGGTGCCTTCAATGACATTGCCGCCGAAGCTCGCCGCCAGAATAGCGCCCGCTGCCGCCGTGTCGTGTTCTTGCTCGATATTAGCGTCGGAGGCCTGCGCGTTAATTTCCAGGTCGATTTCGGGGGTGCCGGTGTCTGCGCTGGCAGACGCAGACGGATCGCCTCCGATAGCCACTGCGGCGCTGCCGCCGACACCGGATGTGGAAACACGCGCGGAACCGTTGTTGGTCGCCGCCGCGGCAAACGCGGTGTCTTTTTCCGGATCGCTGGTGGCAAAGCCAGCCGCGGCTGCAAAGTCGCCGGGCGCACTGTCCCCAATCATACGATGGCCCTGAACGGAAGTCCGGACGCTCGGCTTCCCAATGCGCACTGCAAACACCGTGGCCGGACCGATATCGATGTCCGCGTTGTCGATGGCGCCGCCGAAATGGATGCCGTCGCCGGCCCGGCCGAAGATGCCGGCATTGTTGCCGGCCACGACGATCGCGGAGTCGGTGATCGACTGGTCGAAACGCACGCCGTCGCCGGCCTTGCCCTCGATCAGCGTGTTGCCGACAATGAAAATATCGCTGCCCGTGATACCGCTTTCAAACTGCACGCCATTTCCGTCGCCGGCACCGGCCCCATCGCCAATGATCGAGTTGCCGGCAACCACCGCATCGGCACCGGCAAAGGCCCCGGCATTGGACTCAAATGCATAGGCGAAAGCCGCGACACCGAGCCCGATGGTGCTGTCGGTAATGTCGCCTGCGAACAGCACACCGTCGCCATCACTCGCGTCAACAATCGCATCGGCCATCCACATCGTTGCGCCTTCAACGACGCCGCCAATGCGGATACCGTTCTGGCCGGCCGTGATCGTCTCGCCGATGATCGCGACATCGGAGTCCTCGATCGTGCCGCCGATATTGATCCCATTCAGATCGGCTTCGATCGCATTGCCCCGCAGCACCACGCTCTCGGTCGTTGCGATGCCATCAAGATCGATGCCGTGAAGATCGGCGAGCAGTTCGTTGTCGTTGATGTCGACGATCGAGGCGCCGCCGATCGCGCCGACGAAATTGATCGCATTGCCGCCGGCATCGATGATGTTGCCGAGGATGTTGACAAAATCCGCGTCCAGGGCCTGGGCGATCTGGATGCCGTCGTTAAGCGACGTGATGTCGTTGTCGCGGAGGATCGTCGCACCGTCGATGTTGTTGGCGATGATGCCGATATTGACATCGCTGAACGTGTTGCCGTCGATCACCGTGTCGATCGCCACGCTGGCCGGCGTGACACCGAGGACCTCATTGAGGCCAAGGATCACGCCGAAGCTGAGGTTGCCGAAACCGAGCCCGGTGATGGTGAAGGGATCGATATTGACACCGCTGACGTCGTTGCCGTTCGCCGCCGAGTCCGAGGCGCCCGCGCTGAGGGTGCCGTCGCCGATCACGTCGAAGTCGCCGACCAGGAAGCCGTGCCGGGATGTGTTAGGGTTATTGGAGAACGGATCGAGCCCGGCATTGCCGCCGTTCGCCAGGTCGATGATCGGATTGCCGCCGCCGGTGTCGGCGCCGACGATCGTCAAATCGTCGACCCAGACCTCGATATTGCCGCCATAGGTGCCTGAGCCGACCGTAATGGTTTGCGGTCCGGTGAACAGACCGGCCGCATTGACGGCACGTTGTATGCTGCCGCCATTGCCGACGACCAACTGACCGAGATCAATCAGCCCCAGAAAGTCGGCGTCGAGGAAGTGTACGATCTTGTCCTCGATGGCGATCGCGTCCGCCACGACCGTTTGGTCGAGACTATCGAAGGTCACGCCGGTTGCGTCGATCACTGTCGGGTTGCCAGGGCCGAAAAGGGCGGTGTCCTTCAGTTCGATATAGTTGCCGCTCTGGTTGGTGAATACCGTGTCGTTCAGCGTATTGCCTATGAGGGTCAGCGTGCGGCGTGACTGGCCATCGATCAGGATGCCGTGGACACCGCCGTCAAAACTGTTGCCGGTGCCGATTGCAAGGCTCGAATTCAGCCGGATGTCGATCAGCAAGCCGATGCCGTTGACGCCGAGATTGACGTCGTTGTTGGAAATGACGAAGCCGGTCCAGTTCGGATCACCGCTCCGCAATCGTCCGTCGATCAGAAACCGGATGCCGACTTCGTCGGCGTTGTTGACTGTATTGCCGTCGACGACGATGTCAGCCATGGTCATCTTGGTGACGCCGGAGACGTCAATCCCGATATCGGTATTGTTGATCGTGTTGCGGGAGATGTTGATATTCGCCATCCGCGACCGGTCGTTATTGGCGCTCAGCCGGTCGAGATTGGCACCGACGCGGATCCCGAAGCCCCGGCTTGCAAGGCCGGTGATCGTATTGTTGTCGATCAGGATGTTGTTGGAGATCGGATGCGGCGAGTTGCTGCCGCCGCCTCCGACGATATGCATTCCGGCAAAGGCGGATGATATGACATTGTTGGTGATCTTGAACCCGTCGACCACGTTGCCGCTCGGCCCTTCGAGATCGATTGCTGTGCCCCGGTTGGGACTGCGGATAGCAAAGCTGTTATCGGTGATCAGCCAGTCGCTGAACGGTCCCTGACCGCTGCCGATCACAATTCCGTTGCCGTCGATAATACGGTTCGGTTTGTTGGAGCCGCCCAACCGTTCGACCCGGCTCCTGATCCCCGTCTTGATCCTGTCCGGATCGTTATCGATGTCGGCGGCGCCGCCGTCGATTCCGAATGTGTTGTCGGAAATCTCCACAGTGTCGACATCGCCGAGCGCCTCGATGCCAACATCCAGCCGGTCGGCAAAATAATTACCGATCGCATCGGCGTCGTTCGCCGTATCGCCGATCAGAACATCGCTGATGGCACCGTTGGTCGCGAAGCGGCCGTCGAGCAGGATGCCGATAGTATCATCCACATCGCCGTCGCGCTCGAAACGGAGGCCGTCTATCGTGACGTTGCTCGATGTCACCGTCAAGCCGGCGGAGTTCCCGAGGACATCGATGACCGTCGTGTTGATCGGCCCGTCGCCGATCAGGGTCAGCGCCTTGTAGACCTGCACGCCGCCGGCGAAGGTGCCGTCGCCGATATTCACGGTGGCGCTGGCCGCTGCGACGTCGACCGCGTCCTGAATCTCGGCGCCACCGGCGGAGCCAACAATGTTGACCGTCGTCGCCGTGCCGGTAATACCGCCCCCGGGGCCGCCATTCGGGCCGCCGGAAAAGTTCGCTATGAGATCACCGTCGAGATTCACGGTGGGGGCGTCGAAATTGATCGTGGTGTCGGACCGGACCGTGGCGCCGGTCTGCACATTGATTTCGGTCGCCACCGCATTCAGCGAAGTAACGATGTTGGACCCGGAGAAGTTGATCGTCGACGCAGCCAGCGCGTTGATATTCACCGTGCCGAATGCGGTGAAGTTCACACCGCCGATATTGACGTCGGTGGTGTTGCTGTCGAGGGCAACCGGATTGCCGAACGTCAGGGCGCTCGGTGTTTGCACCGTTCCTGACGTGACGATGGTGTTAAGCTCGTCCTGGCTGATCACCATGTCGCTGGCGAGGGCGTCGGTGCCGCTGCCGATGCCGATCGAGCCGGTGGTCGAGCGCAGGATGGTGATGTCGCCGTCGACTCCGCCGTCACCGCCGGCGCGCAGGCGGCTGGCGCCGGTTCCAAGGATCAGATCCTCGGCAACGACAAGAATGTCGCCGTCGATGCCAAAAAAGGTGGAGACCAGGCCGTTGCCGCTGACTTCAACCTCCGCCGTCGTGCTGGCGACACCGAGCGCGCGCAACTCCGCATTACCGGCTGCACCGTTGCCGGAGTCAGGGCCGGTATCCACCTCGGCCCGCACGACCACGTCATCATCAGCCTGGGCGAGGAAGTTGCCACCTTCGGTATCGACAGCGCCATCGATCAACACATCGGCATCGCCGAGACTGTCTGTGTTGAAGCCGGCGATGAATCCTATATCACCGCCGGTTGTCGAGATGGCGCCGCTGCGAACCGAGACATCGTCGCGGGCGCGCGCTTCCAAGGCATTGAACCGGTTGGTCCCGTCGAGGAACACATCGCTGTCGGCGCCGGCCAGGGCGTTGAGCTGGACGCGGCCGGTGATGGTGCCGGTGGTCGAATCGGCATTGTCGACAAAGATGTTGTCGATCTGGTTGTCATGACCGGCGAGGTCACCGATGCTGCCGTCCGATGCATCGCCGATGATCAACGCAGCGGCATCGATGACCGACAGCTCGCCTTGACTGATAGACATGCCGCTGTTGAAGTCGCCCAGCGAGACATTGCCATTGGTAACGCGCGCGATGACAACAGTGCCATCGGCGGCGGCGATGCGCTCGCCTGTGCCGGAGCCGAATTGGATGTCGTCAGCCTGGATGAAGACATTGCCTCCGGCGCCCGCCTGGTTGACCGTGTTGAGCTGGCTGCCGTCTTCGATGTTGAATATGGAGCTGCCGCTGATGGCCAGCGCCGTAATGTGGGCATCGCCGCCGTTGGTGCTGACAGTTGCCCCCGCCCGGATGCGCACGTCGTCGTCGGCCTGAGCCGAGAAACTGCCGCCGTTGGTGTTGACGTTGGTGTCGATCAAGACGTCTGCGCCAGAATTATCTGCCCGGAAGCCGGCCTCAAACCGGATGTCGCCGCCGGTCGTCGAGGTGGTGCCCGTGGAAACACGGATATCGGTCCACGCGCGGGCCTCCAGGGCATGGAACACATTGGTCCCCTGGAAGAACACATCGCTGTTGATGTTGGCCAGGGCGTTGAGCTGGACGAGGCCGCTGATGGTGCCGATGGTCGAGTCGGCATTGTCGACGAAAATGTCGTTGATCCGGTTGTCGCTACCGGAGCTACCGATAACCAGGGATTCGGCGTCGATCTTCCGCAGAATCGCCTGGCTGAGAACGAGCCCGCCATTGTCGTCGCCCACTGACACGTTGCCCGGGGTGGTTCGCAGGAACGTGACGGTACCGCCGGTTCCATTGGCGTTGATGACAGGATCGGCCGTAGAATTGACGACAAGCTCGTCCGTCTGGATCGTGACCGCGCCTGCCATGCTGCCGACGGTGGTGTCGATAAGGTCATCATTAGGTCCCGGGGAACCAAACGTTATGGTCGAGCCGCTCTCGCCACCGCGGGCGATGAGCGTCACATCACCGCCCGACGTGCGTAACGGATCGCCGATAAAGACGTCGTCGGCGGCATCAAAGATCACATATCCGCCACCCGTGCCCAGGTCCTGGGGGCCATGAACGATGTCGGCGGAGGTCATGGGGCTGCCGGTTTCGGAACTGCCGGCATACCATTCGAAATTGGTGCCGCTGGTTCCTATGTTCAGGATCACCGCTTCTTGCGTGTTGATCGTATCAGCGGCATGGATCTCGAACGTACCGACCGTGGCGGAAGTGTTGTTGATGTCGAAGCGCGTCCCACCGCCAAAATCAACCCGGCCGGTGCCAGCGTTTATGAAACCGTTCGTATTCAACTCAAAATGGCCGCCGACATTCAGCACGTCCGTGATGATACCGAAGCTTACATTGGTTGCGTCTGCGGAGCATCCGGAAGTCAGGTTGATGTTCGCTAATATGCAAACGTCACCGGGATCAACCAGCAGGTGGCCGGTCGACACCGAACCATCGATGACGCCGGTCCCCCGCGTGGAGACTTCAACAAAGCCGTTATCGCCGCCGAGCGTCGTGATCGTGCCGTGGAAATAGACTGCGTCCATTCCCCAGACGATGACATTGCCGCCGTCGCCGACGCCTGACGATGCATCGATGACCGTCTCGGCGCCGATGACCGTCCGGTCCGCCATCGGCATGAAACCGTTGCCCGCCGCGCCCGCGTCCTCGCCCGTCAGGATCGAAACGAGGTCGCCGTCCTTGAGATAGCCGATCGGGCTGTCGCCATCGAGCGGGCCGCCCTTCAAGGCGCCGCCGATCAGAACCTCGCCGCCGCCGGCCTCGCCCAGCGCCTCGATGCGCGATTTGGGGATCGGGATCTCTTCGCCGGTGATATGGATCGTGCCGCCGGTCTCGCCCTGGCGCGTGCCGCTGGCGTGGACGCGGCCGCTGACCTTGACACGGCCCTTGTCGCCGCCGAACAGCACGATCTTGCCATTGCGCATGCCGACCGAATTGGCCTGCGCGACGCCGGACATGTTGATCGCATTGTCGAGGACCCGCGAGGCCTGGCTGGCCGTCATGACGATCGAGCCGCCATCGGCCTCGACCGTGCCCGAATTGTTGACCAGCGCCTCGGCGGTCGAGCCGTCACGGCGCTTCGGCGCCGTCTTCGTCGGTTCGGTAATCGTGAAGGCGACAAGCCCGTCGCCGTTGAAATCGATCGTATGGGCTTCCCCTGCCCCGAGGATGACGGTGCCGAGATTGGCGCGGATCAGACCGGCATTCTCGACGCCAGGCGCCACCAGCGCGGCAAGGCCGGTATCGCGCACCGTGATCATGCCCTCATTGCTGACCATGGCATCGGGCAGGCCCGGCCGGTCGAAGATCAGCCGGTCATTGAGAAAGTTGCTGTTGCTGATCCCCGCCGTCGAGGCGATCAGGCTGCCGACATCGACCCGGGCATTGGGCCCGAAATGAATGCCCGCCCCGTTGACGATGATGACGTTGCCATTGGCAAACAGCGAGCCGTCGAACATGGTCGCATGGCCTGACAGGACCCGGTTGAGCGCCCAGGAGGCTGAGCCCGGCTGGTTGAAGCGCACCTGTTCCTGCGCGGTGGTGTCGAAACTGTCCCACTCGATGATCAGCCGGTCGGTCGCTTGGTCGATGCGGGACGTGTTGCCATTGTGGCTGATCGACCCGTCACCGGAAACGACGCGGCCGCCGGACGGTCCGGCAAGGGCTGGAGAAACGATGCTGCTGGAAACGAACGCGGCCAGAACAAGAATGCGGGCACTGCGACGAAGCGACTGCTTGCACATGCGACTCATAACGGACCACCCCCTCAACGCAACAAACGCAACACCTCTAAAATACGCACGCGCCACCCTCACCCGTCGCCGAAAGCGGCTGACCTCAGGGTGGTTCACCAATTGCTAAGGTTAAGGAAACGTCAATTTTTGGACAATACTTGATGAATAAATCCTTAATTTTCCTCGATTTATGGTAAACAGGGAATCGCGACAATTCGTTTCGAGTTTAACTAAAATTCGAGACAGGTTTTACGTTTCAGCTTGTGCAGACGGCTGTCCCGTGGTTTTGGATCGCATTCGCGCATAAGTAGTAGTCCGCTGTTTTGCTTACATATTTTAGCAATCGGCTCCGTGCCGATCGGCATGGAGGAGACCAGCCTTTTCGACCGCATCTCAGACCCCGGCAAATCGCCAATGATCCGGTCCACTGGTCGGCGGCTTGTTCCGTCTGGCCAGGAAATACTGACGACCGATCGGTTCGATAAGCCTGCAATCGCGGTGCGCGCCGATCGACGCGAGCACCGGAGTATCGATCACAGATCGAGGTTCGACAGATAGCGGTCAAGCCAGAGAGATATGTCCGAACCGGATTCGGAGGCCGTGCAGACAGGCAGTCCTTGCGGGTTGCCAGCGTCGACAACGACCGCACACCGGCCCAGCCCGAAGCGCTGCTCGAAGATGCTCCTGGCGAGGATTTCGAACACATATTCGGGCCGCAGGATCCAGTCGCCCGGGGTCTGCACATTGGTCGAGCGGACACCGAAGGTCGAGCGGGCCAGGAATTCCGCCAAGGCCTTGGATTCAGCATCGGTCAGCAGGGGTTCCGGCAGGGGTTCAGGATCGGACAGAAGGAAGATCTGACCGAGCGTACTATCATCATCGAAATCGATGATCCGGCTTTCGACCTGCGAAATCAAGGCCGGCGATGCGGTTGGCGGGATGAGGACACCGTCAAACATCGCCGTATTGCCCCGGATGATCGTCGGCCGTCCCGGCGCGAAAAGAGCGCCGTCGGTGAGTTCGATGAAATTGCCCGTCTGACCCGTGAACTCGATCGTGCCGAGCGTATTGCCGACAATGCTGACGCCCGGACCGGTGAACCGCATGCCGGTCGCCCCGCCGAGAAACCTCGCCGCGCCGGTGAAGTCGACGGCAACCCCGGCATTGCCGGCATCCGTGAGAACCTCGAAGACCATGCTGCCGGCGCCGGCGACATAGACCGCCGCGCCAAGATTCAGCCGGCCGTCGGGGCCGGAAACACCGGTATTGTCAACCAGCAGAGCGCCGCCGAGACCGGAATAGGTGCCACCGGTAATCGAAACGGTGGAGGGTGACTGGAGATGGTTGATATTGATGGCCAGTTTGTCAGCAAAGACGAGATTATCGCCGCCGATGTTGACCGTGGCCTCTCCCAGGACCCCTTTATCGAAATGGATGCCGTTCTCTATCGCCGCGATGATATCATTGTCTTCGATGGTTATCTCGCTGTCGATGACCAGCCCGTCGAATTCAATCCCTTCCTCGCCACCGGAGATCAATAAATTGTGCCACACGGCGACTGTGGCATCATTACCGACAACCTCTTCGAACTCGATGCCGCTGCCCGCACGCCCAGAAATACCCCTCCTAAGTCTATTCACAACACCGCCGTTTTGAAAAACGGTGAACGTGCCACCGACGATGCCGCCGACATTGATGCCGTCATCGCCGCCCTCAATGACTATATTGCCGCCGAACAAGACGGACTGGTTATCGACGGTCACGGTCGCCGGACCGATGGTGACATCGCTGTTCTCGACGCCGGCAAAGAAGAAGATCGCATCGTAACCTTCACCGAATATACCGTCGTTGCCGGCAATCGTGACGGTGCTTGATTCGGCATATCCAATGGCGATGCCGTCACCAAACTGGCTGGTGCCGTCGCCGCCCCGTATCTCGGTATTGCCGACGACGGCAAAGCGCGCATTTTCGCCGATCAAGCCGGTGACAATGCCGTTTTCAAAGAAGCCCTGCACCAAGCCGTTATTCGCCACCGTGAAGCTGCCGCCGATGACATCGTCAATACTCACACCGTTGTCATCACCGAGAATTTCGTCGTTGCCGCCGAAAGTTCTGGCAGTACCATCCACAATCACCGTGGACGTGCCGATGGTAAAGTCGGTATTCGTCAGATCGGTACGAACAAAAATGCCGTCGTCGAGAAGGCCGGCAATCAGTTCATTGCCGGCGATCTGAATGATGCTGTCGGTCACCCTGCCGAGGATCCCGATTCCGTCCTCACCACCTGATATCCAGGTGTTTCCGACAATCTGAAGGCGAGTGCCATCGGACATTGCGCTGGTAAACACTCCGGCGCCGCCTTGACCGACGATCGCTGCGTTTTCAACGATTTGAATGATGCTGTCGGTGATATCGAGGATCCCGATTCCGCCCGAGGTACCGATGATTTCTCCATTGCTGATGATGGTAATGGTACTTTCTTCGACGTCTCCGAAGCCGATACCCACTGTATTGTCAAAAATGCCGAGGCCACCCGCTATCTCGTCATTGCCGGTGATTGTCACCTCGGCCCCGGTCAAAGTGGCCGAAAAAAGCACCGCGTCGCCACCACCGATGGGCGTGACACTGATGGTGCTGCCATCGATGCGAACGACGTCAACAGATGAGTCGAAGCGGATTCCGTTTTGCGCAATGTCGGACATTTCGACGCTGGAGATCGTCGTTGAACCGGTCACATTGTTGGCAACGATGCCGTCGAACAGGTCTGTAAACACACTGTTCTTGACCATGACATCGCTCGCCTCGCTGGCGTTGACGCCAGCCTCGCCGAGCTCGATGCCGATGTTCTGGCCGACAAAGGCAAAACCGTCGATGGTGACGCCGGAGACATCGCCCGCACCCGACGGATCGGCATCTGGATTGACCGGCATCGTGTCTATTGCCGCCACCTGGAAACCATTGTCCATGTCGCCATTGTTGGCGAATGGGTCCACTCTATCGGTATCGATGATCGTGGTTGCGCCCTCGCCGATCAGCGTCAGGCCGTTGACCCAGACCTCGACCGAGCCGCGATAGGTGCCGGATGGCACCACGACGGTCCCGACGCCGGTCGCCCCGGCGAGGTTGACGGCACGCTGTATGCTGGTGCCGAGGGTCGCGCTGCTGGCCACGATCGAACCGAAATTGATCAGCCGCAGCTGCGGATCATCCAGATAGTGGACGATCTTGTTTTCAACCGCAATGGCTTGCGCCACCGTCAGTGCACTGCCGAGCACGCCATCGAAAGTGGCCGACGTCGCGTCAAGAACCGGCGGGATGCCGGGAGTAAGACTCCCGCGGCTTTCAAGCCGGATATAGTCGCCGGTGATCGTGTCTGCGAACGACACATTGTTGAAGGTGTTGCCCGTCAGAAGGGTATTTGTCCCGTCGAGGACAATACCGTCCGTGCTTGTGTCAAAGACATTTCCGAGGCCGATCTCGACGGTGACGGTGTTTAGAGGATTGACGCCGGTCTGGATCCGCAATCCGGTCGTCAGGCCGGCGAACCGGTTTCCCTGACTATCAAGATTCGCATCGCCGATGAGAATATTGTCGATGGGGCCGCTCGATCCGTCGACCAGAACGCCGGTGGCATTGACGGGATCGCCATCGCCGGTGAACAGGATGCCGTCGATGGTGACACCGCTGGAGGTAATCGTCATGCCAACGTCGTTGTCGGGCACGGTCATCGTTGTGGTGTTGGTGAAACCATCGCCGATCAGGGTCAGAGGCTTGTAGACCTGCACGCCGCCGGTGAAGGTCCCGTCGCCGACATTCACGGTGGCACCAGCCGCCGCGATATCGACCGCGTCCTGAAGCTGGGCTTCACCGTTGTCACCGACAACGTTGACCGTCGTCGCCGTGCCGGTAATGCCTCCAGGTCTCATCGATTCAAGGTTGCCGTCGAGATTCACGGTGGTGGCGTCGAAATTGATCGTCGTTTCGGACTCGATATAGGCGCCGGTCAACACATTGATCTCGGCCGCCGCCGCATTCAGCGACTTGACTGTGATGGACCCGGAATAGTTGATCGTCGACGCCGCCAGCGCGTTCATGTTCACCGCGCCGAATGCGGCGAACTTCGCACTGCCGACATTGATGTCGGTGGTGTTGCTGTCGCCTGCATCCGGATTGCCGAACGTCAGGGCGCCTGGTGTTGACCCAATTCCTGACGTGACGATGGTGTTGAGCTCGGCCTGGCTGATCACCATGTCGCCGACGCCATTGCCGATGCCGATCGAGCCGATGGTCGAGCGCAGAATGGTGACGTTGCCGTCGGGTCCGCCGTTGCCGCCGGCGACCAGACGATCGAGGCCGGTTTCAAGGATCAGATCCTCGGCGACGACGAGAATGTCGCCGTCGATGCCGATGCTGGAAGATGTTTCTATACGGCCGTTACCGCTGATCTCGACCTCCGCGGTATCGCCGGCAACACCAAGCGCACGCAGTTCTGCATGTCCGGCGGCGCCGGAGTTGGCGCCGGTGTTCACCTCGGCCTGCACGACCACGTCATCATCGGCCTGGGCAAGGAAGTCGCCGCCATCGGTTTCAACAGTGCCGTCAATCACCACGTCGGCATTGCCGAGACTGTCTGTGTTGAAGCCGGCGATGAACCCTATATCGCCCCCGGGGGTCGAGGTAGTGCCACCGAGAACGCTGACATCGTCGCGGGCGCGCGCTTCCAGCGCATTGAACCGATTGGTTCCGGCAAAGAACACGCCATTTTCGCCAGCGGTGGCGAGCGCGTTGAGCTGGACGAGGCCGGTGATGGTGCCGACGGTCGAATCGATATCCCGGACGAAAATGCGATTGATCCGGTTGTCGCGACCGGGGAGGTCGCCGATGCTGCCGTCCGACGTGTCGCCGATGATCAGCGCTGCAGCATCGATGCTCGCCAACTCGCCCTGGGTGATATGCATGCCGCTGGCGACGGACATCAGCGAGACGTCGCCATTGGTGACGCGCGCGATGACGACTGTGCCGTCGTCGCCGGTCGCGCCCTCAGCAGCGTCGATACGCTCGCCCCCGCCGGAGCCGAAGTCGATGTCGTCGGCCTGGATGAAGACATTGCCTTCAGGGCCCGCCGGATTGACGGTGCTGAGCTGGCTGCCGTCTTCGATCTCGAATACGGAGAGGCCGCCGATGGCCAGCGTCGTAATGTGGGCATCGCCGCCGAGGGTGCTGACGGTTGCACCCGACCGGATGCGCACGTCGTCGTCGGCCTGAGCCGAGAAACTGCCGCCGTTGGTGTTAACGTCGGCGTGGATCAAGACGTCTGCGTCACCATTGTTTACCCGGAAGCCGGCCTCAAACCGGATGGCGCCGCCGGTCGTCGAGGTGGTGCCTGTGGAATTACGGACACGGATATCGTCCCACGCGCGTGCTTCCAACGCATGGAACACATTGGTCCCATCGAAGAACACATCGCTGTTGGCGTTGGCCAGGGCGTTGAACTGGACGAGGCCGGTGATGGTGCCTGTGGTCGAGTCGGCATTGGCGACGAAAATGTCTCTGATCCGGTTGTCGCGACCGGCGAGGTCGCCGATGCTGCCGTCCGACGCGTCGCCGATAACCAGCGCGGCGGCGTCGATTTTCTGGAGTTCGAGCTGGCTGATATGCATGCCACTGGTGAGGTCGCCAAGCGAGACGTCGCCGTTGGTGACGCGCGCGATGACGACTGTGCCGTCGTCGTCGGTCGCGCCCTCAGCAGCGTCGATACGCTCGCCCGAGGTAAGGAAACCGAAGTCAATGTCGTCGGCTTGGATGAAGACATTGCCTGCAGCGCCCGCCGGGTTGACGGTGTTGAGCTGGCTGCGTTCTGCTATCTCGAACTCGGAGAGGGTGCCGAGGCCCAGCGTCGTAATATGGGCATCGCCGCCGTCGGTGCTGACGGTTGCAACCGTTGCAACCGTCCGGATGCGCACGTCGTCGTTGGCCTGAGCCCAGAAACTGCCCCCATTTGTATCAACTTCAGTGTAGATAAAGATGTCTGCGTCAGGATTGTTGTCCTGGAATCCGGCCTCAAAACGGATGTCGCCGCCAGTCGTGGAGGTGTTGCCCGCGAAAACTAAGATGGAGTCGCGGGAGCGCACTTCCAGAGCATTGAACAGGTTGGTTCCCTCGAAGAACACATCACTGTCGGCGGGAGCCAGGGCGTTGAGTTGGACGAGGCCGGTGATGGTGCCGACCGTCGAGTCGGCGTTGTGGACCAAAATGTCGATGATCCGGTTGTCGCTGCCGGGACTGCCGATAATCAGTGATTCGGCGTCGATGTTCTGCAGGATCGCCTGGCTGAGGACGAGCCCGCCATTGTCGTCGCCCAGTGACACGTCGCCGACCGTGGTCCGCAGGAACGTGACGGTACCGCCGGTTCCATCGGCATTGATGAAAGGGTCGATCCCAGAATTAACGACAAGCTCGTCCGTCTGAAGCGTAACCGTACCTGCAAGGTTGCCGGCGGTGGTATCGATAAAGTCATCAGAAACAAACGAGCTACCAAAACCAAACGTTATGGTCGAGCGGCCGTCACCGCCGCGGGCGATGAGCGTTGCATCACCGCCCGACGTGCTTAACGGATCGCCGATAAAGATATCGTCGGCGGCATCGAAGATCACATGGCCACCGCCCGTATTGAGCGGCTGGCCACGAAGGATGACATCTGCCGAGGCAACCGGGGTGCCCATTGTGCCAAGGTCGCTGCCGGCGAAGAACTCGTAGTTGGTTCCGTTCGTGCCGTTGCTCTGGAACTCGGTGTTTCCGGTATCGATCGTGTCCGCGGCTTCAATGCGGAAGGTGCCTTGCGAACCGGTGTCGTTGTTCACCGTGATCACCAGATTTTCGAACAGCACCCTGCCGGTGCCCGCGCCGGCGGCGTTCTCTGTGTTGATCGTGAACGTTCCGCCGCCGCTCAATGTGGTTTCGATTAAGCCCCTGTCTATTATCGTTGGACTGACCAGTCCCGAGCCAGAGCAGATTGCATTGGTGTTGAGGTTACCCACGCAGACATCCTCTGGATCGATCAGCATGTTCCCGGTATGCGCAACGCCGTCGATGATGCCCGTGCCCCGCGTGGATATCTCCACGAAGCCGTTGTCCCCGCCGAGCGTCGTGATCGTGCCGTGGAAATAGACCTCGTCCGTTCCCCAGACGATGACATGGCCGCCATTGCCGACGCCTGACGATGCGTCGATGATAGTCTCGGCGCCGATGACCGTGCGGTCCGCCATCGGCATGAAGCCGTTGCCGGCGGCCCCGGCATCCTCGCCGGTCAGGATCGAGACAAGATCGCCGTCCTTGAGATAGCCGATCGGGCTGTCGTCATCGAGCGGGCCGCCCTTCAAGGCGCCGCCGATCAGAACCTCTCCGCCACCGGCCTCGCCCAGCGCCTCGATGCGCGATTTGGGGATCGGGATCTCCTCGCCGGTGATGTGGATCGTGCCGCCGGTCTCGCCCGTGCGCGTGCCGCTGGCGCGTACGCGGCCGCCGACCTTGACGCGGCCCTTGTCGCCGCCGAACAGCACGATCTTGCCGTTGCGCACGCCGACCGAATTGGCCTGTGCGACGCCCGACATGTTGATCGCATTGTCCAGAACCCACGAGGCCTGGCTGGCCGTCATGACGATCGAACCGCCATCGGCTTCCACCGTGCCCGAATTGCTGACCAGCGCCTCGGCGGTCGTGCCGTCACGGCGCTTCGGCGCCGTCTTCGTTGGTTCGGTAATCGTGAAGGCGACAAGCCCGTCGCCACTGAAGTCGATCGTATGGGCTTCCCCTGCCCCGAGAATCACCGTGCCGAGATTGGCGCGGATCAGGCCCGAGTTCTCGACGCCGGGTGCCACCAGTGCGGCAAGGCCCGTATCGCGCACCGTGATCATGCCCTCATTGCTGACCATGGCATCGGGCAGGCCCGGCCGGTCGAAGATCAGCCGGT
>JANQMU010000160.1 GCA_028279875.1 Rhizobiaceae bacterium
GCCGGCATAGGCGGGCAGCAGTGTGGCGATGCCTTCGGTCGAGGCATGGGCGCGATGCGCGGCGGAGAAGGCATCGTCGACATAGATATCGCCATTGGCGGCGAGCTCGCGGGCAAAGGTCGGATCGTTGCTTTCCTCGCCGGCGTGGAACCGGACATTCTCAAGCAGCAGAATATCGCCATCGTCCATCTTCGATACCGCTTTCTGCGCCGCCCCGCCGACACAGTCCCTGGCGAAATGCACCCGATGGTCGATCAGTTCCTCCACCGTGTGGGCGATCGGCTTCAAGGACATCGCCTGATCGACATGACCCTTGGGGCGCCCGAAATGCGCCATCAGCACGATGCGCGCGCCCCTCGATGACAATTCGCGCAGGGTCGGCGCAATGCGTTCGATGCGCGTGGTGTCGGTGACCCTGCCATCCTGAACCGGAACGTTCAGGTCGACGCGCACCAGAACGCGCTTACCTGCAATATTGTCGAGATCGTCAAGGGTTTTGAAATCAGCCACGGTCAGCGCTCTCCCCGGGATAGTGATGTGATCCTTTCAACAAATGCCGGCAGGTCCGCCGGATCATGCTACACGGCGGTCCGAAGCCGTGCGTTGGCCAGCCCGCCGACCGGTTGTCAGATCAGCCGGCCCATCGCGACGGCGGTGTCGGACATGCGGTTGGAAAAGCCCCATTCATTGTCGTACCAGGTCAGGATGCGCACAAAGGTTCCGTCCAGGACCTTCGTCTGGTCGATGTGGAAAATCGACGAATGCGGGTCGTGGTTCATGTCGATGGAGACGAGCGGCTCCTCGACATAGCTCAATATGCCCTTCAGATCGCCATCGGCGGCGGTGCGGATGGCGTCGTTGACCTCGTCGACGCTGGTCGCACGGCTGGCGATGAAGTTCAGATCGACCACGGAGACATTGGGCGTCGGCACGCGGATGGCGACGCCGTCGAGCTTGCCGTTGAGTTCCGGCAGAACGAGACCGACGGCCTTGGCCGCGCCGGTCGAGGTCGGGATCATCGACATGGCGGCCGCACGCGCCCGGTAAAGATCCTTGTGCATCGTGTCGAGCGTCGGCTGGTCACCGGTATAGGAATGGATCGTCGTCATGAAGCCCCTTTCGATGCCCAGCGCATTGTGCAGCACATGGGCGACCGGAGACAGGCAGTTGGTGGTGCAGGACGCATTGGAGACCACCACGTCGTCGGCCGTCAGGGCGTTGTCATTGACGCCGAAAACGATCGTCTTGTCGGCGCCGGAGGCCGGGGCCGAAACAAGCACCCGCTTCGAGCCGTTTTCAAGATGCATGGCCGCCTTGTCGCGGGCGTTGAATATGCCGGTGCATTCCATTGCCACGTCAACGCCGCTCCAGGGCAATTCCTTCGGATCGCGGATGGCCGTTACCTTGATCGGTCCGCGACCGACATCGATCGTGTCGCCATCGACCGTCACGGTACCCGGAAAGCGGCCGTGGACGCTGTCGTAACGAATGAGGTGGGCATTGGTCTCCACCGGTCCCAGATCGTTGATGGCGACCACTTCAATATCGGTCCGGCCGGATTCGATGATGGCCCGGAGGACATTGCGGCCGATGCGGCCAAAACCGTTGATGGCGACTTTCACAGTCATGATGGATTATTCTCCCAATCCGTGTTCGTAAGCTCTACCCGTTCAGCTTTGCCTGGACGGCTTCGAAGGCGGCTTGCGCGGTGATTCCGAAATGCTCATAGAGATCCTTGCAGGGCGCCGACGCGCCGAAGGTGCTCATTCCGATGAAGATGCCGTCCTGGCCGATGAAGCGGTCCCATCCCTGGCGAACCCCGGCCTCGATGGCGACCCGGACCCGGGACGCGCCGAGAATTGCCCTTTTGTATTCCTCGGACTGTTGTTCGAACAATTCGAAGCTGGGCACCGAGACCACCCGCACACTGCGGCCCGCCGCCTCGAGCCTGCGGCCGGCGTCGAGGGCGATTTCCACCTCCGAGCCCGAGGCGAAGACGGTAACGTCGGCGTCGCTGGCCGGCGCGATATCATAGGCGCCGTAGCCGCACATGTTTTCCTCGATATATTCCTCGCGCACGGCCGGCAGGCTCTGCCGGGTCAGCGCGATGGCCGATGGCCGGTCTGCCGACTGCAGGGCGAGCTGCCAGCATTCGGCCGTCTCCGTCGCGTCGGCCGGCCGGAAGATCTGCAGGTTCGGCATGGCACGCAGCGAGGCGAGGTGCTCGACCGGCTGATGCGTCGGGCCATCTTCGCCGAGGCCAATGGAATCATGGGTCAGCACATGGATCACCCGGATGCCCATCAGCGCGGCAAGCCGGATCGATGCCCGGCAGTAATCGGAGAAAATCAGGAAGCCGCCGGAATAGGGGATCAGGCCGCGATGCAGGGCGATGCCGTTCATGGCGCCGGCCATGCCGTGTTCGCGGATGCCATAATGGATATAGCGGCCTGAAAAATCATCGGGCGTGATCGCCGGCGTCTGCTCCGTCTTGGTGTTGTTGGAGCCGGTCAGGTCGGCCGATCCGCCGATGGTCTCAGGAATCGCCGCGTTGATGACGGTGAGGGCTGCCTCTGAGGCCTTGCGGGTCGCCATGGATGGCTTGTCGGTGGCCAGTTTCTGCTTGTAGGCGTCCATCGCCGCCGCGAACCCGCCGGGCAGTTCGCCGCTGATGCGGCGCTCGAAGGCGCCGCGGCGATCGGCGTCGCTGGCGGCCAGCCGTTCCTCCCAGGCCTTGCGGTCCTTGGTGGACCGAAGGCCGGCAATGCGCCAGCAGTCGAGAATATCGGACGGGATGTCGAAGGGTTCGGCGTCCCAGCCGAGTGCTTCGCGGGTGGCGGCGATCTCGTCGGCTCCGAGCGGCGAGCCATGGGCTTTGGCCGTGCCGGCCTTGTTCGGAGCGCCGAAGCCGATCGTGGTCTTGCAGGCAATCATGGTTGGCCGGTCGGACGACCGGGCCGTTTCGATGGCCTCGGCGATGGCATCCGGATCATGTCCGTCGATGGCGATTGTGTTCCAGTTCGACGCTTCGAAACGGGCGATCTGGTCGGTGGAATCGGACAGCGCCAAGGATCCGTCGATGGAGATGCCATTGTCGTCCCAGAAGACGATGAGTTTGCTCAATTTGAGATGGCCGGCAAGCGAAATCGCCTCCTGGCTGATGCCTTCCATGAGACAGCCGTCGCCGGCGAGCACATAGGTGTGGTGGTCGACGATATCGGTGCCGAATTCATCGGCCAGCTTGCGCTCGGCGATCGCCATGCCGACCGCATTGGCCAGCCCCTGTCCGAGCGGGCCGGTGGTGGTTTCGATGCCCGCCGCGTGGCCGTATTCGGGATGGCCGGCGGTCTTGTAGCCAAGCTGCCGGAAATTCCTGATTTCGTCGATCGTGATGTCTTCGTAACCCAGGAGATAAAGCAGCGAATAGATCAGCATCGAGCCATGGCCGGCCGACAGAACAAACCGGTCGCGATCGGGCCAGTCGGGTTTCTTGGGATCGAAGGCCAGGAAGCGGGTAAACAGAACCGTCGCGATGTCGGCTGCCCCCATCGGCAGGCCCGGATGCCCGGATTTTGCCTTTTCCACGGCATCCATCGAAAGAAACCGGATCGCATTGGCCATCCGATCATGTTTGTCGCGTGAGATCATGATGTGTCAGCTTTATCAGGGTGTATGAGAGGCGGCCCGAGCCGGGCGCCCGTCGAAAGCAGGTGACACATAGCAGGTGGGGTCGCGGAGTCAATAAATGACGTGGCGATGTGATGCCCGCCGCCGCGACCGCGCCGAATCGCGGTCGCAACCACGGTCGAACCTGCCATCTTTTCGGCATAATCGTGATGCTCAACGAAGCGTGAACCGGTTATCCCCAGTCGATTGGCGCGTGGCGGGCAACATGATTGACGGCCGCTTCCTGTATTGCTTAATCTTCGCTTGTTAAGTGCCCGGGAATCAACCGAATTGGGAATATCCGGGGCACGGGAAAAGACAATGTCAGGCGAGAAAACTGCGAAATCGGCACTTGAAGGCCTCGTCAATGTTCTGTCGAGGCTTGAGAATGCCGTTGATGCGCGCGTCGAAAAAGAGCGCGATTTTGACGATGCCGAAGAAGAGGTGCAGCGCCTCAATGCGGATCGCTCGCGCCTGGCGCAGGAACTCGACCAGTCGGAGGAGCGGGCGACGCGGCTGGAGGAGGCCAATCGCGAGGTCTCCCGGCGCCTCGTCACGGCAATGGAAACCATACGCGCCGTTCTGGATCGGTAGACTTCCGGCACGGACGGACAATCGGGAACGGGCATGGCTGAAGTAACGGTCACGATCGACGGAAAGGCCTATCGCATGGCGTGCGAGGCGGGCCAGGAAGAGCATCTTGGCGAACTGGCCGGGAAGTTCGACCGCTATGTGGGCCACCTCAAGGGACAGTTCGGCGAAATCGGCGATCTGCGCCTCACCGTGATGGCCGGCATCATGGTGATGGACGAGTTGAACGAGACGCAGCGCCAACTGGCAGGTATCGAAAGCGAAATCGGCAGCCTGAAAAAGACCCGGGACACGGCGCTGGCGCGTTTCGACGATACCGACAGTACGCTGGCCAAATCCATCGGCGAGGTTACCGACAAGCTCGAAAGCATCGTCAGCAAGCTTGAGCAGAAATAGGCAATCGCCCAAAATTGCGCTGGCGCTTTATCCTCCACGTCCCTATATTCCCGCGGCGATCTGCGCTTCTCGGTTGGACTCACAATCCCCGGGGCCTTAATTGATCCCAAGGGAGCTGTCCCTGTTTAGACTCGTGGGTTTTTACACACGGCGCCCACCTACTTTGTAGGTTCCCGGGATCGTATATGTCCGCCGGATGTCGCGGATCGTTCCGAGATTGTTTCGTAAGCCAGCTTCGGGTTTACAGTTCCTGCCGGAAAGACGGTCCATGTCCCTGAAATCAGCGAAAGCGGCGCTCCGCCGCAAGGCTCTGGAAGCAAGGGACGGGCTGGGCGTCGAGCAACGGACCGAGGCCAGTCTTGCGATCGAGCGCATCGGTGCGTCGCGGATCGACATCGCCGGCGGTGAAATCGTGTCGGGCTTCTTTCCGATCCGCTCCGAAGTCGACATAAGGCCGCTGATGTCGGCGCTTCTGGAGAAGGGCGCCCGGCTTTGCCTTCCGGTGGTCATGGACAAATCCACCCTGGAATTTCGCCAATTGCTGCGTGGTGCCGCGCTGGTCGAGACCGGGTTCGGAACCGTCGGGCCGGGACCGGAGGCAGCCGTCCTCGAACCGCAATTGATGCTCGTTCCGCTCGCCGCCTTTGACGGAACCGGCCACCGGATCGGCTATGGCGCCGGCTATTATGACCGGGCGATCGCGCGGCTGCGCGCGGCGGGCAGGCCGCCGCGCCTGATCGGCATCGCCTTCGATGTCCAGGAGGTGGACGCGGTTCCCCACGATACCCATGATATCGCCATGCCGGCGATTTTGACGGAGAGCGGCCTGCGCCTGACGGCCCGGCAGGGTGCGCAGTCATGAGGCTGCTTTTCCTCGGTGATATGGTCGGACGGACCGGCCGAACCGCGGTCTGGGAAAAGCTTCCCGGGCTGATTGCCGATTTCAGCTTCGACTTCGTCATTGTCAATGGCGAGAACGCGGCTGGCGGTTTCGGCATCACCGAGGAGATTTTTCTCAAGACCATCGATGCCGGCGCCGATGTGGTGACGACCGGCAATCATGTCTGGGACCAGCGCGAGGCGATCAGCTTTTGCGAACGGCAGGAACGGTTCATCCGCCCGGCCAATTATCCGGCCGGGACACCGGGGCGCGGGTCGGGCGTCTATCCGGCGCGCAATGGCGCGCGTGTCCTGGTCACCAACATCCTCGGCCGCGTCTTCATGCATCCCGAACTCGACGATCCGTTCATGGCCGTGGAGCGGGAACTCGAAGCCTGTCCGCTGGGCCAGCAGGCCGATGCGGTGATCATCGATTTTCATGCCGAAGCCACCAGCGAAAAACAGTGTTTCGGTCATTTTGTCGATGGTCGCGCCAGCCTGGTCGTCGGCACGCACACCCATGTGCCGACCGCCGACCACCAGATCCTCAACGGGGGAACCGCCTATATCTCCGACGCCGGCATGTGCGGCGACTATGATTCATCGCTCGGCATGGACAAGGAGGAGCCGATCAACCGGTTTGTCTCGAAAATACCCCAGACGCGGTTCGAAGCGGCGAGCGGGCCGGCAACACTGTGCGGCATCGCCGTGCAGATATCGGACCGGACGGGCCTTGCCGAGACGATCCAGCCCCTGCGCCTCGGACCGCGACTGGCGGAGGCGATGCCGGATTTCGGCGACTGATCACCTCAGCCTATACGCCTTGGAGCACGACAATCGTCGGCTGTCGGGGCAGCGTTCGCAGAGATACCTGGAAATTGTCGGTGGTCATGATTTGGCGGTCGAAATCCTCGCCGAACAGATCGAGGAAGGCGTCGAGCGACATGCCGCGTCGGTGCATCGGCAGGATGATGGACGCGCGCAGACGCTTGACGGTGTCGCTCATGCTCTCATGGCCGAGGGTCAGGCCGCCGTCGATCGGAACCATCACCACATCGAGGCGACCAATCTGGGCGATGTGACGGTCTTCGAGCTTGTGGTGGAGATGGCCTAGATGGCCGATGCACAATCCGGCAACCTCGAAGATGAAAATCGAGTTTCCGTCCGGTTCCACGCCTGAGAAGCTGGACCGGATATCGGTGGTGACGTTGCGGATATAGGTGTCGCCGACCACCAGGCTGTGGGCAGCGGCGCCGCCTTCCGGGTTCCAGCCTGGCAGCACGTGTTCGATGCTTTCGTCGGGAAACAGCGTGTAGTGGCTGGAATGGGCCTTGTTCATGGTTGCCACGGTCGGCGGGGCTTTCCGGCCGAGATAGCCATTATAGTCGGTGGCGATGGAGACGCCGTCCGGCGTTTCGATGAAATAGGTCGAATGACCGATAAAGGAAAAGCGAACTTGGTTCCGCGCCAACGGTTCGTCGGCGATGCGGATGACCTGGCCGCGATGCGGTGCACTGGCCACGGCCTGGCAGATCGAAACGGCGGGCCTGTCGGCGGCCACACTGTCCCGCGCGCTCTGGGCGCTGCTGTCATCGGCGACCGTGCCGGCGACGATGAAGGCGGATATCAGCAGCAGACCGATGGTCCAGCGAGCACCCCTTGGTGGTTTCATCTCTCCCTCCGGTTTTGCCTTTCAGGCGGTTTTCCGCATGTTAGCAGAAATTATGGTGAAGGCATGATCCTATCTGGCCATGGCAGCGACGGCTCACCATATTTTGAATGGCGGAACCGGTCACGCGGCCAAGGCCTTTCGCCGATTGCGGATCGGCGCATGTTACCGCACGCTGGCCGTCCGGCTCGTCTGTCAAAGAAACGTCTGGGAAACGTCTGGAAAAGTCGAACTGACTATGATGTACTTCCGGATGTAAAGCACCCGCAATGCAAGCATCACAACCTTAACCCGTTATCGAGCAAGGAACGACAGTCATGGCCAAGATCCTTTTTGCCGTTGTCGTGGCGATGTTGATGTTTCACGCACCAACAGCGTCAATGGCAAGTGATGAAAAGCAACCTACGGGCAATGAACCGATCACCGAGAAAAATATGTGGGTCAATGACAACACGTGCCATCATCCCACGTGTGTTTGGGGTCCATTCGATGTTCCGCCTTTCCACAGAACGACTTTAAAAGATATAAGATGTGCCAGTAGCGGTCGCCCGCCGCCACAACTGAAATGTGAATTTGTGGGCGGTAATCCGGGCGTCTATAGCTATTGTGCAATTAGAGACGGAAACGGGAGGTGTTTCTGCGAGAACTATACTTTGAAAAAGCATCCGATGACCGTTCGCCTATCTGGATGCTGACGCAACGTCGCTCTTAAAAGTCGCCAGAATTCAAGCGAAGCAAGCCAATTAGCGCATGGTGGCCGTTACTGCCTTCAATGAGGTCGCGCCACAACAACCTTCTTTCGCTGCGGCAGGCGACCTCACAGAACCCTCCAGATTCAGTGTTCGGTAAATCTGCTCTGATGCGGCCGCAGTGCCGGGCATGGTCGTCCGGTTCGTCTGGACGATGGAAGCGGAGTTTTCTATAACGCCGCCATCATACGTATCGAGCAGGTGAACCGAACGCCATGGCCGGCCATTCGAAATTCAAGAACATCATGCACCGCAAGGGCCGCCAGGATGCAGCGCGCTCCAGGCTCTTTTCCAAACTGTCCAAGGAAATCACCGTGGCCGCGAAGATGGGCGGCGGCGACATCGAGGGCAATCCGCGTCTGCGGCTGGCGGTTCAGAACGCCCGCGGCCAGTCCATGCCGAAGGACAATATCCAGCGCGCCATCAACAAGGGCGCCGGCGGTGATGTCGATGATTTCGAGGAAATCCGCTACGAGGGCTACGGGCCCGGCGGTGTTGCCATCATTGTCGAGGCCCTGACGGACAACCGCAACCGGTCGGCCTCCAATGTCCGGTCATGTTTTACCAAGAATGGCGGCACGCTGGGCGAGACCGGATCCGTCGGGTTCATGTTCGACCGGGTCGGCGAAATCACTTACAAGCCGGAGGCCGGCGACGAGGACACGGTGATGGAAGCGGCCATCGAAGCCGGTGCCGATGATGTTCAGTCGGGCGAGGACGGCCACATCATCACTTGCGCATTCGAATCGATCGGCGAGGTCTCGCGGGCGCTGGAGGCGTCGCTCGGCGAGGCCGAATCGGTCAAGCCGATCTGGAGGCCGCAGACCAGCACCGATGTGGACGAGCAGAAGGCCGCCACGCTGCTCAAGCTCATCGACGCGCTGGAAGATGAGGACGATGTCCAGAACGTCTACGCCAACTTCGAAATCCCCGAAGAGGTGATGGCGAAACTCGCCGACGCATAACGCATTCCGTCGTTGCACGCGTTGCCGAGGGCAGAGTTGAGCCCGGACAACGGGTCCGATTTTTGTGCGTTCTTAAAGAAATGTTTTTGTTTTGTTCGCATTTGTGTGCCATAGAGTCATGGTCTTCGGGGAGTGATGACACACAATGGTCGCGGCGGACATCACACGGATAATCGGGATCGATCCGGGCCTGCGGCGCACCGGCTGGGGCATGGTCGAGACGATCGGCAATTCCCTGCGCTTCCTGGCGTCCGGAACGGTTCGCTCCGACGGAAAAGCCGATCTGGCATCGCGGCTCTGCCAGTTGCATGACGGTCTTTCGGATGTGCTGCACGGCTACCGGCCGCACGAGGCGGCGGTGGAGGCGACATTCGTCAACAAGGATGCGACGGCGACGCTGAAGCTCGGCCAGGCGCGCGGTGTCGCCATGCTGGTGCCGGCCCTTGCCGGTTTGCCGGTGGCGGAATACGCGCCCAATGCGGTCAAGAAATCGGTGATCGGGGTCGGCCATGGCGACAAGAAACAGATCCATATGATGGTCAGGGTGCTGATGCCCAAGGCGTCCTTCGACAGCGACGATGCGGCCGACGCGCTGGCGGTGGCGATCTGTCACGCCCATCATCGGCAAAGCGCCGTTGGCCGGCTGGCCATCGCCGCGCAGACTTAGTGCACCGGAAAGAGCGCCCATGATCGGAAAACTGAAAGGTGTTATCGACGAAATCGGCGACGACCATGTGCTGATCGATGTGCATGGCGTGTGCTATGTGGCCCATTGTTCGTCGCGCACGATGGCCGGGCTGGGCCGTGCGGGCGAGGCGGCGGTGCTGCATATCGAGACCTTTGTGCGCGAGGACCAGTTGAAGCTTTACGGTTTTGAGTCGGCGCTTGAACGGGAATGGTTCCGGCTGCTGCAAAGCGTCCAGGGAGTCGGCGCGAAGGTCGCGCTGGCCGTGCTTTCCACACTCACGGCCGCGGATCTTGCCAATGCGATCGCGCTGCAGGACAAGGCGATGATCGCACGAGCGCCGGGAATCGGACCGAAGGTGGCGCAGCGCATCGTCACGGAACTGAAGACCAAGGCGCCGGCCTTTGCCGGCGAGGCGGGCGGTGCTATCGGCCTCAAGCAGGAACTCGGCGAAGGCGTTGCGCCGGGACCGGTGAGCGATGCGGTGTCGGCCCTGTCGAATCTCGGCTATTCTCGCGACCAGGCCGCCAATGCGGTTGCGCTGGCGCTCAAGGATGCCGGTGAATCGGCAAATTCGGCGACATTGATACGGCTCGGCCTGAAGGAACTGTCGCAGTGACCGTCGACAGCATTGTTTATGGATTTGGCGCATGAATGACGAGCAGCGCATCGTGTCGCCGCAGATGGCCGGTGACGAGACGGAAGCATCGCTGCGGCCACAAAGCCTCGATGAATTTACCGGCCAGGCCGATGCCCGGGCCAATCTCAAAGTATTCATCGAGGCGGCGAAGGCGCGCGGCGAAGCACTGGACCATGTGCTGTTTGTCGGGCCGCCCGGGCTCGGCAAGACGACGCTGGCGCAGATCATGGCCAAGGAGCTCGGCGTCAATTTCCGCTCGACCTCCGGCCCGGTGATTGCCAAGGCGGGTGATCTGGCGGCGCTGCTGACCAATCTGGAAGACCGCGATGTCCTGTTCATCGACGAGATCCATCGGCTCAATCCCGCCGTCGAGGAAATCCTCTATCCGGCGATGGAGGACTATCAGCTCGATCTGATCATCGGCGAGGGACCGGCGGCGCGCTCGGTCAAGATCGATCTGGCGAAATTCACGCTCGTTGCCGCGACGACCAGACTCGGCCTGCTGACGACGCCACTGCGGGACCGGTTCGGTATTCCCGTGCGGTTGAATTTCTATACGGTCGAGGAACTGGAGAAGATCGTCCGGCGCGGCGCCCGGCTGATGGGGCTCGGCATGAAGGATGACGGCGCGCTGGAGATCGCGCAGCGGGCACGCGGTACGCCGCGCATTGCCGGCCGGCTGCTGCGGCGGGTGCGCGACTTTGCCGAGGTAGCCAAGGCCGATACGGTCGACCGGGCGATTGCCGACGAGGCGCTGACCCGCCTGTCGGTCGACAGGCGCGGCCTCGACCAGCTCGATTCGCGTTATCTGACGATGATTGCCCATAATTTCGGTGGCGGGCCGGTCGGCGTCGAGACGATCGCTGCCGGGCTCTCCGAACCGCGCGACGCCATCGAGGATATCATTGAGCCCTATCTCATTCAGCAGGGCTTGATACAGCGCACGCCGCGCGGACGGCTGCTGACCGCCAATGCCTGGCGGCATCTGGGTCTCGACGTGCCCAAGGACCTGGAACAGCAGCAGATCAGCCTGTTTCAGGAGGACAGCGACTGATCGGTGAGAATGTCGGCCATCGATCGGTCAAAGAGCGGCCGGCCGCCGGCCCGCCAGCCGATTCCGCTGAGCCTGGATGTGTCCATGACGTTGAGTGTCGCCGGATCGCCGCGGGCTGGTAGCGGATGTTCGCAGCCGAAACGATCGCGGACGGGTGACAGGATATCGCGCCGGTCGATTGTCAGATCGCTGACATTGAACACGGCGCCCGAAACCGCATCCGGCGGCGCCTCGAGCATCGTCCTGACCGCCGCTGCGACGTCCCGGCCATGCACCTCCGTGGCAACGCGGGGCGTGACCGGCCGTCCGGCCAGATAGTCTTCGATCAGGCCCTTCCATTTGTTGGTCGCGCCGGACAGGCCGTAAACCCCGGTCACCCGCAGGCTGGAGCCGCACAGGCCGGTCTGCCGCGCAATACCTTCAAGGTGCTGTTCGCAGGCCAGCTTGATCAGGCCGTAATGGGTGTCCGGGTGGCACCGGGTCTCCTCCGTCAGGGGTGCACCCGGCGGCTGGCGGCCGTAAACGGCCCTGCTGGACAGGAAGACCGCCCGCTCGATGCCGGTCTCCTTCGCCGCCTCGAACAGTTGCAGCGAGGACAGGAAATTGCGATCCCAAAAGCCTCTGACGTCCTCGCCTTCGCCGCCGCGGTAGCGACCGGCCCGGTGCGAAAAACCGGCATGGACAAGGGCGTCGAAACCGCGTGTCGCGGCGCGGTAATCCGTCGACGGGTGCAGATCGAGGGGGCAAAATCCGATATCCGCCGGAAACAGGCCGGACGGCGGTGCGTTGCGGCCGGCGATGGTGACCTGCCATCCCCGGGCGTGCAGCTCGTCGGTGATGAAGCGGCCGACAAGGCCGGTGCCGCCGGTGACGAGCACCGTTTTCATTTCGGCAGGACCGGGTTTTGCAGATCGGCCGGATGCGGGATGTCCTCGCCGCTGTAATAGGCGTGCCACAGATGCATCAGCGGCGCCAGTTGCTCGGCGCGCGGGTGGTTCGCTTCCCAGGGTTTCTCATACTGATAATGCAGGATGCCGATGGACGGCCAGTCCCAGAGTTCGGGCATGTTGAACCAGACATATTGCAGCATGTTGCAGAACACCGGCAGACCGTGCCAGTCCGGGAAATAGCTTTGCAGGAAGGTCTGGTCCGTGCGTCGCCAGAAGGCTTCGGGCCGGTCGAGCGTGCGGACCATGTCGTCAAAGGTCGTCGCCGACGGTCTGGCGACGAACACGCCTGAGTTCAGGCGATGAAAGTCGGCGAGCGATTCATAGACATTGGGTGCGGCGGAGAATTCGGGGTAGTCGAAAAGCCGATCCACATTGCGCAGGACCAGGGCATCCGCATCGATGAAGACGACCCGCTGATAGGCCTCCAACTGCCACAGGCGCAGCTTGACGAAATTGTCGAGCGGCGTGTGGAATGCGGGCTTGCGGCCCTTGGTAAAAGGCGCTTCGCCATGAAGCCGCGCGCGGGCGTGGCGGGCGTTGAACTCGTCCGATGCCGGCAGCAATTCGGCCTGCACCAGGCGTGCGCCGAGTGCCCGGAGCGGCGCGAGTTCCGTGTCGGACACGGCCGCGGTGTGCATCACGACGATATCCGCCGTGCTTTGCGTCAGGGTGATCGATCGGATCAGGGCGAGGGCACCGCGCACATAGTCGCGATTGGTCACCAGCGTCACATAGGCCCTGTCGGCGCCGGGCTGATCCGCCGTCTTCAGGCCGTTGCTGTCGGACCCGACCGGCACCGTTTCCTACGAGACTGTCTTCAGGTTCTTGCCTTCCGGATCGGTATTGAGCGTCGGCGCGATGTCCCTGGTCCAGGCCGAGACCGCCGGAATGCGGCTGCGGTCGACGCGGTAGGCGTATTTCCTTGCCACCTCGACGACTTCGCTTAAGAGTCCTTTTTCCAGCGTGATCGGGTCGAGGCCGAGTTCAAGGAACTGATTGTTCCTGACGACCAGGTCGTTTTCGGCCGCTTCCTTGCGCGGATTGGGCAGATAGGCGACTTTACCGTCGGTCATTCCGGCAACGAGCTCCGCCAGGTCCCGGACCCGGTGGGTCTCGGTCATCTGATTGAAAATCTTGACCTTGTCGCCGCTTGCCGGTGCGTTGGCCAGGGCCAGTTCGATGCAGCGCACCGAATCCTGAATGTGGATGAAGGCGCGGGTCTGGCCGCCGGTACCGTGAACGGTCAGCGGATAGCCGATGGCTGCCTGGATGAGAAACCGGTTGAGCACCGTTCCATAGTCGCCATCATAGTCGAACCGGTTGATCAGTTGTTCATGGCGGCGGGTCTGTTCCGTGTGGGTGCCCCAGACGATGCCCTGATGCAGATCGGTGATGCGCACGCCGTCATTCTTGGCGTAGAACTGGAACAGCAGCTGATCGAGGCATTTCGTCATGTGGTAGATCGAGCCGGGATTGGCCGGGTAGAGGATGTCCTGCGTGACGGTATCGCCGCTCATCGTCTCGATGCCGACCGGCAGATAGCCCTCGGGAATGGCGGCGCCGACGGTGGAATAGCCGTAAACGCCCATGGTGCCGAGATGCACGAGATGGGCATCGACGCCGGTGTCCACCATGGCGTTGAGAAGGTTGTGCGTGGCGTTGACATTGTTGTTGACCGTGTAGTTCTTGTGCCGGTCGGATTTCATCGAATAGGGGGCGGCGCGCTGCTCGGCGAAATGAATGATGGCGTCCGGCCGGTGCTCCGACAGCCAGGCTTTGAACACATCGTAATCGCGGGCGACGTCGATCAGGTGGAAGTGGATGCGGCGGCCGGTCTCGTGATGCCAGATGCGGGTGCGCTCCTGAATGGAATCCATCGGCGTTAGCGACTGAACACCGAGTTCCGTGTCGATCCAGCGGCGGCTCAGATTGTCAATGATATGAACGTCATGACCCTGTTCGGACAGATGAAGCGAAGTGGGCCAGCCGACGAAACCGTCGCCGCCGAGAACAGCAATCTTCATGGAAATTCCCTCCGGTGCATGTTGCCTTCATATTGGCCGGCAATCGCGACAGCAATATGATGATCGGACCGGCAGGCACGGCCCGAGCGTCCACGGCCTTGCTCTTGCAAGAGAATTGTGTTCCGTCAACAGTCCGGGCGCTTATTATTGTTGATGGAGGATCGTTTGTCTGACGGGCTTTCGGGAACGCTGGCCGGTAACGGGCACCGGCTGAGGCAACGGATCTATTACGAGGATACCGACTTTTCCGGCGTGGTCTATCACGCGCGCTATCTGCATTTCCTGGAACGCGGACGGACCGATTATCTGCGCTGCCTGGGTGTCCAGCAGGGCGGCCTGGCGCTTGGCGGCCATGATGAGGGGCTGGCCTTTGTCGTGCGCCATATGGACATCGATTTCAAGGCGCCGGCGAGGATGGACGACGTGGTCGAGATCGGCACGGTGCCGCACCGCGTCAGCGGCGCCAAGCTGGTGCTCGATCAAACCATCGAGCGCGATGCGGCGCTGCTGATCCAGGCCCGCGTGACCATCGCCGTCGTCAATGCGCTGGGCCGGCCGCGGCGGCTTCCCGCCGATATCGGCATGCGTTTCGGGCTGGAAGGTTTGTCGTAACGAAAAGTTCTGTTTTTGTGATCGGCGCCCGCCGGCCTGCCCATTGCCGCCAAGTGCGCCGATCCTGAGCCCGCGAGGGTTGCAGATGGGTGTAATACGCCCCTGAAACACTTGATTTGCGGGCTGTGATGGCGGTAATCCTAACCAGTCATTAACCATAATCATGCCTTAATGGGCGGTGTCGGGGATGGCGGGTTTTCATGCGCCTTCCTTTGACCAAGATTTGCCGCGACAAAGCGGACGGGTGAGCGGACTGAACATACGCATCGAGCCTGTCTGTGCGTCAAACGCATCCGCGGCAAGGGACCCGGTCCATCACGTGGCCGGGCGTTCGGATTCGAAGGTAAGAGCGAATGGAACAGGTAGGTTTGGCGGCCACAGGCGACGTAACGCTCTGGGCGTTGTTCTCGCAGGCGGGTTTTGTCGTCAAAATGGTGATGGTCGGGCTCATCGGTGCGTCCATCTGGACATGGGCGATCATTGTCGACAAGAGCATCAACTTCATGCGGGCCCGGCGCCAGTTCGACCGGTTCGAGCAGGTGTTCTGGTCCGGGCAATCGCTCGAGGAACTCTATCAGATGCTGTCCGGCCGCAAGACGACCGGGATGAGTTCGATCTTCGTTTCGGCCATGCGCGAGTGGAAGAAGTCGTTCGAACGCGGTGCGCGCTCGCCGATGGGGCTGCAAATGCGGATCGACAAGTCGATGGATGTGACGCTGGCGCGGGAATCGGAACGCCTGGAGGCGCGTCTCGGATCGCTGGCCTCCATCGGTTCGGCGGCGCCCTTTATCGGGCTGTTCGGCACCGTGGTCGGCATCATGACATCCTTTCAGGCCATCGCCGGTTCGAAATCGACCAATCTGGCAGTGGTCGCGCCGGGCATTGCCGAAGCGCTGCTGGCAACGGCCATGGGGCTTCTGGCCGCCATACCGGCGGTGATTGCCTACAACAAGTTTTCCGCCGATGCCGGCAAGCTGACCGCCCGCATGGAGGGGTTTGCCGACGAGTTCTCCGGCATTCTGTCGCGTCAGATCGATGAGAAACTGCAAACCCGCCAGGCGGCGGAATAGGAGCCGCTGACATGGCCATGGGAACGGATGCGCCCTCCGGCGGCGGCCGGAGACGGGGAAGCGGACACAGGCGCGGCCGGAAGATCAAACCGATGAGCGAGATCAATGTGACGCCGTTTGTCGACGTCATGCTGGTTCTTCTGATCATCTTCATGGTGGCGGCGCCGCTATTGACCGTCGGCGTGCCGATCGACCTTCCCGAGACGGAAGCCAAGGCGCTCAATTCCGAGACGCAGCCGATCACGGTTTCGGTCAATGAGAGCGGTTTGATCTTTCTTCAGGAAACGGAAATCCCGCTCAACGAGATCGTTCCCAAACTTGAAGCGATCGCCACCACCGGCTACGAGGAGCGGATCTATGTGCGTGGTGATCGCAATGCCGATTACGGGACCGTCATGAAGGTGATGGCCCGCATATCGTCTGCCGGCTACAGGAATCTCGGTCTGGTCACCCTCCAGGAGCAGGATGGTTGATCTGCGACGATGAAAATCGGCCTCATCATATCGGCGCTCTGCCACACCGTGCTCCTCGGCTGGGGCCTTTTCTGGCTGTCGCCGCCGAAATCCTTTGAGGTCGCTGATATCGAGGCGCTGCCTGTCGATATCATCCCGGTTGCGTCGATTACCCAGATCCAGGAGGGCGAGCGCGAGGCACCGGCTGCGGAGCGGGCGGCCCCGACGCCGACGGAACGTCAGGATCCGGTCGAAAATGCCCAAAATACCGGTGACAACGATGTCGATCTGAAATCGACCCGGTCCGAGAATCCGGACACGAAGACGGTTGAAGCCGCGCAGGAGCCGGAGCAGGCCAAACAGGTGGTCCCGGTGCCGACCGTTCAGCCGGAGGTCGAACCGCAACCGGCGCCGAAGCCCGAACCGGTCCCGGCCACCGAAGTTGCCGCCCTGCCGGAACCGCAACAGGCTGTCGTTCCCGATCCGGTTGCCGAAGCGATTGAAGCGGCCGAAACCGTGACACCGGAATTCGAAACGCTGACGAACAATGTGCCGACGCCCTCATTCCGGCCGAGACCGCCGCGGGCGCAGACCGCCAAGACGCCGGAACGCAAGAACAATCCGGAACGGACACAGACCCCGAAACTGGCTTCAGCCAGGGACAGCGATTTCGACGCCGATGAGGTCGCCGCGC
>JANQMU010000019.1 GCA_028279875.1 Rhizobiaceae bacterium
TCGGTTCACTCGGCAAGGCGCGTCGCGCAGCGCGATGTGGTGCATCGGGCAAGCGGCGCAACGCAGCCGATGGGCCGATTTGCCGCCACCCTTCGGGCCGGGCGCTTTTGGCCCCTGGACGTCGTTGGCCTGCCCTTGTGGTGGGACAGCACCACGGCGGGCAGCCCGCCTAGCCAGCGACCAAAAGCGCCTCGGTCAAATGAGCCAATCTATTAACAACTCGCTCTAATGGCATCCTCTCCATCACCCGGATTTGAAGCCCGTATTACGGCACAGGCGCCATCAGCAATCTGATTGTTAACCTGAATAGTTGATTGGGGCCGCAGCAGGACCCGGCTCAAGAACCATTTCCTCTGACAGGATCCCCGCAAAGCTCGACCAAAGCTGCCCGGATCAAACCGCCAGGATCTTGGGCACCTTGTTCGGCCGAAGGCGATGGGCGTCTGGCATGCCGCTGCCCAACAGGGGGCGAAGATACAGCCGAAACGCATCGGTCACGTCGTGACCGGAAGCCGCGATGAATTCGTCAGGCATGGTACGGGTTTTTCCGGCAACCCGTTCCAGAGGGACCAGTTCGTAGTCGACCGAATAGTGGCCGGTGCGTTTGATCGTCACCGATCCGTCGCGATCGCCGAACATCCCATACTGGACAGCTTTCTCGCCGACCTCGCGGGCTTCATGTTGGTCGACATCGGAAACACATCCGACAAAACTGCGTTGGATGTAGCCGAGCGTATCACCCCGGACCCGCGCTATTTGCAGCTCATCCTTGATCTTCTGCGTCAACAAATCAGCCAAGGCGCCGGTGCCGGACAATTGCACATTGCCATGCGCGTCATGTTCGATCTCCTTGGCCAGTTTGGCGATGATCGGTTCGCCCGAGCTGTCATGGATGCCTTCACTGACAGCAACCACGCAGCGCCCGTAACGATCATAGATTTGCTTCACGTCCCTGAGAAAATGATCGATCTCGAAGGTGCGCTCGGGCATGTAGATGAGATGTGGACCATCATCGGAGAATTTCTTGCCCAAGGCCGAGGCAGCGGTGAGAAAGCCCGCATGGCGCCCCATGACAACACCAACATAGATGCCTGGTAATGCCGCATTGTCGAGATTGATACCCATAAACGCCTGAGCGACATATCGAGCAGCCGAGGGGAAGCCCGGCGTGTGGTCGTTCTCGACCAGGTCATTGTCAATGGTTTTGGGAATGTGGATGCAGCGCAGATCGTAATCGGCTTTGCGCGCCTCGTCGTTGACAATGCGAACAGTGTCCGAGGAATCATTGCCGCCGGTATAAAAGAAATATCCGATTTTATGCGCGCGCAGGACCTTGAAGATTTCCTGGCAGTACTTCAGATCCGGTTTGTCGCGTGTCGAGCCAAGCGCCGAAGACGGAGTATTGGCCACCATCTCCAGATTGTGGGTGGTCTCCTGGGTCAGATCGCAAAAATCTTCTTCAACGATCCCACGCACACCGTGCACGGCGCCATAGATCAACTCAACGGCGCGGAACTTGCGTGATTCCAGGACAGCCCCAACCATGGACTGGTTGATGACCGCTGTCGGACCACCCCCCTGGGCGACCAGTACCTTGCCGTGAAACACAGAGATGTCCTCCTGCCTTTATGGAGACAATCTGGCACTAATGATGGTCTACAAACAAGCGTCCAGTTGCGCGGCCAGCGCGATCGGATCAGGCTCGGGGTTGCCGTCAGCTAATGCGAACCCGTTTTTGTAGACGGGTGGGTCTGACTCTGGTGGCGAACGGCAACTGAGCGGGACGGAGCGGATCCGGGAATCCTGCCAGACCATCCGATTTGCGACGCTCGCGGGATCAACACTGAGAGCCAATAGATGACACCCAGCCCGGTCTAACGCGCTGGAGTTCCCTCCCATTATTCGCCAGCGGATGATGAAGTTTTGACCGCAATTTGGTTCGTGTCACCCATCGGAACCCCGGCCATGGCAGCGTATTTCATCAGCCGCTCAATGCCCGATTACGATGATGGTTTACTAAATCCCCTTTTATTGGACGACAAGCTTTACCGAGTCCCACGTGATTGAAAACAGAATAGCCATATTGGTGCACCCTTTCCTCACGTTACACAATTGGGGATTAAGTAAACTGTCACCGTAATTTCCATCAATCTAATCAAAAGCTTGCGGATAGTTCACGGGTGACGATACTCGTCGGCAATTAAAGCCGATATTGATGTTCGGTTCCGCATGCACTTTTTGCTGGAGCAAACAAGATCAATCTTTGCATTCAACATCAATCGTCACGTTTTTTCTTTGCGTCGGGTCCCAGTTCGTGCAGGTGCAGGTCCAATATTGAGCAAGGGGCGACACACCGGCTACCGTGCATGTCGTACCCTTCACGGCATGACAGATCATCTTGAACTCGGACGATTCTTCTCCGGCACAATGTCCTTCAAATTCTTTGGTCTGATCCGGCCCCAGCTCTTGGGTGTACTTGCATGTCCCTTCTTCGCAGTGCAAACCCACTATTGCCTTGGCCACCGCCGGGCCTGCCAATAGAGACAGGGTGCCGCAAAATACCAATGTACTGATAAAACCTTTCATGGCTGTCTCCGTTTCGCTCAAGCGTTAATTCCGAAATGGCCTGTTGAGAATCGACAGGCCAACTATAGGAGAGGTTTGCTGGAAGACGAAATTGCCTGTGACACCTCTTAATTCCCGAAGGGGCTCTCAGGTGCCGAGATTGATCATCGCATGGTTGCTGGACCCGACCGGTACCGGAGCCATTCAGATTTTACCGCCGCACGTCACATTGCTGCCTTGGTTCAGGCTGGATGAGCGGGCTGTTCCGGCATTGGTGGACAGGTTGAACATCGTATCGGCCTTGCGGACTCCCGTGGAAATACGGTTGGGAGATACTGCACTCTTCGGTGAACAGCAGGATATTCCGGTTCGCCTGGTTCATCCGAAGGCCGAGGTCCTGTCGCTCCATGAAGACCTTCGGCGGATCGTGACGTCGGCGGGAGCGGTGCTGGATGCGCCGCAATGGTGCGGTGAGGGTTATCGGCCCCATATGACGATCAACCGGGACCCGCTGGTCGACCGTTTGAACACGGGGTTGCTTCTTGATCATTTTGTCCTGATTCAGTCTGTGGAAACAGGACCACTCAGATTGAATTTACGGCAAGTGTTTCGGTGTCGGTCCGAGTAACGCCGAGAGGCATCCGGTATCCTGAAGCACCGTTTTTTGTTCAGCGTCAAAAGGCCTGTTTTCCGTCATGCCAGCCCTCCAATTTCCTCCAGAAACCCCACAACCTCCTCGACTCCCTCACCACGGCGCATATCCGTGAACAGGCTCTGCCGTCCCGGTCGCATCGTCGCGGCGTCGCGTTCCATCACTTTGAGGTCGGCGCCGACATGGGGGGCGAGGTCGGTCTTGTTGATGATCAGGAGGTCAGAGCGGGTGATCGCCGGGCCGCCCTTGCGGGGGATTTCTTCGCCCTGGCAGACGGAGATGACGTAGAGGGTGATGTCGGCGAGTTCGGGGGAGAAGGTGGCGGCGAGGTTGTCGCCGCCCGATTCGATGAAGACGATGTCGAGGTCCGCGTGGCGTTCGCAGAGCCGGTCGATGGCGGCGAGATTGATGGAGGCGTCCTCGCGAATGGCGGTGTGGGGGCAGCCGCCGGTCTCGATGCCGAGAATGCGGTCGGAGGACAGGGCCTGCAGGCGGACCAGCGCCTCGGCGTCTTCCCTTGTGTAGATATCGTTGGTGACGACGGCGACCGAATAGGTGTCGCGCATCGCCTTGCAGAGTTTTTCGGTCAGCGTGGTCTTGCCGGAGCCGACCGGGCCGCCAATGCCGACGCGCAAGGGGCCGTTGGGTGAACGGGTCATGAGCGAAAGAGCCTGGAGTATTGCGTTTCGTGGTTGAGTGCGGCGATTTCGGACATGATGGTGGCGCTGCCGAGATCGTCCAGCGATGTCATTGCGGCGCGCTGCGCCGTCGCGCCAACGGTCCGCTCAAGCGCGGCAATGATTTCGATGCCGTCCTGCTGGCCGATGGGCATCAGCCGCAGGCCGGCCTGCACCTGATTGGCGGCGAAGGCATGCAGCCAGGCCGAGAGGGCCGAAACGAGCGGAACATCGTGGGCGCCGGAGACGGCGCCGGCGGCGACCGGAAACGGGCAATCACCGGGCAGGGACTCCAGGACCGGGTCGGGCCAGGCGCGGGCCGCCGCCAGGAAGGCCGTGCCCTGTTTGACGGTTTCCAGATGGCGCTCCGCAGAACCGGCCATCGCCTCGCCGAGATCGGCGAGGTCGCGCAGCGCCGCGCTGTCATGGCATTGCCGCCAGCTTTCAGCGAACAGGATAGCGTCGTTCCAGGCAGAGCCGACCGTCAGGAGATCACTCAGCCAGTCGACCAACGCATGTCTGTCTCGGACCAGCCCGTCATGCACGGCGCGCTCCAGCCCGTGGCTGTAGGCGAAGGCGCCGACGGGGAAGGCCGGAGACATCCAGGCCATCAGCCGCAGCAGGGACCGGGTAGAGGGTGCGTTACCCATGGTCATGACCGTGATCGTGGCGCGTGTCATAGGCGCCGCCTTCGGGATCGAAGGGGGCTTCGGTGTCGCTGACGGTGGCGCCGAGCCCCTCCAGCATGGTTTTCAGCACCGGGTCGCGGCGGATCAGGATGTGGTCTTCGGCAATTTGCGACGGGCAGTGGCGGTTGCCGAGATGCCAGGCGAGTTGCAGCAGATGTAACGGGTCTGCGCCGGCGACCCGGTAGAGCGGCTCGGGACGGGCGCGTACCTCGATGATGCGGCCGTCATCGAGCAGCAGGCCGTCGCCATGGCGCAGCAGCCGGGCTTCCGGCAGATCCAGCAGGAAGCCGATGCCATGGTCCGATGTCATCGCCATGCGGCGGCGGTTGCGGGCCGTCTCATCCAGCGTGATGGTGTCCGCGGGACCGTGGGCGGGCCGGGTGACGGTTGTCGCGGTCGGGCGGGTCAAAACAGAAAATACCTTTGCGCCATCGGCACCACGTCGACGGGATCGCAGGTCAGCAGGACCCCGTCGGCATGAACCTCGTACGTCTCCGGGTCGACGTCGATCTCAGGTGTTGCCGTGTTGTGGATCATCGATGATTTGGTGACGCCGCCCCGCGTATTCTCCACCGCGACCAGCGCCTTGTCGACGCCGAGATCGCGGGCGAGACCGGACGATGCTGCGGCCTGCGAGACGAAGGTCACCGATGAATTGGTGCGTGCCTTGCCATAGGCGCCGAACATGTGGCGGTAATGGACCGGCTGGGGCGTCGGGATCGAGGCGTTGGGATCGCCCATCGGGGCCGCCGCAATGGTGCCGCCGATCATGATCAGCTCCGGCTTGACGCCGAAAAAGGCCGGCTTCCACAGCACCAGATCGGCGCGCTTGCCGACGGCAATGGAGCCGATATGGGTCGACAGGCCGTGGGCGATGGCCGGGTTGATGGTGTATTTGGCGATGTAGCGCTTGACGCGAAAATTGTCGTTGTCGCCGGTCTCCTCGGCAAGCCGGCCGCGCTGGCGCTTCATCTTGTCGGCGGTCTGCCAAGTGCGGATCAGCACCTCGCCGACACGGCCCATGGCCTGGCTGTCGGAGGCGACGATGGAGAAGGCGCCGAGATCGTGCAGGATGTCCTCCGCCGCGATGGTTTCGCTGCGGATGCGGCTTTCGGCGAAGGCGACGTCTTCGGGAATATTGCTGTCGAGATGGTGGCAGACCATCAGCATGTCGAGATGCTCGGCCGCCGTGTTGGCGGTATAGGGCAGGGTCGGATTGGTGGAGGACGGGATGACGTTTTCCAGCGCGCAGACCTTGATGATGTTGGGGGCGTGACCGCCGCCGGCACCCTCGGTGTGGAAGGCGTGGATGGTGCGGCCGTCGATGGCGGCGATCGTGTCCTCGACAAAGCCGCTTTCATTGAGCGTATCGGTGTGGATCATCACCTGGACGTCGTGAACATCGGCGACCGACAGGCAGGTGTCGATGGCGGCCGGCGTGGTGCCCCAGTCCTCGTGCAGTTTCAGGGCGCAGGCCCCGGCGCGGATCATTTCCTCCAGCGCCCCGGGCTTGGAGGCATTGCCCTTGCCGGCAAAGCCGAGATTCATCGGGAAGGCGTCGGCGGCCTGGATCATCCGGCCGATGTGAAAGGGCCCGGGCGTGCAGGTGGTGGCCAGCGTGCCGTGGGCCGGGCCGGTGCCGCCGCCGAGCATGGTGGTGACGCCTGAGTTCAGAGCCTCCTCGATCTGCTGCGGGCAGATGAAATGGATATGGGCGTCGAAACCGCCCGCCGTGAGAATTTTCCCTTCGCCGGCGATCGCCTCGGTGCCGGGACCGACAATGATGTCGACGCCGGGCTGCGTATCCGGGTTGCCAGCCTTGCCGATGCCCTGGATGAGGCCGTCGCGCAGGCCGATATCGGCCTTGTAGATGCCCGTATGATCGACGATCAGCGCGTTGGTGATGACCGTGTCGACGGCGCCTTCCGCATGGGTCGCCTGGGACTGTCCCATGCCGTCGCGGATGACCTTGCCGCCGCCGAACTTGATTTCCTCGCCATAGGTGGTGAGGTCCTTCTCGACCTCGATGAAGAGTTCGGTGTCGGCAAGGCGCACCTTGTCTCCGGTGGTCGGGCCGAACATGTCGGCATAGGCGGGTCTTGCAATGGTCGCCGGCATTACACAGCCCCCATGATCTTCTTCTGGAACCCGTAGACGTGGCGGGTGCCGCGATAGGGCACCAGCGTTACCTCGCGCTGCTGGCCGGGTTCGAAGCGCACGGCGGTGCCGGCGGCGATGTCGAGGCGCATGCCGCGCGTCTTTTCGCGGTCGAAATCAAGCGCCGCGTTGGTTTCGAAGAAATGGTAGTGGCTGCCGACCTGGATCGGCCGGTCGCCGCGATTGGCGACCAGAAGGGTGACGGTTTCGCTGCCGTCATTGAGGACGATGTCGCCCTCGGCACAGATGATTTCGCCCGGGATCATGTTTGATTTCCCTATATATCAGCGTATGGGTTCGTGGACCGTGACCAGCTTGACGCCGTCCGGGAAGGTGGCTTCCACCTGGATGTCGTGGATCATTTCGGCAATACCCTCCATGACCTCATCGCGGGTGATCACATGGGCACCGGCCTCCATCAGATCGGCGACGCTGCGGCCGTCGCGGGCGCCCTCGACGACAAAATCCGAAATCAGGGCCGTGGCTTCCGGGTGGTTGAGCTTGACGCCGCGCTGCAGCCTCTTGCGCGCCACTTCGGCGGCCATGGCAATCAGCAGCTTGTCCTTTTCCCGTGGTGTCAGATTCATGGTTCCTCCCTCAGATAGTCCAGAGTTTCGGCAGGCCGGCGCCGGTGAGGCGCCGATTGCACAGGTCAATGGCCGGAACCAGCGCCCTGCGCAGGGCAAAGCCGCTTTCGGCCATCATGCGAATGACCAGCCGCTCGCCGGCCGGCGAGCAGATGGCGCTGACCCCGGCATTCGGGTTCAGGGCGCTGTCGCGATCCGGAGGGCAAAGAACGCGGCGCAGCGGATCGACCCAGTCGGCGACATCCGGATGGACGACGAGCACCGTCGCCACGGCGATGTTGCCGCCGGCGATCGCAGGTCGGGCGAGCAGCGTCCCCATGTTGCCGGACATTCTGAAATCCTCGGCATGCAGCAGGCGGCCGCCGCGGCGGATGCGCCAGCGGTCGGCGACCCGCGCGCTGCGGACACTCTCGCCCATGGCCTGACGGCCGAAAATGAAGGCTTCGACCAGCAGCAACGCGGCATCGGGCGCCAGGTCGATGTCGAGCCGCCGGTTCAGCGCCGACCGGTCAAACAGGATTGTTTCCTGCGGCAGCCAGGAGAGGGATGCGCCGGCCGCGACCGTGATGCGTGTTTCGATATCGGCGCTGCCGTTCAGCGCGCGGTAGATTTTTTCGCAGGCCTGTGTGGTGACGATTGTCTTCGCGTCGCGGCCGATATCGACGGACCAGTCGAAGCGGTCGCCGCCGGTCAGGCCGCCCGCCGTATTGATCATCACCGCATCCAGCGCGCCGCCATTGTGGGTCCGCGGCAGGCGGATCTTGGCGGCGCCCTCCTGATAGAGCCGTGCGAGCCGGGTGCGGCCGTCGAGATGGCGGATGGCGAGCCGTGCACTGCCACGGGTCCGCTGCATCCCGGCGATGGGTGACTGATATTCTATGGCTCGTGCTTCCATGTCCGTCAGACCATCAGATGGCGCCGGACATCGTCCTTGTCGAGATCCGCGGCGGGACCGTGATGGACGATCTCGCCGCGATCCATGATGTAGACATCATCGGCAAGTTCGCGGCAGAAGTCGAGATATTGCTCGACCAGCAGGATGGTGAGGCCGGCCGTGTCGCGCAGATAGCGCAGCGCCCGGCCGATATCCTTGATGATCGAGGGCTGGATGCCCTCCGTCGGCTCATCCAGAAGCAGCAATTTCGGTTTGGTGACCAGCGCCCGGCCGATGGCGAGCTGCTGCTGCTGACCGCCCGACAGGTCGCCGCCGCGCCGCGACAGCATGGTCTCGAGCACCGGAAAGAGTTCGAAGACCTCGATGGGGATCCGGCGGGCCCGGCGCGGCAGGCAGGCAAAGCCGGTCTCAAGGTTCTCGCGCACCGTCAGCAGCGGGAATATCTCGCGGCCCTGCGGCACCGTGGCGATGCCGAGCGCGGCACGCGCATAGGCCGGGCGGGTCTTCAGCGGTGCGCCGTCGAAGGCGACGGTTCCCGAGGAGACCGGATGCTGGCCGGTGACAGCCCGCAGCAGGGATGTCTTGCCGACACCGTTGCGGCCGAGCACACAGGTGATGCGCGCCGGTTCGGCGCTCAGCGAGATGCCGCGCAGCGCCTCGGCGGCGCCGTAGTGGAGATGGATGTCGTCGATCTCAAGCGTCGCCATGGTCAGCGTCCCAGATAGTTTTCGATGACCGCCTCATCGGCGCTGACATGATCGAGCGAGCCTTCGGCCAGCACCGATCCCTCGGCGAGGACCGTGACCTTGACGTCAAGGTCGCGGACAAAGCCCATATCGTGTTCGACGACGACGACGGACCGGTTCCTGGCGATATCACGCAATAGCCTGGCGGTTTCTTCCGTCTCGGCATCGGTCATGCCGGCGACAGGCTCGTCGACAAGCAGGAGTTTCGGCTGCTGGGCGATCAGCATGCCGATTTCCAGCCATTGCTTCTGGCCATGCGAAAGACTGGCGGCCAGTTCGTGCTGCCGGTGCGCGAGGCGGATGGTCTCCAGGATGTCCGCAATCTGATCGTCGTCCTTCGCGGAGGGCCGGTAGAACAGGGTCGAAAAGACGCCTCGCTTCCTGTCAAGCGCGAGTTCCAGATTGTGACGGACGGTGTGGCTTTCGAAGACGGTCGGTTTTTGAAACTTGCGGCCGATGCCGAGCGCCGCAATGGCGGTTTCGTCATGTCTGGTCAGATCGATCTCGCCGTCGAAAATCACATCGCCGCTGTCGGGCCGGGTCTTGCCGGTGACGATATCCATCATCGTCGTCTTGCCGGCACCGTTGGGACCGATAATGGCCCGCATCTCACCGGGCTCCAGCACCATCGACAGGCTGTTGATGGCCTGGAAGCCGTCAAAGGCGACGCTGACCGCATCGAGATAAAGCAGGCTGCCCTGCGCTGCCACGGTCATTCCGCCGCCTCCGGCCTTGCCGCCGCCCCGAAGGACGGCGCCGGCCTGCGCAGCCGCTTGCCGAGATCAGATATCATTCCGACAATGCCTTTCGGCAGGAACAGCGTCACGGCGACGAAGAGCGCGCCGAGGGCGAATAGCCAGAATTCGGGAAAGGCGGCTGTAAAGACCGATTTCCCGCCATTGACCAGCACCGCGCCGATGATCGGGCCGACCAGCGTGCCGCGGCCGCCAACGGCGGTCCAGATGACGATCTCGATGGAATTGGCGGGGGCGAATTCGCCGGGATTGATGATGCCGACCTGCGGCACATAAAGCGCGCCGGCAACACCGGCCATCATCGCCGAGATGACGAAGACGAAGAGTTTGACGTTCTCGACCCGGTAGCCGAAGAACCGGGTGCGGCTTTCCGCATCGCGCACGGCGACGAGAACCATGCCGAGTTTCGAGCGGACGATGCCCGAGCAGATCAGGAACGCCGCGGCAAGCGCAATGGCCGAGGCCGAGAACAGAGCGGCCCGGGTGGTGTCGGCCTGGATATTGGCGCCGAGGATGTCCTTGAAATCGGTCAGGCCGTTATTGCCGCCGAACCCCATCTCGTTGCGGAAGAAGGCAAGCAGCAGCGCATAGGTCATGGCCTGGGTGATAATCGACAGATAGACGCCGGTGACGCGGCTGCGGAAGGCGAACCAGCCGAAGACGAAGGCCAGCAGGCCCGGAACGGCAAGGATCATGATCGCGGCAAACCAGAACTTGTCGAAGCCGTACCAGAACCAGGGCAGTTCCTGCCAGTTGAGGAACACCATGAAATCCGGCAGGACCGGGTCGCCATAGACGCCGCGCGACCCGATCTGGCGCATCAGATACATGCCCATCGCATAGCCGCCGAGGGCGAAGAAGGCGCCATGGCCGAGTGACAGGATGCCGCAATAGCCCCAGACAAGATCGAGGGCCAGCGCCAGCAGCGCATAGGTCAGGTATTTGCCGAAAAGGCCGACGGTGTAGTTGGGTACATGCAGCGGATGGTCGGCCGGCAGGCCGAGATTGGCCAGCGGAACGAGGAGAGCAACGGCCAGCAGGATGGCGATGACCCAGCGGGCCTTGCGGTCCAAAGCCCTGAAAACAAAGGATGTGATCATGCCTCAACCGCCCGTCCCTTGAGAGCGAACAGTCCCTTCGGGCGTTTCTGTATGAACAGAATGATCAGAACCAGGATCAGGATCTTGGCCAGCACCGCGCCGGCGAAGGGTTCGAGAAACTTGTTGGCGATGCCAAGCGTCATCGCGCCGATCAGCGTGCCCCAGAGATTGCCGACGCCGCCGAAGACCACGACCATGAAACTGTCGATGATGTAGTTTTGCCCGAGATTGGGCGAGACATTGGCGATCTGCGACAGGGCAACGCCGGCGATGCCGGCAATGCCCGAGCCGAGGGCGAAGGTGAGCGCGTCGACCCAGGGCGTGCGGATGCCCATGGAGGACGCCATTTTGCGGTTCTGGGTGACGGCCCGCATCTGCAGTCCGAAGCCGGTTTTTTTGAGCACGATAAAAAGGGCGGCGAAGACGATCATGGCAAACACCACGATCCACAACCTGTTGGCCGTGAGCGTCAACCCGCCAAGCTCGAAGGCCCCGGACATCCAGGAGGGATTGCCGACCTCCTGGTTGGTGGGGCCGAATAGGGTGCGTATGGCCTGCTGGAGGATCAGCGAAACGCCCCAGGTGGCGAGCAGCGTTTCCAGCGGGCGCCCGTAGAGGAAGCGGATCACGCCGCGTTCCAGGGCAAAGCCGCAGGCGCCCGACACCAGAAAGGCCAGCGGCAGGGCCATCGCCAGCGAATAGTCGAACAGGCCGGGAACATGGGCGCGGATCACTTCCTGCACCACGAATGTGGTATAGGCGCCGAGCATCACCATCTCGCCATGGGCCATGTTGATGACGCCCATGACGCCGAAGGTGACCGCAAGGCCAATGGCGGCCAGCAGCAGCACGGAACCGAGCGAGATGCCGTACCAGACGGTCTGGGCCGTATCCCAGAGGGCTGCAGTCTGCTGTGCCTTGGCAAGCGCGTCCCGGGCGGCCAGGGTGACGGCGCCGGCGGACCCCGCCGCAACCTCGGTGAGCAGCGGAATGACATCGCGGCCGCCATCGGCACGCAGGACCTGCACGGCTTGCAGTTGCTCGCTTTCGGGCGCATCGGATTTGAGGATGATGGCGGCGCGGGCCCGTTCCATGGCGGCGCGCACCGCATCGTCCTGTTCCGCGGCGAGGGCCGCTTCAAGCGCGCCGAGGCTTTCGGGATCGCCGGATTTGAAGATCGCCGCCGCGGCGTCGATACGGCTTTGCGGATCGTCGCTGAGCAGCGTCATGGAGCCAACGACGCCGTCGATCAGCCGGCGCAGGCGGTTGTTGATCTTGACCTTGGAAATGGCCTTCTTGCCGACGGTTTCCACCGTTTCGCCCGTGATCGGGTCGATCAGACGGTAGTCTTTCCCGGCCTTTTCGGTGATGAAGACCTTCTTGTCCGCCTTGCGAAAATAGAGCGCGCCCTGGCGCAGGGCCTGAAGCGCCGGTACGGCGCGGGCATCGCCGGTGGCGGCGATCGCCTCGATCTGCGCGCCGCGCTGTTTCAGCTTGCCGGTCGAAAGCGCATCGAGTGCGGCCTGGAGATCCGACTGGGCCAGAGCTGCCGGGACGGCGGCGAGCATTAGCAGCAGAACGGAAAGGAAGCGGATAAGGTTCGGCATTTTCACCTGTGGATCAAAGAGACGTGCGGGACGGGCGCCGAACGCCCGTCCCGTTTGCTGGATCAGCTGCCTTTGCCGCCGCAGGTGGCGGTTTCGACATTGAAGTTTCCGCAGGACAGCGGCTTGCGCCAGTCGGAAATCAGCTTGGCCGAATCCGGCAGGTAGTCGGACCAGGCATCGCCCGCGACAAGGCCGTCGGTCTGGTCGACGATCTCGAACTGGCCGTCTTCCTGGATCTCGCCGATCAGCACCGGCTTGGTGATGTGGTGGTTGGGCATCATCGCCGAATAGCCGCCCGAAAGATTGGGCACGGCGACGCCGATGATTTCGTCGATCACCGTGTCGACATCGGTCGTGCCGGCCTTCTCGACCGCCTTCACCCACATGTTGAAGCCGATATAGTGGGCCTCCATCGGGTCGTTGGTGACGCGGTCCTCGTCGCCGGTGAAGGCCTTCCAGGTTTCGATGAAGGCTTCGTTTTCATCCGATTCGACCGACTGGAAATAGTTCCAGGCGGCGAGGTGGCCGACCAGCGGGGCGGTGTCGAGACCGGCGAGTTCCTCCTCGCCGACCGAGAACGCGACGACCGGAATGTCCTCGGCGGAGATGCCCTGATTGCCCAGTTCCTTGTAGAAGGGAACATTGGCATCGCCATTGATGGTCGAGACCACGGCGGTCTTCTTGCCTTCCGAGCCGAAGCTCTTGATGTCGGAGACGATGGTCTGCCAGTCGGAATGGCCGAAGGGCGTATAGTTGATCATGATGTCTTCATCGGCGACGCCCTTGGCCTTCAGATAGGCTTCGAGGATCTTGTTGGTCGTGCGCGGATAGACATAATCCGTGCCGGCCAGGACCCAGCGCTCGACCTCTTCATTGTCGAGCAGATAGTCGACCGCGGGGATGGCCTGCTGGTTGGGCGCCGCGCCGGTGTAGAAGACATTGCGCTGGCTTTCCTCGCCCTCATACTGGACCGGATAGAACAGGATGCCGTTAAGCTCGGCAAAGACCGGCAGCACGGATTTACGGCTGACGGAGGTCCAGTTGCCGAAGACGGCGGCGACCTCGTGAACGTCGAGCAGTTCACGGGCCTTCTCGGCAAAGAGCGGCCAGTCGGATGCCGGGTCGACAACCACCGCCTCGAGCTGTTTGCCGAGCAGGCCGCCCTTCTTGTTCTGCTCCTCGATCAGCATCAGCATGACGTCCTTGAGGGTGGTTTCAGAAATCGCCATCGTGCCGGACAGCGAATGCAGGATGCCCACCTTGATCGTGTCTTCGGCCCTGGCGGCGGCCGTGGTCAGCAGGGCCGCGGTCAGCGTCGCCAGGCCGGCCGACCGGATGGTTTGCGTCAAAATCTTCATCTATTGTCTCCGTAAGAAGTATTTGCACCGGCCCTGAAGGGGCAGGAATCGTGCCAATACCGGCAGGGACTGGCGACAATCACGCAATTCATTGATTCTTAAGGTTTGTTTCCCGCCGTGCCGAAATGCCTGTACGAATCGGGTGTTCCAGACGAGTTGATTAAAGCTGGTGCAGTTCTCAGGCACTGCCTAAATTTTGTGCAACGCAGCGGAAATGTGCCGCGCCGCCTTGCGAAAGGGGTGACCGGCCGCGTTTCACCGGCTACGAAGGGAGACCGGTCATGCCGGTAGAGGTATTTGCACCACAAAACCTCGGCCCTGCGCTTCATGCGCAGGGTTTGACCGGTTTCCGCTCTGACTGGCTGCCTTGACCGAAAACGCCGGAAAACCGGGTTTTGCAATCGATTACAAATACGATTATGATCGGGTTCGGCCGACGTCCGGGGGCCGTGGATGGTCCGACCGGACATGACGGGCAATTGCGGAAGACCGGCCGTCCCCGACACAGGGAGGATGCACCCGCTCGCAACGATGGTTGAGCGCACGAAGATCAAGGATATCGCCCGGGTCGCCGGCGTGTCGACGGCAACGGTGTCGCGCGCGCTGGGCGGTTCGGCGCGGGTGACGGAGGCAACGCGCGAGCGGGTGCACGAGGCGGCGCGCAAGCTCAATTACCGGCGCAATGTGCGGGCCCGCAATCTGCGCATCCAGAAGTCGATGGCGGTGCTGCTGGTCGTGCGCAATATGAGCAATCCTTTCTATCTGGATATCTTCAAGGGGGCCGAGGCGATCGCCCGGGCCGCCGGCTATGTGGTGCTGATGGGCAATACCGAGGACGATTCGGCGCGCGAGATCGAATATTTCGACATGCTGCGCGACGGCCAGGCCGACGGCATGATCCTGATGACCGGCAATTTGCCGGTCGATCACCAGGTGCTGGACGGCGAAACCGGGATGGCGCCGATCGTCGTGGCGCTGGAGGCCATCGAGAATTGCAGCCTGCCGCTTGTCGAGATCGACAACCACGCGGCGTCGAAGGCCGCCGTGCAGCACTTGCTGGATCTGGGGCACCGGCGCATCGGCCATATCGCGGGACCCGTGCCGGAGGTGCTCGGCCAGTTGCGGCTCGACGGATTTCGCGCTGCGATGGCTGAGGCGGGCCTGAGCGCGCCGCCGTCCCATGAGGCGGTCGGGGATTATTCGATACAGAGCGGACGGCGATGCTGCCGCGCGATTTTCGCATCGCCCGAGCCGCCGACGGCGCTGTTCGTGGCCAATGACGAAATGGCGTTCGGGGCGATCGGTGAGTTGCGCGATATGGGGCTGCGCGTGCCGCAGGATATCTCGGTGATCGGCTTCGACGATCTTTTCGTCAGCGACAGTTTCAGCCCGCCGCTGACCACCATCCGCCAGCCCAGCGTCGAGATCGGGCAGAAGACCATGACCGTGCTGCTGGACATTCTCGACGGCCGGCTGCAATCGCGCGACATCTGCCAGATGCCGACGCGACTGGTGGTGCGCGGATCGACCGCACCCTGCCGGACCGGCTGATTTCAGAGCGTCGAATGGGCCGCTCGGGCCTGCCAAGGTGAGGTCTTCGGCGATAGCGGTTGGCTTTCCCGGCCGGGCGGTCTATGTGGATGCTCAAAGCCCGCGGGCCGGGCGCCGATCGAACCCCAGCGGCGGAGGGACCATCATGGCCATTTCAGATATATTGCTTTCCAGACTTTCGGATCCGAGCCTGCTTCCGGCGGCCGGATATGTGAACGGCAAATGGGTCGACGCGGCGGCCGGCGGTGCGACCTTCGAGGTCAACAATCCGTCGACCGGCGATGTCATCGCGACACTGCCCGATCTGGGCGCGGCGGAAACGCGGCAGGCCATCGATGCGGCTTACGAGGCGCAGAAAAGCTGGGCGGCGCTGACCGGCAAGGAGCGCGCGGGCGTGCTGCGCCGGCTGTTCGACCTTCAGATGGACAATGTCGAGGATCTCGCGACCATCCTGACCATGGAGATGGGCAAGCCGATTGCCGAGTCCCGCGGTGAGATCGCCTATGGCGCGTCGTTCCTGGAGTGGTTCGCCGAGGAAGCCAAGCGGGTCTATGGCGACACGATTCCCGGCCACCAGGCCGACAAGAGGCTGGTCGTCATCAAACAGCCGATCGGTGTCGTGGCGGCGATCACGCCGTGGAACTTCCCCAATGCGATGATCACCCGCAAGATCGCGCCGGCGCTGGCGGTCGGCTGCACGGTGATCTCGAAGCCGGCCGAGCAGACGCCGCTTTCGGCGATCGCCTTCGCGGTCCTGGCCGAGCGGGCCGGCATGCCGGCCGGCGTGTTCAACGTGATTACCGGCATGGACGGGCCGGCGATCGGACAAGAGTTCTGCGGCAATGACAAGGTGCGCAAGGTAACCTTCACCGGCTCGACCGAAGTCGGTCGCATCCTGATGCGGCAATGTTCGGACCAGATCAAGAAGGTCGGGCTGGAACTCGGCGGCAATGCACCGTTCATCGTCTTCGATGATGCCGATATCGACGCCGCGGTGGATGGTGCGATGATCTCTAAATACCGCAATGCCGGCCAGACCTGCGTCTGCGCCAACCGCATCTATGTGCAGGCTCCGGTCTATGATGAATTCGCACGGAAGCTGGCGAAGAAGGTCGAGGACCTGAAGGTTGGCGACGGCTTCGAGGACGGTGTGACGACGGGGCCGCTGATCGACGAACAGGGACTGGCCAAGGTCGAGGATCATGTCGCCAATGCGGTTTCGATGGGCGCCAAGGTGGTTACCGGCGGGGCGCCGGACAGCCATGGCGGCACCTTCTACCAGCCGACGGTGCTGACCGGCATCACCACCGAGATGAAAGTGGCGCGCGAAGAAACCTTCGGACCGGTGGCACCACTGTTCAAATTCGACACGGTCGAAGACGTCATCGCCATGGCCAACGACACCGAATTCGGCCTCGCCTCCTATTTTTATGCGCGCGACCTGTCGCGGGTCTGGCATGTGGCCGAAGCGCTGGAATACGGCATGGTCGGCGTCAATACCGGACTGATCTCGACGGAAGTGGCGCCGTTCGGCGGCGTCAAGCAATCGGGCCTTGGCCGCGAGGGCTCGAAATACGGCACCGAAGATTTCCTGGAAATCAAATATCTGTGCTTCGGCGGCATCGAAGGCTGAGGCAGGGGATTTCCACCGGCATGGGCTTGATCGGTCCGCTTTGGCCGAATACACAGACAGCCATCTTGCCCATCCTGATGCCGTCCATTGCGCGCCGGCCTGAGCAATAGCTGTAGGAGAGATCCGATGACTGCTTCAACCTTTTCCCATCCGACCCTGGCGAGCACAGCATGGCATGGCGGCAGCGCCGTGGTGCGCAATGTCACCCTTGCGGTTCTCGGGTCGCTGGCGCTGTGGCTGTCAGCCAAGATCCAGGTGCCGTTCTATCCGGTGCCGATGACCATGCAGACCTTCGTCGTGCTGTTCATCGGCATGAGTTTTGGCTGGCGGCTGGGCGCGGCTACCGTGCTGCTCTATCTCGTCGAAGGCGCCTTCGGCCTGCCGGTGTTCTCCGGAACGCCGGAGAGAGGCATCGGTCTCGCTTACCTGATGGGCCCGACCGGCGGTTACCTCGTCGGCTTCGTGCTGGCGGCCGGCATTGTCGGCGCCTTGGCGCAGCGTGGCTGGGACCGCAATGTCTTTACCACCTTCGCGGCGATGGTGATCGGCAACGCCGTCATCTACGCGCTTGGCCTGCTGTGGCTCGGCACGCTTATCGGCTGGGACAAGCCGGTGCTGTACATGGGCATGACACAATTCCTGCTCGGCGATCTGACCAAGATCCTGCTGGCCTCGGCCGCGCTGCCGCTGTGCTGGAAAATGGTCAAACGCGACCGCTGATACGGTTGACCTGGGGCATGTGACCGGTGTCGCACTGCGCCCCACCATGCGCGGTTCGAATGACGGCGTTTGACAAGGGAGCCGGAATTGCCACTGCCTGCGTTCGTCCCGAGCGTCGCGGATGACATCCGCGACGCCATCGACGCCGAGTTGCGCGGCATCGAGGATGATCATGATGTCCGGATCATCTTCGCCGTCGAGAGCGGCAGCCGCGCCTGGGGATTTCCATCGCCCGACAGCGATTATGATGTGCGGTTCGTCTATGCGCACCGCACGGACTGGTATCTGTCGATCCGGCCGGGACGAGACGTCATCGAACGGCCGATCAGCGATGAGCTCGACATCAGCGGCTGGGATATCCGAAAGGCGCTGGGCCTGCTGATCAAGCCGAACCCGGTTCTGCTCGAATGGCTTTCCAGTCCGATCCGCTATACCTGGGACGAAGCGCTGTGTGATGCGTTGATCGGGTTCTCGCAAAAGCCGGCGCACGCTGTGTCGTGCCTGTATCACTATCTCAATCTCGGCCGCGGGCAGTATGAGAGCCATATCCAGGGTGGCGGGGAACTGAAACTCAAGAAATATTTCTACGCCCTGCGGCCGGCATTGACGATCCGCTGGATACGGCTGAACGAAGACGTCATACCGCCGATGAATTTGCAGGCGCTCGCTAGCGAACTGGATCTGGCGCCCGATGTCCTCGAGGCGATCGCCGATCTGATCGACCGCAAGAGCCGGATGTTGGAGGGCGAAGGAGCCGATCGCATTGCGTCACTGGACGCCTTGATGGAGGCGGAATTCGAATGGGCTGCGAAGACGGCCATGAAGACCGAGAAACAGCGGCTGGTCGGCGAGGCGGACCGGTTGTTCCGGCACGTCCTGCGTGTTTGTGACGACCGATGACGCGGTCAGCGCTTCGGCGGCACATCCGCCGAGACCGTCCACCAGCGCGGACGGGCGCCTCGGTGGGAGTGGGAGACCGGTGCAAGCTCCCGGTATCCGGGCTTGTCAAAGACACCGAGAAGCAGCGCGATGACGGGTTCATCGTCGATCGCGCCCAGCGTGCTTCCGCAGGTCGGGCAGAAGGCGCGGCTCGAATGATCCGATGACCGGTATGTGGCCGGCGCGCCGCCGTCTCCGGTCCAGGTCACCGCGTCGGCGGGAAACTCCACCCAGGCCGCCGTCAGGGCGCCGCTGTGACGCTGGCACATCCGGCACGAGCAGGTATGGGGATTGGCGGCGGGGCCCGATGTCCTGAAACGGATGGCACCGCAAAGACATCCCCCTTTATGGTGGCGTGGTTTCCGCATCATCACTCTCCGCTGGGCATTGCAAGGACCGGGCAGGACACCCCGTCCGGTACCCATATATGGCGGTGCGGGAATGCCGCCAGACCCGGGTCACAGTTGATCATCACAACAGGCGTGCGAATGACGTCAGCGTTTTGCGTTTATCATCCATGACCCTTGGATTTGCCGGAGCCGACGATATCTTTTGGCAACGCGACACATCAAAAGGCATAATCCAGGAATGCCGGACCTGCTCGCCGCCAGAACAAAACTGCCCGCCGGAGGTGGCGAATTCAAACTGCCGCGCCTGACGCTGGGTGTTTTTCTGAACGATCAGCCGACCCACCGGCTGGCCATCGGCCAGGACCGGACCCGGGACCGGCCGCTTGTCGCCAGCCAGGGATGGATCCTGCCGCCCGGTGCGACCGGCATTTGCGAGTATGATGCGCCGCTCGATGTCATGATGGTCGAGGTCGACTCCCGTGTTCTGGATGAAGTCGGCATGACCGACGCTGAAAACATCGCCCCGGTTGTCGGCGACATCGATCCTCTGACGCTGCAACTGGCAATGGCTGCCGAGACATTCACCCGGGGCGGGACGCTCTATCGCGAAACCATGCATCGGGCGCTGGCGTTGCAGCTCTCCAACACCCTTCAGCCGGTCAGGCACGGTGCCGTGCAGATCGAAGATGTTCGTCTTCGCAGGGTCGCCGAGTATATTCACGACAATCTTGCTGAAGACCTTACCCTGGCGACAATGGCCGATCTGGCGGCGATGAGCGGGTTTCATTTCTCCCGCAGCTTCAAGTCGGCCACCGGTCACTCTCCCCTGCAATATGTCATTGCCGCGCGGATCGATATGGCAAAGGTCCTGCTGAAAACGACAAAGCTGACCGTTGCCGAGATCTGTTACCGCACGGGTTACAACGATGTGTCGCGCTTCGGTCAGCATTTCAAACGGGCAACAGGCGTGACGCCGGCGCAATTCAAGTTGGCATGAGTTCGAAGCCACAAAACGCAAAAACCGCATAATCAAGAGCACGATTCGCGCCTCTAATCCGCGTGCCGATGGATCATCTTCTTGTCATCGCACCGAACCCCGGTGCCGCATTGAGGAGACGAGACATGAAGACAAGCATCACAACCGTCGTCGCGTCGGCGCTGATGGCCACGACATCCCTGGCCGCCGATTTTCAGACCCGATCCGTTGAATTCATGAACGAAGGCGCCACACTGGCCGGCACGCTTTACCTGCCCGTGGACCATGAACCCGGCGATACATTGCCGATGGTCGTCATCACCGGCGCCTGGACCTCCGTCGAGCAGCAGATGCCGGCGGTGTATGCCAGGGAAATGGTGATGCGCGGCTTTGCCGCCTTCACCTTCGATTTCCGCGGCTGGGGCCGGTCCGGCGACCTGCCGCAAAATGTGCGCTTCAAGGAAGATCCCGCCGCAAAGACCTCGGACATTCGTGCCGCGATCCGCTACGTGTCGTCTCTTCCCGACGTCGATACCGCGCGGATCAACGGTCTTGGCATCTGCGCGTCCGCCGGTTACATGGTCGACGCCGTTTCAGGCAATCCAATAGTTCATGCGGTCGGTCTCGTGGCGCCGTGGCTGCAGAACAAGGCGCTCGTCAATGCGGTTTATGGCGGCGAGAAAGCTGTTTCCGATCTGATCGAAGTGTCGAGAAACGCCGAAGCCAAGGGCGGCGAGATCATTCCTGCCGCCGGGCCGGAAGGTGCCGACGGCGTGCTGATGCCCATCGGCGGCTATTACTACGAACCTTCCCGCGGCGCCATCCCGGAATATGACAACAAGTGGAACCAGGCCTCCTGGGAAGGCTGGCTGACCTATTACCCCGCGGACAATCCACAGCGTCTGGACAAGCCGCTTGCCGTCGTGCACTCGCAGTCCGCCGCCATACCGCAGGGCGTGCGCGCGTTTCTGGACGGTTATGCCGGCCAGGCCACGTTGCGGATGCTCGAAAATGTCACGCAATTCGATTTTTACGACAATCCGGAGGATGTGACGCGCGCCGCCGACACGGTGGCCGAACACTTCCGCACCGCAGGAAATCGCTGATCCCCATCGGGCACAAACGCTTCCTTGAAAGGATAAATCCATGAAAACGCCCATGATCGCCGCCCTGACAGCCGCGCTTGCCGTCGGTGGACCAGCGCTGGCCGATGCGACGGACACCCACGGCATCGTCACCGCGATCACCTCCATCGCGGCGGGTGCGGATCGTCACGACTGGCACCGCGTGCGCCACGCATTCACCGACACCGTCACCACCGACTACACAAGCCTTTGGGGTGGCGAACCCGTCACGCAGCCGGCCGATGAACTGGTGGCCGGCTGGGCGGATTTCCTGCCCGGTTTCGAAACCACGCATCACATGGTGACCAATCACACGGTTACCGAGATTGCCGGTGATACCGCGAGTGCGGAGGCGGACTTCACGGCGACCCATCGGATCGAAGAGGATTTCTGGGTTCTCGGCGGCCGTTACACCTATCGTCTGCACAAGACCGACGGCATCTGGAGGGTCTCGGCCATGACGATGACCGCGACCTGGGAAACCGGCGATCGCCAGCTTGTCGCAAAGGCGGGCACACGCGCCGCCGGCGATTGATGGTCTCCACAGCCTGGAACGAACCATGACACACTCAACAGCATTCAGCGCCGGCGAGCGCTTCCGGGAAACGCAGAACAGGGGCTTGAAGATTGCCGTGTTCTGCCGCACCGTCGCCGCCGCGATTGCGCTTGCATGGTATCTTTCGAGCCTGATCCTGACCGATCAGACTCCCCGCTGGTGGGCATTGACGGCGCTCTTTGTCTTTGCCTCCATCGGCGTGGCGCATCTGTCGGTCATCGGGACGCGCTACGATCGCTGGTGGATGAAGTATCTGCTGTATGCGATCGATGTCCTGGCGATCTGCGCGTTTTTTGTCATCGTTCCGATCAGCCGTGCAGACGACATTCCGCAGATCATCGCCTTTCGGGCCTACGGCATTTACTATCTGTTTCCATTGGTGGTGCTGGCGGCGCTCTCCCTGTCCTGGAGGCTGGTGATCTGGTCGGGCCTGATGGCGGTCATCGGCTGGTGGGGCGCATTTCTGTGGGCCGTGTCCGATATGGAGCGAACCCTTTCCTGGGCGGATATTCCGGCCGGCGCGACCCGCCAGGATTACGAGACCATCTTTCTTTCCGTCGATTTCATCGGTCGCGGCAATCGGCTGGAGGAGACGGGGTTACTGTTTATTGCCGCATGCATTCTGGCCGTGGCCGTCTTTCGGGCGCGCCGCGTCTTCTTTGCCCAGGTCGCGGCGGAGAAAAAGGAAAGCGAGGAACGCGATCAGCGTCAACGCATCACCGAAACCTTTGGCCGGTTCGTTCCCCAGACCGTGCTTGAGCAACTGGTTCAGGCGGGCGGGAAAATCGCCCCGAAACAGGGTTATGGGGCGGTGCTGGTGATGGATATCGCCAATTTCACGCGTTTTTCAGCCGACAAGAAACCTGAAGTCGTCGTCGAAAGCTTGGACCGCATCCTGTCCGATGCCGCCGAGCAGGTGGAGGCGCACAAAGGGGTGGTGATCAGCTACACGGGTGACGGTCTCCTGGCCGCCTTCAATGCACCCCTGCCGATCGACGACGCCGAGCTTGCCGCCATCGATACTGCGCGTGGCTTGCAGCGCATTGCCGACAATCATGCGTTTGAAATCCGGGTCGGCATTGCCGCCGGTGATCTGGTTTCCGGAAGCATCGGATCCCGGAACAGGCTGGCATTTACCGTTTACGGGGCGACCGTCAACAGAGCGGCCCGGCTGGAGGCTTTCTGCAAGACGCTTGATCAGTCGGTGCTGATGGATCAGGCAACCGCCACGGCCGTCAAGGAACAAAGAGACGTCCGGTCCGCCGGCACACACATTTTGCGTGGCGCACCGGACGCCGAACCCCTTTTCACGATGTGACGGCTGATCTAATCGAGAATACGCTGCGGGTCATCAAGCGTCGGAACCTGCTTGATCCAGTTGGCGTAGTCGCCATTGCGAGCCCTTTCGTGGAGCGATTGCAAATCACCGATCGGGTCCTTGCTGAAGTCGATGCGCAGGGTCAGCGGGCTGCTTTTCCGGTCGACGATCAGCAGGGCGGCGGACTGCAGGCCGCGGCTGTCGCCGCCAGCCTTCTGAGCCGCGGCCAAGGCGCCCAGCAGTCGCTCGGCGAGCGCTCCGGATGTCTCGCTGAATTCGCTCACCAGCGTCTCGAGCACGGTTTCGGCGGCAAGCGTGTTGCCCGTCGCCACGCCATCCCGGAAAACATGGGCGCCCCTTTCGGGTAAGTTCCGGTCGCCGGTGAAATGGCCAATCCCGCCCGCCGGATCGACCGCTGCCAATTGGCGGAATTGCCGGCCGCGATCGGCCGAAACCACCCGGTCGACGGCCTGTGAAGCGGGAATGCCTTCGCCCATATGCGCCAGCACATCTTCGCCCCAAAAGGTGCTGGGCGAGGCCCCCTGGCTGGCGGATATGCCGAAGCGGGCGTCGCCGCGCAGGACCCATCCGCCGACACACAGCGATCCCGTCGCCGCGGCGCCGCCAAGGGCACCGGTATCCGGATCTCGGGCCAGGATGGAATAGGTCATGGGCACTCGCACGATTCGTTTGTGTGTATTTATCATGATAAATTGACCATTGCAATTTATCATGATAAATAGATGGTATCACATCAAGATGGAGACGGAGACATGAATCTCTCATACTGGACCCGACGGGGGTTTATGGCAGCGATCGCTGGCTTTGCGATGGCGCTGGCCGCCACTTCGGCACCGGCGCAAACACCTTCGGACGTGCTGATCGTCGGTCAGATCGCCGAACCGAAATCACTGGACCCGGCGGCCGTCACCGCGGTCAATGATTTCCGCATCCTGGTGAACCTCTATGAAGGGCTGACCCGCTACAAGCCGGGCACGCTGGAAGTCGAGCCGGGTCTGGCGGAAAGCTGGGAGATCAACGATGACGGGACGCAATATACCTTCAAGCTGCGCCCTGGAATCACGTTTCACGACGGCACCGAATTCAATGCAGAGGCGGTGAAGTTCAATTTCGACCGGATGCTCGATGAAAACCATCCGCAACACGATACCGGACCGTTTCCGCTGGCCTTCTTCTTCGGTTCAGTGAAAGAGACGGAGGCCGTCGATCCGATGACGGTCCGCTTCACGCTGAACGCACCCTATGCACCGTTCCTGTCCAATCTTGCCTATCCGACCGGTCTCATCGTTTCACCCGAGGCGGTGAAGGCGAAGGGCAAGGAATTCGGCCGCAATCCGGTCGGCACCGGGCCCTTCAAATTCGGCGAATGGAAGTCGAACGAGCGCGTGGTGGTGACCCGCAATGACGACTATTGGGGCGACAAGGCGGGCACCGAGGCGGTGGTCTTCCGTCCGATCACCGACGCCAATACGCGTGTCGCCGAGATGCTGGCCGGCGGCATCGACCTGATGGTCGAGGTTCCGCCGACCTCGCTGTCGCAGTTCGACGGTGACGGTTTTACTGTTGCCGAGCAGGCCGGACCGCATGTCTGGTTCCTGATCCTCAATGCCAAGGAGGGTCCGTTTGCCGACAAGCGCGTGCGGCAGGCGGCCAATTACGCGATCAACAAGGAAGCGATCGTCAATGACGTTCTGGAAGGCACCGCCGATGTGGCCGCCGGGCCAACACCGCCGGCCTTCGCCTGGGCCTATAACGATGCGCTCAAGGCCTATCCGCATGATCCCGACAAGGCCCGCGCGCTGCTCAAAGAGGCCGGCGCCGAGGGGGCAAAACTGACCTTCTTCGTCACCGAGGGCGGTTCGGGCATGCTTGACCCGGTGGCCATGGGCACGGCCATCCAGGCCGATCTCGCCGCCGTCGGTCTGGATGTCGATATCAAGACCTATGAGTGGAACACCTTTCTCGGTGAGGTCAATCCCGGCCTTGAAGGCAAGGCCGACATGGCGGAAATGGCCTGGATGACCAATGATCCCGACACGCTGCCCTATCTGGCGCTGCGTTCGGGCGCATGGCCGGACAAGGGCGGTTTCAACTCCGGCTACTATTCCAATCCCGAGGTCGACAGGCTGCTGGAGGCGGCGCGGACGGCGACGGATCAGGATGAACGCGCGCGGCTCTACAAGGAGATGCAGGTCATCGTTCAGGAAGACGCGCCCTGGGTGTTTGTCGCCAACTGGAAACAGAATGCGGTGACCAGCGACCGTGTGGAAAACTTCAATCTCGAACCGTCCTTTCTGCTGCAGCTCCAGGACGTGGTAAAGAAATAGCACCGTCAATCCCAGCGGGCCGGTGAAGGCCGGCCCGCTTTGACCGAGGCCAGTCCCATGGGCGCCTATATCCTCAAGCGACTGGTCTCGGCTGTGCCGGTTCTGCTCGGTATCACGGTCATCGTCTTTCTGATCATGGCAATGATTCCGGGCGACCCGGCCACCGCCATTCTCGGGTCCTATGCGACCCCCGAAAATGTCGCAAAACTCAACCGTGACCTCGGGCTCGATGCGCCGCTGGTGCAGCGCTATTTCATCTGGCTCGGCAATGTGCTGACCGGCGATTTCGGCCGCTCCTATTCGCTAAACCGGCCGGTGCTCGATGAAATCCTGGAACGGTTCTCCGCAACGCTCATCCTAGCCGGCGTCTCCTTCGTGCTGTGTGCACTGGCCGGCATTCTGGCCGGCGTCGTCTCGGCCGCCCGTCAATACGGCCTGGCGGACAAGGCCATCACCTTCGCGGTGCTGATCGGCATTTCGGTGCCGTCCTTCTTTCTCGGCATGATGATGATCCTGCTGTTCGCGGTGAACCTGCGCTGGCTGCCGGTGTCGGGCATGTATGCGATCTATGGCGGCGGCGACCTGCCGGATCTCATAAGACACCTGATCATGCCGGCGCTGGCGCTGTCGGTGGTGGCGACCGGCGTCGTTGCGCGGCTGTCGCGCTCGGCGATGCTGGAAGTGCTGCGGCAGGACTATATCCGCACGGCGCGCGCCAAGGGTGTCCGCGAGCGCCGCGTGATCCTCGGGCACGCGTTGCGCGCTGCCATGGTCTCGATCATTCCGATCCTCGGCATTCAGGCCGGCTTCGTCCTGTCCGGCGCCGTCTATATCGAGATGGTGTTCCAGTGGCCGGGCATCGGCCGCATGCTGGTGGATGCCATTCTCAAGCGGGATATCCTGCTCGTCCAGGGTGGCGTCGTCTTCGTTGCCGCCTGCTATGTGCTGTTCAATATCGTGGTCGATGTGGCGCAGAGCCTCCTGGATCCGAGGATCAAGACGTGAGGACGTTCTTGGCGCTGCTGTTCCGCAACCGGCTGGCGGCGCTCGGCGCGGTTGTCCTGTGTCTCGTGGTGGTGCTGACGCTGATTACACCCTTCCTGCCGCTGCAGGATCCGGACGTGACGGCAACCGCCGACCGGTTCAAGCGGCCATTCACCCCCGGCCATCTGCTCGGCACCGACCATCTCGGCCGTGACCTGCTGTCGCGGCTCCTGTGGGGCACCCGCCTCAGCCTGGCGGTCGGCTTCACCGCCGCCCTGCTGGCCGCAACAATCGGATCGGCGATCGGCATTGCCGCCGGATATTTCGGCGGGCGCACCGACAACATCATCATGCGCCTGGTCGACATGCTGATGGCCTTTCCCTATATCCTGCTGGCGCTGGCCATCGTTGCGGCGCTTGGCCCTGGGCTGATGAACGCCCTGATCGCAGTGGCGGCGGTCAATATCCCGTTTTTTGCGCGCAACATCCGCGGCGTGACCGTCGGTCTGGCGGGACAGGAATTCGTCGATGCGGCGCGGCTGTGCGGCATGGGGCATACCCGCATCATCCTGACCGAACTGCTGCCCAATGTCCTGCCGGTCATCATCATCGCCATGTCGACGACCGTCGGCTGGATGATCCTTGAGACGGCCGGGCTGTCGTTTCTCGGCCTCGGCTCGCAGCCGCCGCAGGCCGATCTCGGATCGATGCTGGGTGAAGCGCGTTCAGCGCTTATCACCAGCCCGCACACCTCGATCGTGCCGGGGCTGATGATCTTCGTCATCGTCATGAGCATCAATCTTCTGGGCGACGGCGTGCGTGACGCGCTCGATCCGCGCCTCAGATCAGGCGCGCTCAGCCGCCCGCTGGCCGCGACGCGGATCGACCGGAAGGGCGCGGTCCCGCCGGCCGGCGACGATTTGCTGGCGATCCAGGATCTCGAGACGCAGTTTCACGTCGGCCGGCGCGTCTACCGGGCGGTCAACCGGGCCAATCTGACCGTCGCGCCCGGAGAATGTGTCGGCGTGATCGGTGAATCGGGTTCCGGCAAATCGGTGACCGCGCTTTCGGTCATGGGTCTCGTTGCCTCGCCGCCCGGCGTGATCACCGGCGGCGCGGTGCGGTTCAAGGGCGACGATCTGATCGGCATGCCCTATGAGAAACTGCGCCGGAAACGCGGTGACCGGGTGGCCTATATCTTCCAGGACCCGCTCTCGACCCTGCATCCGCTCTACCGCGCCGGCGACCAACTGGCCGAGGCGATCCGCTCCCACCACGCGATCAGCCGGAAGGAGGCCCGCGCCCGGGCGATCGACCTGTTCAGGGCCGTGCGCATTCCCAATGCGCAAAGCCGGATCGACAACTACCCCCACGAGATGTCGGGCGGCATGCGCCAGCGCGTCGGCATCGCCATGGCCCTGGCCAACGAACCCGACGTGATCATCGCCGACGAGCCGACGACGGCCCTGGACGTGACGGTTCAGGCGCAGATCCTCAGCCTGCTGGACGATCTGCGCCGCGAGCGCGGCATGGCGATCATTTTCATCACCCATGATTTCGGTGTCGTCGGCCAGTTGTGCGACCGGATTGCCGTCATGTATGCCGGGCGGATCATCGAGGAGGGACCGACAAAAGATGTGCTGAGTGCGCCCGCCCACCCCTATACCAAACGGCTGATCGCCTGCGTGCCGGAACTGGGGCAGGGCCGCCGCGAACTGGCGGCGATCCCCGGCCTGCCGCCAGCGGTCGACAGGCTTCCTGAAGGCTGCGCCTTTGCCGAACGGTGCGACCGGGCGCGCGACGTCTGTCGGTCGGGCGAGGTGGTGCTTTCCGGAACCGCGCCCCGCGCCGTGCGCTGCCTTTTTCCCGAGGAGGTCGTGGCATGACGGCGCTCAGGGTCGACAATCTGTCGAAGACCTTTCCGCTCGGCAGGTCGCTGTTCGGCAAGGCGCGCGCCGGTGTGCGGGCCGTTCGGCCGATGTCCTTTCAGGTGAATACCGGCGAGACGCTCGGCGTCGTCGGCGAATCGGGATGCGGTAAATCGACCTTCGCCCGCATGCTGGTGGGGCTGCTCAGCCCGACAACCGGAACCATCGAAATCGAGGGGCAGGCACTGGACAATGCCGACCCAGCCGCCTTCGGCAAGCGGATCCAGTATGTCTTTCAGGATCCGATCAGCAGTCTCAACCCGCGCAAGACCATCCGGCAGATCATGGATACGCCGCTGAAGCGCCTGCACGGCATGGGCAGAGCGGACCGCGAACGCCGGATCCTGGAGATTTTCGCCCAGGTCAATCTGCGCGAGGAGTTTCTCGAGCGCTATCCGCATGAATTCTCCGGCGGCCAGGCGCAGCGCATCGGCATCGCCCGGGCGCTGGCCGCGGCACCCCGCATCATGGTGCTCGATGAACCGGTGTCGGCGCTCGACGTATCGGTCCAGGCGCAGGTCCTCAACCTGCTGGCAGACCTGAAGCGCCGCTATGGGCTGACCTATCTGTTCATCAGCCATGATCTGGCGGTTGTCGAAGCCGTCAGCGCCCGGGTGGTGGTGCTCTATTTCGGCAGCGTGGTCGAAATCGGCGGCGCCGAAACGATTTTCAATGCGCCGAAACATCCCTATACACGGCTGCTGGCCGACAGCGCGCCGATCGTCGGGCGGCCATTGACCGCACCGGAGCAGAAAGATAACGAATTGCCCGATCCGTTGAACCCGCCGACCGGCTGTGCCTTTGCCGGCCGGTGTTTCAAGGCGACGGATCTGTGCCGTCGCCAGGAACCCGCACTTTCGCGCATGGAGAACGATCAGTTTGCCGCCTGCCACCACCCGATCGAAAACTGAACCCCGGCTGAGCCGGCCCGTGCAGGTCGCCGAAGCGATCAAGGACTGGGTGGTCGAGCATCGGCTGAAGGCCGGCGACCGGCTGCCCAGCGAACCCGAACTGATCGCGCGGTTTGCCATGTCGAAGGGCACGATACGCGAAGCGATGCGCATCCTCGAGGCGCAGGGTCTGATCAAGACGCGCACGGGTCCGGGCGGCGGCAGTTTCGTGCACGAGGTTTCGCGGCTGCGGGCCCGTGCCCTGCTCGGCAACTATTTCTATTTCAAGGACCTGACCATTGCCGACATCTACCAGTTGCGGCGCGCGCTGGAGCCGGAACTCGCCGCGTCGCTCGCCGGAAAACTGTCCGAAGACGTGCTGCGGCAACTGGAAGACAATATCGCGCGCTATGCGACGCCCGCCAAGACGGTTGAGGAAGAGCGCGAGCAGCATATCGCCTCGCTGCGGTTCCATGCCCTGCTCGCCGAACAGTCCGACAATGAGCTGCTGGGTTTCATGATCGATTTCATGGTCAGCATCCTGTCGGATCTGACGGTCTATCGGCGCCTTTATTCACCGCCCAATATCGAGCTCTGGTCGAAGGGGCGGCAATATCAGGAAAACCTCGTCCGGGCGCTGCGCGAAGGCGATGCAGCCGGCGCCCGGCAGATCATGGCGGACCATATGAAAACGGCGCAGATCCTGATGCAGGGGCAGGAGGCGGAAATGGTCAGCCGGTTCATTCCGGAATGGAAGGAAAGCTGAGCGCTTCAGGCCGGATTCTTCGCCGTGACGAAATGGGTGACCATGTCGATGAGTTCGCGTTCATAATCCGGACTGCTCAGATGCTCCGGCTCGGTGTAGAAGGTCGTGCGGATACAGCCCAGCAGGGCGCCCGTCAGAGTCGTCGTCAAAAGGTCGGATGGCTGGCGAAACCGCTCGGGATCGCTCTCGTGCAACCGGGTGTGAAACATGTGCATGATCTGAATCTGCGCGGCGTGAATGCGGGCAGTGAAGTCGACATCATGGATCAGTTCCAGAAGGATGGTCTTGCGGGCGCGCGTGTGGGCCCTGAAAGGGTGCAGCATGGTGCGGACCGCATGGGCGATGAGGTTCTCGCCGGTCGTGTCGGTTGATTGTGCCATGGCATCGCGCATCACCGCTTCCTGCCGGCGCAGTTCCGATTCGACGATCTGCTTTAAAATCGCCTTCTTGTGCGGAAAGTAGCGGTAGAGCGTGCCGATCGAATATCCGGCACGGCGGGCGATGTGGTTTGTCGTGAATCCACCGTGGCCGCTGCGCTCCAAAAGCTGAGCAGTTGCCTCCATGATCGTGTCGATGGTTTCGCGCGCCCGTTTCTGGCGCGGATTTTTTCGTTTCTTTTCCGTGGCTTGTCGCATGTATCGCCGCTGCTTTCTCCTTTTGAAAACCGAGTAGCAAGGCGGCGGCGCCCGCCTTACCTCAGTGGCACGAAAACGCAACACAGGGGTTTGCTGTGAAACATATTAACGCTTTGGCCGGGCCTTTTCTACTGGCGGTTGACCGGATCGGACAATCCAGGCTGAAGGCGCGGGGCCGGCTCTTCGCCAATCCGGCGCTTGTGCGGGTGAGACGACCGTAACCACACTATCCGGTCATACCGCCGGCAAGACGCCGCCCACAAGGGGACGACCCGCACCGGTTCAAAGGGCCGCATGTCCAGTGCGGTACTCATCGCCGGGTTTTCGGTGTGCGCAAAAAGGCGGTGACCACGCGTCGCCGCATTCAATATCAAAGCATGATGGAGCATTCCAATGCCCTTATTCAAAGCCACTCCCGGGCGGCGTGAGCTGATCTATGACATCTACACGCGTGACATGTCGATCGAACCGCTGCCCAAATACAAACTGCCGTGCCACGAGTCGCTTCCTCAAACGGTCTGCAACCTGATCCGTGATGAGCTGATGCTGGACGGCAATTCACGACAAAATCTGGCGACCTTCTGCACGACGTTCGTTTCTTCCGAAGCGCGAGCGTTGATGGCCGATTGCATCGACAAGAATATGATCGACAAGGACGAATATCCGCAAACGGCGGAGATCGAGCGCCGATGCGTGCATATTCTGGCGGATTTGTGGAATGCACCGAAGGCGAAGACCGCAATCGGCTGTTCGACAACCGGGTCGTCGGAAGCTGCAATGCTGGGCGGGCTTGCCCTGAAATGGAAATGGCGCAAACGGCGCGAGGCGCTCGGCCAGCCTACGGACCGGCCAAACATCGTCTGCGGCCCGGTCCAGGTGTGCTGGCATAAATTCGCCCGCTATTTCGATGTGGAGTTGCGGGAACTGCCGATCCTTGACGGCAATCTGTGCATGACGCCCGAACAGGTCGAGGAGGCGGTCGACGAGAACACGATCGGCGTGGTCGCCACGCTCGGTGTGACCTTTACCTGTGTTTATGAGCCGGTTGCCGGCATTGCCGCGGTGCTCGATTCAATTGCCGAGGATACGGGGCTCGATATCCCGATCCATGTCGATGCGGCGTCAGGCGGCTTCGTGGCGCCGTTCCTGCATCCGGATGTCCTGTGGGATTTCCGCCTGCCGCGGGTAAAATCAATCAACACTTCGGGTCACAAATACGGCCTGTCGCCCCTCGGTGTCGGGTGGGTCGTCTGGCGCGAGACCGAAGATCTTCCGAAAGATCTTATCTTTAACGTCGATTATCTGGGCGGCCAGATCCCGACATTTGCGCTGAATTTCTCCCGTCCGGCCGGCGAGATCGTCGCCCAGTACTATGAGTTGATGCGATTGGGCAGGAGCGGTTTCACCAATGTTCAAAAGAGCTGCGCGCGAACGGCAATGTATCTGGCGCAGGAACTCGAAAAATCCGGCCGTTTCGATATCCAGTATGACGGAGAGGGCGGGCTGCCGGCCGTCTGCTATTCGCTGAAGGATGAGGCGAAGCTCAACTACACGCTCTATGACGTCTCCGAACGGATTCGGACCTGGGGTTGGCAGATCGCGTCCTATCCGCTGCCGGCCAATCGGCAGGAAAAGGTGGTGCAACGGGTTCTGGTCCGGCATGGCATGGGCCGCGATCTCATGACCCTGTTCGTCGAGGATCTGGGGCGGGTCATGAGGTTTCTCGATCGCAACCCGGCCGGCAATCCGGAAGCCGGTCCCAATTTCAATCACGGAAGGTAGCCGTCATGGATACGGAAACGAATTGCGACCGGGTACCGAACGTGTCCGCGGCAACCAGCGGAAACCGCCTTTCGGTGTTCAGCCTGGCCCTCGTTACGGTGGCGGCGGTGGTCAGTCTGCGCGGCTTGCCGATGATGGCCGAAGAAGGAACGACGATGTTCTTTTACATCGGCTTTGCGGCGGTTTTCTTTCTGATCCCGGCGGCGCTGGTGGCCGCCGAACTGGGCGGCATGTTCGCGACGTCGACCGGCGGCGTCTATGAATGGGTCAAGGCGCCGTTCGGGGCCCGGCTCGGCTTCATCGCGATATGGCTGCAATGGATCCAGAACGTCGTCTGGTTCCCAACCGTGCTCGCCTTCGCCGCCGCCTCGCTGGCCTATGTCATCGGCCGGCCTTCCCTGGCCGACAACGGCGTTTATACCGGCACTGTGACCATTGCCGCCTATTGGCTGGCGACGGCCATCGCGCTGACGGGGACAAATGCCGCAGCGCGGTTCACCTCGGCGGGATTCGTGCTTGGCACCATCATTCCCGGCCTGGTCATTATCGCCCTTGGCGCGGCCTGGATTGCCGATGCGCATGCCGCCGCCTTTCTCGTCGATGCCGAGAGGGTGGGGACCGTCTTGCCGCATCCACGGCTCTTTCCCCATGTCGACGGCCTTTCCTCGCTGGCTTTCCTCGGCGGTATCATCCTGCTGTTCGCCGGGGTTGAGGTTCACGCCGTCCATGCCAACGAACTCAAGGATCCGTCCCGCGATTACCCGAAGGCGATCTTCCTGTCGGTGGCGATCATTGTCAGCCTGTTTCTCCTCGGCTCACTGGCTCTCGCCGCCATCGTACCGGCCGATGAGATTGCCCTCGACCAGGGGCCCATGCAGGCGTTCCACGTCGCTTTGAACGCATTCGGTTTCGGCTGGCTCGTCCCGGTCCTGGCGCTGCTGATCGCGCTCGGCGCGCTGGCCGGCGTCATGTCCTGGATTACCGGCCCCAGCCGGGGGCTGCTCAAGACTGCGACCGATGGAGAACTGCCACCATTCCTGGCCCGCACAAACCGCAACGGGATTCAAGTGGTCATCCTGCTGATCCAGGGCGCCATCGTCACGGTCCTAGCGCTTCTCTATTTTGTCCTGACCAATGTTTCGGTGGCCTTCTTTCTGCTGTCGGCAATGACGATCACGCTCTATCTGGTCATGTATATGCTGATGTATGCCGCGGCGATCCGGCTGCGGATCACCCGGCCGCACGCTCGGCGCTCCTACAGGGTGCCGGGCGGGCTTGCCGGACTGTGCGTTGTCGCCGGAATCGGGCTGGCCGGGGTGGCCTTCGCCTTTGTCACCTCCTTCTTTCCGCCCAGTCAATTGCCGGTCGGAAGTCCGGCGAGCTATGTCGCCGTGGTAACGACCGGCTTTGTCGTGTTCATCGGCCTGCCGGTCCTGATCCACGCGCTGAAACGGCCGTCCTGGGTCCGGGCTGAGATCGCCGGCCGGGACTGAGGCAGCGCTATTCCGCGTAACGGCCTGCAACAAACGGTTTGACCGGGGACAGAGCTACGGGGCCTTGTCTTCATCTTCGGTATCCCGGTGCATGATCAGGCGCACGCCGCGCTGCCAGGTGAGATACAGCCACATCCAGTGCAGCATGACGAAAAGCCGGTTCCTGAAACCGATCAGGAAATAGATATGGGCGGCGCCCCAGAGCAGCCAGCCGGCAAAGCCCTTCACCTTGAGCCCGAAAATGTCGGCGACCGCTCGGTTGCGGCCGATCGTTGCGAGCGCGCCGGCATCCGAATAGCGGAATTCGTGCGGCGGCGCCTCGCCCCTGGCCAGCTTCGACAGGCGGCGGCCGACATAGGTGCCCATCTGCTTGGCGACCGGCGCGGTTCCCGGCAGGGCGGATCCGCCAGTCCTGTGCAGGGCGGTGTCGCCGATGACATAGATGTTTTCGAAACCGGCGGGCCGCAAGGTGGCATCGACCTCGACATGGCCATTATTCGTGGCCGGTATGCCCAGCCATTCGCCGGCGGGCGATGCCTGAACGCCGGCCGCCCAGACGATGGTTTCGGCGGCGATTTCCCCCTGATCCGTCGTGACACGACCGGCGGCGATATCGGTCACCATCGTGTCCGTCCGCACCTCGACGCCGAGATCGCCGAGATCGCGCCGGGCGCGTGCTGACAGGTCTTCGGTGAAAGCCGGCAGGACACGCGGTCCGCCCTCCAGCAGGATGATCCGGTTCCGGGCCTCGTCAATGCGCCGGAAGTCGCGCATGACGGAATGGGCCAGTTCGGCAATGGCGCCGGCCATTTCCACACCCGTCGGCCCACCGCCCACCACCACAAAGGTCTGAAAACGCCCGGCAGCCTCGGGATCGTCTTCGACCACCATCTCGGCGTTTTCAAAGGCCATCAGGATCTTCTCGCGCAGGCCGAAGGCATCGCTCAGCGTCTTCAGCCCGGGGGCGTGTTGTGCCCATTGGTCCTTGCCGAAATAGCTGTGCCGCGCGCCCGTCGCCAGGACGAGCGCATCATAGGGCACGGCCCGCCCACTTTCTGTGGTGACGGATTGCGCCTTCGTATCGACACCGACGACGCGGTCCATGAGGACCTCGGCATTGCGCTGCCGCTGCAGGATGTGGCGGATCGGCATGGCGATTTCGGCGGGTGTCAAAGCCGCCGTGGCGACCTGATAGAGAAGCGGCTGGAAGAGGTGGTGGTTCTGCCGGTCGATGATCGTCACCGTGACGGGCGCTGCGGCCAGCTCCTTGGCGGCCGACAGGCCGGCAAAGCCGGCCCCGACGATGACAACGTCTTTCAGGGGAGGCGGCATGGGCTTGACTTTCTTCTCGGCGGGATGCGCGGGCCGGACCGGCCCCTTTTCATATAGGGCTTCGCGGCGATGTTCCATCCGATGCGCAATGTTTGGGAAGAAATCGTCAGTCCCGGTCCAATGCCCTTTTGCGTTCGCTCAGGGCATTGCGGATCAGGCCGGCAAGGGCGGGTCGGTCACATTCATCGAGCGAGCGGCATTTGACGTGGCGCATCTTCGCGCCGGTGCCCTGCAGCAGGTTTTCCGGATCGTCCAGTTCGGCGCCGCGGAAGAAACCGAGATTGATCCACGCCTTGTGGGGCATGATGTAGACATAGCCCTCGCTCATTTTCTTCGGCCCGACGCCGAAGGTTGCGGCGCGGTCTCCGAGCCGGACAACCACGCAGGCGGCCGGATCAATGGACAGAACCAGCGCGCGCAATTTGCGGATCACGGGGCGGAGGTCCTCGGGCGTCATCTCCACCAGATCGTCAAAGGTTCCGGTTTTTGCGCTGTTCATGACCTTCTTTCCGGATACAACTGCACGGTCCGGTGCTAATCGACCACTGCGACAATCGCCCGGGCGACGTCGTCGAGCCGGTCGCCGGGCAGGCCGGCAATGTTGATGCGGCTGTCGCCGATGGCGTAGATGCCGTGTTCCTCGCGCAGCCGGTCGACCTGCTCCGGGCTGAGGCCGAGCCGCGAGAACATGCCCTTCTGGTCGGCGATGAAGTCGAAGCGGTCGGAATTGGAGGCGCGGCGCAGCGCGTCGGCGAAATCGCCGCGCAATGTTTCCATGCGCAGCCGCATCTCCTCCAATTCGTGCTGCCAGTCGGCCCGCAGCGCCGGATCGGTCAGAATCATCCGTACGGCGGCAGCGCCATGGTCCGGCGGCATGGAATAGACGCTGCGGGTGACCGACAGGAGATGGCTGAAAGCAGTGTCGGCTTCCGCGGCATTGCGGGCGATCACGATGGCGGCGCCGACCCGCTCCCGGTAGACAGCGAAGTTTTTCGAGCAACTGACGGCGATCACCATCTCCGGCACCCGGCCGGCGATGAGGCGCAGGCCGGCCGTGTCTTCGGCAAGGCCGCCGCCGAAGCCTAGATAGGCGAAATCGACAAAGGGCACGATCTGCCTTTCGACGCACAGATCGGCGATGGCCCGCCACTGGTCAAGATTCATGTCGGCGCCGGTCGGATTGTGGCAGCAGCCGTGGAGCAGCAGGATGTCGCCTTTTTCGGCCGCCGAAAGGGTGTCCACCATCTCTTCGAACAGGAGCGACCCGGTGGCCGCATCGTAATAGGGATAGGACTGCGTCTTGAGACCTGCCGTGGTCAGCAGCGGGATGTGATTGGGCCAGCTTGGATCGGACAGCCAGAGCGTGGCGTGGGGATGAGCCCGGTGCAGCATCATGGCAAGGATGCTGAGCGCGCCGGAGCCGCCGGGCGCCTGGCAGACACGAAAGCGGTCGGCCGGCACCGCGTCGCCGAGAACCAGCTGTCCCATCTCCTCGCAGAACACCTTGTCGCCCTGCAGGCCGACATAGGTTTTGGTCTCCTGCTCGTCATGCAGCCGCTTTTCCGCGGCACGGATGGCGCGCATCACGGCGGTGTTGCCTTCTTCGTCTTTATAGACACCGACGCCGAGGTCGATCTTGTCGGTCCGGGGGTCTTCGCGATACTGGGCCATCAGCGCGAGGATCTTGTCCTTCGGCGCGGCTTCCATGGATTCGAACATGACGGGCTTCCTGACTAGCTGTTGGCGGTCGCCTGAACCGTGACCGCAAGGTCGGCTTCGATTTCGGCTTTGACCCTTGCTACAGCTTCTGCCTTGACCGGTCCATAGCCGCGCATCTCCAGCGGGGCTTCGAAGCGGGTTTTCCAGTCGGCGGCATTCGATATGTCGATCTTCGGCAGATTGCCGGTGACGAGATTCTCGTACCAGCGAACCAGGGCGCGCTCTTGCCTGCGCTCACCGGTATAGCCGAACGGGTCGAAGGGCGTGCCGCGCAGGTGCTTGAAGCGGGCGAGCAGCCGGAAGGCGGGAAGCATCCACGGGCCGAAGCTGCGCTTGTTCGGGCGGCCACGGGCATCCTTGCCGAGCGGCAGGAATGGCGGGGCGAGGTGATAGTGCACGCTGAAATCGCCATCGAACCGTTCCTTCAGGCTGTCCAGGAAGGCAGGGTCGGCGTGCAGGCGGGCGACTTCATATTCGTCCTTGTAGGCCATCAGCTTGAAGAGGCTGCGCGCGACGGCCTGCGTCAGTCCGTCCGATCCGATCCGTTGCTCGCACGCCCGCACCTTGTCGACCAGCCGGCGATAGCGGTCCGCATAGGCGCGGTTCTGATAATCGACCAGAAAGGCCTCGCGGCGCGCGATCAGTTCGTCCAGCGTTTCGTCCCTGTCGGCCGGGCGGAAGGCCGGCAGAACATCGGGCCGGGCGCGGGCGAGGCGACCCCAGTCGAAAGCCTTGAGATTGGTCTCGACGGCGACACCGTTCAATTCGATCGCCCGCCGCAGCGCCTCGATCGACACCGGTACGAGCCCGTCCTGCCAGGCAAAGCCGAGCAGCAACATGTTGGCGTAGACAGTGTCGCCGAGCAGCGTTTCCGACAGGCTGTTGGCGTCGATGGCCGGCGGCGTATCGCTGCCGATGGTCTCGGCGATTCGTTCCGCCCGCCTGTCGGCCTCGATCCGGGCGTCGCGGGAGCGCACGATGTCGCCGGTCGGGGATTCGGCGAGATTGAGCACGGCGCGGGTGCCGCGGCGATAGGTGGACGAAGCCTTGGGCGAAGACGAGACGACAATGTCGCCGGCGATCAAGGCATCGGCGGCGCCACGGTCGATGCGCACCTGGTTGATCGCGGCGGGGCTGTCGGCAAGCCGGATGAAGCTGAGCACCGGTCCGAATTTCTGCGCGAAGCCGGTGAAGTCGAGCACCGAGGCGCCCTTGCCTTCCAGATGTGCGGCCATGGTGATCAGCGCGCCGACGGTGACCACGCCGGTGCCGCCGACGCCGGTGACCAGCAGATCATAGGGCGTGTCGAGCGACGGGAATTGCGGCGCTGGCAGGCCTTCGGCCAGAATGCCCGGGTCTGCGCCGTCGCCATCCCGGCGCCGCCGCGTCGCGCCTTCGACGGTCACGAAGCTCGGGCAAAAACCGTTCAGGCAGGAAAAATCCTTGTTGCAGGACGACAGGTTGATCCGGCGCTTGCGGCCGAAGGGCGTTTCCAGCGGTTCGACGCTCAGGCAGTTGGATTCCACCGAACAGTCGCCGCAGCCCTCGCAGACCAGGTCGTTGATGACGGCGAAGCGCTTCGGATCCTCCATCTCGCCGCGTTTGCGGCGGCGGCGTTTTTCGGTGGCGCAGGCCTGTTCGTAGATCAGCACCGAGACGCCTTCGACATCGCGCAATTCGCGCTGTACCGGGTCGAGGTCGCGCCGGTGATGCAGCGTCGTGCCGGCCGGGAAATCCGCCAGCCGGAACTTTTGCGGTTCGTCGGAGACGAGGGCGATGCGCTCGACGCCCTCCGCGCGGACTTCCTGGGCGATCGCCTGGACGCTGACCGGGCCGTCGACCGGCTGGCCGCCGGTCATGGCGACGGCATCGTTATAGAGGATCTTGTAGGTGATGTTGGCGCCGGCGGCGATGGCCTGGCGAATGGCCATCGAGCCGGAGTGGTAATAGGTGCCTTCGCCGAGATTCTGGAAAATGTGGCCGCCGCCGGTGAATTTTGACGAGGCGGCCCAGTTGACGCCTTCGCCGCCCATCTGGATGAGCGAGGTGGTTTCGCGATCCATCCAGCTGGCCATGAAATGGCAGCCAATGCCGGCCAGCGCCTTGGAGCCTTCGGGCACCTTGGTCGACGTATTGTGGGGGCAGCCGGAACAGAAATAGGGCGTGCGGTTGACGCCCGTCACCGCGATCGGGTCGGCGTGACGGGCCGTCAGTTGCCGCGCCCTTGTCGTGAAACGGTCGGTCCCGAAAACCTGATCGAGCCGGCCGGCGACCAGAGGGGCTAGCTGCAGCGGCGACAATTCGCCGGTCCAGGGGATCAGCCGGTTGCCGTTTTCATCGCGCTTGCCGACCATGTGATCGGGCTTGTCGCCGGGATGATCGTAAAAATATTCCTTGAACTGGCTTTCGATGATGCCACGTTTTTCCTCGATCACCAGAACTTCGCGCTTGCCGCGCACGAAGGCCAGCGCATCGCGGCGGGCCAGCGGCCAGACCATGCCGACCTTGTAGATGTCGATGCCGAGGGTGCGGCAGGCCCGTTCGTCGAGGTCGAGCAGGCGCAGCGCCTCCATCAGATCGAGATGCCCCTTGCCGGTGGTGACGATGCCGAACGTCGCGCCCGGATTGTCATAGATGCGCTGGTCGATGGGATTGGCCTCGGCAAAAGCGAAGACGGCCTGCTTCTTGGCTTCCATGCGCTCTTCGATCTGCGGGCCGGGCAGGTCGGGCCAGCGATAATGCAGGCCGGTCGCCGGAATGTCGAATTGCGGGGTGAGGAAGTGGCGGTCGGGACGGATGTCGACCGAGGCGGCCGATTCCACCGTTTCGGAAATCGCCTTGAAGCCGACCCACATGCCGCTGTAGCGGCTGAGGGCATAGCCAAATTCGCCAAAGGCGCAATATTCGCCGATATCCGCCGGATTGAGGGTCGGCATGAACCAGGCCATGAACGCGACGTCCGATTGGTGCGGCATCGAAGAGGAGACGCAGCCATGATCGTCGCCGGCGACCACCAGAACGCCGCCATGGGGCGAGGAGCCGTAGGCATTGCCGTGTTTGAGTGCGTCGCCGGCGCGGTCGACGCCCGGGCCTTTGCCGTACCACATCCCGAAAACGCCCTGGACCTTGCGGTTCGGGTCGGTTTCGACCTGCTGCGATCCGAGCATGGCGGTGGCGGCCAGATCCTCATTGACCGCCGGCAGGAACTCGATCCTGTGCTGCTGAAGCAGGGTTTTGTTGCGCCACATTTCCAGATCGACGCCGCCGAGCGGCGAGCCGCGATAGCCGGAGACGAAACCGGCCGTGTCGAGGCCGGCCCGCCGGTCGCGCCGCGCCTGGTCCAGCACGATCCGCATGAGCGCCTGCGTGCCGGTCATATGGGCGCGGCCAGCCATGGATGCATAACGGTTTGCCAGGCTGTAATCGGTATCGATCGCCGGAGAATGAATGTTCATGGAACCGCTCCTGCAAAAGGCTTTCGGTTATTTTACTCCTTCAATTGCGGATAAATTGCCCATAATTTCTGGATATTGGCGGTTTTCTGGATAAAATACCCGGAAAACGCCATCATGTAGAAACGATTTGAGATGACGCTCGACAAACATGACCGGGCCCTGCTGCGGGAATTGCAGCAGGATTGCCAGATTTCAAACCAGGCGCTGGCCGACCGGGTCGGCCTCTCGGCATCCGTCTGCTGGCGGCGTGTCAATGCGCTGGAGAAATCCGGTATCATCCGCCGCTATTCGGCGATTATCGACGGGACCGCCGCCGGCATGGGGTTTCAGGCGGTGGTCTATGTGACGCTGACCCGCCATGAAAGCAGCCACCTGCAGAATTTCATTGCCGCCGTCGAACGGCGCGAGGAGGTGCTGGAATGCCTGGCGACAACAGGCGATGCCGACTACCATCTGCGGGTGATCTGCGCGGACCTGGCGGCCTATAACCGGTTTCTGGAGGATTTCCTGTTTCAGCTTCCTGGCATCGCCAATGTGAAGACCAATCTGATCCTCAAGGAAATCAAGAGCCAGGCCTATATTGCGGTGTGAGACCCGTGGGAACCGCGATTGCGCCGGCGAGGCTTCCGGGTGATACGGCGACATGGATTTAGCATCAGGACGACTTTTTCGGTGTGACCGCGGTTTCAAGCTACCGGTTCGGATGATCCCGGGCTACGAGGTCGCGCGCTCCTGCTCGCCGATCGCATCCAGTCTCTGCTGCAGTGTCAGGCGGTCGATGCTTTCCATCGGCAGGGAGGTGAAAATGGAAATCCGGCTGTTGAGCATCCGGTAGGCTTCGGAAAAGGCCAGGGCGATCTCGGGCTCGCTGCCTTCGACGGCCGCGGGATCGGGAACGCCCCAATGGGCGGTCATCGGCTGACCGGGCCAGACGGGACAGGTCTCGCTGGCGGCGTTGTCGCAGACCGTGAACACGAAATCGAGTTTGGGCGCATCGGCCGCCGCGAATTCGTCCCAGTTCTTCGAACGGGCGAAACCGGTGTCGAAATTCAGTCGTTTGAGCAGGGCGATCGATTGCGGATGGACCTCGCCCTTTGGCTGTGAACCGGCCGAATAGGCCTTGAACCGGCCCTGGCCGACCCGGTTCATGATGGCTTCGGCGATGATGGAACGGGCGGAGTTCCCGGTGCACAGAAACAGGACATTGTAGGCCGTGTCGCTCATGGTTTCTCCTCAGCCGGCACAGGCGATTTCATCAATGACAGGTTGGCACAGTTCAGGACGGCCGCCGCAGCAATCCTCCATCAGGAAACCCAGCAATTCGCGCATGGCGTCAAAGTCGGCGAAGTAGCGGATCGTCCGCCCCTGGCGCTCATTGCGGACGAGGCCGGCGTTCAAAAGCACGGTGAGATCGGCCGACATCGTGTTTTGTCGGACGCCGAGCGCCTGCCCGATCTCGCCTGACAGAAGGCCCTGCGAGCCGGCTTTCACGAGCAGCCGGAAGACCTCGAGACGGGTTTGCTGGCTCAGGGCGGAAAATGCGGCAAGCGTTTTATTTAAATCCATATATCATGAATAATTGATATATTTTCATGTGACAACAGTGCCGGCAACCGTATGGGTGCGTTGAAACGTCCTGCGGCCATTTGCGCGTCGTCCGTTACGCCAATTCAATAGGCAATCTCATAGGCTTTGCAGATTTCCGCCTCGGTCTTGTCCTTCAAAAACGCCAGTTCACCCTTCTTGTGGAGCGTGTAGACCTCGGCAAATCCATCCGGAAACCACTTGGCAACCGTTGTGTCGGCGGAAAATCTGTCCAGCGCTTCCTCCAGGGATTGGGGAAGGCGCTGCAATCCCCTGGCGTCCAGATCCTCCGGGGAGAGCAGTGACAGGTCTTCATGCGTCGCTTCCGGGCAGGGAAGGTCTTCCTCGATGCCCTGCACGCCGGCGTGGATGATTGCCGCCAGTGCCAGATAGGGGCTGGCTGCGGCGTCTCCTGCCCGAAATTCGATGTTGAACTGGTCCGCCGCGGCAATGTCGCTGATCTCGGATACCGGGCAGATGCGGACCGCCGCCTCGCGGTCGCGAAAGCCGAGATTGTTGAAGGCGGCACTCCAGCGATGCGGGGTGAGGCGGGTGTAGGAAACGACGCTGGGCGCGGTGATCGCCAGGATGCGGTCGAGATATTTCAGCACGCCTGCGACGAACTTCGCGGCCGGTTCGCCGAGCTGGTGCGGCCCGTCGGCATCATAGGTGACCGGTTTGCCCTCCCGGTCCTGAAAGCTCATATGGATGTGGACGCCATTGCCGACGCCGGCGGGGTCGCGCAACGGCGTGAAACTCGCCCGGCGCCCCAGTCGCTCGGCGGTAATCAGCACGAGTTCGCGCAATATTGCCGCGTGGTCGGCCACCGTCAGCCCCATCGACGGTCCGATCGTCACCTCATACTGGCTGGTGCCGTATTCCTTCATGAAGGTATCGGGGTTCAGGCCGGCATTGGCCGCGACCGAAAACAGCGTCTCACCGAAATCCCGCGCGGCGCGGAAACCGGCCGCCGTATAGGCGCCCGAGGCGCTGCCCTCCTGGTCGAGGAACTGAAATTCGTGTTCGAACGCGCCCAGCATGTGCAGGCCCGCAACATCCTCGAGACGTTTCAGCGCCGCCTTGAGGATCGAGCGGGTACAGCATTTCCAGGGCTCGCCGTCGGTCTTGAGGATATCGCCGAAAACGAATTGTTCTGCCGGGTGTTCATCCTCGAAATCGACCTTGATCAGCGTGCCGGGATCCGGGATCAGCACCAGATCGCCGAGCGCGCCGAAGGGGCTCTCGGCGATGGCGTCAAAACAGGTGATCTGCACATTGGTCGGCGTCCAGCCGACGCCGCGCTTCAGCCGCCTGTCGAATTCATCGGCCGGAAAGGCCTTGCCGCGCACCTTCCCGGCAAAGTCCGACGTCGCCGCGATGATCAAAGGTTCATTCCTCAATGTCGATATCTCCTTTGTCCAGCCGAAGCCGTCCCGGCTGCATCCCAGTCCTTTTCGCAAAGACAGGTGCCCCAAGCCGTCGCTTTCTATCGAGATGGTTAGCACTTCATGGGCGTGTCTGGCCACGGGCGCGAGCTATTTGTCGGTGGGCAACGCGATCTGCGATGGCCCTGATCGCAAGCTGGAATAGGGCAAGGTGAGCTGCTACCAGTGTTTGCGCCACCCGGTCGCCGTGCATCGCGGCCGAGCCACAGCAACGGGACATCGCCATGCTTTATGACGCCAAAACGCCGGCGGACTATATCGATCAGCTGGAGGATGACTGGCGCCGCGAAACGCTTCAGCAGCTTCGCGCCATCATCCGGCAAAAGGCGCCGGAACTTGAGGAGCGCATGCATTACAAGATGCTCGGCTATGGCGTCGGCGAAACGTATGTTTTCCATCTGAATGCACAGAAGGGCTATGTGAGCCTTTATGTCGGCAATGCCTCTAAGATCGATCCCGGCGGCGCTCTGCTCGACGGGCTCAATGTCGGCAAGGGATGTGTTCGCTTCACCAAATCGAAATCGGTTGCGGACACGCGCATTGACGAATTCATCGCCCGCTCCGTCGATCGCTGGAAAGAAGGCGCTGAGATCGGTTGTTAGATTCGCGGCTCGACGGAAGTCGGCAGGGCCTATTTCGACACGTTGAAAACGATACGGCGATAGGAGGTCAGCGGCACCTGACGTCCTCCGCCGGTGGCTTCGAGGATCAGATGGATCTCATGTCCGGCGCTGTCGTCCGGCAGGGTGAACCGGATCTCGGCGCCGTCGCCCAGCCCGCCTGGCAGATCGCCTTCATAGGTTCCGGACTCCGGATAGAAATACCAGTGATAGGTAAGCGCCCCGGTCTCGGCGGATGATCCGCTTGCGTCAAGATGGATCTCCTCCCCGGCGCGAGCGCGGGCTCGCAGGACCGTTCGGCCGGTGTCGCCGAACAGGTCGATCTTCGGGTTGTGGTCGGCCTGGTCGCGTTCGGCGACGCACCAGTCCATCCGCGCCTGGAAATCCCGGGTGATCGCATCGCGGAAGCGCCAGATCGGAACGAAATCGGCATTGGTATAGACGACATCGCCGGTCACGCCGGAAAATGTCGTCTCCGCGACCTCGCTCCCGAAGGTCCAGGAATAGTCGCGGGCCTGCGGATACATTTCGAACGGCTCGTAATCGGCCTCCAGCGTGTCGACCAGGTGCTGGCCAGCAGACACATGTTCCTTGGTGGTGCGATAGCGGCCGCCCCAGCCACCCCAATGGATGTTCGCAGGGTCAAACAGGCCTTTGTTCACGAGGCCGAGCCACGATGCCGTGCCGCCGCCCTCGGTGAAGTGGTGGCGAATCCGTTCACGGTCGCCGGGGCCGTTTTCGGCATGGGACTGGTTCCACGGCGGGGCGATCCACATGCGCTGCGGATACAGAGCCCCGAGGATGCCGTGACGGACCCGGACGTTGCGCTCGATCCATTCATATTCCGTGTCGTCGCCCCAGACATAGGGGCCTGACGACATCGTCGGACCATAGAGCCCGAAAACCTGTGACCTGCTGCGCGCGTAGAAAAGATCGGGAAAAGTGTGCGCCATCCAGGCTCCGGCATTGTCCTGCCCTGAATCGTCGAAAACCCGGATCTTCGAGACGAACCGCGCCAACTCCTGCGGGCTGCGGGTTTCGCGGACGACCCACAGGGCCTGGGCGAGCGTGTTGGAACCGGCATTGATGGCAATGTTCACCGGGCGCGGATCATCCCTGTCCACCGCGGCGATGATGATCTCTGCGCCGCGCGACGTCTTGCCGGCTCCGACCGCGTCCATGCCGAAGCCGGTCTGGCCTCCCGCGGTGACGGAAAGCAGATGGTCGACGCTCGGCCAGCCGGCGGCGTGTTTCATCAGATTGGGCCGCACAATCCCGTAGGCCTGTATCCGGTCGACAATGGATTCGGGGAAAACCTCCTCACGGACCCAGCGCGACGTCACCGCAATCAACCCCTCGATATCGATCTCGTTGGCGTAGACCAGGAGCCGCACCATGGTCTGGCTGTCGTCGGGCTCGTTTTCCATGTCGGTCAGAACAATCAGGCGCTCGCGGGCTTCCGGTGCGTTGAGATTGGTGATGTCCATAACGGGCTCCTCTGTTCAGTTGACGATCAGGCTCGGCAGATAGGTGGTGATTGCGGGAACCGCGATGATCACCATCAGGGCCAGAATGATCGGCAGATAGTAGGGCGTCATCACGCGGAAAAGCCGCATCGCCGGAACACCGGTTATCTGCGAGCCCAGAAACAGGCAAACGCCGACCGGCGGTGTGTAAAGCCCTATGATGAGCGTGAAGCAAACGACAACGCCGAACTGGATCGGGTCGACGCCCATGGCGACGACTGATGGCAGCAGGATGGGCGTGAAGATCAACAGCGCCGCCAGCATGTCGAGCACCATGCCCCATACCAGCAGGACGAGCACCACCAGTGCCATCAGCAGATAGCGGTTGTCCGTAATGCCGACCATGTAGTCGCTGACCAGCCCGGCAACCCCTTCGAAGGTGATCACCCAGGCGAAAAGCGATGCCGATGCGGCGAGAAACAGGATGCTGGAGGCCGAGGTAACCGTTTCGCCGACGGCTGCCGTGAACCGCCGCCATCCCATTTCACGGTAAACGACAACGCTGAGGAAGAAGGCGTAGGCCACCGTCAGGCAGGCGAGCTCAATCGGGCTGTACCAGCCGGAAACCAGACCGACAACCAGGAAAACCGGCATCAGGAGAGCCGGGAGCGCGCCGAGGAAAGCCCTGCGTTTCGCCTGGGGCGTCATGTCGAAGATGGTGGTCGGCCAATCCCTCTTGCGGGCAATATAGGCAACCTGCGCAATGAGCAGCAATGTGATCACCAGCCCGGGCACGATGCCTGCCATCAGCATCTGCAGTCCTGACACCTGGGCGACAACCGCATAGAGCAGCAGTGGAATCGATGGCGGGAAAATCGGTCCGATGATCGAGGAGGTCATGGTGACGGCGGCCGCGTCCTCGGTAGTGTAGCCGCCATCCTGCATCGCCTTGATTTCGACCTTGCCGAGGCCGCCGATGTCGGCCAGCGCCGCCCCGCTCATTCCCGAAAAGATCAGGCTTGCCACGACGTTGACCTGCGCAAGACCGCCTTTCCAGCCACCTATTCTGCTTTTGCAGACATAGTCGAAAATCCGGGTGGTCACGCCACCCAGATTCATCAGCGTGGCGGCGAAAATGAATGCCGGAATGGCCAGCAGCGTTGCCGAGTCGACCGAGTTTGCGGCGCGCATGATCATGGAGCCCATCGGAAGCCCGTTGACAAGCCCGTAAAGCAGCGAGGCGCCCATCATCGAATAGGCGACCGGGACCCCGAGAAAGATCAGGATCAGGACGAGAAGCAGTGTTTCAAGTCCGGTCACGACCGTGCCCCTTTCGAAGGAAAAGCAGGAGGTGCCAGCATGTGACGAAGACGGCGAGCAAGGGACCGGCCAGAACGGAGAAGTAAAACAGCCGATGGGGAATTTCCAGCGTCGGCGTCGCCAGGCGACCGAAGCGTGCGCTGTGTTCGATGAGGTAAGTGACGAACACGACCGAGACGCCGAGAATGATGAACCGGCCAAGCAGCCACAGACCGGTGCGGGCATGCCTTCCCAGTCTGGATGTGACGAAATCCACAGTGATGTCCTCGTTGCGGACCAGGTTCTTGGGGATGCCGAGAAACACCAGTGTGACCATCAGAAAACCGGCGGCCTCGAACACCCAGACCAGGCCGACATCGAAGAAATTCCGCAGGACAATTGTCAGCAGGATCAACAGGACGATGGCACAGAGCGCAATGCCCTGAACCACGCCGATCGTTGTTGCCAGGGCTTCGAACCATCGCTGGACAATCGAATGATCGTCCGGCGGGAGGGCCCTTTCACGCGCCTCGTCATCCACTGACCTCACATCACTCCCCCCGGGGCTGTCCCGGGCCGAAGGCGGCCCGGGATCATGCTTTTGATCAATTGGCGATGAGCGTTTTCTTCTCCTGCGCCACCAGATTGAGGATCGGATCGTACTTTTCGCCGAATTCGACGCGCATTTCCGCTCCCACACGATCGGCGAAGGCCTGGACATCGAGCCCGTCTTCGGCGGTGACGAATGTCTTGCCGAGCGCTTCCAGTTTGGCGGTCAGCTCCATTTCCAGTTCCGCCGCCGACTCAATCATCTCATTGGCGGCCTCGACAGCAGCGGTCTCGATCCAGGCCCGCTGTTCATCGCTCAGCCCGGCATAGAAATCGGCGTTTATCAATGTCGGCCCGCCGGAAATGATATGGTTGGTCATCATGATGTGGCTCTGGCTCTCATAAAGCTTGTCGTTGAAAATGTTGGTCAGCGGGTTCTCCTGACAGTCGACAAGTCTGGTGGCGAGCGCCGTTGTCAGTTCAGAATATTCGATCGGAACGGGGATGGCACCCATGCCCTTGACCGTTGCGATGAATACCGGAAAGGGAATGGCGCGAAACTTGACACCCTCGAGATCGGCCGGCGTCTTGATCTCGCGGTTGCAGGTCACCTGACGCGCGCTTGCGCCGTTCGGCGCAACGATGACGAGGCCGGAATTGTTGGCCGCAAGCCCGGCATTGATCGCGGGCAGTATTTTCGATTCGGGATGGGTCAGGATTTCCTGACGCTGCTGCGGGCTGGTGAAGATGTAGGGTGAATCCAGAGCACCGGCCTCCGGCAGGAATACGGAAAGCGAACCCCAGGTGTTGTGGGACATCTGGATCGTGCCGCTTGCCACCAGCTCATTCATTTCCGACAGTTTGCCCAACTGTCCATCCGGGAAAATCTGTACCGTGATCGTACCGCCGGACAGATTTTCGATCTTGTCCTTGAACGCCCGCGCCATCCTGCCGCCGGTACTGTTGTTGGATGTCGGATGGGCATATTTCAGGGTCATGTCGGCTGATATGGCGGGCGTTCCAAACAGCAGTGCTGTGCCGAGCGCCGCGATACCCAAGCTCAATTTGTGAAACATATTCTTCCTCCACTCAATAGATATATTCTCTGATATATCACCAAAATGCACATGACAAGACCCTTGGCCAGAACAATCCCGCGGCCGGCGCGTCAGAACTGATCCATTCCGATCTTGCGAAGCGCTTCGACCAGAAGCGCGTCCCCCCTCTCGCGCTGACGGCGATGGACCTGGCGCGCATGTACGGCGTCGCCGGTCAGAATGGTCTCGAGCAAGTCCGAATGGCTGGCGGTGGATGTCGTCTTCTGGTCGATCGACACGAGCCTCAGCGCCACGAAATGGGCCCGCTGCGCCATATCACGATAGGTGTTGCCGGCCTCCGCAAGACGGGGATTTCCGCAGAGGTTCATCAGTCCCCGATGAAAGGCCTCATCGGCGAGATTCCAGGCTTCTCCATCTTCAGTTTCGGTTGCAACACGCATGCGAATGACTTGTTCTATTAATGGTTTCAAGTCTTTACGGCTTGGCTTGGAAAGCGTCAAACGCGATACCGCTTCGACTTCAATGGCGGTGATTACTTCATATATTGCATGCAGATCATCTGCGGTAACCGGCACGACCCGGACACCGCGTCGAGGATTCACCTCAAGCACACCCTCATTGGCAAGCCGCAATATCGACTCGCGAACCGGTGTCTTGCTCATGCCTATGCGCTGGGCGATCTCCCCGGCGTCGACGAGCGAACCCGGCATGATGCGGCCGGAGATAATCTCGGTCTTCAAAAATGCGTAAGCGCGGTCGGTCAGCGAACCTGCCTTGGAGTCGCCACTCGTCTGTGTGTCAGGTTTGGTCATGGATTCTCGTCGTGCCTTCCATTGACACTCAGTTTATCATCAAGGTAGATATTTTAGCAAATATATTTGAGTTGGAGTGCATGCGATGGACCTTGTCAAGATTGCCGTTGTGCCCGGTGACGGGATCGGGCCCGAGGTCTGTGATGCAGCCGTTGCCGTTCTTCGCCAGGCGACGGCCGGTGTGGCGGACCTTTCGTTTGAGCACTATGAAGCCGGTGCGGAGTGCTTCCGACGGCACGGGACCGCCTTTCCCGAGACGACCCAGCGCGCCTGCCTCGATGCCGATGCGGTGCTTCACGGTGCGGTGGGCCTGTCGGATATCACCTATCCCGACGGGACGGAAGTGGGGCAGGATTTTTCCATGAAGGTCCGCGCTCTTCTCGATCTTTATGCCAATATCCGCCCGGTTCGCCGGTATCCCGGCCTTGCGATCCGGCTCGCAAGCGACCGGCCCATCGACTACGTCATCGTGCGGGAGAATACAGAAGGTTTCTACGCGGCGCGGGCGGGCGGCAATGTGGTGCGAGACAGGGTGGCGACCGACACATTGGTCATGACACGCGACGGGGTGGAGCGGATTGTGCGCCATGCGGCCGGGCTTGCCATGCGGCGCGGCGGCGCGCCCGGCGACGGCAAACGGCGGGTGACCATTGTCGACAAGGCGAATGTTCTGCGAAGCTATGCCTTCTTCCGGAAAGTGGCGCTTGAGGTTCTCGAAGACTATCCCGGTATTGAGGTTGAGTGCATGATGATCGATGCCATGGCCGCCCATCTCATTCAAACGCCGGAGCGCTTCGATATTCTGGTCACGGAGAATATATTCGGCGACATCCTCTCCGATCTTGGCGCGGCGACGGTGGGCGGGCTGGGCATCGCGCCATCGGCCGAGATCGGGCCGAAATACGGTTATTTTCAGGGTATTCACGGGTCGGCGCCCGATATCACCGGCAAAGGCACCGCAAATCCGATCGCGACGATCCTGTCCGGTGCGATGATGCTGGAATGGCTCGGTGAGAGACCGGGCCGGGAGGCGCTCGTGAAGGCCGGCCACCGCATCCGGCAGGCCGTGGAAACCGTCGTCGACGCGGGTGACAATCTCACCCGCGATATCGGCGGCTCGGCCACAACGCGCCAGGCGACGGATGCGATGCTGGCCCGTCTGGACACGGTTCCCGCATGACCGGGGTAAAGATTGGCCGGAGTGATCTGGAACTGCCGCCGCTGGGTTTTGGCGGCGGCCCGCTGGGCGGTCTCGACCCTCAGCTGACCGATGCCATGGCGGCGGCGGTTCTGGATGCCGCCTGGAGCGAAGGGCTCCGCCATTTCGATACGGCGCCGTGGTACGGCAATACGCAAAGCGAACACCGGCTTGGCCGTTTCCTGCGTGAAAAGCCGCGCAGGCACTTCACGTTGACGACCAAGGTCGGCCGGATTTACCGTCGTCCCGACCGCGATTTCGCCTTCGAGGCTTCGCCCTGGCACCGGCGCTGGCCGGGGGGCCTGCCCTTCGTGCCGCAATTCGACTACAGCCATGACGGCATTATGCGCTCCTATGAGGACAGTCTGACGCGGCTCGGCCTGACGCGGGTGGACGGGCTGGCCATCCACGATCTCGACCTGCGTCATCACACAACACCGGAGGCCGTGGCCGCCGGGTTTGCGCAACTTGAAGCCGGCGGCTACCGGGCCCTGCGGGAGCTGAAGGAAAGCGGGGAGATTTCCGCCATCGGCGCCGGGATCAACATGCCCGGACTGATCCCCCGTTTTCTCAAACGTTTCGAGATCGACTATTTCATTCTTGCCATGCCCTACACGCTGCTCGATCAGGATGCTGTAAGAGAAGAGCTGCCGCTATGCCGGCAGCACGGCAGCAGCGTTATTATCGGCGCGCCTTTTGCCTCCGGAATTCTCGCGACGGGGGCGGTCGCGGGCGCACGCTACGGATACCGGCCGGCTTCGCAAGCCGTTCTCGACAGTGTAGCGCGGATCGAACGGATTTGCGACGCTCACCATGTCTCGCTTGCTGCCGCCGCGCTGCAGTTCCCGCTTGCCCACCCGGTCGTCGCGGCGACGATCCCGGGAGCCGAGACCGTCGACCAAGTGCGCGCCAATGCCGCATCGTTCCGCGAGGTCATACCGGCTGGCTTCTGGCGCGACCTGGTTGAGGAGGACCTGCTTGCCGATGGGGTGCCGGTTCCCGGCGATGACGGTGCTTGCGGACCGACGGGCTGAAGGATGCCGACGCGTCCGCCAGTTGCTCCGCATGCGGGGCGTCCAGACACAGGATAAACAGGACGCCACTTGCTGTGTCGATGCTAAAAAAGTTGACCGGAGGTGTCAGTCAACCTGCCAGCTCAGGCCACTGCTCATGACATCCCGGAGTGTCCGGGAGCTTTCGCCGCTGTCCGCAGCGGTCTGATAAACCGGGCCCGGATTGTCGTAGAGCACGCCGGTGACCATCGGGAAATCGGGATTTTCCAGGCGGGCAAGGGCGCTTGCCAGATTGTGGTTGGTGGCGTCGTGGACGAGTGCTTCGCCGCCATCCGCAAGATCAATGGTCTTGAGGCCGAGGCTTTGCGGATCGAAGGCGAGGCCCCGGGTTCCGTCAGTGCCGTAGACAAGGGGTTTGCCCGGCTCGGCCTGCAACTGGTTTTCGGCGATATTGGCCTTGGCGGTGAAATCCTCGAACACATCCTCGTTGAAGACGATGCAGTTCTGGAAGATCTCGACAAAGGACGCGCCTTCATGGCGATGGGCGGCCTTCAGCACCTCGACGAGTTGCTTGATCTGGGTGTCGACGGCGCGGGCGACGAAGCGCCCGCCGCAGCCGAGCGCGAAACGCGCCGGATCGACGGGATTGTCGACGCTGCCGTCCGGGGAAGACGGGGTGCGGGTCGCCAGATGCGATGTCGGCGAATACTGGCCCTTGGTCAGCCCGTAGGTTTCATTGTTGAAGAGCAGGATCTGGCAGTTCAGATTGCGCCGCAGGATATGCAGCAGATGGTTGCCGCCGATCGACAGGCCGTCGCCGTCGCCGGTGATGATCCAGACATCGAGATCGGGATTGGCCAGCAGCATGCCGGTGGCGACCGCCGGGGCGCGGCCATGGATGGTGTGGAAGCCGTAGGTGTCGATATAATAGGGAAAGCGCGACGAGCAGCCGATGCCCGACACGAACACTGTGTTTTCGCGGCTTGCGCCGATATCGGCGAGTACAGTGCGCACGGCTTTGAGTACGGCGTAATCGCCGCAGCCCGGGCACCAGCGCACTTCCTGGTCGGTGGCGAAATCGGCGGCGGTCAGTCTGTCGGCTACGGCATGTTCATTCATCGGTCGTCTCCACGCGGGCCAGGATCGCGTCCTCGATTTCCCTTACCTGAAACGGCCGGCCGGTCATCTTGCTGAGGCCCTCGGCCCGGGCGCAGCCTTCGGCGCGCAGCAGATTGACCAGTTGTCCGCCATTCATCTCGGGCACCAATATCCGTTTGAAGCCCTCCAGCAGTTCCGACTGGTTGGGCGCAAAGGGCCGGATATGGCGCAGATGCAGATGGGAGACCTTGAGGCCTCGGGCGCGCATATTGGTGACGGCGCGGGAAATCGGCCCATAGGTCGAGCCCCATCCGATCAGCGCCAAGTCACCCTCCGCTTCGCCCTGATCGGGCGCCAGCGGCGGGATCGTTTTGGCGATGCCGGCGATCTTGTCGGCGCGGATGTCGGTCATCTTCTGGTGGTTTTCGGGCTCATAGGAAATATGGCCGCTGTCAAAATCCTTTTCGATGCCGCCGATCCGGTGTTCGCAGCCGGGTGTTCCGGGGATCGCCCAGACGCGGGCCAGCGTTTCGGGATCGCGCCGATAGGGATTGAAATCCGACGCGTCCGTGTGGTTGGGCACATCGATGCGCGGCAGGGCGTCGAGATCGGGCAGCGCCCAGGGGCTCGACGCATTGGCGACGAACCCGTCGGAAAGCAGGATGACCGGCGTCATATAGGTCAGCGCGATCCTGGCGGCCTCGATCGCCATGTCAAAACATTCGGCCGGCGATCCGGCGGCCAGCACCGGCATCGGGCTTTCCCCATGGCGGCCATAGAGCGCCTGGTTGAGATCGGACTGCTCGGTCTTGGTCGGCATGCCGGTGGACGGGCCGGCCCGCTGGGTGTTGACGATCACCAGCGGCAGTTCGGCGGAGACGGCAAGGCCCATCGCTTCCTGCTTGAGCGAGATGCCGGGTCCGGAACTGGAAGTGACGCCGAGGCCACCGGCAAAGGAGACGCCGATGGCGGCGCAGATCGCGGCGATCTCGTCCTCGGCCTGGAACGTCGTGACGCCGATATCGTTCATCCGCGCCAGCGTGTGCAAAACCGGCGAGGCCGGCGTGATGGGATAGGACGCAAAGACCAGCTTGCGGTCCGACAGTTCGGCGGCGGCGGCAAGACCCCAGGCGAGCGCTTCATAGCCGGTGACGAAACGGTAGGAACCGGGCTCCATGTCGATCCGCGCCACGTCATATGCGGCGGCTTCGACTGTCTCGCCATAGGCATGGCCGGCATTGAGCGCGGCGATATTGGCGGCGGCGACATCGGGCAGCTTGGCGAATTTGCGGTTCAGCCAGTCGATCGTCGGCTGCCGGTTGCGGCCATACATCCAGTACACGAGGCCGAGCGCCCAGAAATTCTTGCAGCGCAGCGACGCCTTCTTGTTGAGGCCCATCCCGGCGACGCTTTCCATCGTCAGTTTGGAGATATCGGGCGTCATGAGCTGATAGTCGTCGAGCGACCCGTCTTCCAGCGGCGAGGCTTCGTAGCCCGCCTTGTCGAAACCGCGCTGGGTGAAGCTGCCGGCATCGATCAGCACCGTGCCACCCTTTTTGAGCATGGCGAGATTGGTCTTCAGCGCCGCCGGGTTGAGGGCGACCAGCATGTCCGCCTCGTCGCCGATTGTCTTGATCGGCCGGCCGCCGAAATGCACCTGGAAAGCCGACACGCCATAGGTGGTGCCGACCGGCGCGCGCACCTCGGAGGGATATTCGGGAAAGGTGCCGAGATCATTGTCCGACATGGCGCTGGCAAGGCCAAGCTGGGCGCCGATCACCTGAATGCCGTCGCCGGAATCGCCGGCAAAACGGACGACGACCGTTTCGGCGGGTTGCCGTGTGGGAAATGCGGAACTCTTGAGATGGGGACCCATGGCCTGCATCCGATGCGAATTCTGGGTGCCGTTGCGCTCTCACCCTTCGGGCGCATTTATAGCGCAGCGATATTCGTTTGTGTACTAACAATTGGCCGCATGCCGGAATTCGCGCCAAACCCCGTCTTGCCAGCAACCAATATCGCGCTTTCAAGGACAAAAACAAGGCTGCGTCAAAAAACTGGACATTTGTTCAAATCTATTGTCCAATCCATCCATGGGGCGGGCTGAGGAAGGAAATATCTGATGGCGCAGATGGCAAAACTCAAGGATCCGCGATTCGATCAACTCGACCGGCTGGTCGGTGGGCTTGCGGCAAACCGGGACCGGTGGGCCCGCACCACGGCACAGGACCGCATCGCCCTGCTGTCAAAGGTCAAGGACGGCGTGATGGCGGTTGCTGCGGACTGGGCGCTGACGGCGGCCCGGGAAAAGCAGATCCCGGACGGCTCGCCGCTCGTCGGCGAAGAATGGCTGTCCGGTCCCTATGCCCTGATGTCGGCCTGCAACCAGTTCATGCGCAGCCTTTCGGAGATCGACGGCAAGACCTATCTGAAACGCCTGCCTCTGCGCACGCTGCAGAACGGTCAGGTTGCCGCCAGTGTGGTGCCGGATTCGATCTGGGAGCGACTGCTTCTGTCCGGTATCACCGCCGAGGTTTGGATGCAGAAGGGTGTCACGGCGGCCAATCTCGCCGATCACACCGCCTCGACCTTCGATACGCCGGCGGCGCGGCGCAAGGGCAAGGTTGCGCTGGTGCTGGGCGCCGGCAATATTGCCGCGATCGCGCCGCTGGACTGTTTTCAAAAACTCCTGGTCGAACACCAGGTGACGCTTCTGAAAATGAATCCGGTCAATGAGTATCTTGCCGATTTCCTGCGGATCGCGCTGAAACCGTTCATCGATTTCGGGGCGTTGCAGATCGTCACGGGCGACGCCGAAGTCGGCGCCTATCTGTGCGACCATCCCGGCATTGACGAGATTCACATCACCGGCGCCGAACGTTCGCATGACGCGATTGTCTGGGGCACCGGGGAGGATGGCCTCCGCAACAAGGCGGATGGCAGGCCGCGCAACAGCCGCCGCGTCACGTCGGAACTCGGCGCGGTGTGTCCGACGATCGTGGTTCCCGGGCCGTGGAGCGATGCCGACCTTGCCTTTCAGGCCGAACATATCGCCACCCAGAAGCTGCACAATTCCGGGTTCAACTGCATCGCCTGCCAGATGCTGGTGCTACCGGATGAATGGAACGGGACCGAACCGCTGCTGGCAAAGCTTGCCGAAACGATCCGCGGCCTGGCACCGCGGCCACCCTATTATCCGGGGGCGGACAGCCGCCTGGCCGATTTCGAGAGCCACAGCGACAATGTCGTGCGGTTCGAGCGGCTGGGCGGCGATGCCTGTCTGGTGGCGCCGATGCGACGTGACGGCGATGCCTGGTTGGAAACGAACGAGGTCTTCGCACCGGCCATGGGCACGGTCCGGATCGGCGGCAGCGACCCGGAAGCCTATCTTCGCGCTGCTATCGCCTATGCCAATGAAAGGCTGCATGGCACGCTCGGCGCCAGCATCCTGATCCATCCGGCGACGATGCGAAAGATCGGCCGGAAACGGCTGGAAGCGATCATCAGCGACCTGCATTACGGGTGCATCGGCATCAATTGCTGGGCCGGCGTCGGTTTCCTGCTGGTGCAGACGCCCTGGGGCGCCTTTCCCGGTCACACGCTCGACAATGTCCAGAGCGGCATCGGTTTCGTGCACAACAGTTTCATGTTCGACCAGCCGGAACGCACGGTCGTGAAGGCGCCGTTCAGGCCGTTTCCGCGGGGCCTGCTAAGCGGCGGGTTCAGCTTCCTGCCGCGGCCTCCCTGGTTCGTCACCAATAGAAAACAGGATCAAATCGGCGAACTTCTGACCGTGTTTCAGTACAAGCCGGGCTGGCTGAAGCTGCCGCGTATTTTCCTCAACGCGCTTCTGGGTTAAGACAGCTGCGGAAAGGGATCGATGGCAACGGCAACCAAGATCGTCAGGCTGCGGCAAGAAGCGGAACGGCGCAGCGACAAGCGAAACGGCAAGAAACGCGCCCTTGCCGAGCACACGCTGGCGACCCTGTCGCAACTGGGTTACGCGCGCACGAGCCTGCGCGATATCGCCGAACAGTCGGGCGTGTCGGTCGGTATCCTCCACTACTATTTCGAGGACAAGACGGCGCTCATCTCCTATTGCGTCCAGCTCTACAAGGATGATTTCGTGGCGCGTCTGGATGCGGTTCTGACGGCGGCCGGTCCGCGCCGGTCAATCGCCGAAGGCTTCATCGACCGGCTGGTCGAGGCGGTTGAGGCCGACGCCGAAACGCACCGCCTGTGGTACGACATTCGCGCGCAGGCGCTGTTCGACGAGAGTTTTCACGGTGTTGTTGCCGATCTGGAGCGGGCGATGATCGAGCTGTGCGGGCGTCTGCTGCAGCGTCTCGACATCAAGGGCGTCGCGCCGCTCGATGTCTATCTGGGCGCCGACGGGCTGTTCCGCTACCATCTGCAGCGCAAGCTGGCGGGCGATGCCACGGCGGTCGGCGACCTTCGGGAGGCCCTTGCGGCAATGCTCGAAACGTTCGGTCCGCTACGGCCCTGACGGGCTCCCTTCGTTCAGCATCCAGCGGTAGGAGCGTCTCTCTTCCGCTTCGTCCGCCAGTCGCAGCCTTGCGGCCATGGCGTCGACATCGCGCCTGAGTGCCGGCAATTCGTCCCGGTCGTCGGTCATGACCGCCAGTTCGACAAAGGTGCCGAGCCCGGCGACGGTGTCGAGCGTCGCGTGCAAGGTGTCGATGAAATAGATGTCGCGCTGCTTGTCGATGCGGCCGGTTTCGACAAAGCCCAGAGATTGCAGCATCGCGGCGGCCTTGTCGTGATCCGTCAGGTCCATGGCGACGCATTTGTCGGGGCCGGGGCCCTTGGAGATCCACAGGACGCGGCCGGATGGACGCATATGCCGCAGAACCTGTGTCTGGTCGTTGGCCGCCAGCAGGCCGTCGGGAAGATCGAAGAACAGATCGGACTCTGAATTGCCGATGGTGAATGCAATCGCACCCAGTGTGTGCAGATTTGCCCTTATGCTCTCGAGTTCTTCGACGTGGAATTTCCGCTCGACCTCATAGGCGCCCTTGAAATGGTCTCCGGGGTCGACGAGCATTCCCCTCGCCGCCAGTTGTGATGCCGCTTCGGTCAAAAGGCCGTGGTCTCCGGTTCACATGCGTTCGCCGAAGATACGCGGCCGCCGGCCTTTCTCAAAGCAAAAGCTGTAACGGGGCGCGAATGCGGCGCCCCGCTGACCCTATCCCGCCAATCGCTGCTCGGGCGTGTCGTTGGCATGTTCGGCCGGAGAATGCGGCGCGTTCGGCTGCGCCGGATCGCCGGCGAGGCTGAACTCTCCGACCACCGCCGACAGGTTCTGGACATCATCGGCCAATTGGTGGGTCACAGCATTGGTTTCTTCGACCATCGCGGCATTCTGCTGGGTCATCTGATCCATCTGGACCACTGCGGAGTTGACCTCCTGAATGCCGGAAAGCTGTTCGCGCGCGGCCGTGGCGATCGTGTTGATCTTGTCGTTGATATCGGTCACGTGCTGCGAAATCCCGCCCAGCGCATCACCGGTCGCCCGGACCAGCCCGACGCCATTGCCGACCTCGTCACCGGATCTGGTGATCAACTGCTTGATTTCCGTGGCTGCCGCGGCGGACCGCTGCGCCAGTTCGCGAACCTCCTGGGCGACAACGGCGAAGCCGCGACCGGCATCGCCGGCCCGTGCGGCCTCGACACCGGCATTGAGTGCCAGCAGGTTGGTCTGGAAGGCGATCTCGTCGATCACATTGATGATGTTCGAAATCTCGGAGGATGCCTTTTCGATTCCTTCCATCGCGGCGATGGCATCGGCGACGACTGCTGCCGACCGGTCGGCATCGGCCTTGGCGGCATCAGCGGTCGTGGCGGCTTCGGCTGCCCGTTCGGAGGTTTCCCGGACGGTGGATGTGATCTGCTCCAGCGCGGCCGACGTTTCCTCCAGCGAGGCCGCCTGCTGCTCGGTGCGGCGCGACAGGTCGTCGGCGCCGGCGCGCATTTCGCGGGCATTGCCGTCAATCGAACCGGAACTGTCATGGATCTGCGTCAGCGTCGAATTGAGTTTCTCCACCGATGCGTTGAAGTCGATGCGCAGGCGGTCGAGACTGTCCATGAAGGGCTCGTCGAGCCTTACCGACAGATCGCCTTCGGAAAGCCGCGTCAGGCCGCCGGCAAGGGCGTCGACGGCGTTCTGCATCCGGCCGGCCTCTTCCGCTTTCGCCGACTGGCGCTCGGCCTCTTCCCGATCGGCGGTGGAGCGGTTCTCCTCGGCCTCGCGCTGCAGCCGCTGCTTTTCGATCGTCGCCTCCTTGAAGACGGCGACCGAGCGGACCATGTCGCCGATTTCATCGCGGCGATCGGCATTGTCGATCTCGAAATCGGTGCGGCCTTCGCTGAGTTCACGCATATTGGCGACCAGTGACAGGATCGGCCGGGTCAGGCTTCGCGAAAACAGCAGCGCGCCGGCAAGGGCGGCTACGAGCAATACGAGCGAGGCGACGACGACCAACTGGCGCATCGAGGATACGACCTGGCCGGCTTCGGTCCTGTCGACCAGAGCGGCCACGACCCAGTCCGACCCCAGAAAATCGACGCGGGCAAGCGCCACTTCGGCATTCATGTCGCGGTAATCGCTGGTTTCGCCACCGACGATCTCGCGCGAGGCCAATCCGGCGAACAAGGCCGGATCCAGGCGGGCGGTGGACACATCATTATCTTCGGTCATGGGCGAATCGGTCAGCAGGTAGCCGTCGGCGCGCAGCAGCACCGTTTCTCCGGTTTCTCCGAGACCGGTCCTGTTGTTCATGATGGCGTCGATCCTGCCGGTCGGCAGGGCGACGATGAAGGCGCCCTTGATTTCGTCGGCGACGATGACGGGCTTGCCGATGAAGGCGGTCAGCGGCCGCTGCCCGGGTTCATAAGGCCGGTAATCGGTGAAGGCTACGCCTTCCGAATCCCCCATGGCAACCGCATCGTTGAAAATGGTGGCCAGAGGCGTGTCCCGCCAGGCGGGATCGGAGAGGTTGATCTTGAAGTCCTCGTTCTTGAGCAGCGAATAGACGACCGTGCCGTCGGCGTTGACGAGGAAGATGTCTTCAAACGCGTTTTCCTGCGAAATCTTTTCGAAGACGGGGCTGAATTTCTTGTGGTGGTTGAGGTAGACATTGGCGCCGCTGTCCCTGCCGGCCTCATATTGCTCATCGTAACTCATGGTGGTGTCGGTGACGACCGACACAAATTCCTGCTCCTTGCCCTCCTTGACCATGGTCAGACCGATGCCGAAGAGGTTGAGGGCCGCCGCGACATCCTTGGTAACGGAGATCTCCTCGACATCCTTCCTGATGCCGTCCAGGTAGGTTTCGACCTGATTGCGTCGGCCGTCGGCGATCGCCGACAGTTTTTCCTGATAGAGATTGTTGAGCGCATTGGAACTGATGAACAAGCCGCCGGCGCTGGACCCGGCGATCGAGACGACGGTGAGAAGGGCTGCTGCGAGCGGCAGTTTACGTGAAATGAGCATGGGGGCGCTTCCGGTCATGGGGAGTAAATACATGCCCTGGGGCGGCCGGTCGGAAGCATCATGCACATCCACACAGTCGCGCGAATGACCGGTGAGGTGGAAACTAGGGGTTAATTGCAAAAGATCGATTAACACGGTGAAATTGCACGTCGAAACCTGCAAATTTCAAAGGATCGGCTGTCGCGGCAGACGATATTCTGGCCTTCAGCAGCGCCTGAACTATCTATATCCCGGATACTCTGAGCATCGAGCCGGCCACCAACACAGGAGAAACCATGACACAACCGCTTGCACTCATTGTCGGCGTCGGCGACGGCCTTTCCGCATCGCTGGCGCGGCTGCTGCATCACGAGGGCTATCGGCTTGCGCTGGCGGCCCGCAATGTCGGCAAAATCGACGCCCTGGCAGGGGAAACCGGCGCGCAGGCCGTCGCCTGCGACGCTGCGCGGACCGACGACGTGAAACGGCTGTTCGCGGAACTGGACGGGCGACTTGACGTGGCCGTCTACAACCCCTCCGCCCGGCAGCGCGGGCCGCTGACCGAGCTGGAGCCGGAAGCGGTCCGCAGGGCGATCGAGGTCACGGCCTTCGGCGCGTTCCTGGTCGGCCAGGCCGCGGCGCAGAGGATGCAGGACCAGGCGGAAATCGACGGGCGGCGCGGCACGATCCTGTTCACCGGCGCATCGGCCGGGGTCAAGGGTTTTGCACAGTCGGCGCCGTTTGCGATGGGCAAATTCGCGCAGCGCGGCCTGGCCGAATCGATGGCGCGCGAACTGCATCCGAAGGGCATCCATGTCGCCTGGATCAATATTGACGGCGCAATCCGCAATCCGGGACGCACCGAACCGGCCGACAGGCCCGATTCCATGCTCGATCCGGATGCCATTGCCGCCAATTATCTCAATCTCATCCGCCAGGACCGGTCGACCTGGTCGAACGAACTGGCGATCCGGCCCTGGGTCGAGCGGTTCTGACGATTCCCCGGCCTATCCGCAATACAGGCAGTTCGAATAGCTGTTGCAGCCGGTGTTCGACGTTTCGTAACACAGGCAGTCGCAGTGGCTGAGATAGGGGGCTCCGGGCGGGCAGCAGACCTGTCCGTCGGTGCTGCAGAAATTGGTGATGCAATCATAGTAGCCGGCGCCATGCTGGTTCGCACAATCACCACAGCCCGCCGCCGCCGGTCGAAATGTCGGCAAAGTAGCCATGGCGGCCGCGGCCATGCCGCGAAGGAAAAGCATCAATGTTTCGCGCCGCGACAGTGTCAGCGGGATTGCGCTGCGCCCTTTTCCGACGGGTCGGATGGCGGCGGGCCGCATCGGTCGAACACCTTGTTTTCCGCTTTGGGCGCCGGTCACCCGGTGCAGGCCATGGGCGATGAAATGCGCCACACAGAGCATGGTCAAACCGATAGCGGCGGCCAGGGTCAGATACCAGACCGTGATGTTCGGCGTGGTCAGGCCGGCAAGCAGCAGCAGTAACCAGGCGATGATCGCCAGCCTCAGTGCCAGTCGCATGCAGCGGGCACAGCGCCCGAATTTCGTGGAAAGGAAAGTGGATATGTGAGAGGCAATCGCGTGCATTGGCTCATCTCCCGAGGAGACGTTTTCGGGGTCGCCGCAATCTTCCGATACGATACCACAGTTTCGCGCCTATAGACAGGATGCTGCCGCAAGGAATCAGTTTAGCCGTGTTCGCGCGGCCGGATGGTGCGGATGAAGCCAAGGACTGCGAGTGCCAATATTGCCGGGACGATGGCGAGGCTGTTGCCGACGACCAGCAGGGCGGCCGTGCCGGCCCAGCAGATCGACGAAAAGGCCTCGGCGAATGTGGCGATTTTCGAGGAGGCGTGGCGATGGCGGAAATGGCTGCGCTTGGCCTGGGCGCGGAACCAGACCTGAATGGCCGTCGCGGCCCCGGCGGACAAGGCCAGGCAGGCAACCGTCACCAGCGCCGCGCGAGGATCGAAAACGGCCAGGAACAGCAGGATCGGTGACAGGACGAGGCACACGGCGATCAAAACGGCCTCGACCTTCGCCCGCAGGCCAAGGCGGGCACTCATCGGTGCGCTGCGGATGAGATCCGGCGCGTCCTCACCGCAAATCGCCAGCCAGGCAAGGCCACCGGCCAGTTGGCCGGAGGCCATGACGATCACCGGCACGACGACGACGATGGCGCCGATATCGGCGCCGTAATTGCGCCACAGCAGAAAGGCCGGGACCAGCAGGTAGAGCATCTGCATCAGGGTCTGGGACAGAAGCCACGGATCGCGGGCAAGCAGCACCAGTTCCTTGTTGCGGAGCGTCTGGCGCAAGGTCCGGGCGCGAAAGCCGGTCGGTCGCCGGCGGGTCCTTCCGCTCTGTTCACCGACTCCCGCGGTGGACAGGGCAAGGGTGGCAAAACGGGCCGAAGTGGCCCTGATTGCCAGCGCCAGCAGGCCAAACCCGACGATCGAGAAGGTGAGGGCGGCCGAGACATCGCCCAGCAGCGCCCGCGCCGGAATCCAGATCGCTGCCGATGCGTCCGGCAGCATCTGCGAGACTTCCGGCGCGGTCAGCACGCTGAGCCGCGAGAGATTGCCGAAATAGGCGATGGCGACGAGCTGCATGGCGATTGCGAAGCCGGCACCGATGACCGCGGCGATGATCTGGGCGATGGCGCGGGTGCGCTTCGGACCGAAGACCCTGAACAGTGTGACGGCGATGACCAGCGAGATGGCGGTGGCAATCGCCGACATCGACAGAAGCGTCAGATAGCCCAGCAGCCACAGGGGACCGTCCTCCCAGGCCATGACATTGAGGAATGGCGCCACCAGCAGCGCTGACATGGCGACGCTGGTCAGCGCCACGGCGCAGATGCGGATGGTGAAAATACGGGCGGCCGGCGCCGGCGAACTCAAGATAAGGTCGAGATCGGCGCGGGCGTAAAAGGCCCGCGTTACCGATTCCAGCGATTGCGACACCATCAGGCTGAGCGAGACCAGCGCGCATCCGGAAATAAAGATATACACCGCTTTCGGATCCATCCGTACCAGATCGACCGCTCCGGTCACCACGAACCAGGCGACCGCATGCATGCCGGCGACGAAAGCGGCAAGTGCGGCGCATGCCAGGATCTTGCGGTGTGTCCTGCCGCGGATGACAAGCCCCGTCCAATCGCGCCAGAACAGGCCAATTTCATGGCGGGCGAACCATGTCAGGGAGGTGGCCTGCATCATTGCGATTTACGCGGCAACGTCGCCCACGCCCCGGTTGGACACGAGGTCGAGGAAGATGTCCTCGAGGTTGGAGCCGCTGTTGCCAGCCTGCCTGCGCAGATCCTGAAGCGTCCCCTCGGCGATCAGCCGGCCGCGGGCGATGACCCCGATCCGCTGCGCCATGCGCTCGGCCACCTCGAGAATATGCGTCGTCATGATGACAGTGACTCCGCCGGCGACCCGTTCCAGGAGAACGTCCTTGACCTGGCGGGCCGAACCGGCGTCGAGGCCGGTCAGCGGCTCGTCCAGAATGATCAGGCGCGGCTCGTGCACAAGCGCGCCGGCGAGCGCCACCTTCTGGCGCATGCCCCTGGAAAAGCCGCCGCACTGCTCATGGGCATGGGGCGCCAGCCCGAGCCAGCCGAGCAATTCCTCGGCGCGGCGGTGCGCCGTGCCGGCATCGATGCCCCACAGGCCGGCAACGAATTCCAGATATTCGAAGGGCGACAGCTTGTCATAGATCATCGGCTCGTCGGAGACCCAGGCGACAATCCGCTTGGCCGCAACCGGGTCGTGCAACGCATCGATGCCGAAGATGGATATGGATCCTGAATCGGGCGACAGCAAACCCGCCACCATGCGCAGCGTGGTGGTCTTGCCGGCTCCATTCGGCCCGAGCAGGGCGTAGAACTCGCCGGCGCGGACCTGCAGGCTGAGACCGCAGACGGCCGGCTTGTCAAAGCTCTTGTGAAGATCGGCAATGGACAGTGCCGTATCCGGCGATCGCGAAACAGTCATGAACATCCCACACCTGGTCTCGGCGGTTTTACCGCAAGCGTGTTGAGACCAGGTAAACGGGGCGATTCAAATCCAAGCGAAGTCCATGATCGAGCCGGCGACAGCCGGTGCGCGATCCACCTGAAAACCAGGTGCTCCAAGCACCGTGCAATCAGTTCAGCAACCGGCTCTCCGCGTCTTCATCGGCTTGCGTGGCAGTACCGGGCCGCTTGCCGTCCGACGGCTTCGGAGCGAACAATTCGATCTCCTGCGACAGGCCGACCAGCCTGTGCTTGCCGGTGGAGACCCACTGGTCCGGTTCGGTTGCGGCGATCTCCCGCGTGACCAGTGCACTGCACTCGACCGCCTTGGTCATCGCTTCAATGCGTTCGACCTCATTGACGGTTGGGCCGATGACCGAGAAGGTCAGACGTTCGGCGACACCGATATTGCCGAACATCACCTTGCCGGTGTTGAGGCCGACGCCGAACCGGATCGGAACGAGGCCGTTTCCGGTGCGTTCGTCATTGAGCTTCAGGCACAGCGCCTCGGATTCGCGCAATGCGGCGGTCGCCGAACGCACGGCCTCGGAAAAGTCCTCCTCGGTCGTATAGGGAAAGATCGCCAGCACCGCGTCGCCGATGAAATCGAGCACCTCGCCGCCATATTTGATCGCCGAGCCGGCGGTGCATTCATAGTAGTCGTTGAGCAGGTTGAAATAGGCGTCCGAGGCCATGGTGTCGGCCAGCGCCGTGGAATCGCGCAGATCCGAAAACCAGACCACCGCCTGGGTTTCCTGCCCGTCGCCGCGCTTGATGGCGCCGTCGAGAACCTGCCTGCCGGCCTGTTTGCCGAGATAGGTCTCGACGATGTTACCGGCGATACGCGACTGGATGGCCGTCTTGCAGGCGACGGCGAAGCGCCGCTGGATTTTGTGCAATGCGGCGATGTCATCGTCGGAAAATCCGCCGGGCCGGTCGGACGACCAGGCGACGATCAGTCCGGCCCGGCCTGTGTCGACCGCGTCGTCGTCGCCGTCGAAGGCGGTGGCGATGGTCAGATAATCGGTAAAGCCCTGTTCGACCAGTTCCTCCAGAACGGGAAAATCGATCAGCTTGTTGGGTCCGTCAAGATTGCGGCGAAGGACCGGCAGGTTGTTTTCCGCCATGAAATGCAGCGGACTTCGGAGATATTCCTCGCCGCGTTCGTCCTGATGGCGGAATTGTTCAAATTCGGAACCGGTTTCGCGTCGCCACAGGATGGTTTCGGCCTGGAACAGCGGATGCAGGGTCGGCCAGACGACCCGGGCCCGGGCCACCGGCACGCCGGCGGCATAGAGCCGCATGCTGACGGCGTTGAACATTTCGATGATGTCCGGATCGCTTAGCGCCTGATCGACCAGCCATTCGCCGATCCCTGTGATGAGTGTGTTGTCTGCCATGGTATCTGTCCGTTGCGCCCGTTGCCGGGCCTGAAAATCAATAGGTTTGCTCTCTGCGTTCGATTTATCCGAAAACCGTTTCACACTTTTCGGATCTCGCGGTGTCAGTTCAGCACCGGCATGCGGATTTCGTCCTTGTCGTCCGGGCTGTCGCCGGCTTGTCTCACTTCCTTCGGTTGCGGCGCGAACAGCTCGATTTCCTGTGCGACGCCGGCCAGTTTATGGGTGCCCGTCGATGCCCAGGCGTCGGGTTCGCTGGCGGCGATCTTGCCGGTCACCAGTGCCGATGTGCCGGCGCTCCTTGTCAGTGTCTCGATTCGCGCCACCTCATTGACCGTCGGGCCGATGACGGAAAAGGTCAGCCTTTCCTGAACGCCGATATTGCCGAACATCACCTTGCCGGTGTTGAGCCCGACGCCGAAGCTGATCGGGACACGACCATTGTCCTGGCGCCGGGTATTGAGTTCCTCGCGCAGCGTATGGGCCTGACGCAGCGCCCGGGTGGCCGCTGCGGCCGCCCCGGCAAACTCGTTCTCGGTGGGATAGGGAAAAATCGCCAGAACGGCATCGCCGATAAAATCGAGCACCTCGCCGCCATGGTTGATCGCCGGACCCGCCGTGCATTCATAGTAGTCGTTGAGTAGATCGAAATAGTCGTCCGCGGCCATGGTGTCGCCCAGCGCGGTGGAGTCGCGCAGATCCGAATACCAGACGACGGCCTGGGTTTCCTGGCCGTCGCCGCGCTTGATGGCGCCGTCGAGAACCTGCCTGCCTGCGTGCCTGCCGAGATAGGTCTCGACGATATTGCCGGCGATGCGCGATTGAATGGCGGTGCGGCAGGCCACCGCGATACGGCGCTGGATCTTCTGCAGGGCGGCGACATCGTCATCGGAGAAACCGCCGGACCGGTCCGAGGCCCAGGCAACCAGGATACCCCCCGCCGCGCCGAAATCGCCGCGCCGGCCGAAACCTGTCAGGATGGTCAGGTAGTCGGTCATGTTCTGTTCGATCAACTCATCGAGAATCGGGAAATCGACCAGCCTGTTCGGGCCGTCGAGATTGCGGCGAATGATCGGAATGTTGTGTTCGAACATGAAATGCATCGGACTGGCGAGATAGGCTTCCGTGCGCTCGTTCTGGTGGCGGAACTGCTCCAGCGTGGTTTCGTGGCCTTGCCGCCACAGCACCGTTTCAGCCTGAAACAGCGGATGCAGGGTCGGCCAGGACAGGCGGGCCCGCGCCAGGGGCACGCCGGCGCCGTGAAGCTTCCGGCAGGCGGTCTCGAACATGGTGACGATATCCGGATCGCTGAGCGCCTGATCGACCAGCCATTCGCCGATCTCCGTGATCAATGTTTTGTCAGCCATCACGATCGTCCGATGTCCCGCCGGTTGCGGGAAGATTTCTAGCCAATTGCGCAATTCGCATGAACCGCTCCCGCTTTCCTGTCGGAAAACCGTGGCGGCTTTTTCGAACTCGCTCTATAAATTGGCTCGCACAGGTGCAATTGCAAGGGCGGTCAGGCTGCTGCTGACAGGCGTTGTCAGGAGCCGGCCCGAACCCGATCCGGCGGTCATGGCGTTCGATGCCGACGGATTGCAGGTTTTCGCGGGCCGGCAGTTTGCAACAAATCCGTGAGGCTGAGCGCAACCAGAAGGGCCCTGATTTGGCTGATCACAACGCATCCGAACCCTGCCCGCCGGCCGCACAATCGCGGCTCGGCATCGAAGCGGGGATTACGATGATGGCGGCCGGTGTCATGATGGCGCCCGGCGTTCACGCGATCGCCAAGGGCCTCGGCGACGCGCTGACGCCTGGCCAGATCGCGTTTTTCCGTTTTTCCTTCCAGTTTCTCCTGCTGCTGCCGCTGGTCTGGGTGAGTTGCGGCGCGCGGGTTCCGGCGCCGACCGCATTGCATGCGCTGCGCGGGTTTCTGCTGGCGGCGGCAACCGTGTTCTTTTTCTGGGCGCTGAATCACATGCCGCTGGCGGAAAGCTCGGCAATCTTCTTTGTCGAACCCTTGATCCTGACGCTCATGTCGGCCGTCTTTCTCGGGGAATCGATCGGCTATCGCCGCATTCTGGCGGTCATTGTCGGCTTTGCCGGCGCGCTGATCGTCATCCGGCCGAATTTCCAGGTGGTGGGCCCGGTCGCTCTGCTGCCACTGCTGAGCGCCGTGTGTATCGCCGCCTATCTCACCATCACCCGGGGCCTCGCCGAGCGGGAAGATGCGCGGGCCATGCAGTTCTGGGTGTGCCTGTTCGCGGCGTTGACCCTTGCGCTGGCCATGGCCGTCGGTCCGCATTTTTCGGTGACGGTCCTCGAACCCGCATGGATGACCGGCGCGCAATGGCTGATCCTGGTCGGGCTCGGTGCGCTTGCGACGGTTTCCCATATGCTGGCGATCTACGGGATAAGGCTGGCGCCGGCGGCCATCCTCGCACCCTTTCAGTATCTGGAGATCTTGGGCGCGACTATTTTGGGCGTCATGTTCTTCGGCGACCTTCCGGATGGCGTGACGCTGCTGGGCATTGCGATCATCGTCGGCTCCGGCCTCTACATGTTTGGCAAGGAGCGGAAGGCTCATCGCCGGGCCGATGGTCTCTCGCGCGTCCATGAGCCACGATAGAGGCCGGCTGCCGGCAGAAAAACCAATATTAATGCCCGAAATGAGGCGGCCGTCACCGGCACGATCTGTTAGGAATTCGACATGCTCTTCGAACTTCCCGATGACGATACGCTCTATGCGGCGCTGCTGGACCGCGATCCGGCCTATGACGGGCGGGCGTTTGTCGGTGTCACATCGACCGGAATCTTCTGCCGCCTGACCTGTCCGGCGCGCAATCCGAAACGCGAGAACTGCCGGTTTTTCGATACCGTCGCGACCTGTCTGGAGGCGGGGTTTCGACCGTGCAAGCGCTGCTCACCCATGGCGCCTGCTGCTGATGCCGATCCGGTGATCCGCACGCTTCTGGCGGCGCTCGAGGCCGATCCGGCACGGCGCTGGACGGAGGCCGACATCGTCGCCCGCGGGCTCGATCCGTCGACCGTGCGCCGCAGCTTCAAGCGCCAGTTCAGTACGACATTCCTGGAAATGGCGCGGCTGTCGCGTCTGCGCGACGGGTTCGTGACGCTGTCGGCCGGCGGCCGCGTCATCGATGCCCAGCTCGATGCCGGCTTCGAATCGCCCAGCGGGTTTCGCACCGCCTTTGCCCGCCTGCTTGGACAATCGCCCGCCCGCTTCACCGGGCGCGAACGCCTCAAGGCCGATTGGATCGCGACACCGCTGGGTGCAATGATCGCGGTGAGCGACCGGAGGAGCCTGCACCTGCTCGAATTCGTCGAGCGAAAGGCGCTGCCGGCTGAGTTGAAAAAGATCCGGCGGGAAAGCGGTGACGATCTGGGCATCGGGCGGTTTGAGCCAACAGCGCAGGTGGAAGCGGAACTCGCCGCCTTTTTCGAGGGCAAATGCGATGTCTTCGAAACACCGCTGACAATGCACGGAACGCCGTTCACCAGGGCCGTGTGGGATGAGCTCAGGCGGATCCCGACGGGCACCACCCGCAGCTACAGCGACCTTGCGCGGGCGATCGGAAGGCCCTCGGCCACCCGGGCCGTGGCCCGCGCCAATTGTGCCAATATGATCGCGCTGGTCATTCCGTGCCACCGGGTCATCGGCGCGGATGGTTCGCTGACCGGCTATGGCGGCGGGCTGTGGCGCAAGCAGAAGCTGATTGAACTGGAACGCCGGTTCGCCGGGCGCTGATCTCCCGGTTTCCGGTGGGTCGAAGCGCGCTATGGGTCGACATAGGCAAAGCCACAGGTGGCGCCGGCGCAGATCTTGGCGCTGCCGGACTGGCGGATATCGACACGGGCGGTGGCCATGCGCCGGCCGTTGGACAGGATGGTGACCGTCGCCTCGATCTCTCCCGACAGGATCGGCCGGATGAAATGATTGGTCATATCGACTGTGGTCATGATCCGCCGATCCCGGTTGTGGGCCATCAGCGCCAATATGGCGACCGTGTCGGAAATGGCGGCGGCGGCCTGGCCGCAGACGATGCCGCCAATGCGCACGATGTCAGTATTTTCCGGAACACGAAACACGGCGCCTGTTTTGGTGATCTCCGTCGGTTCGATGTTCAACTGTTGTATCCAGGGTGCAAATGCCTCGGCCAGAAAGGCCTTCAGTTCGTCGATCCCCATGCCTTCTGCTGCCACATTTCCCTCCGCTAACCGGTTCCCACTTTTCGGATCTCGTGATTTGGTGCCGCTCGATTTGTCCGAAAACCGGTCCCCACTTTTTGGATCTCGCATTTTGGCGCCGCTCGATTTGTCCAAAAACCGGTCCCCACTTTTTGGATCTCGCTCAGAGCCCCGCATCCCGGGCCATAGCGTCCCAGAACATGATCTCATAGGCCTGCATGAGCCGCGCCGCGCGGGTGATCAGGTAGGGCTCGACACCTTTTCGCAGATCGTCATCGATGACTTTTGCGGCTTTGGCCTCCAGTTCCTCAAGGCCGGAAAACCCGTCGAAGAAATGGGTTTCATCGCTGCTGAGACCGTAATGGGTCTGCAGCCCGTGGCTGATCTTGCCGCAATTATAGCCCCATGCCGCCAGGTTGAGCGCCCGGGCGCAGGCCATCTCGGCAGCTGAGCCGAAGCAGATCAGCCAGGCCTTGTAGGCCGCGTAGCCGAAAGCCTCGGCGCTCGGTTCGAACCGCTCGAGCACGGCGGCATTCATGCCGAGCCTTTCGGCCAGCGCCGCTATTTCGCGGGCCGCTCCGGCCTCGACCTCGGGCGGGGTGAGAAACACATCGCGATAGGGATGGTCTTCAAACCGGGCCATGCTGACGGCGGTCGAGTTGCTTTTCCACATCTGGTACTGGTAGCCGCAAAAGGCATGCAGCGCAGTCCTGTCCACCTCGCCCTTTTCGACCGCGACCACAAACCGGTGCCCGCGGATGGTGTCGTCGCTTTCGGCCAGCACGGCCCTGGTGTCGTCGATCAACTGCCGTGCATCTGTCATCGCATCATCCTCGCCTGGTGGGGCGGCCTCGTATTCACGGGCGGATGATCTGGGAGCCGCAAGACCATCGGCCGTCGGCTGATAGAGATGTGTTTCACCGCAAATGTCAACAAGAGGAGACGGGCGCCCGGTTCCGTTCCCGCAGGGCATTCAGTTGGTTTACGTGGGCGACGGTGTGTCAGGCGATACGGGCGGCAAAAGCAGCAGAATCAGCACCGGAAAGAGCAGAAGGGCGGTCGCGACCGTCCAAACCCAGGTGCCGCGGCCTTTGCGCCGCGCAAGGTGGTTGGCGAGATAGGCCAACAGGAAGATGAAAAGCGACAGGATGAGCAGTGGTGCCATTATTGGCATCTGGTGACGCCGACGGTGAAATTCAATGTCCCGGCCGATGTTGACCGCGCGCTTTATCCGGATCAGCCACATGTTCAACGCTTTCCTTGCAAAAATCCGCTTGACCTCAACATAGGTTGAGAAATTACAACCATTGCCGTTGTTCAAAAAAAAGCGAGAGAATTCATCGGATGACAACGGTTTCCGATTCTTCCTTTGTCAGCTGGCGCGAGCTTCTCAACCGGCAATATGGCGCGGCATTGCTGCTGGTCAGCCTTGGGGTTTGGCTGCATGCGGCCGACAGCCTGATCGTCGCCACGATGATGCCGGAGATCGTCGCAGAGATTGGCGGCGAAGCCTATGTGGCCTGGTCCGTTGCGCTCTATGAGTTGGGGTCGATCGTCGCCGGGGCCAGCGGCGCGCTGGTGATGATGCGGGCAGGCGTGCGCGTGCCGATGATGCTCGCGGCGCTGCTGTTTGCCGCCGGCTGCCTGGTGAGCGCCGCGGCCCCGACAATGCCGTTGCTGCTTTCCGGGCGGCTTGTGCAGGGGATCGGCGGCGGCGGCCTGACCGCCCTGTCGTTCATTGCCGTGGCGACGCTGTTTCCCACCCGCCTGACCGCCCGGGTTCTGGGGGTCATCTCCGTATTGTGGGGGGCATCGGCGTTTCTCGGCCCGCTGATCGGCGGCCTGTTCGTCGAGTATTCGACCTGGCGCATGGGCTTCGTCTTCTTCGGGGCACAGGCGGTCGGACTGGCGCTGTGGATCCTTCTGGGTATCCGGATCGTCGAGCAAAGACCGGCCGAGGCGACCAGCACACCGGTTCCCGCAAGCCGACTGCTGCTGCTGGCGCTCGGTGTCGTGATGATCGCCTATGCCGGGATCGAGGTGACCGTACCGCGCACACCGTTGCTGCTTGCCATGGGTCTTTTGACCCTCGGCGTCTTCGTGTGGTGGGACTCGAAATGCGCCGGGACGCGGCTGTTGCCCAACCGGCCTTTCAGTCTTCGCACGCCGGTCGGCTCGGCGCTGGTCATGACGCTGGCCATGGGCGTATCGGTGATGGGTCTTGGAACCTACGGCCCGCTGCTGATGACGATCATCCATGGCTATCCCGCCTATGTGGCCGGCTATGTCCTGGCCAGTGTCGCCATCGGCTGGAGCGCCGCGGCGATTGTGCTCTCGGGGTCTCCCGAGCGCTATGATCGCTTCTTCATCGCCTTCGGATTGCTGATGGTGTTCTGCAGTGTCGCAGGACTGGTCTATGCGATCCCCAACGGTCCGCTTTCGGTGATCACCTTTTTCGCGGCACTGGAAGGCATCGGTTTCGGAACGGCCTGGACCTTCGTTCTGCGCCGGGCCAAGAGCCTTGCCGCCGAGGACGATGTGGCGCGGCTTTCGGGTGCGCTGCCGACGGTATCGCGCTTCGGCTATGCCCTCGGCGCTTCCGTGACCGGGATTCTGGCCAATGCCGCCGGATTTTCAGCCGACGGCACCGCCGAACAGGCCGCCCATGTCGCCCGCACGATCTTCATCGGCAATCTGCCGATCGCGTTGCTCGGCCTGTTGGCCATGGCCTGCTTCGTTTCCATCAAGGAAAACAGGCCGGCGGTACAGCGGGTCTGAAGCAGCGCAGGCTGGCCTTTACAGTGCGTTTTCCATGACCGCGCTCAGCCGGCGGCCGAATTCGGCCGGGTCGGCCGGGGCCTCGCCGTCGGCAATGCGCGCCTGATCGAGAAGCAGATGGGCGGCATCCTGCAGCAGCTTGTCCTTGCCGGCGCCATCGCGCTGCGCCCGTTCCGCCAGCTTTTTGACGATCGCATGGCCGGGATTGAGCTCGAGAATACGCGGCATGCCGCCCTGCAACTGCCCGTGACGTTTCAGCAGCCGTTCCAGATTGACATCCATATCGCCCTCGTCCGCGATCAGGCAAACGGGGCTGTCGGTCAGGCGCTTCGAGGGCCGCACATCCTTCACCGCATCGCCCAGTTCCAGCTTGATGGCGGCAATCAGGCCGCCCAGCGCCGGGGTTTCCGTTTCGTCCTTCTTGTCTTCCTCCGTGTCGCCGCTCTTGATCGTGTCGAGATCGGCGGCGCCGCGGGTGATGGATTTGAACGGTTTGCCTTCGAATTCCGGCACATGTTGCAGCCAGAACTCGTCCACCGGGTCCGACAGCAGCAGCACTTCGACGCCTTTCGCGCGGAAGCCCTCGAGATGGGGCGAATTGGTGACTTTTTCGGCGTCGGTGCCGGTGATGTAATAGATCGCTTCCTGGCCGTCCTTCAGCCGCTCGACATAGGCGCTCAGGCTGGTCAGTTCAGCGCCGTGGGTGGAGTTGAAGCGGCAGACCTCGATGATCCTGTCGCGCAGGCCGTCATCCTCGACGAGGCCCTCTTTGAGGACGGCACCGAAATTCTTCCAGAAGGCCGCATAGGCCTCGGCGTCCTTGTTGGCCTTCTTCTTGAGTTCGCCGAGCACCTTCTTGGTGAGGCCCGAACGAATCTTGGCGAGCTTCGGATCGGTCTGCAGCATCTCGCGCGAGATGTTGAGCGACAGGTCTTCCGAATCCACCACGCCGCGCAGGAAGCGCAGATAGGGCGGCAACAGGCCCTTGGTGTCTTCGGTGATGAACACCCGGTTGACGTAGAGCTTGACGTGGTTTTTGCGCTCGGGCTCGTAGAGGTCGAAGGGCGGGGTCGACGGCACATAGAGCAGGTTGGTGTAGCTGACGAGGCCCTCCACCCGGTTGTGCATGGTCAGCCACGGCTCATCGAAGGCATGGGCCGTGTGGTGATAGAATTCCTTGTGCTGCTCCGGCGTGATCTCCTTGGGCGGGCGGGTCCACAGCGCCGACGCTTCGTTCAGCGTCTCGTCGCCGAGCTTGACCGGGAAGCCGATATGGTCGGAATAGGTCTTGACGATCGTCTTGATGCGGGCTTCTTCGAGGAACTCCTTGGCGTCCTTCTTGATGTGCAGGGTGACCGTCGTGCCACGCTCGTCGCGCGTTGCGGGCTCGATGCTGAACTCGCCCTTGCCGTCGGACGACCACAGCCAGGCCTCCTCCTCGCCGGCCTTGCGGGTCACCACATCGACGCTGTCGGCGACCATGAAGGCCGAATAGAAGCCGACGCCGAACTGGCCGATCAGGCTGACGGCATCTTCCTTGTCGCCCTTGCCGAGATTTTCCAGGAACGCGCTGGTGCCGGACTTTGCGATGGTGCCGAGCGTCTCCATGAGGTCGTCATGGTTCATGCCGATGCCATTGTCGGAGACGGTGATGGTCTTCGCCTTGGCGTCCAGACCGAGCTCGATGCGGAACGCCGGATCGCCCTCGATCAGGGACGGCGCCGTCAGGGCGCTGTGGCGCAGCTTGTCGCAGGCATCGGAGGCGTTGGAGACCAGTTCCCGCAGGAAGATCTCGCGATTGGAGTAAAGTGAACCGGCAACGATGTCGAGCAGCCGGCCGACCTCCGTCTGAAAGGCATAGGTTTCCCTGGCGGCGGTGTCACTCATGGTGTTGCGTTCCTTCGATCAGTACGATTTGGACGCTGATATAGTCTGGCTTGGCCGAAGCCACAAGATGCGCCCGGCTCCGCTATGCGGCGGCGATGAAACCGCCCGACTGGCGGGCCCAGAGGCGGGCATAAAGGCCGTCGCGGGCGATCAGCTCCGCATGGGTACCGCTTTCGACGATCCGGCCATTGTCCATGACCAGCAGCCGGTCCATGGCGGCAATGGTGGACAGGCGATGGGCAACGGCGATCGTCGTCTTGCCTTTCATCAGTTCGGCGAGGTTGGTCTGGATTGCCGACTCGGCCTCCGAATCGAGCGCCGACGTTGCCTCATCGAGGACCAGGACCGGTGAATCCTTCAAGAGGACGCGGGCGATCGTCACGCGCTGGCGCTGACCGCCGGAGAGCTTGACGCCCTTGTCGCCGACATGAGCGTCGAGCCCCGTGCGGCCTTCCTTGTCCTTCATGTCGCGGATGAAGGACATCGCCTCGGCGAGTTCCGCGGCGCGCTCGATGTCGGCGTCGGTCGCATCGGGATTGCCGTAGCGGATATTGTCGCGGATCGAGCGGTGTAGCAGCGAGATGTCCTGGGTCACGACGCCGATCTGGCTTCTGAGCGAAGCCTGGCGCACGGAGCGGATATCCTGCCCGTCGATGGTGATCGACCCGGCTTTGACGTCGCGCAGCCGCAGCAGCAGCGCCACCAGGGTCGATTTGCCGGCGCCGGACAGGCCGACAATGCCGACCTTCTCGCCCGGCTCGACGGTGAATGAGAGATCGCGCAATACCGGCTCGCCTTCCACATCGTAGGAGAAGTCGACCTGCCGAAAGGCGATTCGGCCTTCGGTGACAGTTAGATCGACCGCATCGGGCGCATCGGTGACCGAGGGCTGGCTGGTCATGACGGGCATGGCGTCGCGGATGGTGCCGAGCGCCCGCGAGACCGACTGGCCGAGCCCGATAAAGGCGAAGGACGACACCGACAGGGACCGCGCGACCGTGGCGGCGGCGACGAACTCGCCGACGGTGACGAAGCCGCCCACCATGCCCCACAGGCCGATGGCGAAGATCGAAACGATCAGCGCGATATTGAGATATTGCACGGTGCTGTCGGAGACGATGTAGGACCGGTTTTCCCGGTGTTGCGTGTCGATCGTCTCGCCGATCACGCGTCGGATGGCGCCGGCTTCCGAATCCTCCGCCGAGAACAGCTTGACCATGGCGATGTTGCTGTAGACATCGGTCATCGCGCCGGTGGCCCGCGAAGCGGCGGCGGCAACCTTCGAGGACCGCTCCATATAGAGCGGCACGGCGATGCGGGCGACGATGGCATTGGCGATGATCCAGACCAGCACGGGGAGCGCCAGCGGCCAGGCGAGCACCGCCAGCAGGGTGAAGGACCCCAGAAACTGGATGGTGACGCGCGGCACGGTCTGCATGGCGACCATCAATTGCCGCTGCACCGAACCGGTGACCTGGGCGATGCGCGAGGCCACCTGGCCGGCGAACAGATCCTCGAAGAACGCCACGTCCTGGCGCTCGACCGCCTTGTGGCCCTGCCAGCGCATGGCGGCCGGCAGCAGGGTCTGCACGGTCTGCGACATGAAGGCCGAGCGGATGAAGGTCAGCAGCGGATCGACGACCGCGAAAAGGAACAGGAAAAGACCGAGTGTCCGGGCATTTTCGCGCAGGAAGGTCTGCGCGCCGAGGCTTGTCACCCCGTCGACGATGAAGGCCAGCGCCCAGACGACCGACAGGGCGATCAGCGCCGATGCGACGGAAAGAGCCCCGACGACGATCAGCACGCCGCGAAACATGGTGGCGAAGTACCAGACGAGCTTCAGCGGCCCCTCGGACGGCATCGGCCGCGCCGGCAGGTCGAGCGGCTGGATAAGGGTCTCGAACGGACGGAAGATGCGATTGGCCAGCGACATCGCCTCTATATAGGCAGGGGCGGCGGCGGAATCATGTTGGGCGGCCAGATTGAGCGGCGCGTGGCCCAGACGCCTCATCGCCGACAAGGCTTACGACGCCGACAAGTTGCGCCGTTGGCTCAAGGCGCGAAGGATCAAAGCTGTCATTCCCTCGAACGCCACACGCAGAACGCCCTATCCGCTCGATCACGCAGTCTACCGGAGGCGCAATCTCATCGAAAGGATGTTTGGCAAACTCAAGAGCTGGCGATGCATGCCGACGCGATGCGATCGACTGGCACGAAACTAGCTCGCAGCCATCGCTCTCGTCTCAATCGCAGAACGCTCACATCTAGGCCCCTGGACAAAGGACCTCGGTGTTAACTTTGTAACTTTGCTCCTGATACTTACCGTTACAGGTGCAAGAATCCGTACCGTGGGCGCCGCCTCCGAAAGAACACGTAATAGGGACTTGTGGCGACCTGCAATCAAAATTCTCTGGCATTACTGTTGTTTTTCCATCCTCGGAATAGCAGTATCCTGTAAATATAAATTTAGTGTGATGGGTATCGATGTCCCAGTGATATTTGCATAGTTTGTTGTATGCGCAATAACTCGTCTTCGATACGGTGTTGTCTGCATTTGCGGCGGAGAGTCCCAGAAAAAGCGCCGCGGGAACGAGATAAATGGTTGAAGATCTCATCTTGATAAACCTCCCATTTAGAGCATCGGGCGATAATATTGAACCGACATTCCCCAGATGACCCCTCATTTCAACGTTGATGGTAGCCGAATGGGCTCCAACTTGGAACCGTGAACCGCATTACCGCCCGCTGAACCGAACTTTCGGCCGCCGGATGGTCTTTGCCACCCTGATACTTCATCTCCATGACCGGATAGTCTTCAAACTTGCTCTGGACGAGGTGATATTTCACCTCCTTGATCTTGGCGGATGCCTGTGTGGCGATCAGCGGACAGGACAGCACCATTGCCGCGATTGCCGTGTTGAAAATGGACTTTCTCATATCAGTCTCCACTTCGGTTGGACCAGTTCAGCAGTCGTAATGTCCTTGCCTCGGATCGCGGCAGCATGGAGTGCTGTGCGCTCGATCCTGATGAATGGTCGGGTGTGGAGGTTTCAGTCTGGTGTCGGAATCTTGGGAAACGGGTTTCAGTCGTTCGGTTGTTTCAGGCCCGTAACGGCCGGGGCCGAATTGCCGGCCAGAAAGACCCGGGCCGCTTGTTTACTTCAGCGCGGGATTGCCGCACCTTTCGAGCCCATCAGAAGGACGCCCACCATGGATCTTGCCGCCGCGTTGGACATCACCCGGGACATACGGGATCAAAGATTTCCCGATGCGGGCGTCGTCCTGCTGGCCGGGTCCATCGTGCGGGGAGAGGCGACGGCGCATTCCGATCTGGATCTGGTCGTCATCCACGCGCGGGTCAAACAGGCCTGCCGAACCTCATTCAGACAGGACGGCTGGCCGGTGGAAGCCTTCATTCACGACCTGCAGACGCTGAACTACTTTTTCCTGGAGGTCGATCGGCCATCGGGCGTGCCGTCGCTGTGCGACATGGTTGCAGACGGAATCGAGGTTCCGGAGGCCAGCGGTCTCAGCCGTGAGGCCAAGGGCCTTGCCAGACGTGTCCTGGACGAAGGCCCTGAAAGCTGGACCGAGGCGGACCGGGATGCGTCGCGCTATGCGATTACCGATCTGATCGAGGATATTCGCGCGCCGCGATCTTCGCATGAACTCCGCGCCGCTCTCACCAGTCTGTATTCCGCAACGGCACATCATTTCTGCCGCTCGAGAGGGCTGTGGTCGGCAAAGGCAAAGATGATACCGCGAAAACTCGCGTCCTATGATCGGGCGTTCGCGGACCGGTTCGTTGAAGCGTTTGAGGCCGCATTCCGGGATGCGGAAACAGAAAAGGTGATCCGGCTTTGCCGCGATGTCCTGGAGCGGGACGGCGGATTTCTGTTCGAGGGATACAGCCGCAAGGCACCGAAGCACTGGCGGAAGGATCTCTTGTAGCGATCCGTGACGCCGGGCCGACAGCGACCCGGCGTTATGCATCAGCCGCCTACAGCGCGCCGATTTCCTTATAGTAGCGCTCGGCGCCCGGGTGCAGCTTGATCGTGCCCTGCGCCCTTGCCGCATATTCCGGGGTCAGCACCTTGGCCCAGGGTGCATCCGAGGTGACGCTGTCGAGGTTTTCCCAGAAGGCCTTGGTCATCTTGTAAACGAGTTCCTCGTCCATGTCGGTGCGCACGGCGATGCCGACGGCGGTGTCGTTTGACTTCACCGGACCGTCATTGACCTGGTTGGCATAGAGTCCGGCGGGTACGTCGACCCGGGTGCGGAACTTGCCGAGAAACTTGTCGACGGCCTCGCCACTGTCGTCCTCGGGGCCGATGAAGCGGACCTTCTCGGTTTCCGTGAACTGGATGAACTGCTGGCAGGGATCGATGCAGCCATTGACATACATGTCGATCTTTCCGTCGAGGAAGGCCTGGTATCCGGTCTGCCAGTTGGCTTTGATGGCGTCGTAATCCTCGCCTTCTTTCAGGCCGGTCGTCGCGGCGATCCAGCCCCGCGCGGCGTTGAAGGCACCGCCGCCCTGCGGACCGAGGAAGACCGTCGTGCCCTCGATGTCGTCGAGATATTCGATGTCGCTGTCGGGGCGCACCGCGAAGTGATAGGCCCCGAAGGGATAGGCCATCAACTGGCTGACATTGGCGGCCATCTCCTCATTGTTGTCGACATCCTTGTACATCGCCTTGCCGTTCGACAGCAGGATGTGGATCGTCGGCGAGGTCATCGACATGTCGAGATTGCCCTTGGCCACTTCGAGCATGTGCACCGTCGCCGCTCCACCGGCGGCGACCTCGATCGTCACGCCCTCGACGTTCTCGCTGACGATATTGGCGAATGTCGCCATGGTGATCGCCTGGCCGAGGCTTGGCGCAATCGTCGCCATTTTCAATGTGACGTCTTCGGCCCAGGCGGCCGTGCCGAGGCATGTGCTGGCCACGAGTGCGGTGAGGCAGAGTTTACGCATGGTGGTTTCTCCCTGTGTTATGCGGTTTTCTGAATGGTGCGGCCGGCTTGCCGCGCAGATGCGATGTGAAGACCCAGAAGGATCAGAGCGAGAATTGTCGCGCCACCGGCGACAAGGAAATTGGGTACGAGGACCAGCAGTCCGAGCACTGCCCGCGCCAGGCGCTGCAAGGGGCGCAGGGCATTGCGGTCGAAGCCGGTGAGGGCCGAGGCCAGCATCCACATGGCGAGCGCGAAAGCGACGATGATCCAGGCAAAGCCGGACCAGCCGAAAGCGGCGATGTCGGGCATGGCGCGGCTGTTCGGGGCCTGGCCGCCAAACCAGACGAACAGCATCTGGAGCTTGTAGAGAACCGTCGGATGATAGACGAAGACGAAGGGGATCAGGAATCCGGCAAGGCCGATGCGGGCCGCCTGAAACCCGGTGCGCACCGGATCGGCGCCGGCAATGGGCGCGGCGGCGAAGGCGGCGAGCGCCACCGGCGGCGTGACCGTCGACATGACGGCGAAGAAGACCACGAAAAGATGCAGCGTCAGCGGCGGGATACCCACCGCCTCGATACCGGAACTGAGCGCAATGACGATGATGAAATAGGTGGCGCCCGGCGGCAGGCCCATGCCGAGGACGATGGAGCCGAGGGCGACGACGATCAGGACGAGCGGCAGCGGACCGCTGGCAAGCTGTGTCAGCAACTGGGCAAGGCGGCCGGAGAAACCGGAAACCTGGATCAATCCGACAATCAGGCCGATGGCCGTCACGATGACGACGATCGAGGCGGCCATGCGGCCGGCGCTGGCCAGCGCACCCCATATGCGCCGCGGTGTCCGGAACGCCGGGAACAGGACAACGGCCGAGGCGAGTGCAGCGACAAAACCGTAGAAGCCGGCTTTCGGCACCGAGGGCTGGACGAACAGAAAATAGGTCAGGACGCCGAGCGGAATGATGAACACCAGGCATTGCAGCCATTCGGGCCGTGTTAACGCCGGCCTTTCTTCGGCCGGCAGGGTGCCGATGCCCTGTTTGCGCGCCTCGAAATAGACGGTCAGGAAGGTGCCAAAATAGAAGAAGATGGCGGGCAGGATCGCGGCGACCACGATGTAGCGATATTCCAGCCCGATCTGGCCGGCGACGAAAAAGGCGACGACACCCATCACCGGAGGCATGACCTGCCCGCCCGTCGAGGCGGCGGCCTCCACCGCCCCGGCGAAGGCCGGTTTGAAGCCGGATTTGCGGATCACGGGAATGGTCATGACGCCGGTGGACACGACATTGGAGATGGCGGCGCCCGACAGGGTGCCGAACAGCGCCGAACTGGCGATGGCCGCATGGGCGGCACCGCCGACCAGCCCGCCGGTCAGCCGGTTGGCGATCTTCAGGAGCAGGTCTCCGGCGCCCGACGCCATCATTACCGCGCCGAAGACGATGAAGATCAACACATTGCCGGACACCACCTGCAGCGGCTGGCCGAACATGCCGCCCGTCTGCGCCCAGAAATTCTGCACCATGGCGCGCAGGTTCTGGGCGATGGTCGCCTCGGAGCCGGCGAAGATCCCGGTCCAGCCCGGCAGATGGCCGCGCAGGAAGAAATAGACGATCCAGAACAGGCAGAAGCCGACGATGAAACCGCCGAACAGGCGCCAGGTGAGATAGAGCGTGATGGCGGTGGCCAGCGGGAACATGACATAGTCGATCGGCTCGGCCGACGGCAGAGCGCCGCCATCGGTGGCGAAGATCTTGATCACCCAGGAGCAGAAGGCGACAAGCGCGACAAGCGCCAGGACGGGATTCAGCCAGCGCCCGTGCCGGCTGTCGGGCAGGGTCAGCAGTGACAGGGTGAAGGAAAACAGGATGGGAAGGCCGAGGATCAGGCCGGTGGGCAGCATGAAGCTGCGCTCGAAGCTGCGATAGCCGCCACCAAGCCAGTGTTCGCGAAACAGCAGGCGCTTGTCGCGGCGGGACAGCTCGTCGAAGCCCGGCGTCGTCGCCTCGATGAACCAGCGGACAAAATCGGAAATCGGACCCGAGGCCGCATAGAGGACAATGACCAGCACGAAACCGACGGCGATGACATCCACCGGTGTCACCCGGAACGCGGGCGGCGCGGGCGTTGCACCGGCTTGATTGTCGGGCTGACCGCTCACCTCACTCTCCCGCGTCCCGGTCGGTGTTCACATGGTTCTGGCGGACCGGACCGCGATAGGCCTCGGTCAATTCCTCGGGGACTTCCCTGCCGTCCTTGAGGAAGGGCAGGATGCCCTTGCGCATCGATTTGCCGCGCATCGCCCTGATGTCGTCTTCCGATCGCGTGACCCGCTGTGCCATCCGCCGGCCCCATTGGGCGAGGTATCCGTAAAGGCGGTCCAGGACCTCCTGGTGGTCGCTGGTCTTGGCGAGGTCGTGGAATTCGTCGGGATCGTTGTCGAGATCGAACAGCATGGGGCGGAAGCCACCCTCGGCATGCATCAGCTTGTAGCGGCCGTCAAAGACCATGAAGAGTCGGGCGTCGCGTGGCTCCAGGCCGAGCTTCACGCATTGCTGGGTCGGGGAGTAGTCGAACTCGCTGATCACGAAGTCGCGCTCATCCACTGGCCTGCCATGCAACAAGGGCAGGAGGCTGTGGCCCTCAAGGATGTGGTCGGGAACCGTGCCGCCGGCCACTTCGACGAAGGTCGGCGCAAGGTCGATCGATTCGACCAGCGCACCGCAGATGGAGCCGCGTGTGCCGTCGGCCGCGTCACGAGGGTCGTAAACGATCAGCGGCACCTTGACGGACGGTTCGTGGAAGAGGTCCTTTTCGCCGAGCCAGTGGTCGCCGAGATAGTCGCCGTGGTCGGAGGTCAACACGATCATCGTGTCGTCCATCCGGCCGGTCGCCTCCAGATGGTCCAGCAGGCGGCCGAGTTGATCATCACACTGCTTGATGAGGCCCATATAGGCCGGGATCACCTTGTCGCGTACCTCGTCAAGCTGGAAGGCGGTGGCGATCCGGTTTTCCATATAGGCGGCATAGACCGGATGGGCGTCCTCCTTCTCCACAGCGTGCCTGACGGGCTGCGGCACATGGTTGCGTCCGAACATGTCGTGATAGGGGGCGGGAACGATATAGGGCCAGTGGGGCTTGATATAGCTGACATGGGCGCACCACGGTTCGCGCGCCTGGTCGATGAAGCGGATCGTCTCAGACGTCAGCCACGGCGTTTCGCTGTCCTCCTCGCGGATGTTGGCGGGCTTGTCGGCATGGTCGAACATCCAGCCGCTGGCCTTGTGATCGTCATGGACACCGGCATTGGCGAAATCCGCCCAGGGGTTTTCGCCCTCATAGCCCTTTGATTTCAGGTACTCATTGTAGGGCGAGCGTTTCTCGTCATAGAAGCCGTCCGGTCCCTGGCCCCAGAGCCCGTCATCGCGCACCCAGACATCGAAGCCGCATTCGGCCTGTCGCGCCCCGATGATGCTGTCCGGGCTCAGCCCCAGCCGCCGCATTCCCTCGGCATCGGCCTGCATGTGGGTCTTGCCGATCAGCCAGCAATCCATGCCGGTCTTGCGCAGATGGTCGCCCATGGTCTGCTCGCCGACGCGCAGCGGAAAGCCGTTCCACTGCGCCCCGTGGGACGACACGTAACGGCCGGTATAGGTGCTCATCCGGCTGGCGCCGCAGATCGGCGACTGGACATAGGCATTGGTGAACCGCACGCCCATTTCGGCGACCCGGTCGAAATTCGGCGTGTGCAGATGCGGGTGACCGGCGCAGCTCATATAGTCGAAGCGCAATTGGTCATACATGATGAAAAGGATGTTCAGTGCGGTTCCTCCCAAGGCGGCCTTTTCCGGCTCATCCTCTCCTTTTAAACTGCATTGTCATAACTTTCACATGATATTATTTCTGTCTCATGAGTTTTGGTTATGCATGGTCCGCCACCGACCGGCAATAGTTGCGTACCACGTCGGCAAAGGCCAGCGCCGCCGGTGTCGGCAACCGATTGCGGACCGAGGTCAGGGCGAAGGTGACGCTCGGCATTTCCTCGGCGATCGGCAGGATCGCGATGTCCCATTTGGTGACGATGTCGGGGAGGGGCCGCGACGGAAACGAGCACAGGAGATCGGAGTTTTCGACCATTGCCAGGATGCTCGTCGTCGAGTCCGATTTGACCACCGGATCCGGCGGTGTCAGCCCACGCTCTTCAAAGAACGCGTAATAGACGGGGCGGCGGTCCTTCGGACCGATCATCACCCATCGGCCCCGGCTGAGAATGGCCGGATCCGTCTCGTCGCGATAGCGCGAGCCGGCGCCGGTGATGATGGAGACGGGTGACGACAGCAGCGGGTCCACCTTGAGGCCGCGGGCGACCTCCGGCGTGGCTGTCGGGCCGAGCACGAAATCGACATCGCCGCGCCTCAGTGGCGAAAAGGCGCTCGGTGCGTGGCCGCCGGTGATGCCGACCCGTATTTCCGGGAACCGTTTGTGAAACCGCCTGACGACCGCTGGAATGATGCGTAGCGCCGCCAGAGGCGAAACGATGACATTGACCTCGCCGACAAGCTTGCCCTGAATCTGGGCCACCTCCTCATTGAGCTTCTGCAGGTCGCTGTAGATTCGCCGACAACGGTCGATCACCGCCTCTCCGGCCGATGTCGGCACCACGCCATGGGCAACGCGGAAGAAGAGTGCCGTTCCAATGTCGGCCTCGACCCCCTTCAGCGCCTTGGTGATTGCGGGCTGGGTCCGGTTGAGGCGCTGCGCTGCGGCCCCCAGACTGCCGAGTTCGGCAATCGTCACGATCAGTTCCACATGCTGCGGTTTCATGGGGTTCGTCCATTCAGGGCATCCTGCATGGCGCAACGTTAGCCGATCGGGCCCCGCAAAAGAAGCGGCCGTCAGAGCGACTCGGCAGCACGCCCGACCCGCATCAGTGCATTGCGGGCGATGGCGATGTGGAAGGGCATGATGGCGGCAAGATAAGCGCGGCCACCGAAATTGTGCGGCGAGACCCACGTGGCCAGGCTGATCCTGCCATCATGAGCAAGAACGGAAACCCGGAAATCCAGGTGTTTGTCATTGAAGCCGGCAATGAGTTCCTGCGGGGTTTCGGATTCAACCGGAAAGATGCCGATACGGTCATCGGCCTCAGGCCCGTCATTGTCGAGCCCGAAGGGGGCGGTGACGATCCGCCGGATCAGCATCAGGAATCGCGCCCAGTCGGGAAAATCGGTGATGATGTTGGCGGCCTCACGCACTGGCATGGCGGCGGCAACGCAATAGCAATCGAGAAAATCACGCGGTCCACGACGCTGGTGCAGGGCGCTGAATGCTGGCAGCGAAGATTTGATGACCGGTATGGTGTGCACGACCCAGTCCCAGCGGATGATAACAAGTGTGGTGATACGCGGCGTGCGCGGGCGTGGCGATGTGACCTGTCGTCGCGATTTTCGATCGCGAAGGGAGTTCGCCCAATGATCGGCGGAACCTGTTGGAAAACCTGACCGAATAAACGCTCGGCGAGTGCTTCCGACGGCCGGAATCGATGGACAGGTGTCCACGGGCGGCGCTATGTTTTGACCGAACAGGAGGGCTCGGTATCGTGAAATCCATTGTCGTGCGCGCATTTGGCGGGCCTGAAAACATGGTTCTGGAGAACCGGTCCGATCCGGAGCCGGGGCCCGGCGAGGTTCTCGTCCGTCAGGCCTTCGCTGGGGTCAATTTTGCCGATATCTCGCAGCGGCAGGGCAGGACCCGCGGCTCCGGCACGCAGTACGAGACGGACCTGCCCTATGTGCCCGGCAACGAGGCCTCGGGCGAGGTCGAAGCATTGGGCGCCGGAGTCGAGGGGTTCGCGCCCGGCGACCGGGTGGCCTATCGCGGTGTTTTCGGCGCCTATTGCGAAAAGGCGGCGGTGCCGGCGCAGAGCCTGGTGCATGTGCCTGCCGGCGTCGACCTGAAAACCGCGGCGGCGGTGCTGACCCACGGCATGACGGCCCACTACGTCACCCATGACGCCTATCCGGTCGCGGTCGGCGACTGGGTCATCGTCCATGCGGCGGCCGGCGGCACGGGCGGGCTGGTGACCCAGATGGCGAAGCGCCGCGGCGCGACGGTCATCGCCACCGCGTCGACCGCGCAAAAGCTCGATCATGCGCTCAGCCTCGGCGCCGATCACCTGATCAACTATGCCGAAGAGGATTTCGAGGAAACCTGCCGCGCCATTCCCGGCTTCGACGGGCTGCATGCGGCGCTGGACAATGTCAGCGCGGCGACGTTCGAGCAGAATCTGAAGCTGATGCGGCCGCTCGGAACCCTGGTGATTTTCGGCGCCTCGAGCGGTCCGATTCCACCCTTCGATCTGCAGCGGCTCAATGCCCTCGGGTCGCTGGCGATCCGGCGCACCAATCTCAAGCACTACGTGCTGACGCGGGCGGCGCTGGAACGCCGTTCAGCGGCGGTTTTCGACATGGTGCGCGACGGTCTCAAGGTGACGGTCGCCGGTGTGTTCCCGCTCGCCGAGGTCGGCGCGGCACATGATCTCATCACCTCGCGCGGCTCGATCGGCAAGGTCCTGCTGGAGATTTAGAGCGTTCTGTGATGACCTTGATGCATTTGACCGGATGATTTTGTTCACTGGCTAGGCGGATTGCACGCCGTGGTGTCACCCCACCACAAGGGCAAGCCAACGACGCCAGTGGGCAAAATCATCCGGCCCGAAGGGTGGCAGCATATCGGCCCATCGGCTGCGTTGCGCCGCTTGCCCGATGCCCCACATCGCGCTGCGCGACGCGCCTTGCCGAGTGAACCGATCTGCTGCCATCAAATGCACCAAGGTCATCACAGAACGCTCTAACGCCTCGATTTCGGATCGAGGATATCGCGCAGCCCGTCGCCGAACAGGTTGAAGGCCAGCACCGTCAGGAAGATCGCCAGGCCGGGGAAGACGGACATGAACGGTGCGTTGATGATATATTGTTGCGCCTCGTTGAGCATCGCGCCCCATTCGGGCGTCGGCGGCTGGGCGCCAAGCCCGAGGAAACTCAGCACCGCCGCCGCCAGAATGGAATCGCCGAGGCTGAGCGTGGCGTAGACCACGATCGGCCCGGCGATGTTGGGCAGGATGTCCTTGACGATGATGCGCCAGTGCGGGCTGCCGACGGCGCGTGAGGCCTCCACATAGAGCTGTTCCTTGATCGCCAGGGTCGAGCCGCGCGCCAGCCGGGCGAAGCGCGGCACACGGACGATGCCGATGGCGAGAATCCCGTTCTGCAGCGACGGGCCGAGCGCCGCGGCGATCAGGATGGCAAGCAGCACGTATGGCAGCGACATCATGATGTCCATCGCCCGCATGATGAGATTGTCGATCCAGCCGCCGAAATAGCCCGATACGATGCCGATGGCGGTGCCGACGGTCAGCGACAGGCCAACGGCGAGAAACCCGACCCACAGCGAGATCTGGGCGCCGTAGATGACCCGGCTCAGCTGATCGCGGCCGAGATGATCGACGCCGAAGGGATGTGCTCGGCTCGGCCCCTGCAACACCTGCGAGGTGAACGCCTCCGGCGAATAGGGGGCGATCAGCGGCGCCAGGATGGCGACCAATATGAGGAAGAGGATGAAGCAGAAGCCGCCGAAAGCCGTCGGCCGGCGCCGGAACAGGTAAAGCGTATGGGCGATGCTTTCGCGCCAGGACCCGCCGCTGTCGGTCTTGTCCGCCAAGGCCATGCCGTCAGCCTCCGAACTGCCGCATGGCGATCTGCGCCTCGGCCATCTTGACGGCGGTGACGACGGGATTGACCAGCGCGATCCCCGCTTCCTCGCTGACCGCCTGCAGGCGCTCGGGCTCCATGAAGGCCACCGACATGCAGCCGAGCAGCATGGTCTCGGCGCCCTTTGCCCGGGCCTCGCGCATCAGCTCGACGAGGCGCGCCTGGGTCCTGTCCTTGTCGGCATAAAGCGACAGCACGGGAATATCGAGCGTATGGCTCGATACCAGCCGTCTTTCGTCGAGCCCCGCCTCGCGCACCATGCGCCGCTTGATCCGCGCCCGCTCGCCGGAAATCGTGACCATCGAGAACAGCTTGTCGCCGCAGGTGCCCAGCAGGATCGAACTCTCGCCGGGGCCGACGACCGGCTTTTGCGACTGTTCGCGGGCGCCTTCCAGGCCGCTGTCGCCGGCACAGCCGATGATGAAACCGTCGAAATCCGCCTGCCGGCCGCAGATGAATTTCAGCACCTCCGGCATGGCCTTGTACTCGTCCACGGCGTTTTCGATGGAACGCGGTCCGTCTTCGACCGGTTCGACGATGACGGTGGTGTCGGATGAGGCGATTTCGTTCAGCCGCGCCTCGCGCCGCGCGCGTTCCTCTTCCGCAAGGCCTATCCCGGGAACGATGTAGCAGATCTTCATTGGCTTAATTCCTCGATCGCAGGTCTGTCGACATGAATGCCAAGGCCCGGTCCCTCCTGCAGTATGACATGGCCGTCGCTGACTTGTAATCCCGTTGCCAGATCCCGGGCGAGCCGGGTCGGGCCGTTGATCTCGGCAAAGCGGACGACCGGACAGGCATGGGCGAAATGGGCCGCCGCGGCGCTGCCGATGGTGGTGTCCAGCGTGCCGATCTGGCAGCCGATCCCCGCTGCCTCGCAGATGGCTGCGAGATCGCGTGCCGGCGCCAGTCCGCCGGTCTTGATGAGCTTGATATTGATGAGGTCCGCCGCGCCCGCCTCGACGGCGCGCAGCGCGTCGCGCGGGCCGTGCACCCCCTCGTCGAGCATGACGGGGATCGGCGTCCGGCGGCGCAGTTCGGCATGACCCTTGTAGTCCGATGCGGCAAGCGGCTGTTCCACCATCTGGACGTCATGGTGCTCCACCGCCGCCAGAAACCGGGTCGCCTGATGCAGAGACCAACTCTGATTGGCGTCGAGCTTGAGATCGATGTCGGGACCGACGGTTTCCCGTATCGCACCGATAGCGGCAATTTCAGCCTCCTCATCAAGCCCGGTCTTCAGTTTCAGGGCCTTGAAGCCAGCGGTGACATAGTCCCGGGCCTGGGCGACCATGGCTTTGACGGTGCTGACGGAAACCGCTTTGGAGGATTTGATCACGTCGCGCGGGCCACCGCCCAAAAGCCGTGACACCGGTAAATCCGCCAACTGACCGGCCAAATCGTGAAGAGCCATATCGATGGCTGATTTGGCGGCCGTGTTGTTCATTATCGTCTTATCCATGCGCCGGTGCGCCTGATCGAAATCACCCGGTTCCTGACCCGTGACGGCTGGCCCCAGCCGCGTGTTGATCGCGTCCAGCATGCCGGTCATGGTCTCGCCGGTGATGTGGGCGCATTCCCGCGCCTCGCCCCATCCTGTCGCTCCGCATTCGCTTTCGGCGGCAACGATGACGACATCCAGGGCGTCATAGGTTCGTTTCGACGTTGCCAGCGGATTGGCCAGCGTCAGGCGCAGCGGCGTGGCGGTGATCCTGGAGACGGTGCCCATGGGAAAGACCGGGCGGCCTTGCGGCCGCCCGGATCCTCGGTCATTCGACGATTTCGACCTCGTGCAGCGGCACCCAGTTCGAATCGTGGATGAACACGTTCTCGACATTTGCCCGGGTCGCGATCGCGGTGATCGGATGGGCGAAGAACACGCCCGTCGCCGCGTTGGTGATCCGGTCCGCAGCTTCCCGGTAGAGCGGATCGCGCTCTTCCTGGGCATAGATGCCGCGTGCTTTTTCCAGGACGGCGTCCAGTTCCGCGTCGCGATAGCGGGCCCAGTTCAGCGCGTCCTTCTCGCGGATGTAACGGCTGTGGAACAGGGCGTAGATGATGCCGTCGGGATCGAGCGTTCCGGAAATCCAACCGCCCATCGTCATCCCGTATTCGCCCTTGCCGCGGCTTTCGCGGAAGGTCGACCAGTTCATGGTCTGCACGTCCACATCGACGCCGATGGCGGCAAGGTCCGACTTGATCAGCGAGACGGCGTCGCGCGGCGCCGGAAGGTAGGGCCGCGGATTGGTCCAGGAGGTCAAGGTGGTCTTGAACCCGTCTCCGACACCGGCTTCCTTCAGCAGCGCCTTGGCTTTTTCCGGATCGTAATCATAGGTGGCAGCGTCGCCGCTGTGGCCCCACCAGGTCGACGGAATCACCTGATTGGCGATTTCACCGCGTCCGAAAAACACCGTCTGGAACATACGATCCTTGTTGATCGCGTGGGCGACGGCCTGGCGCACCTTGATGTTGTCGAAGGGCGGCTGTTCGGTGTTCATCGCCATGAACGAGATGCCGAGCGTCGGCGACTGGTGCAGGGTGAGGTTCGGATCGCTGTCGACATCGCCGAATTGCGGGAAAGGCACTCCGTAAATCAGCTGCACTTCGCCCTTCTTGAGGGCGAGGAAGCGCACGTCGTTGTTGGGAATGACCCGGACGATCAGCTTGTCGACCTTCGGCGCGCCGAGATAATAGTCCTTGTTGGCCTCATATTCGATGAAGTTGTCGCGCTCCCAGCGCACGAATTTGAAGGGGCCGGTGCCGACGGGATTCGACCGGAAATTTTCCGGATCGGCCTTCACCGCCTCCGGGCTGACGATATAGCCGATATAGAAGGCAAGATTGACCAGCAGCGCAGGAGCCGGTTCCTTGAGCTTGATCTCCACCGTGTTGTCGTCGATGGCCGTGGTCTTCTCGATTGCCGCGAATTTGGCGCTCCAGCGACGGCAATTGCCGCAATGATAGGGATGTTCCTTGTCGCGCTGGCGCTCCAGGGAAAACTCGACCGCTTCGGCGTTGAGTGGCGTTCCGTCATGGAAGGTGACGCCGTCCCGCAGCTTGAAGGTCCAGGTCAGGCCGTCTTCGGACAGCTCCCAGCTTTCGGCCAGAGCCGGCACGATCTTGTGGCTGTTTCCGTCGAAACGCACGAGACCGTCGAAGGTCCAGTCGGCGACCTTGATCGCTTCGAAAGAGGTGCTTTCCGCCGGATCCAGCGAGTTGGCGTCCGAGCCGCGGGCAACGATCAGCGTTTCCGCCGCCGCCGTGATCCCGGACAACAGCAGCGCTGCCGCCGTCAGCCCCGAGAGCAGTTTCAGTTTCAGTGTCATATCGCGTTCTCCCTATCTACTGCGGTTCGATGCGACACGGCGTCCGGTGCTAGCGGGCGCCCTGCAGCCATCCATCGACCAGACGTTGCGCTTCGGTAAGATGATGGCCGATCCTGTTCATCTCGCGCTTCAGACCCACCACGTCGAATTTGAAGGCATCCGAGTGTGGGTCCATGGAACCCAGTTTCAGCGCGCCGCCCAGCCCCGGCAGGCAGCGCGACGACAGTGCCGGATCGTGCTCGTAGCCACTGCGGGTCTGGAACAGAACGGGGTTGAGCCAGCGGGCGAGCCGTAGGTAGACCCTGTTGATCCGGCCGGTTTCGGCGTCGTCGGTCAGGCCGTCCGCCGCCTTGTGCATGGCGACGACCGCGTTCTGCAGCGATTGCGCCTTGGCCTTGAGCGGCCCGAAATCCAGCCACTCACCGGCTTCCTCGTCATATTCGCGCAGGGCGTCGAGGAAATCCTGCGCCGAATGCGTAAAATTGAAGGGCAGGACGGTGGCATTGCACAGTCTCGACAGGATGGTGATGTAGAGCCGGACATCCTGACTGAGAATGTCCATATCGGCCTTTTCGACTGTCTCATGTTCGGAATGCCACCACCAGGCACCGCCGGAGCCGCCGACATTCGGGTCGCGGTTCGGATCGTCCGGGGTCAGCATGCCGTAGACCGAGATCGATGACAGGCCGACGCCCCAGAAGGACTGATCGGCCGCCCGCGACGGGCGTGTCGACGAAACATATTTGTCCTTGCGCTTGCCCAGCGCGAGTTGGGCGCGGCTTGACGTATCGGTGTCCCAGCCGGTGATTTCCTTCGTCGTTCCCTCGTTGAACTCCGACACCTCGCCCATCTGGTGACGCGGCACATAGACGGTGGCGCCCTTCACGCCGGGGCTGTCGATGTTGAAATAGGCAATCGCGTGGTCGAACAGGTCCTGCCAGAAGGTGTCGGCATACCAGGTCGATCCCGAATAGCGGGCATGGCTATGCCCGGGCCACCAGGCAAACCGCGCGCCATATCGCAGATTGCCTTCGTTCTGCTTCAAAAGCCGCGCCATCTCCAGGATGCAGCTGTCGCCCGTCACATTGTCTGTCGATCCCTCGAACCAGGAACAGTAGTGCGACCCGACAAGCACGAATTCCGGCTCCCGGCCCTTGATCTCGGCGACCGGCAGCAGCACCTCGCGCCATCCCTCGAAGGTTTCGGTGATCATCGTCGCCGTGAGCGATCCTGCTTTCGCCCATTCAATCAGCGGCCGGCCGTCATCGCCGGCGATGGAGGCGACGTGAACGCGCGGGATCTTGTCCGCCTCATCGAATCCCGGGGTGCCCCAGACGGGTGTGATGATCATCTTGTGCCGCTGTTTTCCGGCCGACATGCAGATCATGCCGGCGGCGCCCATGGCGGCGGCGACCGTTGCGCGTTCCGGCGTCGGCAGTTTCTCCAGGAGGACGATCTTGCCGGCGACGTCCTTGCCCGCATAATCTTCCGCCGTTCCCGTGCCGACGAATACGACATCCGAAGAGAAGCCTTCGGCCGGGGTCGACAGGCCGAACGCTACGCCGACGGCCTCGATTTCCAGGGTCTCTGGCGCGGTGATCAGGACCCTGGCGGAAACGGGTGCGCTGACATAGCTGTCGAAGCGGTGCACCGTGTAGTCGATCCCGTATTCGGCAAGCTTTCCGGTGATATAGGCACAGGCCTTTTCCTCTTCCGGCGTGCCCGGAACCTTTTCGCCCAGCCCGCAAAGATAGGAAACGCTGTTCTGCAATCCATCCGGAGAAACGGCCGCCCGGGCGACCTCTTCAAATTCACTCATCATCCGCCATTTCGCTTGAAATTAAATCCAATTGGATTTATCTCAACATAGAATTGATGGCCGAGGCAAGTGAAAAACGGATTTGACATTTTAAGTTCGTGCAAAATACGCTCTCCCCAAAGCCGGGCTCGGTCCGCGCGCGCCGGCAGGACGGTTGCCGGTTGCGGACGGCGAATTGGGGCGGAATGAACCGTATGGAGCAATTGCTCGACGTTCGCGATCTCAAGATCAATTTCTACACCTATCGCGGCGTGGTCAAAGCGCTCGAGGGGGTCCAGTTCTCGATAAAACAAGGCGAATCGGTGGGTCTCGTGGGCGAGACCGGCTGCGGCAAAAGCGTCACCGCGCGCGCCATCATGGGGTTTGTCGAACCGCCCGGCCGGATCGAGAGCGGCGAGATATTTCTGGAAAATGACAATCTGCTTGCCTTTTCGGAGCGCGAGATGCGCCGCATCCGCGGCCGCAAGATCTCTTTCATTTTCCAGGAGCCGAAGAAGGCGCTGGACCCGACCGCCACCGTCGGCGCCCAATTGATGGAAGCCGCGACCGTGGCCCGCGGCGTCGATCGCGAAGCCGCCCGGGCCCTGGCGCTGGAGACGCTGGGTCAGGTGGGGCTCGGCGATGCCGCCCGCGTCATGGACAGCTATTCCTTCGAACTGTCCGGCGGCATGGCTCAACGGGTGATGATCGCCATGGGCATGGTCGGCGGTTCGCGGCTGATGATCGCCGACGAGCCGACCTCGGCGCTCGACGTGTCGATCCAGGCGCAGATTCTCAGACTGCTTCGCGACATCCGAAAGACACAAAACAGCGCGCTGCTGCTGATCACCCATGATCTCGGCGTCGCCGCCGAGAACTGCGACCGGATCATCGTCATGTATGCCGGCCGGATCGTCGAATCCGGACCGGTGCGCGAGATTTTCCGCGATCCGGCCCATCCCTATACCGTCAAATTGCTGAACGCCCTGCCGGCGCCGGGCAAGACACGGCTCGAAGCGATACCGGGCATGGTTCCCGATCTTGTCGACCCACCGGCCGGCTGCCGGTTTTCAAACCGGTGCGACCGCGCGTCCGAAGGCTGTTCGCAGCTTCCGCCTCTGACCGATGTCGGCCCCGGTCACCAGGTGGCATGCATCCATCCGATGCGCGAACCGGCCAGCGCGGTGGGTTGAGCCGTGGACAAGACCGGGACCGATCATCACAGCGAAGAGGGCGGCGATGCGCCGCTGATCGAGGTGCGCGATCTCGGCATGAGCTTTCCGATGAGGAGCGGGACGTCCCTGCCATGGGAAACGCCGCCGGTCGTGCGCGCCGTCGATGGTGTCAATGTCGCCGTTGGCGCCAATGAGATCTTCGGACTGGCGGGCGAATCGGGCTGCGGCAAGAGCACGGTCGCCAGGCTGGTCATGGGACTGATCGACCCGACGGATGGCGAGGTTCTGTTCCGCGGCCGTCCGATCCAGACCTATGCCGCGGGCGATATCCGGCCGCGTGTGCAGATGGTGTTCCAGGACCCCTATACCTCGCTCAACCCGCGCCGGACCATCGGTCGGATCGTCGGCGATCCGCTGATCATCCACACGCGCATGAACGCCGCCGAGCGCCGCCAGCGGATCATGCAGGTTCTGCATCGTGTCGGCCTTGCCGACTATCATTATGACCGCTATCCGCACGAGTTCTCCGGCGGACAGCGGCAGCGCATCGCGATTGCCCGGGCGCTGATCCTCGATCCGGAATTCCTGGTGCTGGACGAGCCGACCTCGGCGCTCGACGTCTCCGTGCAGGCGGTCATCCTCAACATGATCCTGGAACTTCAGGCGGAGATGCAGCTCGGCTGCCTGTTCATCACCCATGATCTCAATCTGATGCGTTTTCTGGCCCACCGGACCGGGGTGATGTATCTCGGCCAGATCGTCGAGGTCGGCCCGACGCAGGACATCTTCGCCGAGCCCCTGCACCCCTATACACGGGCGCTGATCGACGCGACGCCACAGCCCGATCCGGACCGGGTGAACGCGCAAGTTCCGCTGGAAGGCGAGATCCCGTCCAATATCAACCGGCCGACCGGATGCGCCTTCGCGTCCCGCTGCCCGGTGCGGATCGACGGCACCTGTGACCGGATCGCGCCGGCGCTGAAACCGGTTGGCGGCCGGCTGGTGGCCTGCCATCTGCACCATCCGGCGGAGGCGGGCCGATGACCGGGCGCACGCGAACCCTGGCGGTGATCGGCACGCGGCTAGTCAATGCGGTGATCGTGCTCTTGGTGCTGTCGGTCATCATCTTCGCCTTCATGCGGGCCATTCCGGGCGACCCGGTGCTCAACCTCCTGGGCGAAGAGGAAACCACGCAGGCGCAGTATGATGCGCTGCGCACGCAGCTCGGTCTCGATCGACCATTCTACGTTCAATATCTGAGCTGGATCTCGCGGGTCGTGCAGGGCGATTTCGGCCAGAGCCTGCAAACCAACGAGCCGGTGCTGCCGGTGATCTGGGAAAAGCTCAAGGCGACCATCGAACTGGCGTTCTTTTCCGTTCTCCTGGGGACGATCATCGGCGTATCGGCGGGAACTATCTCGGCAGTGCGGCGCGATTCCATCTTCGATTCCGCGGCCATGCTGATCAGCCTGATGGGCATCTCCATGCCGGTGTTCTGGATGGGAATCCTGCTGATTATCGTTTTTTCGGTCGGCCTCGACCTGCTGCCGGTCAGCGGCATGATCAGCTTCAGCACGATCATCACGCCGGTGACCGGTTTTCCATTGCTCGATGCCATCCTGACCGGCAACTGGGCGGCCGTGAAGGACCTGCTGGCGCATCTGATCCTGCCGGCCATCACCTTGGGACTGACACCGGCGGCGCTGATTGCCCGAACGACGCGGGCGAGCATGCTGGAGGTGATCAACGAAGATTACGTCAAGGCCGGGCTTGCCCGCGGCCTGACCTTCAACCAGACCCTGTGGCGCCATGTGATGCGCAACGCCATGATCCCGGTGGTTACCGTGATCGGGCTTGAGATCGGCGTCTATCTGGGCGGCTCGATCGTGACGGAGACCGTGTTCTCCTGGCCCGGCCTCGGCCGGTACATGATCGATGCCATCTATTCCAACGACTATCCCGTGGTGCAGGGTGCCGTGCTGATCTACGCGTCCATCGTGGTGCTGGTCAGCCTGGTGGTAGACCTGACCTATTCGGCGCTCGATCCGCGGGTCAAAATCTGATCGCAACCAGGGCAGCCTGACCGCAGTTTGCTCTGGCTTCAAACCAAGACAAGGGAGACCGGTGATGACACCGAATGAGGAATCCGTCCTGTCAACCATTTCGCTGGAGGAGCCCTGGTCGCTTGTCGAGACCTTTTCCACCATGCATCGCTGGATGCCGGACGATGTCAACAAGGGCGCCGACGAGATCATCGCCCGGCTGCGCCGGCTCGCAATTCCGCACACCGTCCACGAGCCCGAAATCTACCTGTCGGTTCCGCTTTCCGCCTCGGTGGAGGTCGACGGGCAATCGGTCCGCGCCAAGCCGCCATCGATGAGCCTGCCGGTGCCCGACGGAGTGACGGGCGAACTCGTCTATCTGGGCGCCAATGTGAAGAATCTGAGAAACTACACCCGGAATGCCGCCGACCTCTTTGCCGGCGGCGCGGACAATCTGGCGGACCGGCTGAAGGGCCGGATCCTGCTGACCGAGGGATTCGGCAATCCGGCACTGACCTCGATCGCCGAGGAGGCCGGGGCGCTGGGTCTCATCGTCATCAATCCGGGCAAGAACATCCATTGGGGCACCTGCACGACGATCTGGGGTACACCCGGGCTGGACGATCTTTCGCGAAAACCCAAGATACCGGTTCTGGCGGTCAACAACCCCGATGGTAAAATGCTGATCGAACGGGCAGCGGCCGGCCAGGCGGTGACGGTGCGCAGCGAATTGCTCGAGGGCTGGTTTGCCCAGAAGATCCCCGTGGTGCAGATTGATGGAGCGGAAGACCCCGACCGTTTCGTTCTGGTGCATGGCCACTACGATAGCTGGGACGTCGGCGTCGGCGACAATGCGACCGGCGATGCGACCATGCTGGAGCTCGCCCGGGTGCTGCATGAGAACCGCGGAGAACTGCGCCGGTCGGTGCGGATTGCCTGGTGGCCGGGCCATTCGACCGGCCGCTACGCCGGATCGACCTGGTATGCCGATACCTTTGCCATGGATATCGAGGACAATTGCGTTGCTTCGGTGAACTGCGACAGTCCTGGCTGCCGCTGGGCGACGAGCTATCACAAGACGACCTGCATGGCGGAGATGAAGACGCATGTGACGTCGGTCATCGAGGAGATCGCCGGCCAGACACCGGACTGGATCCGGCCGAAGCGGGCGGGCGACCATTCATTCTACAATATCGGCCTGCCGACCTATTTCAGCCTGTCATCGACCATGCCGGACGATCTGCGGGCCGAGAAGGGCTATTACGAAGTGTCCGGCTGCGGTGGCAACATCGCCTGGCACACGGAGGACGATAAGTTGGAGATCGCCGACCGCGACGTGTTGTTGACCGATATCCGGATCTATACGCTGGCCGTTCTGCGGCACGCGGCCGCTCCGGTCCTGCCGATGGACTGGCGGGCCACGGCAACGGAATTCGCCGATACCGTGGCACGGTATCAGGCGGCCGCCGGCGAGACCTTCGACCTGACCGCCGCCCGGGATGCCACCGGACGGCTGGCCGAAGCGCTTGACAGGTTCCACGCGGCAGTCGAGGCGGGCGGGCTGGCGGCGGCCACGGCCAATGACGCGCTGGTCCGGCTCGGGCGGGTGCTGGTCCCGGTCAATTTCGCGCGCCAGCCGCGTTTCGCCCAGGACCCGGCCTATGTCTGTCCGCCGCTTCCCATGCTGGCGCCAGCAATGGAGATCGCCGACCTTCCGGCGGACCGGCTTGGCTTTGCCAGGACCCAGTTGGTGCGCGGCCAAAACCAGTATCTCGCCGCGCTGGCGCAGGCGCGGCGCATCATTGAGGAGGCCCTGTCATGACGATCCGCATCCGCTATCAGTTCGCCACCGCCAAGCATCTGAGCGAAGTCGGCATGGCCGAGGTCGAACGGCGCCAGGCGCGTCTCGACGCATGGATCGGCCCCGGGGCGACGGCCGAGATCGGGTTGCCGCAATCGGGTCCGGCATCGGTGGAAAGCCGTACCGACGCGGCACTGACCGTTCCCGAACTGCTGCGCAATGCGATGCAGGCCGAGCGCGACGGTTTCGATGCACTGATCGTCAGCTGCTTCTCCGACCCCGGCATGGATGCCGCCCGCGAACTGGTTTCCATCCCGGTGCTGGGTTCCGGCATCTGCGCGATGCATGTCGCGGCCCTTTTGGGCGGGCGCTTCTCGATCATGGCGCCGGGCAAGGGCGGCGGCTCCAAGGCCTATGAGAATCCGCGGAAATACGGCTTTCACGACAGCTATGCCTCGACACGGGGCGTTGGCCTGTCGGTGATGGATCTCGCCAAGGACCGGGACGGCGCGGTCTCCCGGATCGCCGAGATCGGCCGCCGCGCGGTCGATGAGGACGGCGCCGACACACTGATCCTGGGCTGCATGAGCATGGCGTTCCACGACATCACCGAGGAGCTTTCGGAGCGTATCGGCGCGCCGGTCGTCAATCCAGTGCCGGCCAGCCTGGGACTTGCCGAGAGCCTGGTCCGCGCCGACCTTAGCCACAGCCGCATCGCCTATCCGCCGCCGCCGCAGATCAATCTGGACTGAATCTGCAGGAGCCGTTACCGGGATGTGATAGCCGCGATCACGGTTTCAATGGGCAGAAACAGGGTTCGGCTGTCCGCCGGATATTCGATGAACTCGGCGCAATTCAGATAGAAGTGTCTGGCAGCCTCGTCCTTGGCGTGAACGAGCACAGCGCCGATTCCAATGGTTTGTGAAGCGACGGCTATGCGGTGCAGGGCATCGGCCAGGATGTCGGCGCCCAATCCCCTGCCGGAATGTGCGCGGCTGACCGCGAGCCGCCCGATCACCGAGACCGGGATCGTGTCGGGCGCATTGCGCCGCAGCTTGGCAGGGGCTGCTGCCCGTTCGACCGCTCCCGCGGAGACACAATAATAGGCGATGACACGGTTATCCTCGCAGACAACATAGGTTCGCGAGAACCGGCTTTCGTTTTTCAGGGCGCGATGGCGCAGCCACTCGTCGAGCACCGGCTCGCCGCAGGAGAATATCGACACATCGTGCTCAGCCGTCAGTGGAACGGGGGCCGACCGTCGCGGGTCCGGGCGCTCCCCCTCGTCTTCTATTTCCGCCATGCCGGCGTTCGGCGCAGCAGGGATTTCAGTTTCGGGCCGGGCGCGGGCGGATTGTCGAGCGCACGCGTGAAGGCATCGTATTGCTCGGGGTCCAGCTCGAAGAGCTGCTGGTCGAGAAGAACGTCGATTGCCTGACGTCGAGCGCTTTCAATCATGAACTCGGTGCGCGTCTTGCCGAGGATCGCAGCAGCGTCATCGATGAGTTGGCGGGTCTTTCGTTCAATGCGCAGATTTATGCTGCCCCTGACCTCTCCTGCTGGAGCGCGTTCGGCGGCGGCCTCCTTCAACGATGGGATATCTTCTTTTGACATTGGCACACTATGGAAACCTGTAACTACATTGTCAATACAAGTGAAGCGATTGCGTTTGGATGCAGCCGCGTCCGGAGCCATTGCCCAGAATGGATGATTCAACGCCGGGTGTCCTGCCCGTGTTTCAGCCAGATCTCGTGGACCTGATCCCAGCCGGGCGGTTCGGGTGTTTCATATCCGAAAGTCTTGCCGGATCCGACTGACGGGAAGGCGCGGATGGCGCGGCGATGGGCGCCGCGATAGAGAAAGCGGCGCATGGCCGTCTCGTTCTCCCAGATGGTCAAAGTGTGATGCACGCCGTTGATCGTCTGCGCCGATGCGCCGAGATTTCCCGGCGCGCGTCTGGCCTGCGCCATGGAAGCCGTGGCATGGAACCAGAACCGGAAAAACTGCAGCGGGCTCTTCATGCGCAGGCCGGTAATCGACACGTATCGCGTCTTGGCCGAAGGCCGGTCCGCGGCCATGAATGTCTCCAGTTGCAACGGGCTTCCGCAGACAATACGCGGTGCCGCGTTTACCGGATCAATGGCGGTTTTCTAAAGTGCGGCCATCCTGATAGTCGCTTCCGTCACGCTGCCTTGGCCCTGACATAATGCCCATCGGCGATTTCGATGAGCGCCATGTTGGCTTGCGCCGCGATTGGCGGCGGCGATTTGTGCAGCGCCGTTTTTTTGGCGGACCGCAGGGACGGGTCCGGCACGGGCACTGCCGACAGCAGGCGCTGCGTATAGGGATGCTTGGGCGCATTCAGCACGGACCAGGAGGGGCCGAATTCGACGATCTGGCCGGCATACATCACGGCGATGCGGTGGCTGACGCGTTCGATGACGGCGATGTCGTGGGAGATGAAGAGCAGGGAGACGCCTTCGGTCTGCTGGATCCTCAGGAACAGGTCGGTGACCTTGCGGGCGATGGAGACGTCGAGGGCGGAGACCGCTTCGTCGGCGACGATCAGTTTGGGGCTGACCGACAGGGCGCGGGCGATGCAGATCCGCTGTCTCTGGCCGCCGGAAAATTGATGCGGGAACCGGTCGGCGGCGTCGGCCTCCAGCCCGACCTTGTCCAGCAGGCTGATGGCGAGGTCGCGGCGGCCGGCAGGGTCCACCATGCCGTGGAGATGGGCCGGTTCGGTGACGAGATCGCGGACCGACAGGCGCGGGTTGAGGCTGGCGAAGGGATCCTGAAACACCATCTGGGTCTGCTTGCGGCGCAGGCGCAGGCCCGGCTGGTCCAGTGTCATCAAATCCGCGTCGCCCAGCGTGATGGTGCCCGATCGGGGTTCGACGAGCCGCAATATGGAGCGAGCAAGGGTGGATTTTCCGCAGCCGGACTCACCGACCAGACCGAGCGTTTCGCCCTGGGCCAGGGTCAGGGAGACATCCCGCACGGCCGGAATCTCGCGGCGTTTGCGAAACAGCCCGCCGGGCTGGACGAAACTGGTCGACAGGTTCCTGACCGTCAGCATCGGTTTCGTGCCCCGCAGCGGTTTCGGCGAGCCCGATCCGAGTTTCGGCGTGGCCGCCATCAGTTCCTTCGTATAATCGGCCTGCGGCGCCTTGAAGATCGTTTCGACATCGGCTTCCTCGATCTTTTGGCCATGGCGCAACACACAGACGCGGTCGGCCATTTCGGCAACGACGCCCATATCATGGGTGATGAACAGGACCGCCATGCCGAGTTCGGCCTGCAATGTGCGGATCAGATGCAGGATCTCTGCCTGGGTGGTCACGTCCAGCGCCGTCGAGGGCTCGTCGGCGATCAGCACCTTCGGACGGCAGGCGAGCGCCATGGCGATCATCACGCGCTGGCGCAGGCCGCCTGAGAGCTCATGTGGATATTGCGACAGGCGACGCCGTGGCTCGGGAATGCGCACCTTTTCCAGGGCCTGCTCTGCCGCTTCGAAGGCGGCGCGGCGCGCCATGCCGCGATGGCGGCGAAAGACTTCGACAAGCTGCTCGCCGATCCGCATGACCGGGTTGAGCGACGTCATCGGTTCCTGGAAGATCATCGAGATTCGGTTGCCGCGCAGCTTCTGCACGGCGCGATCGGGCAGGTGCGTCAGGTCGACGGGCGCCCCGGCGTTCAGCCGGATGCTGCCGCCGGTGATGGTGCCGCCCTCGCGTTCGATCAACCGCAGGATCGCCAGCGCCGTCGCCGATTTGCCCGATCCGGATTCGCCGACGACCGCCAGGGTCTGCCCGGCATGAAGGTCGAGCGAAACGTTGCGGACGGCGCGATGGGCGCCGAAGGACACGGACAGATCCGTGACGCTGAGAACGGGATTTGCGGTTTTGACGGCCATCTCTTGTCCTCTTCCAGTCTCAGGTGAAGGGGTCCATGGGCGGCGTCCATCGGGTGGCGCGCGGGGTGAGGCGCAGCTCGAAGGGATCGTCGCCGAGGACCCGCCAGTGAACGGTATCAGTGAGTTCCATCAGGCCGAATGCGCCGGCCGGTTCGCCGCCGGTGGTGAAACTCTCGGTCAATGACTGCTGGGTCAGATGGGTGATGCCGTCGACCGGCGTCACGGTATTCCAGTGCACATGTCCGGCGAGGCAAACAACCGGCTGGCGTGCCTGCGCCAGCGCCGCGCGGGAACGGGCGGCCTGCGGATAGGTGCTGTATTGCGGGTTGCGCTCGAAATAATAATTGCCGGTCTGGGCATGGCCGGACAACGGCACATGGCTGACCACCAGGGTCGGCCGGTCGGTCGCCTGGGCCATGGCCGACAGCCACAGAAGATCGGGCTCGGGCAGGTTGAAGCCGCGGCGGGCCTCGTCACGGCAGATCTTCGCATCGGCGCGCCACAGCGCAATGCGCCAGTCACCGAGATCAAGCGTTTCGTTGCCGAGCGGCTGGCCGAGGATATCGCTGTTATCGGCCACCGAAAGATGATCGCGGTCGTGATTGCCGCAGATATGGTGGACCGGAACGTCGATGGCCCTGAAGGCCTCGGCCACCTCGGCCTGCAGCCGCAGATCGGTATCGCGGTCGATATCGGAAATCCGGTCGCCAAGATCGAGCACGAGATCGGGCCTGGCATCGGCGACGAAGCGGGTGAACTCCTCCATCAGGTCCAGCGCTGCGTCGCCGCGCTTGGTGTGGGACGGCGCGCCGTGGTGGATGTCCGAGACGATGGCGATGCGTGGCGGCATGGTTAACTCCGTTCACAAAAACGGCGCGCCCCGAAAGGCGCGCCGCGGTAGGGTTCTAGCTGCCGCTGAACGAGATCGATCCGGCGCGGAAATCCAGCACGTAAGGGATGTGGCCGGGTTTCGGCGCCCAGTTGACGGTCTTGTTCATGCCCCAGCTCTCGAACGGACGGTAGAGTGGCAGGACCGGCGGATCCTCCTTGATCCGGTCCATCAGCCTGGCATAGGCGGCGTTGCGATCGGCGACATCCTTGGAGAAACGGAACTTCTCCCACAGCGCGGCATAGTCCGCATCGGTGTTGAAGCGACCGGCACCTTCCGACGGACCCTCGGGCGCCCACATGACACCGAAGGAGCCGAAGGGATCGGCGAAATACATCGGGTTGGACCAGGAGCGCGCCATCAGCTCCGGATCGTTGCCGGTCCATTTGTCGGTGACGTTGAGCTTGCCGTTGATGCCGACGGCCTGCCACATCTCCATGATCGCCTGGGCGGCGAGAACGCCGTTGGTGTAGTAGACGGGGAAGGCATCGAAGACGATCTCGGCGCCGTCATAGGAGGATTCGGACAGCAGTTTCCTGGCTTTTTCCGGATCGTATTCGAAGGTGGTGAGCTGCGGCTGATGCAGGGCGCCCATTTCCTTCATCGTGTGCGTCGAGGGCACGATCGCCTTGCCGAGCCACAGCGCCTCGTTGAGCGTGTCGCGGTCGATCGCCAGGCTCATCGCCTGACGGATCTTCGGATCCTTCAGTTCCGGATGGTTGACATTCATGATCATGACGTGGAAGAGCGCCGTCGCGGAACCCTCGGTCTTGAGATTGGGATCGGCATTGATCAGGTCGAGCTGATCGGGCGCGATATTGGTGGCGATGTCGATCTCGCCGGTTTTCAGCGCCGTGATCCGGGAGGCGGTTTCCGGAATGCGCGTGACGGTGGCCATTTCGAGCGGCGCCGGCTCGCCCCAGAAATCAGCAAAGCGCTTGTAGACCACCTGTTCGCCCGGCTTGAATTCGGCGACGGCGTAGGGTCCGGTGCCGACCGGGGCCAGCGAAAAGGCTTCATAGTCGCCGTCTTCAGCCACCTTGGGATCGCCGGACAGCGCCTTGGTGTATTTTTCGGGGATGATCATGACCTGCTGCAGATTGAGCAGGGTTTCCCACAACGGCTCCTCGCGATGGACATGGACGCGAACCGTGTGGTCATCGACCTTGACGGCTTCCTTGAAATTGCCGAGGCGGTCCTTGGAGCGCACGACATAGGGCGGAAAGGTGGCCTGATACATGCGGTTGAGGGAAAAGACGACGTCGTCGGCGGTCATGTCGTCGCCATTGTGGAACTTGACGCCTTCGCGCAGCTTCAGTTCCATCACGGTCGGTTCGACCAGTTTCCATTCGGTGGCCAGCGCCGGGCGCCATTCGGCGTCGAGCTTGTCATGGTTCTTGCCGATCAGCGTGTCGAAGGTGTTGTAGTAGAATTGCGAGCCGACATTGGAATGATCGCGGCCGGGATCGAGATAATCGGATACGTTGGCGGCGCCGACCGTGACCTGCTGGGCGAGGGCCCCGGTGGCCACCAGTGTGGCGATGGCGGTGGATAGGAGCAGTTTATGCATGGCTTGTCTCCGTGTTGCTTCCAGTTGCTTGAGGGTGGACGGGCGTTTTGCCTCTTGTGAAATTCATCGTTCGCGCAGCCGCACATCGGCGCGGTCGCGCAGCCAGTCGCCGAGGATCTGGACGGCAAAGGTGATCAGGACGATCATCATCGCCGGGGCGATGACGATCCACGGGGCCGTCGGCATGTAGTCGCGGCCGAAGCCGACCATCGATCCGAGCGTCGCCGTCGGCGGTTGCACGCCGAGGCCGAGAAAGGACAGGGTCGATTCCAGGATGACGATGTTCGATACCGACAGGGTGAACTGCACCACCAGCGGCGAGACGATGTTCGGCAGGATGTGGCGCAGGGCGATATAGCGCGGGGAGCCGCCCGAGGCGCGGGCGGCCTCGATAAAGGGCAGTTCGGTGATCTTGCGCACCTCGCCGCGCACGATCCGTGCATATTGCTCCCAGCCGTAAATGCCGAGAACGAAGACGAGGACCTGGATGTTCGATCCGAAGACGGCCAGAACCAGCAGGGCGATCAGGGTGAACGGCACGGCGATCTGGATGTCCACGGTGGCCATGATCACATCTTCGGCCCAGCCGCGGCGCAGGCCGGCCATGAGCCCCAGGAAGCCGCCGAGGACGAGGCCGATACAGGCGCCGGCCATGGCCAGCGACAGGGTCAGGCGCAGGCCGTAAAGGCTGCGCGACAGGACATCGCGGCCGAGCTCATCGGTGCCGAAATAATGGCCTTCCTTGTAGCGCTCGAAGCCGATCGGCGGGCGCAGGCGCGAAATCAGGCTCTGGTCCAGCGGATCGAAGGGGGCGACAAGCGGCGCCAGCAGGGCAAGGCTGAACAGGGAGGCGGCGACGACCAGAGCCACCTTCTCGATGATATTGGCTGATGCCCACAGACGGGCCGGCGCGGAAGCAAAACCTGTCGGTCGCGTGTGGCTGGCAAAGGTCATCGCGCTATCCTCTCGCCAGGCGGATACGGGGATCGGCGACGACATAGGCGATGTCGGCGACCGCGTTGATGACGACGACTGCAATGGCGACGGAGATCACGCCGAACTGCAGGACCGGATAGTCACGGGCGATGGCCGACGTCACTAGCAATTCGCCGATGCCCGGCCAGGAGAAGATCGATTCGACGACGACGCTGCCGGCCGCCGCAAGACCGGCGATCTGCAGCCCCAGCACCGAAATCACGGTGATGCCGGCATTCTTCAGGCCGTGCTCGAGGATGACGATCCATTCGGGCAGGCCCTTGGAGCGGGCGGTGCGCATATAGTCCTGGCCGAGCACGTCGAGCATGGCGTTGCGGGTGAAGCGGGTCAGCGCAGCGATCAGCCCGCCGGACAGGGCAATGGTCGGCATGATGAAATGCGCCGGCGTGCCGTTGCCGACCACCGGCAGCCAGTTGAGCGTGAAGGCCAGGACCAGGATCATGAAGATCGCCAGAATGAAATTGGGCACCGCATAGCCGATAAAGGCGAACATCATGACGGCCGAGCCGATGGCGCTCTTGCGGTAGATGGCGGCGATGATGCCGAGCGGGATCGACAGCGATACGGTCAGCACCAGGGCGCTCGCCAGCAATTGCAGCGACGGTCCGATGCGCTCCAGGACGATATCGGCGACCGGCCGCCGCTCGACGAATGACAGCCCGAAATTGCCTTGAAGGACACCGCGCAGATAGCGCAGATATTGCTCCCAGATCGAGCCGTTGAGGCCGAAATACTCGATCATCATGGCGCGGTCCTCGGCCGTCAGGCCCTGGCCGAGAAAGGTGTCCAGCGGGCTGCCGGAGAGGCGCGTGGCGAAGAAGACGAGGGTGATGACCGCAAACAGGGTGAGTAGCATCTTGAGACAGGTGCGCGCGATATAGGCAATCATCCGGCACTCCTGTTGCGCACGAGATGGATGAAGGGGATCGTCGCGGCCCAGGCGGCTTCGCCGTCGGTCAGCGCATTGTCGCCGATGAAAACCGCCTGCTCTGCCGTGATGCCGGTGGCCTCAAGGGCGGCCGCGATCAAGAACGGATCGGGTTTGCCGAGGCAGGAATATTGCGCGTTCGGCACCATCGCGCGCAGGGCGGCAAGCAGGACGCCGGTTTCGGCGATTGTGCGCCCGTTCCAGCCGGGATGGGTGATGTCGGTATTGGCGACCCAGAACGCCGCACCATGCTCGATATCGGCGGCGAGGTGCGTGATCGATTCGATTGTCAGCCGCGGATCGCGGCAAAGCAGTGCGAGCTGCGGCGGCCGGTCGTCATGGGCGAAGCCCGAAAGATGCGCCGCCATTCTGAGTACCGGTGTGCCGTAGACATTGAGTCGTGCGCCGGGCTGCTGCTGCGCCAGGTGCCGGATGGTCTGCTCGCCGGCCAGCAGGATCCGGTCCGGCGGGATGTCGAGGTCGAGCGCAGCGAGGGTCTCGCTCAGGGTCACGGCGGTGTCGGACGAATTGTTGGAGACGATCCAGAGGCGCTCGCCGCAGGCCCGGACGAATTCGGCCGCATCGGGATAGGCGCGGCCCTCGGAGACCAGACAACCGTCGAGATCGCAGAGCACCAGCGCCGCGGTCCGGCACAGATCCGGATGAAGGACCGTGGTCGAGCGGGACGGGACATGGGACAGGGCGCTGTGGAACTGCACCGGACGGGACCTCTCGGCTTGTGTTCGCTCGGTTTGTGTGCGGCCGGTTTGCAGGCGGCCAGATTGCGGGCGGGTGGGGCAGCGCGCAAACGGACAATGAGTTCCCTTTTTCGGCCGTCTCTGTGACACCGCTGTTACATTCGAAAGCTATGGTTTGAGTTGCTCAAGATTTGCCGGTGATGGGAGCAACCGGATGGATTTGACATTTGCCCGGCTCGATGCCGTTCGCTACGTGGCGCATTCCGGCTCCTTTGCCGCCGCCGCCCGGGCGATCGGGGTGAGCCAGCCGGCCGTGTCGCAGCATATTCGCGACCTCGAGGCCCGCTACGGCGTGCGGCTGTTCCTGCGCGACCGCGGTCGCCTGTCGCCGACGCCGCTGTGCATCGAGCTGTGCGACATGGCCGAGCGGATCTCGGAGGAGCGGCTGGAAGCCGAGCGGCTGCTGACGCGGCGGACATCGCTGAAGGACGGGGAGATCGTCGTCGGCCTCGGCAATGCCATGCCGGGTATGGCGGTGATCGCCGATTTTCATCGCGCCCACCCCGGCGTCCGGTTGCGGGTGGAGACCGGCGCGCATGACAAGATCACCCGCGCCGTGCTCGGCCATGAGGTCGATATCGGCATCCTGCCGCATGTGCCGGAGGATACGCGGTTCCGGCGGGTGAAGCTCGTCCGCAACGAGGTCATCGCTATTGCGCCGCCCGACCATCCGCTGGCGGCGCGTAGCCAAGTCAGCGCGGCGCAGCTCAGGCGCGAGCCGCTGATCTTCCGGGCACGCGGGTCTTCGACACAGCGCGTCGTCGACCGGATGTTCGCGCAATCGGGCACGGCGCCGTCGCCGTTCCTGACCCTCGACACCCGCGACGGGCTCTACGAGGCGGTGGTCAACGGTCTCGGCATCGGTTTCATCTGGAAATACGGCACCAGCCGCAGCGATGGCGTCACCCGGCTGGTGATCAGCGATCTTTCGAAATCCTATGACGAGATCGCATTTTCGCTGAACGATACGAAAAGCCGGGTCGTCGACGCCTTCTTCGGCGCCGCCGGCTTCTGGCGCGACCGTGGATAGTGCCGCGGCAAAACCGGCGGTTCCACTGTAGCGTTCATGTCACAGTTGGCCGATTCATAAAGCCCCTGAATTTTAACGGTTTGCATGCTGTTTAGCGTTTGTTAACATTGCCTTGGATGCGCATGGGCTGCCGAGGGGGCAATTGCGGTTATTATGTTTGAGTTTTCCGCCCAAAGCCATGTTCTGCGTCGACTCTATGCGCGCCTCTCCAAAGCAGCGTCAATCATTGCGATCGGAACACTGTCGGTCGGAGCGCTTGACGTGGCGCGCGCGGACGACGATCGCACACAGTTGATCGTCGACATGAATGGCGGCTGGGTTTTCGGCGACAGCCAGCCCTGGGTGGAGGTGCTCCATTTCCCGAGCGGCCAGAGCACTGTCGGGACCATTCGGCCGAACACGACATGGGGCGGTGGTGTTGGCTTCATCACACCGGCAAACAGGATCTCACCTGATTTGAATTCCGGCTGGGATGTCGGCGTGTTCGCCCGGTTCGGGCTGACAAACAAGGAATCCGGCGTTGAAACGGAAACGGCGTCCACGGTGCTCCAAAATCTGATGGGTACCGATTACGATCCCTTCACAGACGGGGCGGCTACACATCGCGAGGAGCATTATTTCGTCGATTTCGAGGCGCGGCGGAATGTGGGTTCCGAGTCCATGGCCGGCGCGCGGACGACTTTGAAAGCCGGCGCGCGGTTTGCCTATTTCAACGCCAACACCAATACCGATTTCTACACCTTCTTTGCACCCTTCTTCGCGACGGAGAACCGCACGTCGAAATTTGTCGGGAGCGGGCCGCGGATCGGCTTCGATACCGAGCTTCCCGTTTCCAGCAATGTCACTTTCGACCTCAGCGGTGCCGGATCCATGCTGTTCGGCGTCAAGAATACAAGCCTGCGAACGGTCGCTTTCTTTTTTGACGAGGGCGTGACCACAAGTAAATTCCATATTGTGCCGGCCTTCGAAGCCAGCGCAGCGCTCACTTTTCGACCCCCGTCATCGCGTGCCAAATTCAGTGTCGGTGTGAGAGCGGAGGCCTGGCTTGGCGTTTACAATCAGACGACACGCCTGACCACCAACGATAATGCCGATCGGTATCAGGTGACGCCCTTCCTGCGATTGACCACGCCGGTCGGCGGCACCGCGTCCGCGACAAATGCCTTTGGCGGCGGCGAATTTTCCGGCGATGCGCAGTCGGTTCTCGAGGTGGGCGCGCGAGGCGGATATCTGTGGCGCGGTGGCAATGCGCTGAATGGATCCGGACCGCCCAATGACGAGATAGAGGATTTTCCGATCGCCGGGCTGAGCGGCCTTGCGGCACTGCCCCTGGGCACGGACTGGCTGCTGCAGCTTGAAGCCGATGGTGAAACCGGTTTTGACAACAGGACCATCGGCGGTGTTCCGGCGGACGACACCTATGCCGGCGGCTATACGATCGGTGGCCACGTGGCGGGTCGGTTCGACCAACTCCTGTTTGGCGGTTTCGGCGCCGCCGGCCAGACCTTCTTTCACAATGACAGCGGGGTCGATCAGGATGCGGACCACTGGGTTGCCGGGGCTGAAGGCCGTTATCTGACGGACTTGGGTTCGATCGCTGTTCAGGTTGGCTATCTTGACAGCAGCGCCGACGACCAAGAGACCCTGAGCAACGCGTTGTTCGGTCGTGTCATTGGCCAGACATTCTTCAATGGCGGGCGGACGATGCTGCAGGCCGGATTGGGCTATGCGAGTGGCACACAGGACGCTGATGATGCCGGATTCGTCAATCCGACGGACGTTCTGTCCTGGGATGTCACTCTGGAACATCAGCTTGAACATAAGGTCGGCGATGCGGCCGTTTCGGTGTTCCTGTCCTATGAAGGCTTGCGCGTGTCGGAGCAAAGCTCCTCGGGCCTGACAGACACAATCGAGGACAATACGGTCATGGCCGGACTGAAATTCCGGCTTGGTGCCGAGACGCCCTATGAGCGCGAGAGGCGGACTGCGCCGGATCTTCCCAATGTGGCGCGCTGGCTGGGTTCGGTGCCGGCCGTCGATTAGGGCGAAGAGCGTTACGATAATCGCCGCCGCATCGGATGTCGCCCACAGGAAATTTCGATGAAGGCTGGGCATCGGTCCGGCGATGTGTAGACTTTCCGATCTGTTGTGCATCGATGGCACCTGAACCGGAAAGATCGCCTCCATGACCGTCCTGGCAAAAATCGCGCTGCTGTTTGTCGTCTTTATCGATATTCTCGGGCAGGGGCTGGTCTTTCCGATCATTAACTCGCTGATCATGGACCCGACATCCGGGTTCCTGCCGACGGACACCGCGACGTCGGTGCGGCATCTCAATTACGGGCTGGTGATCGGCATCTTCTTCCTGTGCTGGTTCTTCGGCGCGCCCTATATCGCCAAACTGTCGGATGTGATCGGCCGCAAGCCGGCGATCCTGATCTGCCTGTTCGGGGCGCTTGCCGGCTATGCCATCACCATCGTCTCGCTTTATATCGACAGCCTGTTCCTGCTGATCCTCGGCCGGGCGATCACCGGCCTTACCGCCGGCAACCAGCCGATCGCCCAGGCGGCGATGATCGATGGCAGCGTCGACGACACCGACCGCGGGCGCAATATGGGCTATATCATCACCGGGGTGAGCTTCGGCCTGGTGGGCGGGCCGCTGATCGGCGGTTTTCTCTCCGACCCGGTGCTGATCGGCAGCCTTGCCAGCCTGAAACTGCCGTTCTACGCCGCCTTCGTGCTGGTGATGATCGCCATCTTTCTGGTGGTCTTTGCCTTCGAGGATTCGCGCCAGGAGCGCGCGCCGTTCGAATTCAAGCCGCTGGAGGTCTTTGAAATCCTGTGGCGGGTGACGCGATATCCCCTGGTGATGCGGATCCTGTCGGTGTTCCTGTTTTTCCACATCGCCAATGTCACATTCTACGTTTTCATCGAAAACTACATGACCAGCCGCTTCGGTTATCAGACGTTCGGCAACAGCATGGTCATGCTGGTGATCGGCTTTGCGCTGGCCGGCTCCAGCACGTTTCTGGTGACGCCGGCCCTGGCGCGGTTCAGCAAGCAGAGGATCGTCGCCGTCAATCTCGTGGTCTGGGCGCTCAGCGCCGCGGCCATTATCGTGATACCGGTCGGCTGGCTGTGTTTCATCCCGATTTTCTGTTTCTATTTCATCTTCGGCATCACCTATCCGACGCTTCTGTCGATGTTCTCCGGCGCCGTCAGCGATGAGGAGCAGGGCTGGGTGATGGGCATCACCGTCGCCGTGTTCACCCTGGCCGGCGGCGTGATGTCGCTGCTGGGCGGTGAACTGATGACCATCAGTATCCACCTGCCCTTCTTCATCGTCATCGTTGCCGCCGCGGTTGCGATCATCGTCATGTCGGTCACCTGGAGAAGTCCCGCCATCCATAAGTTGACGGATCTAAAGGCATCCTGACCGGCCGCGTGTGAAATGCCGGTTTGGCGCCGTCAGGTGAATGCGCGACACCGCCCCGCCAGTTCGGCCATGGCGGTGATATGGGGAGCCGGGCCGCAGCTTATCCGGGCGACGCCCATTGCGGCGAGTTCAGTGATGCCGGGTGCGCCATCCCCTATCATGATGTTGACCGGCAGCGGGACGGTTTCGCATAGTTCGCTGATCAGCCTGCCGTCCGCCAGGCCAGGCGCAAAGAATCCGTCCGCACCCGCTGCCTGGTAGGCATGGGCCTTGAGCGCTGCAGTCGCGATCAGATCGCGGTCATGATCGGGTGTCTTCAGGAAAAGGTCCGTCCGTGCGTTGATGAAAAGCGGAATGCCGGCAGCCTCCGCAGCCCGACGGACCGCGGCGATGCGCTGTTGCTGAATATCCGTCTCATAAAGACCACTGCCGCCGATCCGCTGATCCTCGATATTGATCCCGATCGCGCCGGCCTCGATCACCCGCGTGATGTTGTCGGCGATGGTTTCGGCATGTTCGGCATAACCGCTCTCGAAATCGACCGTCAGGGGCAGATCGATGGTGGCGGCGATACGCGACACGATGGCCAGATGAAAATCGAGCGGAACGGTTTCGCCATCATCAAAGCCCTGCGCTGCTGCGACGGACCAGCTTGATGTCGCGATTGCCGTTGCTCCCGCGCTGGCTACCGCTCCGGCGCTGCCGGCATCCCAGACATTATAGAGAAGAAGCGGAGATCCGCGGACATGGAGGGTGGAAAAATGAAGAGCTTTTTCGGTCTGGTTCACCGGTTTCCTCGCAATTGTCCGGGCCCGTGGGGGCCCGGTCCCTTGCTGTAACCGGTTTGCATTTTGCTGTCCGCCGAAGATCAGGCGGTTATAGCGCTTCGCTCGGGTGCGTTGCGTCTGGAACGATGCGGCGCCGTCATCGGGCGCCGCCAAGTGTCCTGAGTCGGATCAGCGGGCGTGTGTGCCGCCGGTCGCTGCCGGCCCGGATTTCTTGCTGCCCAGCCGGGCCAGCCTGTGCCAGAGCGATCTCATGGCCGCTCTGAACCAACTCTTTCGCGTGTTGAGCGGCCGGACGAAATCGTTGATGCTGTCGAAGCCCGGCGTGGTGTAACGCTCGGTCATCTGCTTAACTCCTTATGTTCTCGTTTCGCTACATTGCATGTGGTTGCCCGGCGTTAAGGAATCCTGTCCGATTCATTACAACGGCGACATGTTGGATCGGCAAAGTCGCGCCATCTTCACCGCTGCCGCCTTTCTGGTAAGCTGTTGCCGCCTCATGCCGCCGCCCTGAATTTTCCTCGGGAGCCTGAACCATGATCCAAAGCCGTGTACCGACAGACCTGTCCCTGATGTTCGAGGGCCAGGCGTGGCATGCGCTCTGCCTTGCGGTGTTGCTGGCGCTGGCGATCTGGGCCGCCGGTATGGACGGTGCGATGGCCGGCGCGCTGTTCGGGATTTCGAGCGCTGCATGGTTTGCGCTGCTGCTGGCCGATACCATCGTCCATCAGCTTTTCGTGTGGGTTTCATGGCGTCTGGAACTGCATGGCGGCAGGCTGACGCGATGGTTCGGCGGCACCGAAAGGGCGTTTGCTTTCTATGCGCCGATATTCGCCATTCTGTTCGGGGCGCGGTTCGTGCTCGTCACGCTGCTTGCCATCGCCAATCGCGGAACGCTTGATATCGCGCCCTGGCTCGGCCTGCTGTTGGCGGCGATCATCGCGGTTCCGGCTGCCTATCTGTTCTATTCGGTCAAGACCTATTTCACCTTTCGCCGTGCCTTCGGGATCGACCATTTCGACCCTGAAGCCCGCCATTGGCCGATGGTGCGCGAGGGCATCTTCAAATATACGAGCAACGGCATGTATGTCTTCGGCATCGGGGCCCTGTCAGGCGGCCTTTCGTCAAAAAGCACCGAAACTGGCCGCGTCCTGGCGGATTGCGCCTATTTTGCCCACTATCGGCGCGCTTGATCTCGAAATGGCCACCAGCCGTCCCTTCGATCAATCGCTTGGTATTGAACAAAATAGGCACAACCAAACCAATCGTTAACTCCCGAACGGGCTCTTGCGGTCGAAAAACCCGATATGCGGCGCATTTACGGCGCCGCGGCGCAGCGATAGACTGGCCGCGACCCGGCAACCGGAGCTGCGGACCCATGAGCACCATCCTCCTCACCGGCTTCGAAGCCTTCGGCAATACCCCGGTCAATCCGGCCGAACAGGTGGCGACCTATCTGGACGACCGGCAGGTCGATGGCGTGAAAATCATGTCCCGCATCGTGCCGAACACGTTTTTCAAATGTATCGACGTCGTGTGCGCGGCGATCGAGGAGGTGGAGCCGCAGGCGGTCGTCATGATGGGCGAATATGGCGGCCGGTCGATGGTGACGGTGGAGCGGATCGCGCAGAACTTCAATGACGGTGCCCGCTACGGCCTGCGCGACAATGACGGCGTGCTCCTGCAGGGCGAGTTGACGGCGCCCGACGGACCGGCGGCCTATACCGCCACATTGCCGATCCGGGCGATGGTGCGGGCGATGCGCGATGCGGGCATTCCGGCCGATATATCGGACAGCGCCGGCACTTTTTGCTGCAATCACCTGATGTACGGCATCCTGCACCATATCGCATTGAACGATATGTCGATCCGCGCCGGATGGATCCACCTGCCACATTTGCCGGAAGTCGCTGCCCTCGACGCCAATCTCGGCGCGCCGAGCATGTCCATGCTGACTGCAGCGGAAGGTGTGCAGGCGGCCATCGCGGCGATTGTCGCGCATCCGACGGATATCGGTGATACGCTCGTTTCCCGCCTGCAAATCTGAACACCCTTCACTCCAGGCGTTCCTGTCGCTTCAATTCAGACGATTCATCTGTTGACTTGCCATTGGGGGCTGGCGAGTAATCGCGCGCATTACGAATCGATATTTAATTGTTTTTCGGGGCCAATATTGCGCACCTTTCCTGCATCTGAGGTCTTTGTCTGCCGCGCGGTTTATGGCGCGTGTGCCATCTGGCTGGCATCGGCGCCGATGGCCGCTGCGGACGACATCGTCATTGCCTCCGGCACGACGGTCACGACCACGCAGAACCTCGATCAGGTGGGCGACACGCTGACGGTCGAGGCGGGCGGCGCGATCAATGTGACGGGGGCAAACGAAGATGGCGTTTTTGCCACGGAAAGCAATCAGACCGTGACCAACAATGGTGTCATCACAGCGAGCGGCTCGGGTGGTCGTGGCATCCATTTCCGTGGCAGCGTCGGAAACCCCGTCGAAAACGCCTTGATCATCAACAACGGAACAATCACGACGGATGATGGGCAGGGCATTGAACTGAGGCGCAGCCCCAATGGAACGATCATCAATAACGGCACGATCAATGCGAATGGCGACGGGATCGAAGCCGGCTCCCCGGATGCCTTGATCGTCAACAGAGGCACGATAAGGGGCTCTGACAACGGTTTGGAATTGAGCGGCAGCGATATCCGGATCTTCAACAGCGGCACGATCATCGGTGCCACCAATGCGATCTTCATTGAAGACATAGATGCCACGATCTCACTGCTCGCCGGTTCGGTTCTCGACGGGGCCGTCCTTTTTGACGGCGTCGGTGCGACGCTGAATATCGGCAGCGGTTTGAACCTTTATCTCGACTACACCGAAGGTGCCTCCGACAATCTGGCTCAAGTGAATTCGGACATCCCCATCGAGCACGACGAAGACAACGGTATCATCTACACGGTCGATCCGACCGGCTTTGCCTTGGCGCAGTCCTTCATCCAGACGACGGCCGATGCGGTGCACGGCGCGGTGCGCGAGGGTGGGGGATCGGGCAACCGGTTCGGCGACGGTCTTTCCGGAACCTTCGCCTATGGCGACGGTACGCCGGGCTCCGGCGAAACCGGCCCGCGCGGCTGGGTCAGCAGCTTCGGCGGCTATCAGAGCCAGAACGGAACGGGCGTGATCACTGGTGGCAATCAGGCCTATGGCGGTCTTGTCGCCGGCGGCGGCTTTGCCTCGGGGGACCGGATGTATGGCGCCTTTGCCGGCGGTTCATATGTTCGGCAGGAAACCGATTACGACACGCAGACCATCAACACCGTCTCTGCCTATGGCGGCATCTATGGCGGCGCGCGGGCCGGGGCCCACTGGATCGATGCGTCCTTCATGGCCGGTTACAGCGATCTTGATTCGGACCGTTCGGTTGCCAACAACATGGTGGCGGGCGGACTTCAGACGGCCTCGGCCGATTATGGCGGCTATTTCCTCTCGCCGTCGGTGACGGTGGGACGGTCGCTCGGGGCACGCACCGAGATCAGCGTCGGCGGCCATTATGCCGGTCTGTTTCTCGATGGCTATACGGAAAGCGGCTCGGCGGCGAACCTGACGGTTGCCAGCCGCGATGTGCATGTGGCGGCGGTGCGGATGAAGGCGGCCCATCTCACCCATCAGCGTCAGGCGGACAGCGGCCTCGTCTCGGTCGAGACCTGGGCGGGTGTCGACGGTGTCTTCAATCTGGGCGGCGACGATGTGAATGTGGTGCTGGCCGGAAGGCCGCTCGGCTTCGCCGCATCCTTTGCCGATGCCTCGGCCATCGGCTTTGCCGGCATCGGGGTCAACCACAAACCGACCGCCAGCGCCTGGACGCCCAACGCCTCGCTGGAAGGCCGCTACGGCACCGACGCCTATTCCGAGATCCGCGCCTCCACCACCGCTGCCAAGCAGTTCTGATTACGCAATC
>JANQMU010000080.1 GCA_028279875.1 Rhizobiaceae bacterium
CCATTCAAGGTAAGACTTGCTTATTTGGTGCAAGTTTGTGGTGTCTTTGTGATTGAAACCCGAGAGCGTGTGACGATCGCGTGATTTTTGTGTGGTGAATGATATTGATGTGCCCGAGAACGAGGTGAACGGCAGGTCCGAAGTGAGAGATGTAACCGATTTCGTTGCCGAATGGGCCAAATGCTCCCATGATGTTTGGACCCGCTGGTTCAGGCATAGGGATGACGGTTTGAATGAATTTATTGATGTCGAGAAAGCCTTGTTCAGTGCGCTTGTGATTGAAGAACTCAATCTATGTCCCATGTCCAGCCGCCAGTTTCTCTCCTCAACTTGGGTGAATTTCGAATCTGGATTGGACGCGGAACGATCGGTGTTCGTCCGGCAGAAATCGGGGGGCAGTTTCGGAGGGCCCAAGCGTGTTGAACTGGATGCCGGAACCCGATGTAGAGTCTTGTATGCCGATTCGACGGGAGAAATGATCAGAGGATTGCCATTCCTGGAAGTGGAACTCGGGAGGGAGTATTTCGCCGAGCCGATATGCGATGCCCCATCCTATAGGATAGAATACGATCCTCAGTCGTAATCGCTCGGTTTCCAGACGTGTCGGCACCCGTGCGCTAGTTGAATCCGCTGGTGCCCGGAAAACGGGTGAAGGAGTCCCCAGATCGGCGGACTTGCATCATCGAAGCCAACGACAACGTGGCTATGCTTCGCCCGCGTCGCTTCGGTTCCCGCGAAACTCGGCTGTAAGCGGATTTGAGAATTGGAAAAGACCTTCGGTGAAACGGCTGGCTTCGTTCCTGCACCGTTTCTACGCATTCACGCCTCTCGGTACTGCGCGTGAGTGGGAGCGAAGGCATCCCTGGAAATAGTGCTAACGCCGCCCTGTACAATCCCTTACCAGCAAGGTGGAAGTCACATGAAAAAAACTCCGTCGGGCACACCGGATCGTCAACACGGCCGGGCCGCGCCTGAATATGTCTTTCACACCGTCGACGGCGTTGCCTTTCACGAACGCCTGCTACCGCTTTATCGCGATCATTATGCGGAAATGCAGGCCCGGCTAAAGGCGGATGGGATCGAAATACCCGACTTCAACCCGCGGCTCGACGTCTATTTTCCGGCGATGCGCGACGGACGGCTTTTGACGTTCATCGTGACGCACGGGACCGAGATCGTCGGCTACTCCAACATCTGGCTGACCAACGACATGCACAATGGCGATTTCATAGCCCAGGAAGACACGGTCTTCATTTCCAGACCGCACCGGAACGGTGTCGGCAAGCGACTGGTCAAACATATTCTGGCCGATCTGCGCGAGCGCGGCGTCAAGCGACTTTACATCACGCCCGTGACGGATCTGCGTGTCGGAAAGATATGGAAGCGAATGGGCTTCAGACCCGCCACCGAACTGATGATTTACACATTTGAGGACAATGCCCATGTGCGCACCGAAACCCCCTGAACCGCCTGATCCGAAGGAAACATCGGCAGCGGCGACCGGAACCAATGTCGCGACCGCGGTAGCCAATGCGATGCTGGGCAATGTGAACCAGGTGACACCGGACGGCACGCTGACCTACGACCAGACCGGAACGCATTTGTTCGAAGATCCCTTTACGGGCGAGAGCTACGACATTCCGACATTCACTGCGACACAGACGTTGTCAGAGTCTCAGCAGAAGCTCAAGGACGAACACGACGCAACGGCGCTGAACCTTGCTCAAACGGCCAATCAGCAGTCCGAATTCTTCAAGGATTATCTGGCCCAGCCGGTCGACCTGAGCAACGAAGCGACGGAAGCGCGCATTCATGAACTCGGCAGCAGGCGTCTCGATCCGCGATTCGAGCGCGAGCGGGATGCCTTGGAGACGCGTCTGAGCAATCAGGGGATCGTCAAAGGCTCGGAAGCCTATGACCGCGAAATGGAGCGGCTGGATCAAAGCAAGACGGACGCCTACAATCAGCTGCTGCTACAGGCCCGGGGGCAGGCGACACAGGAAGCGCTGACCGAGCGGAACCAGCCGATCAATGAGATTATCGGACTGATGTCGGGCTCGCAGGTTCAACAGCCGCAATTCGTGCCGACCGGATCAGCGGCGATTCCGACGACCGACAATGCCGGGATTATCAACAGTAACTATGATCAGAGGCTAGGTATCTGGCAGCAGCAGGTGCAGAGCAGGAACGCCTTGCTTGGAGGTCTGTTTGGTCTTGGAAAAGCGTGGATTGGAAGAAAGACCAGTTAGACGGGTCACGAGACGCGTCAAGAAAGCCGGCTGTGCCGAAGGGCATTCGCTTTACGAATATCTTTTCAAAAGCGAAGGATGAGGCACACCCGGGAAAAACAGAGTGATGGCGCAGGATGTGGAGAAAGTCCGGCCGGATGTTGTTGTTGAAAACCGTGATGGCGCGAAGATAGTCAAATATGGCCAGCTTTTCGGGCGGGGGCTGATCAATGTCCAACAATCGATGCCAGCTTGTCGACGCCTTGCCGCAAAGGGAATTTTCCGGATGGCATCAAAATCCACAGCCCTGAACAGAGCGCTCAAAAGCCAGGCAACAAACAAGTTTGGAAGTAGGAACCCTAGGTGCACGCCTGACACCAGCCGAAGCTCCTTTCGCGTACGAATTGGGTAGGGTTCCGAACAATTATATATCGAACGCTGCCTTAAAACTCAAACCTCAACATGATTAGCAGCAAAACTGCATGAGTTGTCCGGTTTTCGTAGCACATCAATTGTCCGCTTCCGTGGTTTTTGTCTGTGGAGTTTGCGGTCAGGTGCGCAACATCTGTCTGTCCAAAAAATCCACAGCTACGAACTGACGCGTCGAAACGGGTCATGTAGCGGCCCTCATGTTGATGTCGGTGAGGTTGCCGTCGGCATCAAACCGTGCCGGCTACGGCGATCCGTGGAAAGCGGCAATTACCCGACCGCACATAGACTGGTTGACGAAACCGGCCTCCGCCTGAAGTTAGATTTGTCGCCCCGGGGTCTGCGTAACGATGTCTCCGTGAAAAGCGTGTTTCCAGTAAGTCCCAAACGCTTGCGGAAATGAGGGAAAGATAGCTGCTCGGGCAGGGGCCGCACACCAACATTTCAGATGGATATTCCTGCCTCAGGAGTCCGCAAGTCTCAATACTCGCGACCCGCCGGTCGGCTTGTCCAGTCCACCGAGCAGCTACAACCATGAAGTTATCGACCCTGGCACGAGATTTCAACGACTCTGAGCGACAACATGGAGCCACTCGATCCGCCGGATGATACCCCGAGGATCACCATTCAAGAATACGCCGTCGACGCGTTGGTTGACCCCTATACCACACAGACGCTGGACTTGGACGTTTCCTGGGTTCACATTCCCGACTGATCCGAGGAAACGGACATGTATCTTGAAAAGCTGATCACCGGCAAGCGCCTCAAATATCTTGATTTTGACCGCAGTGGCGTGGGGATCTGCTTTGACGATGGAAGCGCGTTTTCTGTGTATACGAAGGTTTCATGCAACCTCGTGAAAGGCGATGACGATCTTGTCACCGGCTGCACATTCAGCGACACAAGGGCTGAAATTCGGCTGGGGTGGAAATCGGTGATTGAAATCAGCATGGATGAGAACGACCTGCTGGGCCCGGAATTCTATGAATTCAGGGATGTCGATGGCACCTGGATCGTGGAGAATTAGGCTGGCCCGTCGACGCTGATTTTGTCCAGGGCACAAAGGCAAGCTGGTGGAGGACTGCCATGTCGCTTAAAAAACGGATCTATGGCAAGCTTTTTGAGCGGACCTATTTTGACGGCCGTTCACCGGTGATCCGCTTTGTCGACGGCAGCGTGCTGACCGTGCACACGACCATGACCTGCGACCTTGTGGTCGATGATGGAAACCTGGTGACGGACTGCACGTTCAATGACGCTAAGGCTGAAATTCGGCTGGGGTCGAGATCGGTGATCGAAATCAGCATGGATGAGAACGATCTGCAGGGCCCGGAATTCTATGAATTCCACGATGTCGATGGCACGCGCATCGTGAAGACTTAGATCGAGCAGCCGACGGCAGCTGCATTGCGGTTTGGTTCTCGAAACGGCCAGGCCGATCCTGCAATGAGCCCGCTTGAACTGCTGGGCGGTCTCTCATCCTTGCTTGGTAAAGTCGGGATGAAGGCTTTCAAGCGAATTGTTGGAGCATCTGATGATGCGGCGGTCGGATTTACCCCACCGCCATCTGCTTTTGTGGGGCGGAGCGGATCTGAACTAAAACCGCCCGGATTGGCGAACACGCAACCAGGAGGCGATTATGGGGGCGCCGATATACGGGGGCACGCGTTGGATCGAATGCAAAACAGGGGTGTTGTTCCATCTGTCGTTGAAGACAGTATAAGAAACGGTAAGTCCTTTTCGGCAGGCAATCCCGCTCGGCGCCAGCAATACAGCCCCAGCAACAATATCACCACAATTGCCGAAAAGGATGATGTTGTGACCACGCGGTTTGGAAAACCAAAGATTCCAAAATGATAGACGAATATCTGACACGGCAACTGAACCTGATGCTCCGGCAAATACAGTTTTATGAAGATGGCATCCTTTCCATTCATGACCTGGAGGCTGATTTGCGGTTTCTTCGAAATCACGTCGAGGATGCGCACCCGCGCTGGGATGAGTTTGACGGATTATGGGGCGTCCTTGACGAAGCCTCGTCATTTGCAATCGTAAGGAACAACGGCAAATTGCTGCCGGAAGACGAGGAACAGGTAAAGAAGGCTGTTCCCGAGATAGCCGTGTTGGTCAAAGCGGCCTTGGAGGATGCTTCCAAATAGGGTGCAGTCGGCCTTTGGCCCAACAAGTGGCCCGGCCAAGCCCAACATCGGACGACTTGTCAGGAGCCAATCCCGCTTATTTTCGCTGCAGCCTATACAGGAAGTCTTAATACCGTTGATCCGTACACGAGAAAGATGCTGGAACCCGATGATCCTCGTTGGCACATTCCAAACTGAATGAGGGTGAAGACTTGGAACTAAAGAAAAGGATTCCTGGCAAACGCTTCGAGCATATCTACTTTACAGGCAAATCCGCGGCGATCCGATTTACCGACAGCAGCGTGCTTACGGTCCATACACGGGTTTCCTGTGACCTCGTTGCTGGCGATGGAAACCTTGTCACGGAGTGTACGTTCACCGATACAAAGGCGGAAATCCGATTGGGGTCGAATTCCGTGATCAAAATCAGCATGGACGAGGATGATCTTGTCGGTGCCGAGTTTTTTCAGTTCGACGACGATGTCGACGGCGCATGGATCGTCGTGAACTAGGAGCGTCTGCTGACGGTAGCCTGTTTCATCGGATCGACAGCCTCAACACAACCTCGTGATCTGGTTGCCAAATGGCATATCCGTTAAGACTGGTTTTCTTTGTTGAGGGGTGTCGGCAAGTCGCCGAACGGTTCGGACTTGTATCGGGAAGGTATTGGACCTGCATGATCTTCGAGCTCATATTCCAAGCAGACGGAGGACAGCGATGTCGCTTGAAAAATGGATCTACGGCAAGCTATTTGAACGGACCTGCTTTGACGGCCATTCACCAGTGATCCGCTTTGTCGACGGCAGCGTGCTGACCGTGCACACGAAGATGTCCTGCGACTTCGTCATAGGCGACGGAAACCTCGTGACCGACTGCACATTCAATGACGGCAAAGCGGAAATTCGCCTGGGGTCGAAATCGGTGATCGAAATTAGCATGAATGAGAACGATCTTCAGGGCCCGGAATTCTATGAATTCCACGATGTCGACGGCACGCGCATCGTGAAGACGTAAATCGAGCCGCTGACGGCGATCGCTCAAAACGAGTGCGGGACACGGACAGTTACTGCGCGCAGGATTGGCAATTGGCCGCAGAAAACCATGCAAGCCTCGGACCGGAGAACGATATTGGAACGGGAAAACAGGAAACGCGCAGGATATCCGTGCCTGTGTTGCGGATATCTGACACACGGCGAACCGCAGCCTTCGGGCAACCATTGCATCTGTCCCGTCTGTTTTTGGGAAGATGACGAAGTGCAGGCTGACGATCCGGATTTTGAAGGCGGGGCGAATGATTCAAGCTTGAACCAGGCGCGCAAGAACTTCAAGGCATTCGGAGCTGCCGATCTGGATATGGTCCGGCATGTAAGAAAACCCTTGCCGGAAGAGATTCCGTGACACGGCCGTAGCGTGATCTGAGGGACTTGGAATTTCCGTTTGCAGACCGATTTGTTTGCATCGGATTGCGCTTTGCTGCCAACATCTTACCGGCCGACCCCGGTTGGTTTGAACGTTCGTTGCTGAATATCCTTATGGCTTCATATCAGCCTGGCGGGGAAGCCCATGCCAGTAAAACCAAGCCATGCGGTTCTGCTCCAAGGCGGCCTGGAGTGATCAGCGCCGGCATTTTTCATCCAAACACAAACATGAAACGGATGCCTTGCTCTGACGGGCGGCATTGACCGGAGGTGAACCCATGCCAAGAGACGGAAGCGGCGTCTACACAAAGCCAGCAAACACAACCGCATCACCGAATACGACGATAGAATCGACCAAGTTCAACACGCTGATGGATGACATCGCGGCCGATTTGAATACGGATAGACCGGTTGTGGCGGGAGGCACGGGTGCATCAAGCGCCGGCGATGCCCGGGCGAATCTGGGCGCCCAAGCCCAGGATGCCACTTTGGACAGTCTTGCCGCATTGGGTACAGCCGCTGACAGGCTCGCGTACACGACGGGTGTCGATACGTGGGCAGAAGCGCCCATTTCGGCCTTCGGCCGGTCGCTGATTGACGATGCAGCTGCTTCGAATGCACGGGCCACATTGGGGCTTGAAACGATTGGCCAGGCCGAAGCCGAAGCAGGGACGGGGACGACGGAACGGGCCTGGACGGCGCAGCGGGTGAAACAGGCGGTTGAGGCGCTCGGTGGAGGCGGCGGTGCTCCCGATATCATCCTTGAGGACCAAAGGACGTCAGGAACGCATGGTGGTACCGCGTCTGTGGCCGGCTCGTGGGAAACACGTGAGGTGAACACAGAGCTTCGGGACGTCAACAACGATTGTACCGTGGCCAGCAATCAATTCACGTTGAGCACCGGGACGTATTACATTGAGTGGGAGGCCACCCACTACAATACCGATTCTACACGCAGCAAGTTGTACAACATCAGTGATGCAAGCGATGTTGCGTTTAGCAACACTGCCTTCTTTCGCTCAAGCTCCGATGTTCAGGGCCTCACTCTCGGAGCGGGCGTTTTAGCTATTGCCAGCTCGAAAGTCTTCGAGATACGCAGCCGCGTAGCCAATACAATCTCAAGTATCGGAAGGGGCCGTGCATCGGCTATGGCAACTGAAATCTATCTTCGCGTCAAGATCTGGAGGTTGTCCTGATGTTGAAAGCCAGGATCATTAACGATGTTGTGGACGCCGTCTCCTATGCCGATGTTGACGATGCCTGGGTGAGTGTTCCCGAGGGGGTGTTTGCAGGCTTCACGGATAACGGTGACGGAACATTCTCAGCACCAATACCGCCGTCACCATCTACCAATCCCACAGACTACAACCTTAACCAGTTCCAGTTTTTTAACTTTCTGGAGCGCCTTGGCGTGACTGAGGCAGCGGTGGATACGGCAATCGATAGTATCGAGGCGAATGCAAACACCCGAAGTGAGCACAAGCGGCGGTTCCGTCACGCCACGCGATACCACAGGGACCATCCATTATTGATGTCTCTGATCTCAGCGATTGGCAAAACTCCTGCTGAGGTCGACGCAGCGTGGATGCAGGCAAAAGAAGTAAAATAGTCGCGCATCGGAGAACGCAAATCCTCATGCGTGATCATCGGCAGCGGCCGATATAAATGCAAACACTGGATTGGATGCGAAACAGGGGTGTTGTGCCTTACGTCGTTGAGAGCGGTATTAGAAATGGCAGGTCCATTCGGAGTGCCAATCAGGTTCGACGCCAGCGACGCAATTCAAGCAACGATATCACTGCAATCGTGCTGCAGTTCAAGCTCACGCTCCGGGAAATACAAAATCATGGTGATGGCGTCCTACACATCCATGGTTTGGGGGCAACCTGATGTTTCCTTGCAATCACGTCGAGGATGCCCACCCGCGCTGGGGTAGGTTTGGCGGGCGATGCGTCCTTGACGAGGCCTCGTCATTTGCAATCGTGAAAACGGGGCCAAATTGCTGCTGGAGGTAAGCAGGGCTGTTCCCAAGACCGTCGAATCATAGGAGCAGCTCCGAGAGATGCTGTCAGATGGATCTGTCGTACGCGAGGATTTGGCCGGCGAGCGATTTGCCTCGTTCAGTGATGACGATTTGAACATAGCTTGCCATGAAAGCGATTTCCTGTTCACGCGTGAGAATGAGCGGGTTACGGCGCCACCATCCGCGGATTATCAGGTTCGGATCGGAAACCAACCCGCACCGAAACATGGGGCAAATGAGCAAGACAACCCCAAATGCGGGATATCTGGGCAACTGTCGTGGCCGGGCGACGCCGGTTCAGGGAAGACACCTCGAAACGATGTTATCTGCGGCTTGATTTCCCGGAATACAACGGCGGCACAGCGGTTTCGCAGGTTCGCTCGAACGCAGACTTAACGGAATCTCTAACACCTATTGCTCGCCCAAACACAAACATGAAACGGATGGCTCGCCTCGACGGGCATTTGACTGGAGGTTAACCCATGCCAAGAGACGGAAGCGGCGTTTACACAAAACCAGCAAACACAACCGCATCGCCGAATACGACAATAGAATCAACCAAGTTCAACACGTTGATAGATGACATCACTGCTGATTTGAACACGGACAGACCGGTTGTGGCGGGGGGCACGGGTGCATCAAGCGCCGGCGATGCCCGAGCAAATCTGGGTGCCCAGGCCCAAGATGCCACTTTGGACAGTCTCGCCGCATTGGGTACAGCCGCTGACAGGCTTGCCTACACGACCGGCGCCGATACGTGGGCAGAAGCGCCCATTTCGGCCTTTGGCCGGTCGCTGATTGATGACATCGACGCTTCTGCTGCACGAGCGACTTTAGGCGTTCCAGATACATTTGTGCCAACCGGCGCAATATTCTGGTTCGGGGCCAATACGCCGCCGACGGGTTATTTGGAATGCAATGGAGTCGCGGTTTCCCGGACCAATTATGCGACACTTTTCACTGTTATCGGCACGACCTACGGCGTTGGTGACGGCTCGACCACATTCAATCTTCCTGATTTGCGTGGTGAATTTGTTCGTGGGTGGGATAACGGACGTGGTGTAGACAGCGGACGCGGTTTTGGCTCGACGCAATCCGATGAATTGAGAAGCCACACCCACGTCGTTGCTGGTGTCATACCGTCCGGTGGATCAAAGGGTGTAAACGGTGGCGGGCCGTTCAACAACGGACATGGGTCGATAGGCGCTACAGGCGGAAGTGAAACCCGACCGCGCAACATCGCACTTCTGTCGTGTATCAAATATTGAAGGCTTGAGCTGGAAATTGAACGAGAAGTTACCTGTGAAAGCCCCTTGCTTCTATCGGGTAGTCTGCAGTTTAGCGCGTGAGGTCGTCGCAGTCTTTACGAGGAAGGGCAAGAGACTTCTGTAATAAAATCCCGTTGTTGCCGCCTTTGCATGTGGCGCCACATGATCCCATGAATCACCAAGTTCATCTGGCGGAAGACATTTTGGCGTTCCACCGACCACCGGCAGCCCTTTATCCCGAACAACGGCTTTTGTTTCTTTGATGAAAGTCTTTGATTGTTTGCAAAACTCCTCAAACCAGGGACCGATAGCGTATACACATTTCAACTGATAATCTTCGCAAGTTGCTGCGATTCTTTCCAGAAACATTGCCTTTTTGGGATTGATACCAGATGCCGTGACCTGAAAGTCTTTACGCCGTTGTCTACTTATCGGAGGTCCTTGCCGTATGTAGTCGTTGTCCAGTAATGCGTTATCCGGTGCTCCACTTTGTCTTACGAGAGTGCGGGCCATCGATGTGATACCGTCAAGATTAGCAAACGTCTTTACCAGCACTGATAGAGGAACGTCTCTCCAATCGTTCGGCGATAGCGCAGTGTGCAGATATCCATCATATGCAACGGAACGTGTAAGCATATCTGGGCTCTGCATTATGACGAACAAATCCGGACTGTTCTGCTGAAGAACACGCCTGATCATGTTCAGCGTTCCACTGTAACCGTATGCCCCCGTAAGCGCTAGATTTTCGGTACGCATCCCGGAAAGAAGCTCGAATTCATCAACATCAATGGCGTTACCAAGCGAACTATCCCCAACGAAAACTACTTCAGGGTGTTTACTGTCGGCGATCTTTTCCAACTGATGCTGGTATAGCCGAACGAATGCAAAATCCATCCAGGCATTTCGATATCCATAAGCAACCAAGAGTGAAAACCCACCAAGGAGCACACAAGAGAATGCCGTTAGCTTCAGCACATATCGACGATGACGGCTAGAACTGGAAATAGAGGAATTCTGAAACATCGTTCAATTTCAACAATGAGGCTGAAAGCAAGAGCGATACCAATGCAGCTGTCGTTGCGGATGGTTGCCAAGAGAGCTTGTTCAATTGGCTTTCCTGCATTCTGGTCCACTCCAGACTATTGGGAAATACGAAGGCCACGGCCATTGCAATCGGCAAGACAATAGAAGCAATCCAGAGGTTCACAGGACCCAACCCATTGTAGGTAAGTGTCTGCGCCAGTTCACCCCCCAAACTGTGTAAAAAGGGTTGCACAAAATGTGGCAGCGAAAATCCGTTTAACCCCGCCATCCCTTTGAACATGCGGGCGGTAGTTTCTAAGTTTTCGGCCCGAAACGGAACCCAAGCGATGACCACCACTAAGAAAGTCAACGACCAACCCGCGAACGGAGTAACCTGTATCCTCCCGATTCGACGCCAAACGTGGTTGACCACTATGAACAGGCCGTGCAACAGGCCCCACAATACAAAATTCCATGCTGCTCCATGCCAGAGCCCACCAAGGGTCATGGTAAGCAGGATATTGATCAATCTGCGTCGGTGTCCTCGCCTGTTACCGCCCAATGGAATGTAGAGATAATCTCTTAGGAACCTGGAGAGTGTAATGTGCCAGCGTTGCCAGAAGCCAATAATTGAAGTTGCCTTGTAGGGGCTGTGAAAGTTCATAGGCAGTCGTATGCCAAACAGCATGGCAAGCCCGATAGCCATGTCGGAGTAGCCACTGAAGTCAAAGTATATCTGCATCGTATAGCCGAGAGCGCCAAGCCACGCCGTAAGGAATGTGGGGTCCATTCCTTCATATGCCGCTTGAAAGACTGGGGTGGACAACTGGGAGAGGCTGTCGGCGATGACCATTTTTTTGAATAGGCCGATGATGAACACGGTGCCACCGAGAGCCAAATTATTCCAGACGTCCCTTGAAAAAGGTTTATCGAATTGCGGCATCATCTGAGAGTGATGAACGATCGGCCCCGCGATAAGTTGTGGGAAAAAAGTCACAAATAGTCCGTAACGCCAAAAAGCCCCAAACTTCACTTGGCCTCGGTAACGATCTACCAGATAGGCGATTTGTTGAAACGTGAAAAACGATATGCCTATAGGTAAGACAATCGACACCAAATTGTAGTTTGTATTTGTCAGGTTTCCGACATTTGAAATAAAGAAATTTGCGTATTTGAAGAAACCGAGAAGGCCCAAGTTGAAAACAATGCCGACCCAAAGTGTCATTTTTCGGCTTTTTTGATTGCCCTGACCTGCCAGCAAGGCGGATAACGTGTAATTGGTTCCGATGGACAGCAATATCAAAAATACGTACTGCCAGCGCCAATGTCCGTAAAAAAACAGTGACGAAACAAACAGAAATATGATCTGCAAATCTTGGCTTTTGATGTCTCCTGCCGCCTTCTCGCAAACAACCGGAATCATCCTGTAAACAATCAGGACAATGGGCAAAAAAAGAAACAAAAATTCTGGTGAATTAAACAGCATGCACGATCTGTTCCATGTTCATTTAGGTTCCAAACAGAACGTGGCTTACCAATTGTTGCATGCGACAAAGGACACCCATATCTGCGCAATGACTGTCGCCCACGTCGAATCTAATGGGTTTGTTTACAGCAATCGAAAACACATACACTACACGCTCACAAAAGTAAGCCATGCATGTACAGAGAGGGTAATCCCCTGACACTGCCGCTTTGAGCGGTTTGATCAGGCGACTTGTTTTTGGGTTGTCTTTTTGGCTTTGTTTTCTGCTTTGTGCTGTTTCGATTTTGGCAGGCCATCGACGAAGGCCTTTGCCGGTGTCCTGCCCTTCATGTTGCGGCCCTGGTGCGGGCGCTTTTGATTATAGGTGATCAGGTAGGTGTCGAGAACGGCCTGCATTTCTTCGATGGTCTCGAACCATGTTCTGCGCCCCTCAACCCGGAAGTGCTCGTCCAGCAAGGTGCGGTGGAAGCGCTCAACGATACCGTTCGACTGCGGCCGTCTGACCTTGGTTGTGCGATGCTCGATCTCCTCGAGCTGCAGGAACAGCTCGTAGGGATGGCGTTCGGGCCGGCCGCAAAACTCACGGCCATTGTCCGACAGCACGACGTCGATCCTGGCCTTGTGGGCTTCGAAGGTGGGCAGCACATCGTGGTTCATGGTGTGCACGGCAGTGACCGGCAGCTTTGAGGGATAGAGCCTTGCCCAGGCATAGCGCGAGTGGCAGTCGATGGCGGTCTGCAGGTAGATCTTTCCGATGCCCTTCAGCGTGCCGACAAAGAAGGTGTCGACGGCCACCAGAGACCCGGTATGCGGGGCTTCGATGTGGCGTTCACGGAACTCCGGGGAGAACCGCTCCAGTAGCCTGGTCTGTTCATCGCTCAGTTCGATCTTGCGTTCGGCTGTTTGCTTCTCCAGGTGCAGCAACCGGTCATGCTTGGTCAACAGCTCGTGGCGCTGCCAGACACACCGCGCACACCACCGGCCGAGACTTGCAGGCCTTTCAGGCGCAGTTCCTGCTCGACCCGCAGGGCACCATGGCAGGGATGATCAAGGCTGTGCTGAAGGATTGCGGTCTCGATCTCTTCGCTGACCCGGTTTGGATGTGGGCCTTTGGCACCGGGCAATCGGTCGATCAGTCCTTCGGCGCCATAGGTCAGGAAGTTGCGCCGGATCTCGTAGAACTGCTGGCGTGAATAGCCCATCACCTTGCAGGCGCGGCTGACATTGTTGAGTTCCTGTGCAAGTTCCAGCAAGGACAGCTTGCGACGTGCTCCTTTGTCTTTCATGATCGTGATCCGTTCAGGTTTGTGTTGGCTTTGGCACCTTCATCAAACCCGTTCGCAAGCGGCGTGGCCACACCCAGCCCGGGCGCGCTCGACTCTTGCGGTCGCGCGCCCTAACACCGGGCCAAATGTCAGGCGATTACGATCGCAGAACAACCGACAAGCGCAACTACCAAAGGCTCGCTCACGCGGGCCTTTTTATTGGAGAAACCCATGGCTACAAAAGCAAGCCGTGCGGGGTTGATTGAGATCGCTTCGCACGAAGGTATAGTCACATCCCCATACCGCGATAGCGTTGGCGTATGGACGGTGGGTATAGGCCACACCGCCAGTGCCGGCCCTCCAAATCCCGCGATCGACCGGCGCGAATATCCCATCGCCGAAGTGATGGCGATCTTCGCTCGTGATATCGCCAAATTCGAAGCCCGTGTGAACCGGGCGTTCAAGGTCGCGCTCAAACAACATGAGTTTGATGCCGCCGTTTCATTCGACTTCAACACCGGCGGCATTTTCCGCGCGTCCTGGGTTAAGGACATCAACGCCGGCAACAGGACGGCAGCCAGGAAAGCCTTCATGCGTTGGCGCAAGCCGCCGGAGATTGTGCCGCGCCGTCAGAAGGAATGCGATCTGTTCTTCAAAGGCCGTTATTCGAGCGGCGGCCAGGCGACTGTCTATCCCGCATCGCCGGGCGGTCGGGTGCTCTGGAAGAAGGGCAGGCGGGTTGAGGTCGGCCGGCTGATGCGGGATGCCCTGCGACCCGGCAAACAGCAGTCGGTGCCAACCGGCTCCACGGCGCGCAAATTGGGAGAATCACCATCGGTGGGCATGGGCTGCAACTGGCTGGTCCGTTTGCTCGCCTTCTTCGCAAAGCGGTTCCGACGAAAGGAAAGATCATGACCCGATACAACAAGTTCTGGGTGGCGGTGCTCACTGTTGCGGCCAATGTCGTACGCGATTATTACGGCGTCGATCTCGGCATGGATCCGATGACCGCGGCTTCGCTTGTCAATGGCGCCGGTGCCGCCCTCGTCTGGCTGGTGCCCAATGCTTGAACTGATCACCGGTGGAAGCGGCGGGTTTTACACGATCGGAGCCGTGCTTCTGGCGGTGCTGGCGATTGTCTGGCGCGCATTTCGTGCGGGCCGTCAGGTTGAACGCGGCAAGGCCGCAGATCAAACCAACAGGAAATGGGTCCAAGCCGATGACATTATTGGGAAAGCGAACGCTGCGCGGCGTGCTGCTCGCGGGCGTGCTGATACCCGCCTCATGTCAGACGACGGGCATAAGCGGCCCTGAACCGTCACTCGTCGCCTGCCGCGCCTTCGAACCGGTGACATGGTCGGAGGCCGACACACCCG
>JANQMU010000060.1 GCA_028279875.1 Rhizobiaceae bacterium
CGTGCCTCGCTGCGGGTGTCGCTGCGTTCGCCCTTGAGCATGCCGCCCGTATAGGTGCGGCTCCGGCTCTCGCCGGTGGTGAGCCCACCGCGTCGCTGCAAATACTCGGCCGTCTCAACATCTGATGGCGTGAAGAACTGCACCATGCCGCTATTGGCCAGCACGCTCATCCATTCCCTGCCATAGAGTTTCTGGAGTTGCGGCAGGTCTTGCAGAAACGGCCAGAGCTGGAGGTTATAGCCCGCAGCAAATCCGAAGGCGTTGGAAACGGCGGGAAGCTGTTCGAGCCGGGCGAACTCATCGAGAATAACCAGCACCGGGTGACCGCCGGGCTCGATGGTCAGCCGGTCGATGGCGGAGGTAATCATCAGGCGAAGGAAGCGCGCATAGGCGTCCATGTAACGCCCCGGCAGGATCAGGTAGACCGTGGCCGGCTTGCGCTTTAGCTGTGCGAATTCGAAATCGCTGCCGGTTAGGGTGCCGCCGCGTGTTGGGTCGGCGAGGCACAGGTCATCAAGGAAAGCCGTTTGGGTGATCGCTGTGTTGATGGCGCTGGAGATATCGCGGGCCTCGGCATCCTTGAACCGGCCTATCGGCTGGCTGATAAAGGGAAAAGGGCTCTCGCCGATTGCCGTGAGCAGCGCCGCCGCCTTTGATCCGCGCGCCCCGATATCGGTGACCATCTTGCGCATCCGGGGAAGCGTTGCCGGGTTCCCCGGCCTGGAGACAAGATAGAGCATCAGCGCCGTCACCAGATCCCGCGCTGTATCATCGAAGTAAGGATCGCGCCCCTGCGTCAGGATCAGGGCCTGGGACAGCGCCGCCGCGTCGGCCACCACGTTCGGGCTGTTGATGTCGAGGGTCGAGAGCGGATTATAACGATGACGCGGCAGGTGCCACGGCGCTTCGGTATGCAGTCCGAACGGGTTCAGGACATAGACATCCTGTCCCATTGCCCGGCGATGGCGCGCGGTGACGGCGGCATTCTGGCCCTTGGGATCGATCACCACCACGCTGTGCGGCACTTGCAGCAAGGTCTGGACGATCACCGTCGCGCCCTTGCCGCTCCGTGTCGCGCCGAAGGTGCAGAGATGGCGGTTGTCGGTGTAACAGGGGAAACCCTGCCGCTCGGCGTTGTAACCATAGGGAATGGCGAAAGCCGGGTTCATCGCGGCCTCCGCCTATCGCTCATCGCTGAGGCCGGCGTCGCGGAAGTCGTCCGCATCGCCAAACCGCGCATCCGGCCGGTCCGCCGACGCAAGCGGGCCCGTGCGCCAGCCGAATGAAAACGGAAGGGCTGGTAGCAGGGCGTAACCGATCAGAGGCCAGAGCGATCCCCAGGCGTGCATGGCAAGGATGCAGGCCCCAACCACACTGAACGCCACGATCAGCACGAGGCCGGAATTCTCGGAAAGCTCGACCGGACCGTGCTTCGCCCGATGCTCCTCATATAGCTGGCGGCAGCGCGCGCCGATCAGCGCAAGGCCGAGCACGATCAGCACATCGAACACGAAAGGCATGGCGTGGAAGACGCCGGGCGCCAGCCACCACAGCAACGCGATCCAGATCACCGCCTGAAGCAGGATGCCGAAGGTGAAGGGACCGATCATGCCGATAATCTGCCCGGCGATGCCGCGCGCGAACCAGAAGCCCGCGAACAGGGCAAGCGTCACGAAAAACGCCGTGTCCGGGTGAAGCCCCAACTCCGCCACGACGCTGTACCAGACC
>JANQMU010000073.1 GCA_028279875.1 Rhizobiaceae bacterium
TTACACTCCTTCCAAGGCACCTTTGCTCTCCCCGCAAAGGGCCAAAAGTGTAACCCATGTGTCCGGAATGAAATGTCACCCCTGTCTCAGGAAGGACAATTAAAATTCAATAGATTAAGTAGAAGTCACCAAGGCCGGCGAAGGTTCGTTCCGGCCAATTTCAGCGCGTCCATCATCCCGTCCGCGGCGGTCTGGACACACCTGACTATTGTGGCCGCCATCAGCCGTGTCAAAATCTTCCACGGCCTGTCGTGTTGCATGCGCCGGCCGGTATTCACCTGTCCGGCCCGACGGACAATCTGTGGCAAAGCCATATTTCAGCGCTGAAAGCGGCATGGTGAGCCCCTATGCTGGAAGGCACCGCCGATTCGCGGCCGCCCCGTAACCAGTTTGTGGCTCGAACGGCGGCGGAGCCGCTGTGCTCAGTTTCTCGTTATGCCGCCCGCCGGCCGAATCACCCGTGTCGTGATTCGGGCACCGTCCGGCGCTGAACACCCTGGAAACGGCCCCGAATTGGGCCGGCAGGCGGTAATCAACAGCTCATTGCGGCCCTGGCAGGCCCTGCGCTTTTGCGGGGTTGCCATTCATGGTTCAAAAATATTGCGGAAGAAACGAAACAGGATATCGGAGTATACATCATGAGACCGGAAGCTGCATTCAATGGATACGTTGTCACGAACTTCTGTTTGCTTTTGCACGAGGCACAAATATTTGATTTGTTTTCTAATAAGGAGAAAACAATTAGCGAAGCGGGCTTTGTGCGATTTGTCGAAAGCAAAAACCGGAAAATACCTCTGCAAGCCAACGAGTTGATCGATTTCGGCGTGAGATTTTCGATTTTTGAACGGCCGGACCGGGCCTCCCTGCGCCTCAGCGACAACGGCATTTCATGGCTGGACAACAGGGCGTTCGCCGTATGGATGATCGGCGGTTATGGCGCCTATCTGCGCAAAACCATCATGCATTCGCAAAATGACGATGCTACGCCGCAGGACAGCATCAATGGCGAATATGTCGCGATCGGCTCGCAAATGGCCAACCGCGCCTTCATGAACGATGTCTTTCTGGATCTGCTGGACGAATACCGTCCCAAATGCCTGGTGGATCTGGGCTGCGGCAGCGGCGCGAGGCTGGTGACGGCCTGCGAGAACGACAGCCGTTGCTTTGCTTACGGGATCGACATCAACAGGGATGCCGTGAAACTCGCCGGCACTGCCGTCCGCTCGCATGATCTCGATGACCGGGTGGAGATCCTGCATGGCGACGCGCTTGAGCGGGGAAGCGAATTGGGTCAGAGGATCGACCGGCCGATTGACGTGGTGATGTCTTTCATGTCGATGCATGACATTTTCAACCTTTATGGGCCGCGCGAAAGCGCCCGGCGGATCCTCTCCAATTTCAACGAACCGCGCTATGTCTGGGTGGCCGACACGGTCAAGTCCGATACCGATGGCGGACAGCCGCTTCCGATCTTCACCAGCGGTTTCGAATTGGTTCACGCCTTTCAGAAGATCGATCTCTTCAGCCGCGAAACCTATATCGATGCGTTTGAGAGCGCCGGTGCCCGTCTGGTTCAGCAGCGATACCTCAACGTGCCGAACACCTACGCCATGATCTTCAAGACAGGCTGAAGCACGCCGAAGGAGGCTGGAAAATGAGCAAACTGCCAATCTTCAAGACAGTTGAAGGCCACCACAAAAGCGTGCCCTTCTACCTGTGCCGGGAAAACTGCGGCGATATCGGGTTTGAAATCGCCGGCGGCAAGATCGATCATCTGCTCGACCGGGAGGTGGCCGAGGTTCATGCCCACGAGGTGGACGAGTTCTATCTGCTGGTATCGCCCAATGACGGGGCGGCGGAAATCGAAGTCCATATCGACGGCGTGGTGACGCGCCACGCGTCGCCGGACGTCATCCATGTTCCCGCCGGTAAACCGCACAAATTCGTTGCCAGGAAAGTGGAACCCGGCTCATTCTGCTTCGGCATTCTGGTTGGTAGCGGATGATGGCCGCAATACAACACAATCCCCGGATATCAGATTGATCTCCGGGGATTGCGGGTTCAAAAGCCAATCACACCCGCATTGCAACGCAATGCGGCTCGCGTGAGCCGGTCTTGAGCTTGACCGTCGGCCTAGAGCCAGTGACAGCGTCTGGTGACGATCTGGCCCTTGGAATTTCTGTACTGGCAATTGCCGTCGCCGGCCTCGACCAGATAAGTTAGGCCGCCGCCGATGACAGCTCCGGCAATCGCCCCGCCAACACTGTTCGAGGCAACCGCGCCGACGGCCGCACCGACGCCGGCGCCTGATGCCGTTTTTTCTGCCGTGGTGCACGCTGTCAGCGTTGCAGCCGCCAGAACTGCAATAACCAATGCCCTCATAGAATTACTCCTAGTCGTTTCCTGTCCCGCCGCGGATGGATGAAGACGGCCGGATCGATTGACCATCCGGCGATTCATACGACGCAAGCGAACCGGCGCCAGTATCGAAACTCCGGCGCGCAAGGTCAAGGCATGAACGGCAAAGGCGATGTCATGTTTACCAGATTATGTCATGGCCATGGACCATCGCCGGGACGGGTTGCGCGGCGATGCGCCGGCGCCACGATGCGCCGCAGCCGAACGGGCCATTTCGGCCGCAACTCGGAAATCAGCTGTGACAACGGCCGTCGCCGACATTGTTTGCAGAACAAAGAAATGATGCAATGATTGTGCCTTGGGCGCGGGAACACAGGCATTACCAGGTGTTGGGACAGCAGCTAGGCTGTGCTCCGTCGGATCGGCGCTTCGGTCATCGGGCGGCGGGCCACCCGCGCCGGGTTTTGCCACCGCAACCAGGACATGGATCAACTCCCGGTTCCTTTGATGTGATGTGCGGTTTCATCTGTGCCGGTCGCAGCAGGGTCGGAAGAATTGGAGGTCTGAATGCAGAGGGAAGACGCCGTCAATGTGGTGGATGCGACCCTGGCGACAACGGTCCTGATCAATGGCCTGCGGCGCAAGGGATTGTCCATCCAATATGGCGTCGATTTCGGCGAACTGGCAGAAATCAAGGCCACGCTTGGCGCCAATGTCTCGGAACATTTCAGTCCGACGCAAAACACCTTTTTCTCCGGTGAGGCCTTTTGGCTATGCATTTCGGATGAAGCAGGCGAGCCGATCGCCACCCACGCCGTCAAGGTGCAGCATCTGGGTGTGGAGAAGCTTGACAGTTTCATCCAGAGATACTGGCCGCAGATCTACGGAACGGAGTCGGAGCTGGAACTGCGCTTTGCCGACCGTCAGCGCGGCTTCCTCCAGGATATCAGCGGGACGGTCGCCTATGGCGGCGAACTGTTCGTGTCCGATCCCGCCCGCAAACACAGGATAGCCGACCTTTTGTGCAAATACGCGCAGATCTGCGCCGTGCTGCAATGGGATATCGAATTCTATTATGCGTTCATGGAACCACGGTCAGTCGCCAAGGGGCTGGGGACGCTCGGCGGTTTTGTGCGCCAGCATCGCATGGTCCCTCAGCCCAATTCGCCGGTCAGTCAGGCGCGTGGCGACTTCTGGTTTGTGGGCTGTTCCCGTTCCGATATCGGAGACCTAATTTACGACCTAAAGCATTCGGGTCTGGGGGAGTCGACACCGTCACCATGAACCGGATTCCAAGCCGGTTGGTGAAGGGCAGGATCAGCCGCTGATATTCGATGGCGACATCACCGATTTCCCGCCCGGCGACGAATGTCACATAATCGAGCACTGGCTCATTGGCATTGGCGGCGCGCCAATAGCCCTCCGAAACCAGGGACTGTGCGGTCACCGGCATTTTTCCGGTGCTTTTTGCGGTGCCGTTTTGCCAGTTGGTGCCAAGCACACGTGCACACAGGCTGTCCTGGCCGATCACCAGCAGTTTCGGCGGCGTCTGCCGGTCGCGGCAGTTCTCCAGCATTACGATATCGTCGGCAAAGGTTACGAGTTCATCGCAAAGCATGCCGCGATTGTTGCGCCACGCCCTGAAGAGCTGCCCTTCCGCCGGTGAAAGCGGAGCCAGTTCGGCGTGGCTAATGGGAATTTCTTCGACGCTTGACGCCATCCGGTTCCGGCCCCTGTATGATTGCCTGTTGCAAAATGCTTCGATACTCCCGCGCCAGCTCCAGCCATTGTTCATCCGTCAAGGTACTGTAGTGCGGGGTGCGAAAGCGTTTCATACACGCTATTCGGAATGGAATTTCAAGCTCATAGGCCTTGATCAGCGCCAGATATTGTTCTGTCTCCGTACGCAGGTCACAGCTTCGGCCATTGGACAGAAATTCGTCCCTGATTTCTTCAAGTGTAAAAGTCACCGATCAAGCCCCATCTTCTTTGGCCATTATTCCATTGAATCGGTTAAATGAAAACTCATTATGTTCCACGATAGGATAATTCCTCCACAGACATAACATCGTCCCGGCTCTTGATGCCGTGTTTTACGATATAGTGGTAAAGATGCGTTACCAAAGTCGTGTGCGCAACAATATTGGCTTCACCAAACAGTTCCACTTCCCATTCATCGGCGATTTTGACTGCCAGATTGAAAGCGGATTGTTGATCCGTCTGCTGACGCGGCACGGTCGGGCTTTCCGGCCCGCGGGTTTCGCCCGTCAGGAACCACACCGGGTCGACACCGAGAGCTGCGGCCAGTTGTTCGACGATGGGCCCGCGCGGCTGCGATACCTTTCCGCTGCAATATTTCAGGATATTGCTGTAGGGCACGCCCGAACGCTTGCTCACTTCGGCCTTGCTCCACCCCCGCTCGTCAATGCAGTCATTCAGTCTCTGGTGCCAGGTCACGATGGATCCAAGTCCCGATTTCAGTTTTGGCCTGAATTTAATTCCGGGAATGGCCGTAATTCCGGAAAACAGGAATTAATATCCGCTTTTTCGATCTAAATGTCCAGTCATAATATCCAGCCGCCGTCGCCGGCGCGAAGCCAGAAAGGTCACGCGTCATGCACATGATGATGATGGGTTGAATGGCGGGGTGCGTGAAACGCTGAAAACTGCCGCCTGGGCGGTCAGATATAGTCGTCGTCGGGCGTGAAAATCTTCCGGGTCACGCGGCCGCATTCGACACATTGGAGCTTGTGCACCACCTGGCCGAGCACGTCCATCCGGTCAAGCTTTTCCTCGCCGACGATGTTCATCGGCGCAAAACAACTGTCGCAATTGTAATTGGACCGGCGTACGGGCGCCGAGTGTTTGCCCTCGATTTCGGCGAGGCGCGATTCCAGCTCGCTCACCCGTTGCGGCAAAGTCACCAATTGTCGCCAAACGGGAACCCGCTCGAGAATCCTCGAAATATCCGAAACAGAAACAGCCAACAGCCCAACCCACTACATACCCTGCCGCCGATAACCGAATATATCGCGCCGTCAAAAATTGCAAGAGCGCACAAGAGCTGGAAAGCATCAAGGATGAATCTTTTCAAAGAACTTTCATTTTAGACTGTTTCTTACTTCGCCAAGATAAAACCCACAAAGATTTAAATGAGTCCGAAACACAGTTGAAAGCGGTCGGGCTTTCAACGGGTTGTTTCGCAATCCGGCCGAAGACCGCTACAAGGAATCCCGCCCATGGTCGGAGGAAACGGATGTGCCGCTGGATACGACAATCGAACTGGTTATCTTCGACTGCGACGGTGTTCTGATCGACAGCGAGATCATCAGCGCCAACATCCTGGTCGAGCAGATCAACCGGCTCGGTCTGGATGTTGACTTTCGATATGTCCAGCAGAATTTTCTCGGCCGCAGCTTCCCTCGTGTGGTCCGGCTGATCCGCGAGCAGTTCGGTTTGCAACTGCCGGCGGATTTCGAAGACAATTACCGTTCCGAATTGCTGCGGAACTTCGAAACCGGGCTGGTTGTCATGCCCGGCGTCGAGCAGGTGATCGACACTTTGGCGGTCGCCTACTGCGTCGCCACAAGCAGCAGCCCGAAGCGAGTCAGGCGGTCTCTGGAACTGGTCGGTCTGCTGGACCGGTTCCGGGACAGGATGTTCACCGCGTCGCAGGTCGCCAATGGCAAACCGGCACCCGATCTCTTTCTCCATGCGGCTGCCCAAATGGCTGTGGAACCGTCAAAATGCCTCGTCGTGGAGGACAGTTTTTCCGGCCTCGACGCGGCGCGCGCCGCTGGCATGACGGTCTGGCACTTCACTGGCGGAAGCCATATTGCCGACGCGCAAGACGCCGCCCCGGAGCGTTTTTCGGATCTCGTTACTTTTGACAAATGGACGGATTTCCTCGATATGGCGCCGCAACTGACAAGGAAGCATAAAGGTCATGGCGAAGAGAGCCGATAGTGAAAAGAGCCGCCTGGACGATGCCGCGCGGGCCGGCTGGCTCTATTATGTCGCCGGCAATACCCAGGACGAAATCGCCCGCAAGCTGGGCGTATCGCGCCAGTCCGCACAGCGTCTCGTCTCACTCGCCGTCAGCGAAAGGCTGATCAAAGTCCGCCTCGATCATCCCATCGCCAACTGCATGGAACTGAGCCACCGGCTGAAGCAGCGTTTTGACCTTTTGAGCTGCGAGGTCGTTCCCAGTGACCCGTCATCGCCGTCATCGATCGTCGGCCTGGCGCAGGCCGGCGCGGCCGAAATGGAGCGGTACCTGAAATCCAGCCGCCCGAAAATCATCGCCATCGGCACCGGACGGGCGCTGCGCGCCAGCGTCGAGCAACTGGCCCCGATGGACTGCCCGCAGCACCGGATCGTTTCGCTGCTCGGCAACATGATGTCCGACGGATCGGCGACGCCCTACAATGTCGTAATCCGCATGGCCGACCGCGCCGGCACGCGACATTATCCCATGCCGCTGCCGGTCTTCGCCCGCTCGCCGGAAGAGCGCACCGTGCTGCACAACCAGGAACCGGTGCACAATACGATGGATCTGGCGCGCCATGCCGACGTGACCTTTGTCGGCGTTGGCCAACTGGGCGACGACGCGCCGCTGCTGATCGATGGGTTTGTGACCCATGAAGAGCTGCGGGCACTGGAAAAATCGGGGGCGGTGGGTGAAATCATCAGCTGGGCCTTCGATGCCGAGGGACAGCTCATCGAGGGCCTCACCAATGACCGCGTCGCCAGCACGCCGCTGCGCCCGGACCAGGAAAATCCCGTGATCGGCATTGCCGCCGGTGAGGCGAAGGCTGTGTCTATTCTGGGTGCGCTTCGCGGCAGGCTTGTGAACGGCCTGATCACCAATGAGTGGACGGCGGAGTTTTTGCTCAAAAACTGAGCAAAAGCGCTTGGGCCGTAACCACCTGTTAAATATCGATTTTTACAGTTTCTTCGGAATTTCGCGCATTGGGTTGCCGAAAAACCGGTTGACTCGCGTCAAAAGTTAACCGAGTATTTGCCCGTAGTATTGGCAAATGCCCATGCGGGGCTTTGGGAGGAACATCATGAACTATTTTGCACGCGCCCTTCTGGGCGCATCGGCGTTGTCACTCCTGGCAACGGCTGCCGTCGCACAAAAGTTGACGATTGCCACCGTGAACAATGGTGACATGGTCCGGATGCAGAAGCTGACGGACGACTTCACATCGAAGAACCCGGATATCGAGCTGGAATGGGTCACGCTCGAGGAAAACATCCTGCGCCAGCGTGTCACCACCGACATTGCCACCAAGGGCGGCCAGTATGACGTCATGACGATCGGCACCTATGAGGTACCCATCTGGGGCAAGCAGGGATGGCTCGTTTCGCTGAACGACCTGCCGCAATCCTACGATGTGGATGATATCCTGCCGGCTATTCGCGGTGGCCTGACCGTCGATGGAAATCTCTATGCCGCGCCGTTTTACGGCGAGAGCTCGATGGTCATGTATCGCAAGGACCTGATGGAAAAGGCCGGCCTCGAGATGCCGGACGCGCCCACCTGGGATTTCATCGCCAGGGCGGCTCGCGCCATGACTGACAAGGACAACGAGATTTACGGCATCTGCCTGCGCGGCAAGGCCGGCTGGGGTGAGAACATGGCATTCTTGACCGCCACCGCCAACTCCTTCGGCGCTCGCTGGTTCGACATGGAATGGAAGCCGCAATTCGACAGCGAGGCATGGAAGAATACTCTTGACTTCTACGTCGATCTGCTGAACGACGCCGGACCGCCCGGCGCCTCGTCCAACGGGTTCAACGAGAATCTGGCGTTGTTTCAATCCGGCAATTGCGGCATGTGGATCGACGCCACCGTGGCTGCGTCTTTCGTAACCAACCCGGAGGACAGCACCGTTGCCGACAAGGTCGGCTTCGCACTGGCGCCCGACACCGGCCTCGGCAAGCGCGGCAATTGGCTGTGGGCCTGGTCACTGGCGATTCCCGCCGGCACCCAAAAGGCCGATGCCGCCAAGAAGTTCGTCGACTGGGCAACGTCGAAGGATTATCTGGCGCTCGTTGCCGAGAAAGAGGGCTGGGCGAACGTGCCTCCCGGGACCCGAACATCGCTTTATGCAAATCCGGAATACGCCAAGGTGCCGTTTGCCAAGATGACGCTCGACAGCATCAACTCGGCCGACCCGACCAATCCGACGGTCGATCCGGTTCCCTATGTCGGCGTCCAGTTCGTCGCCATCCCTGAGTTCCAGGGCATAGCCACGGCCGTCGGCCAGCAGTTCTCAGCCGCCCTTGCCGGCAATGTCAGCACTGACCAGGCGCTGCAGAACGCCCAGGCGCTAACCGAACGCGAGATGACGAAGGCCGGCTACATCAAGTAGCGGCCGACTCCCAGGACAGGGCCGGCGTCTATCCCGCCGGCCCTGCGGTTTCAACGCTAAACCAGACGGCATTTCGTCATGGCGACCCAACACTCAACGACCGCTGCGCGCTTCATGATCTCACCGGCGGTCCTGCTGCTGCTGTGCTGGATGGTCGTGCCCCTGGCAATGACCCTCTACTTCTCCTTCCTGCGCTACAATCTGCTGATGCCGGGCATGGAGGAATGGACCGGCTGGACCAATTACCGGTATTTCCTGACCGATCCGGCCTTTTTCGAAGCCCTTGGCAACACGCTCCTGCTGGTCTGCGGTGTCCTGCTGATCACCGTTGCGCTCGGCATTGCCCTTGCCCTGCTGCTCGACCAGCCGTTCTGGGGGCAGGGCATCGTCCGTATCCTGGTGATTGCTCCCTTCTTCGTCATGCCCACCGTTTCGGCGCTGGTGTGGAAGAACATGTTCATGAACCCGGTCAACGGGCTGTTCGCCCATGCGGCAAAGGCGGTCGGGTTGCAGCCTTTCGATTTCCTGGCACACGCGCCGCTGTTCTCGATCATTCTCATCGTCGCCTGGCAATGGCTGCCTTTTGCAACATTGATCCTGCTGACGGCCCTGCAGTCGCTCGATCAGGAACAGCTGGAGGCGGCCGAAATGGACGGCGCCGGTTTCGGCAGCCGGTTCCTGTATATCATCCTGCCGCATCTCGCCCGTTCGGTGACCGTCGTCATCCTCATACAGACGATATTTCTGCTCTCCATATTTGCCGAGATCCTGGTGACCACCAATGGCGGTCCCGGATATGCCTCCACGAACATCACCTTTCTGGTCTATGCCCAGTCGCTTTTGCAGTTCGATGTGGGCGGCGGCAGCGCCGGCGGCATCATCGCCGTCATCCTCGCCAATATCGTCGCGATTTTCCTGATGCGGATGATCGGCAAGAATCTGGAGACCTGAGACATGGCCCGCAGAGTGACAAACCGCCGGAAGCTGCTTGTGACGCTGATTGCCTGGTCGGTCGGGGTCGCCATCTTTTTCCCCATCCTGTGGACCTTTCTGACCAGCTTCAAGACAGAGGCCGAGGCGATCGCCTCGCCGCCGTCCTTCCTGCGGTTCGACTGGACGCTGGAAAACTATGGCGAGGTGCAGGAACGCTCGGACTATTTCCGGCATTTTTCCAACTCGGTCATTATATCGCTGGGATCGACGGTGGTCGGTCTGGTGATCGCCATTCCGGCCGCCTGGTCGATGGCGTTCTTTCCCGGACGGCGCACAAAGGATGTCTTGATGTGGATGCTGTCCACCAAAATGCTGCCGCCCGTCGGCGTGCTGATTCCCATCTATCTGATTTTCCGCGATACCGGATTGCTCGATACGCGCTTCGGGCTGGTCGTCGTCCTTACCTTGATCAACCTGCCGATTATCATCTGGATGCTCTACACCTATTTCAAGGAAATCCCGGGCGAGATTCTCGAGGCGTCACGCATGGACGGCGCTACGCTGTGGGCCGAGATCATTCATGTGCTGACCCCGATGGCAATTCCCGGAATCGCGTCGACGCTGCTCCTCAATGTGATCCTGGCGTGGAATGAAGCCTTCTGGACCCTGAACCTGACGGCGGCCAAGGCGGCGCCGCTCACCGCCTTCATCGCCAGCTACTCAAGCCCCGAAGGCCTTTTCTACGCAAAATTATCGGCCGCCTCGACCATGGCGATCGCGCCGATCCTCATCCTTGGCTGGTTCAGCCAGAAACAACTTGTTCGCGGCCTGACCTTCGGCGCCGTGAAGTAACAGGAGGAACGAACCGTGGGAAGCATTGCACTCAAGGACGTTTCGAAGAGCTTCGGCGATACCGAGGTCATTCCGCCGCTCAGGCTGGAGATCGAGGATGGCGAATTCGTCGTTTTTGTCGGTCCGTCGGGGTGCGGCAAATCCACCTTGTTGCGCATGATCGCCGGGCTGGAGGACGTCAGCAACGGAACGATCGAAATCGCCGGTCGGGACGCAACACCGATGCCGCCGGCCAAGCGCGGCCTGGCCATGGTGTTCCAGTCCTACGCGCTCTATCCGCATATGTCGGTTCGCAGGAACATCGCCTTTCCGCTGAAGATGGCCGGTGTTTCTCCCGAGGAAAGCAAGGAGAAGGTCGAATATGCGGCCAATGTCCTCAATCTGACGGATTATCTGGACCGCCGTCCCGGCCAGCTTTCCGGCGGTCAGCGCCAGCGTGTGGCCATCGGCCGGGCCATCGTCCGGTCTCCCGACGCCTTTCTTTTCGATGAGCCGCTGTCGAATCTCGATGCGGCGTTGCGCGTCAATATGCGACTGGAGATTTCCGAGCTGCATCAGCGCCTGAAGACGACGATGGTCTATGTCACCCACGACCAGGTGGAGGCGATGACCATGGCCGACAAGATCGTTGTCCTCAATGCCGGCCGGATCGAGCAGGTCGGCTCGCCCATGGACCTCTATCGCAATCCGGCGAACGAGTTCGTTGCCGGCTTCATCGGCTCGCCCAAGATGAATTTCGTCGGCGGCGAGGCGGCGCGCGGCTTCGACTGCGCCACGCTCGGCATTCGTCCGGAACATCTGCAGGTGTCGACGGCAGACGGGCTTTGGAAGGGCACGGTTGGCGTCACCGAACATCTCGGCGCCGAAACCTATCTTTATGTCCATGTCGACGACCTTGGCGGGATGATGGTGCGCGGCGATGGCGAGATGGAGGTCGCACCCGGCAACACCATCCACCTGTCGCCGGTAGACGGCAAGATCCATCGCTTCGACGAGGCCGGGCTGGCGATCAGATGAAGCGTCTGCATGGCAAGTCAGCCATGATCACCGGTGCGGCGCGTGGCATTGGCCGGGCCTTTGCGAAGGCCTATGTGCAGGAGGGCGCGACGGTCGCCCTGGCGGATATCGATGCGGCGGGCGCTGAGCAGGCCGCTGCCGGGATCGGTAGCGGCGCCTATGCGGTGCCGCTCGATGTCACCGATGCCGCGTCGATCGCCGATGCGGTCGCGGCCGTCGAAGAACGGGCCGATGGCGTCGATATTCTCGTCAACAACGCGGCCGTATTTGACCTGGCGCCGATCACCAAAATCAGCCGCGAGAGTTTCGAGCGGCTGTTCTCCATCAATGTCTCCGGCACGCTCTTCATGCTGCAGGCGGTGGCGAGATCGATGATCGCCAGGGGCCGCGGCGGCAAGATCATCAACATGGCAAGCCAGGCCGGCCGTCGTGGCGAAGCGCTGGTCGCGGTCTATTGCGCCACCAAGGCGGCGGTGATCAGCCTGACCCAGTCGGCCGGCCTCGATCTCATCAAGCATGGCATCAATGTCAACGCCATCGCGCCCGGCGTCGTCGACGGTGCCCATTGGGACGGGGTCGATGCGCTTTTTGCGCGCTACGAAAACCGGCCGCTCGGCGAAAAGAAGCGGCTGGTCGGCGAGGCCGTGCCGCTCGGCCGCATGGCGACACCAGAGGATCTCACCGGCATGGCGGTTTTTCTGGCGAGTGCCGAAAGCGACTATGTGGTGGCGCAGACATTCAATGTCGACGGCGGGAACTGGATGAGCTGACATGGCGATCAAACTCCAGCAGTCGGCGCTGTCCAGCCTGCCGCCATCGGTCTCGGTCCCCCGCTATGACCGGACGGCCCTCAGCCCCGGCATCGTCCATATCGGCGTCGGCAATTTCCATCGCGCCCATCAGGCCGTCTATCTTGACAGGCTGTTCAATCTCGGCCGCGATCACGATTGGGCGCTGATCGGCGCCGGCATTCGGCAGAGCGATACGGAGATGCGCGCCAGGCTGCAGCAGCAGGATTGGCTGACGACGATTGTCGAACTGGATCCCGACGGGCTGACTGCCGGCATTTGCGGCGCGATGATCGATTTCCTTGAGGTCAGGGCGGCAAAACTGATCGAAAGGCTTGCCGATCCGAGCATCCGGATCGTCTCGCTGACCATCACCGAGGGCGGATATTTCATCGACGCCCGATCCGGCGGTTTTCAGTCGGAGCATCCCGAGATCCAGGCCGATATCGGCAATCCGGCCAACCCACAAACCGTCTTCGGCATTCTCATTGCCGGCCTTTCGCTGCGGCGCCAGCGCGGGCTTCCGCCCTTCACTGTCATGTCCTGCGACAATCTGCCGGAAAACGGCGATGTGACACGGCGGGCGGTGATCGGCCTGGCGCGGGTCATGGCGCCGGAGATCGTCGAATGGATCGCCGACCATGTGGCATTTCCGAACGGCATGGTGGACTGCATCACACCAGCGACGTCCGAACGGGAGATTCGGCTGGTCGCCGACCGGTTCGGAATTGAGGACGCTTCGCCGGTCGTCTGCGAACCATTTCGCCAGTGGGTACTGGAGGATCGGTTTCCGCAGGGCCGGCCGGCGCTCGAAAATGTCGGCGTCGAATTTGTCGAAGACGTCTCGCCCTTTGAGGTGATGAAGCTGCGCATCCTCAATGGCGGACATGCCGCCATCGCCTATCCGGCAGCCCTTCTCGGTTATGACTTTTCCCATCAGGCCATGTCCGACCCGCTGATTTCAGGCTTTTTGCGCCGTCTGCAGCAGCAGGAGATCATCCCGACCGTCCCCGTCGTTCCAGGCGTCGAATTCGAGACCTATTTCGCGTCGGTGGAAAAGCGTTTTGCCAATGCGCGCGTCGCCGACACCATTCCGCGCCTGTGTCTCGACGGATCGAACCGTCAGCCGAAATTCATTTTTCCGACCATTGCCGACCGGTTGCGGCGCGGTTTGCGGATCGATGGCCTGTCTCTGGAAGTCGCGTTCTGGTGTCGTTATTGCGCCGGGACCGACGAGGCCGGCCGGCCCATCGAAATCGGCGATGAGCAGGCGGTGCGGCTGCGCGACCATGCGCGGCGCGCCAGAGCCGATCCGGCGGCCTTTCTGGACATGCCGGACATTTTCGGCGTGCTTGCGACGAATGCGGTTTTCAAGGAACGGTTTGAACAGGCGCTTCGACTGATTTGGGAGCACGGCACCGAAGCAGCGCTCAAAGCCTATCTGCGCGGCGAGCCCCTTGGCGCCAAAATCCCGGCCAACTGAGGATTTGGATCATCAAATGGTCCAATATCATCACCCGATGCTCCAGATCAGCGGCGCAATCCGGCAAGCCCGATCGATTTTCGGCTGTGCCGGTGCATGTCGAGAATTCCGAGCAGTGAAAACGCGATTGACATGCACCCGACAATGAGCAGCGCGGACAAGCTGAATACGATCATGGAATCATCCCGTGGACAGTCATCATGGCCATCTTTCCGTCACAAGACTTTCAGACGGAACTTGCATGAAGCTTGCGCGGCCGGGCGCTGCGAACGACCGCAAACCGTCCTCGTAATCGCCCAGACCAACGGACCCTGAACCGGCATTTCAGTCGCCTGAAGCGATTGGTGAGGCCGTATCCGGTCGCGCAACCCGCCGGAAATCATAGAAATCATCCGCTGCGTTAACCTCTGGGAAACGAATTAACCATAGCGTTTTGTTACGGCGGGATGGCGGTCACCGACAGGTGTACACGCCATGGGCATGACGCTGCTCCGTTGAACCGGTCGAATCCGGTATTCGGTTTTCAAGAATTCTTGCGGAAGCGATCCGAATTTGCGTTGCGTCGGTGCACGACGCCGCAAGCGCTTTGGGCAGCGTCACTGAACCGCAGACGCCGTCCGACGGGCGATCAATTCCAGAACATCCAGACGTCTCGACGTGGTTCGGTCGTGGACGTGTGGAGCCCGGAGACCCGTGTGTCGGAATTGAAACCAGCGCCAGAGGAAAGTTCGGATCGGGCTGGTCTGCGCCAGCGTCGTGACTTCACGGCGGCCAATGACGATCGGGCGGTGGCGGCTGACCTCGCCGGGCACTTCAAACAGGCGCTCAGCGATACCGACGCCGCCTTGTCGCAGCACGCTTTTCCATTGACCGACGGTTTCGACGCGGCTGGTGCCGATCGGCTGAAAGCGCTTCTCGCCGAGATCATTGGCCATCTGGGTTCGGCAACGGATTGCCTCGACGAACCGCGCAACGGCCGGCACGACGATGCCGTCGAAGCAACGGCAAAAGCCTTTGCGCAGGACAATATCGACGCGCAGTGGAGCCTTGCCGGTCAGGCGCTGTTCGGCGATCAGGTCGCGTCGCGCATCTTGGCGGCCCACTGGCCGAAAGCGCTGTTTTCCAGATCGGCAACGTCACAGGCGTCACTGGCCGCTGCCAGCCAGGCAATCGGCGTGCTGATCAAGTGCCTGTTGCACAATACCGATCTCATCTGGACCGAAGATCTGCGTGAACGGCAGGCCATGCAGGACCGGTCGGCGGCTGAATTGCAGCGTGAAACGAGCGAACGGATCAACCATGTGTTCGGCGAAGCGTTTCGCGGCCTGATGGTGGGTGAATTCGCAACCCGCATCGACGGGGCGGTCCCGGCCGACCAGCATGAACTGGCTGCGACGTTCAACGTGGCGATGGAACGCCTTCAAGGCACCTTTGCCGGTCTGGCGGAACATCTCATACACAGCCATGAGGGCGCCGGCGATCTCGCGCGCCGCCTCGATGAATCGGCCGACTGTTCGGCTGGCGCTGCCGAACAGCTCACCGCGGCCACCGGGCTCTTGGGCGATCTGGTGCAATCGGCCCGATCGATGGCCACGCAAACCGGCAATGCCGAGACGACCCTGAGCGCCGCCCGCCGGACCGCGGAGGAGGGCGGACGGATCATGGATGACGCCGTCAGCGCCATGAATGGCGTGGAAGGGTCCGCGGACCGCATCGGTCAGATCACCGCGGCAATCGACGATATCGCGTTTCAGACAAATCTTCTGGCGCTGAATGCCGGGATCGAGGCGGCCCGGGCGGGTGACGCCGGCCGTGGGTTTGCAGTTGTTGCCCAGGAGGTGCGCGCGCTGGCACAGCGCTCGGCCGATGCGGCAAAGGAAATCGAGGGGCTGGTGACGGACACCAAAACCCGCATATCGGGCGGTGTCGAGGCCGTCGGCAGCGCCGGAGAGGCGATCGGGCAGGTGGTTGCGCAGGTATCTGAGATCAGCGAAGCGGTGACCGGGCTTTCCGGGACCACCGGCCAACAGGCCGACGGTCTCGGCGATCTGCACCGCCAGCTGGAAACCCTCGACCGTGAATTTGCTGCCGCCGCCGACACCGTACGAGGCGCCCGGGACACCGCTGCCGATATCCACCAGACGATTATCGAACTGGGCGGCATCGTGCGCCGCCATCGCGCCGACCTGGCCGGCCGGACCGACCATCAAAGCGCGCCAACCGAAAATCACGCGCCAACCGAAAATCACGCGACAGACATCGCGTTTCCCGCAACCGGACAGGTCGCTCCGCGGCAATTGCTGAGGGCCTGACGATGGTTGTCTTCGAATTCACCGGCGAACGGGACATCAGGGCGACAACCGTCCCGCTTTCGGTGACGGGCGATCGCGGCGCACTGAGGGGACGCGCCGCACCGATGCCCAAAAGGAACAGTCTTGAAACAGGATGGGTTTTCAGATGAATGCAGCCAATCAGCCGGAAATTAAGCACCTTCAACTGGTCGAAAATCTCGACCTCACGGCCGCGGTGCCGTTGCACAAGAGCCTCGTGTCGATGCAGGGCTGTGACATGGTGATAGACGCCTCCGCCGTTGAGCGAATTGGCGGCCAGTGTGTCCAGTTGCTGCTTTCCGCACGGCAGAGCTGGGCGGAGGAGGGCATGTCTTTCCAAATTGAAAACGCGTCGCAGGGTTTCCTCGCGGCGCTCGCCCTTCTGGGCGTCGAGCGGGGCGATCTGCACGTCGAGGAGATACAGCAATGAAGAAGACCACAATCCTGACCGTCGACGATTCCCGTACCATCCGCAACATGCTGCTGATGACGTTGAGCGGTGCCGGCTATGACACGCTGCAGGCAGAAGATGGTGTACATGGTCTCGAGGTCCTCGGCGATTCAGCACCGGATGTGATCATCACGGACATCAACATGCCGAGGATGGACGGGTTCGGGTTCATCGAAAATGTCCGCCGGAGCGATCAGTACAGAGCAATTCCCATCCTGGTTTTGACCACGGAAAGCGACGCGGAGAAGAAGAACCGCGCCCGCCGGGCCGGTGCCACCGGCTGGATCGTCAAGCCCTTCGATCCGGACAAGTTGCTCAACGCAATCCAGCGCGTCACGGCCTGAGGGGGAAAGCGTCATGGACATGAACGAAATCAAGGAAGTCTTTTTCCAGGAGTGTGAGGAACAGCTCGCGGAACTGGAAACGGGCCTTCTTGCGCTCAATGATGGTGATGACGATCCGGAAACGGTCAATGCGGTGTTTCGTGCCGTTCATTCGATCAAGGGCGGTGCCGGCGCCTTCGGGCTGGATGAACTCGTTGCGTTTGCCCATGTTTTCGAGACCACCCTGGACTGTGTGCGCTCCAATGATCTCGAGCCGACCAAGGATGTCATCAAGATCCTCTTGAAATCGTCGGATGTCCTGGCCGATCTGACCAACGCTGCCCGCGACGGTGGATCGGTCGATGCCGAACGCAGCGAGGCGCTGGTCGTCGAGCTGAAGGCCTTGGCCAATGGTGAAACGGCCGTGCCGGTACCGGACACGGAAACCGAAGACGCGTCACCGGATCCGGCCTCGCCGGACGAAGACACCGGATTCACGCCGGTTCCGGTCGTGCTCGAAGAAGAGGCGGAGGACGACGAAGGCAATGAGGGCTTTACGCCGGTCGCCTTCTCGTTTGACGAATTCGAGGACGCCGGGTCACAGGATGCGGTGTCCGAAGAGACCTTCAGGATCACTCTTCGTCCGAAGCCCGACCTCTACCGGAAGGGCAACGAGACATTGCTGCTGCTTCGCGAACTCGGGACGCTCGGTGACATGAAGGTCCGCTGCACCTGGGACGGATTGCCGAATATCACCGAGATCGATCCCGAGGGGTCCTATCTGACCTGGACTGCCGACGTAACGACGGCGCAGGGCGAGGAGGCGCTGCGCTCGGTGTTTGAATTCGCGGAATGGGACTGCGACCTCGATATTGTCCGCTGCTCGCCCGATGATGCGGCGGTCGCCGATCAACCCGCCGTCGATGATGCGACGGACGACCCCGCTCAGCCGGCAGCCGGCGCGGCCGCCAATGCCGGGACCGAGCCCGCCAATGTCCCCGCCAGTGGCGATGAGCCGGTGGGCGGTCCGAATGTAATCGATCTCCAAAAAGCCGCCAGCGGGCAGGCGGAGGCCGAACCGAAGGAGCCTGCCGCGCAGAAAACCGGACCGAAGCCGGCGACCGCCGGAGCGCAGTCGACCATCCGCGTGGAACTGGACCGTATCGACCGGTTGATCAACCTCGTCGGCGAACTGGTCATCAATCAGGCGATGCTGGCGCAAAGTGTCACCGAATCGACCAGCGACGGATCGTCGGCGGTCACCATGGGGCTGGAGGAACTGCAGCAGCTGACCCGGGAAATCCAGGACAGCGTGATGGCCATACGCGCCCAGCCAGTCAAGCCCATTTTCCAGCGCATGTCCCGGACCGTTCGTGAAATCGCCGACATGACCGGGAAGAATGTCCGGCTGATGACCGAAGGTGAAAACACCGAGGTCGACAAGACGGTTATCGACAAGCTCGCCGAACCGTTGACGCATATGATCCGCAATGCCGTCGATCACGGCCTCGAAACGCCTGACGTCCGCGAGGCGGCGGGCAAGCCGATGGAAGGAACATTGCGGCTGTCGGCCAAGCACCGGTCCGGCCGGATCGTGATTGAAATTGCCGATGACGGCGCCGGCATCGATCGTGAAAAGGTCCTGCAGAAGGCCGTGCAAAAGGGTCTGCTCTCGGCAGAGGCCAACCTGTCCGATGAGGAAGTCGACAATCTCATCTTCCACCCGGGCTTTTCCACGGCTGATCAACTCTCGGACATCTCCGGCCGCGGCGTCGGCATGGATGTGGTCAAGCGCTCCATACAGGCGCTCGGCGGGCGCATCACCATCACATCGGCTCCCGGCAAGGGTTCGGTGTTTACACTCAGCCTGCCGCTGACGCTGGCCGTGCTGGATGGCATGGTCGTCACCGTCGCCGGACAGACCCTCGTCGTGCCCCTTTCATCGATCATCGAGACGCTGAAACCGGAAAAAGAACACCTGCACGGCTTTGGCGCCGGCGGGCGACTGATCGCCATCCGCGACTGCTTCAATCCGCTTGTGGATGTCGGCCAGATCCTGAATTTCACAACCGTTCCGAGCGATCCGCTGGCCGGCGTCGCCCTGCTGGTCGACTCTGAGGATGGTGGGCAGAGCGCATTGCTTGTCGATGCCATCCAGGGGCAGCGCCAGGTCGTCATCAAGAGCCTGGAAGCAAACTACTCCAATGTGCCGGGAATCGCCGCCGCAACGATCCTGGGAGACGGGCAGGTTGCCCTGATCGTCGATGTCGAGGCGGTCGTGTCAGCGTCGCGCAGCGGCGCGTTGAAATCCGAAATGTCACTAGCAGCTGTGGGATAAGACCATGAATCAGACATCCAAAAACCTTGCCGAGGGCGCCCGTGAACTGATCGCCTTCAGGATCGGCGAGCAGGAATTCTGCGTCGATATCATGTCGGTGCGCGAAATCCGGGGCTGGACGCCAGCGACGGCGCTGCCGCATTCGCCGGGCTTCGTTCTCGGCGTCATCAATCTTCGCGGTGCCGTCCTGCCGATTATCGATCTCTCGAGCCGGTTGGGCATGAGCGAATCCGATCCGTCGGCGCGGCATGTGATTATCGTCACCCAGGTCCATCAGAAATTCGTCGGCCTGCTGGTCGATGCCGTGTCGGATATTCTGACGGTCACCGATGAGAACATCCAGCCGACTCCGGAGGTCTCTTCCGAACTCGACAAATCCTTCGCCAAGGGCGTGCTGGCCATCGAGGGCCGGATGATCTGCCTGATCGAACTGGACTCGCTGTTTCCTGAGGAAGAGGTCGAGGCCGCATGAGCGTTTCGGTCGCATTGAAGGGATTGTCGGCGGCAGGTGGCGGCGAATCAGCGCTGTCACCTGACGAGTTGCTGTCTGATGGCGAGTTTCCGATGACACGCAGGGATCTTCAGGACATCGCTTCGATGATCTATGAGGATGCCGGCATCTATCTCAATGAGACCAAGGCTTCGCTGGTGTATTCCCGGCTGGCCAAGCGCATTCGAAAAATCGGCCTGAAGAGCTTTCGCAGCTATTGCAAGCTCGTCGCCAGTGACGAGGGCGCGCAGGAGCGGCGCCGGATGCTGTCGCTGATGACCACCAATTTCACGCGTTTCTTCCGCGAGGAACATCATTTCGACCATCTGCGTGATGCGGTGTTGCCGGATCTGGTTCAGCGCGCCAGGGCCGGCGGCCGGGTGCGGATCTGGTCCGCCGGCTGCTCGCAGGGCCAGGAACCCTACACGATTGCCCTGACCGTTCTTTCAGCGTTTCCGGATGTTGCGCGTCATGATTTCAAGCTGTTGGCGACCGATATCGATCCGATGGTCATCGACCATGCGAAGGCCGGAATCTACGATGCGGCGGCCATCGAGACGGTCTCTCCGGCGATGCGCAAGCAATGGTTCAAGCCGGCGGATCGCGACGGCGAATGGTGTATCGATCCGGCCTTGCGCGACCTGGTCACGTTCCGCGAACTCAACCTGATGAAAGGCTGGCCCTTCAGCGGGCCGTTCGATGTACTGTTCTGCCGCAATGTCGTGATCTATTTCGACGAGGCCACGCAGGCCCGGATATGGAAGCGCTACAGCGATATGATTGCCCACGGCGGCTGGCTTTACATCGGCCATTCCGAACGCCTCTCGGGAGAGGCCAGGGACCATTTCCAGACGGCCGGGATCACCACCTTCAAGAAGACCGGTGAACGCCGATGACGAGCAGCGAAAAGGTCAAGGTCCTTATCGTCGACGACTCGGCCACCATGCGCTACATGATCGGATCGATCCTCAAGGAGGATCTGCATATCGAGATCGTCGGCATGGCCGGCGACGCGATGGAGGCGCGTGCCGCCATCAAGCGGCTCAATCCGGATGTCATAACGCTGGATGTCGAGATGCCCGAAATGAACGGGCTCGAATTCCTCGAAAAGATCATGCGGCTGCGGCCGATGCCGGTCATCATGGTCTCGACGCTGACCAGCAAGGGCGCCGATGCATCGCTTGCGGCGCTGGAACTGGGCGCCTTCGATTGTGTCGGCAAGCCCGGCATGGGCAACATGAACCCGTTTGCGGATTTGGCCGAGAAAATCAAGCAGGCGGCAAAGTCTAAGGCGCGGATTGCCGCCCCGGCCAATGTCGCACAGGCTGCAGGTGACGGCGCGATCTCCCCCGCGGACTCGTTCCGGCCGAGTTCGAAAGTGGTTGCGATCGGAGCGTCGACCGGCGGTGTCGAGGCGCTGATCACGGTGCTGTCGCGCTATCCGCAAAACTGCCCGCCGACGGTGATCACGCAGCATATGCCGGAGACCTTCACCACCAGTTTCGCCGCCCGCCTCGACCGGCTCTGCAGCGCCGTGGTTTCGGAAGCCACCGACGGCGCGCCGATCGGCCCCGGTCAGGTCTATCTGGCCCCCGGCGGCAACCGGCATCTCGAGATCGTCGGCGGCACACCCCTGCGCTGCCGGCTTCGCGAGGGTGACACCGTCAACGGACACCGGCCGTCGGTGGATGTGCTGTTTGAATCGGTCGCCGCCGCATGCGGCCGCAAGGCCGCCGGCGTCATCCTGACCGGCATGGGCCGCGATGGTGCGGCCGGGCTTTTGAAGATGCGGAATGCCGGCGCGTCGACCATCGGACAGAACGAAAACACATGCGTGGTCTATGGGATGCCGAGAACAGCCAAGGAAATCGGAGCCGTGGAGACGGAGCTTCCGCTGCGGCGCATTGGTGAGGAAATATTGAACTGCACCGCATCCCGTGCAGAGAGGGTTTCATAATGTCTATTGCTCAGAAAATTAAGGCTCTTATCGTTGACGATCAGGTCACCAGTCGCCTGCTGCTCGGCGATGCGCTGCAGCAACTCGGATTTACCCAGATCACGGTCGCCAATGATGGCGAGCAGGCCTATCAAATCATGCAGAAAGAACCGCATCATCTGGTGATCTCCGATTTCAACATGCCCAAAATGGACGGCTTGGGCCTGTTGCAGGCGATCCGCACCAATGCGGCGACCAAACGGGCGGCGGTGATCATTCTGACGGCCCAGGGCGACAAGGCGCTGGTTCAGAAGGCGGCATCGCTCGGGGCCAACAACGTGCTGGCAAAGCCGTTTACCATCGACAAGATGAAGGCTGCCATCGAAGCGGTGTTCGGAGCGCTCAAATGAACCCTGTTGTGCAGAAAAATCGCCTGCACATCGTTCAGGGCCGGTTCGATGTGTCGGACCGGCCTGAGGTCGTCATGTCGACCATACTCGGTTCCTGTGTTGCCGCCTGTCTGCGCGATCCGGTGGCCGGCGTTGGCGGAATGAACCATTTTTTGCTGCCCGGCTCGGCGACGGCCGGTGCGGAGGCGACCCGCTACGGCGTCCATCTTATGGAACTGCTGATCAACGCACTGTTGAAAAAGGGCGCCCGCAAGAGCCGCATGGAGGCCAAGATCTTCGGCGGCGCCCAGACGATGACGCGCATTTCGAATGTCGGCGAGCAAAACGGCATCTTTGCCGAGCGCTTTCTGCAGGACGAGGGGATCATGGTGATCGGCTCGAGTCTCGGCGGCAGTTTCGGTCGCAAGGTTGAATATTGGCCGGTCAGCGGTCGCGCCAGGCAAAGCACGCTGACCGGCGCGGAAACGGTTCGTGCGGTCCGACAGGAACAGCCGGATGCGCCCCGACCGGCGCCGGTCAACGATGTCGAGTTCTTTTAGGATCATGGCCGGCGAACCCGGATAGGCGGCAGGCCGGTTCTAGAGTGTGTACAAGAGTATGGTGAGTAAATTGAGTATTACTGATATTGCCCCGGAGGCGTTGCCCGCCGAATCGCTGGTGGTTCTGCTGTCGAAAATCCAACTCGAGCTTTCGGAAATCGTCGGGTTGTTGAAAGCCATCGAGCCTGCCGTCGGCAACGGGCTGGAGGCGGTCGGCGATTTGCACGGGTCCGATGCCGCGGCGCTTCAGGGACTTGATCTGGCGATCCAGAAAGCGGACGGGCTGGCGGACTTCATGGCGGAACTATCCGCCGGCATGCCACAGGACTGGCTGATCGATGTCAGCACGGCGCTGAATGTGCTGAAACTGACGGAGCTGCAGAACCGGCTTCATCCGGCGCCGGTCGCGGGCGAAAATCTCGCCAAGGCCGTCGGCGATGTGGACCTGTTTTGACGAATTCCCGCATCAGTTGACTGCGTCTTGCGGCGACCTGCCTTGACGGGCGTTGTCCGGCCTTTCCGGTTCCGGCGTGGCGGAACCGGCCGGGACGGCTGGATTGCCATCATCCTCGCGCAAGTTTCGGCCGCTAGTGTCTCCCTGACCGCGCGCGCGAGAAGCGTGCGGCCGGCCTCACGTTCGACGCGGCCGCGCCAAGGGATGTGGAGACAGAATGAATCTGTTGGACCAATTGTCCAGCCTACCGGGAAACCTCGCCAATCTCGGAAACAAGCGCCTTGCCGCCCTGGCCGGGGTCGGGCTTCTGGCATTTGCCCTTATTGCGGCCGCGGCGATGATCCTCAACCGCCCGAGTTACGAGACTCTTTATGTCGGTCTGGACGCAAACGATTCCAACCAGATCGCCATCGCGCTCGCCGAGATGAACATCTCGTTCGATGTCAGTTCCGACGGCAGCACGGTCAGTGTGCCGGTCGGCATGACCAGCAGGGCGCGGATGGTTCTCGCCCAGCGCGGTTTGCCCAGCAGTTCGACATCCGGATATGAGCTCTTCGACAATGTCGGCTCGCTCGGACTGACATCCTTCATGCAGGAGGTCACCCGGGTGCGCGCGCTGGAGGGTGAGATTGCCCGGACGATACGATCCATCAACGGCATCACCGCCGCCCGGGTGCACATCGTCATGCCGGATCGCGGCAGCTTCCGGCGCGGCGAGCAGAAGCCCTCCGCCTCGGTGATGGTGCGCGCCAACGGCAATGACGGCCGGCGATCGGCCGAATCGGTTCGCCATCTGGTCGCCGCATCGGTGCCCGGATTGAGCGTCGACGACGTCACGGTCCTGGATTCGACCGGACAGTTGCTCGCCTCGGGTGATGATTTCTCCAACAGCACGATGAGCCGCTCGCTCAACATCGTCCAGACCGTCGAGACCGAGGTCGTCAGCAATATCGACAAGGCGCTAGCGCCGTTTCTGGGCATCGATAATTTCCGGGCCAGCGTGCGGGCGCAGATCAATACGGACACCCAGCAGATCCAGGAGACCGTTTTCGATCCGGATTCGCGGGTAGAACGTTCGGTCCGCGTCACCCGTGAGAACACCGCATCCAACAGTTCTGATGCCAATACGCCGGCGACCGTCGAGCAGAACCTGCCCAATGAACAGGTCGACGCCATTGCCGGCCCGCAATCCTCCGAGTCGAACGAGCGCAAGGAGGAGCAGACCAATTACGAGATCAACACGCGGACGATTGCCACCGTCCGCAACAGCTATGAGGTCGAACGGCTGTCGATTGCCGTGGTCATCAATCAGAGCCGCATTGCGGCTATGCTCGGTGAAAATGCAACACAGAGCGATATCGACACCCATCTTGCGGAACTTGAGCAGATCGTCTCCTCGGCCGCCGGACTGGATGATGAGCGCGGCGATCGCATCAAGCTGACGGTCGTTCAGTTTCTGGATACGGAATTGCTGAACGATGCCAGCGCCAGTGCCAGCGTCGGCCAGTCCATCGGTCGCCATGCCGGCAGCATGATCAATGCCGGCGCGTTCATCCTCGTTGCCCTGCTGGTTATCTGGTTCGGTTTCAGGCCGCTGGCCAGGGCTTTGACCGAATCATCCGACGAGGCCGATTCGGAAACGGCGGATTTGCCGGACTTCAGCCCGGGGGCCGGAACGGCGCCGGGAACCATGCCGGGCTTCGGTTCCGACTTTGATTTCGATCCCGACGAAACCGCCGGCGCCGCCGACGATGATCTTGCGCTTGGCGCCGCGGCCGCCGTGGCCGCAGCGCCATTGCCGGAATTCGATGCCGCACCCGACATCAGCAGCCGGGTCAAGGAAGGTCCGGAAAAACGCCTGGCCCGCATGGTCGAGATCAATGAGGAGAGGGCCGCAAAAATCCTGCGCAAATGGGCCCTGGAAGACGCCGCCTGACCAGGATCCGGGACAGCCGAAACGCCGAGTTTAGTCACGACGGGCCGCCCCTGTGGGCGGCCGTGCATTTTCTCGAATGATCGAATTGCGCTCCGACGGATGCCAACCGGTTGCCCGCCGGCGTCGCGGTCCTATGATGGTGCCGGAGTTGGGTGATTCGGTCGCGGTCTTGGGGTCCGCGGCACGATGCGACCTTACAGGGGGAAACGCACGCTGGCAATTGCGCGTGTGCGTTGAGAACGACCGACATGATGAGCAGATCACGTCTCCTGGAAGAGGTGGAAGCCGCCGGCCGATCCGACGATGTCGCCGTCGGACTGGAACTGGTCGCAGCCTATGCCGGCGCCATGGGGTATCTGCTGGCGCGCTGGGATGCCTATTGCGAAGGCAGTCTTGAATTCGCGATTTCCGCCAACTGGCCCTTTGATCTGGTCCGCGTCCTGGGCGCGTCACTGGTGCGGTCGCAACTGAAGGTCACCGAAGTCGAACGCTGCATGACGGCGATGCAGCCATCGTTCATAAACTGTCCGGAAACGGCGGCCATGCCGCCGGCATACAGCCGCCAGCTCTGTGTCATTCCGTTCGATGTCGGACCGGCGCGGCTGCTGCTGCTGCTGAGTTTTGAGGAGGGCATGATCTTCTCCGAGAACCGGCTGAAGGATGTCGCGCCGATCTGCGCCTATCACCTGTCCTATTTCGACAAGGATATCTTCGGCATTGGCAGGCGTCAGGACCTGACGGATCGCGAGGTCGAGTGCCTGTCCTGGATTGCCGAAGGCAAGACCAGCGACGAGATATCGCTGATTATCGGGATCTCGCGCAACACGGTGAACAACTACATCACCAGCATCATGAAAAAGACATCGACCAGGACAAGATCGGAGGCGATCGCGCATGCTGTCCGCAACAATTACGTTTAGGGCACGGCTTTGGACATAGGGACAAACCAGCCGGTCCACCATGATAATCATCGAACCGGGCGCGGGACGGCCCGTGCGGGCAAGGCTGGCCTTGCCGAGCTTGAAGCGGCGGCGCGGGATCTGCGGGCCCGTCTGGGGGCGGATGGCTATGCGGTGTGTCGCATCAAACGGTTCGCACAGTCAGATCGGGACCGGGTGGCGGTTGTTTTTTCCTCCGTCGACCAGGCGATGCGGGAAGCCCTTGCAGCGCTGGGACGGGCCGCGCAGCGGCACATGGAAAGGTCGCTGCTGCCCTTCATCTGGGCGCCTGCCGGCACCGGCACCGCTGCCAGCGGCTTCCTGCAGCCGCTTGCGCCGCCGCCATCGGGTCCGGCAGGCATCTGTTTTCCGGTCAAGCTCGGCACCATGGGCAACGGGTTCGTTGTCTTCTTTGGACCGCATCTGGATGTCTCCGACGACAGGGTGGTCGAATTCCATCGCGAAGCCATCCGCCTGCTGCGGGATCTTCTTAGATTCGATGTCGACAAGACCGTGCCGCGGGAAAATCTCAACGACCGGGAGCTGCAATGCCTGCAACTGGCGGCCGACGGCCACAAGAGCGAGGCGATCGCCGGCGAGCTGCAGCTCTCGGTCCACACCGTCAACGCCTATCTTGGTTTTGCCGCCGGCAAGCTGGACGCGGTCAACCGCATCCAGGCCATCGCCAAGGCGATCCGTCTCGGATTGATTGCGTAGGAAGAGCGTCGGCGCGATGGACCCTACGGCATGACCGATGGCGGCAGTCCGTTGCCGGCGAAGGCGCTTGCCTGCAGGCTGCTTGCCAGGAAGGCGGTGTTCTCGTCCGGGTCCGGCGACGGGTCGTCGAAGGCGATGTGGTTGATCTCCAGCACGCCGTGGCTCTCCAGCAGGGTGAGGCGGGCAAACACCGTCATGCCCTCCGGCTTGAGTTCCAGATCCAGCGTGACTTCCGGCGTGGAACCCCAGTCCAGCCGGTAGTCGCCGCCAATGCCGAAATTCACGGTTCCCGGCTGGAAGAACAGCTCGGCCGCCGAGGCGACGAGGTCGGCCAGATTGCTGTGGCATTCAAGGCGCAGCAGGGCGATCAGGTCGGCCGCGTCGATGAGGCGCAATTCGCTGGCGACTGACCGCAGCGCCTTGGCCACGATCTCTTCGCGCTGTTTGGTGTAGGGACACAGTCTCATGGAGTTTCGGCTGTTTCAGATCACGTGATGATATGGGCGGCAGGAGAGGGCGCGGTGCCGAAATCCGGCTGTCCGCGGTTCGGCAGGGCGCCCCGATCCCGCACCGACGCGCTGCCGGGCAAGGGCTTGCGGCAGACCGGTGCCGTTTCGGGGAGATGTGTCACTGTCCGATTTCCTTGGCATCGTTGGCGTAGACTGCGTGAATCAGTTCGGCGACCGCCTTGTAAAAAACGGCTGGGATGACGCTACCAATCGAAGCTTGTGCAAAAATGGAGCGGGCAAGCGGCGGATCCTCGAAAACCGGCACCGCATTGTCTTCCGCGATCTCACGGATCTTGAGGGCGACGAGATCCTGCCCCTTGGCAATGACGACAGGCGCCTCGTGCTCTTCGCGGACATAGCGCAGTGCCACGGCAAAATGGGTTGGATTGGCAATCACCAGCGTGGCGCGCGGCACCTCGGACATCATCCGTTTGCGTGCGCGGTCGCGGGCCAGCGAACGTTGCCGGGCCTTGACGATCGGATCGCCGTCGGATTGTTTAATCTCGTCCTTCAGTTCCTGGCGCGTCATGCGCAGTTCAGTGCGCCAGTGATGGCGCGACCAGAACAGATCGGCGATGGCCAGCAGCGCCGTGGCGATCAAGATGATGACGAAGATTTCCCGTGCGGCCCCGACCATATGCTCAGGAATCGTGCCGGGATCGGAAAACATGCCGTTCAGCGAGTCGAAGAAGTCGCCGGTCAGCGAGACCGCGATAATCGATGATACGACCATGATCTTGGTGATCGATTTGGCGAATTCGACAAGCCCTGGCGGACCGAAAATACGTTGCAGGCCCTTGGACAGCGAAACCCGTGAAAATTTCGGCTTGATCCGGTCGAGCGCCGGTCGCGGCATATTCTGCATGACCGACGCGGCGACACCGAACGTCATCATCAGGGCGAATGCCGGCAGCATGAAATGGCTGCTTTCCCAGAAGATATGGTGAAACAGGGAGACGGTATCGTCACCGCTGGCCAGCGACCATGTGTCGGCCTTCTCGAAAATATCGGTCAGCGAGCGCGCCAGATAGGAGGCGCCGTAGGGCATGAAGAAAATAAAGAAGACCAGGATGGCCGCCGAGGACGCGAAAATCGGAACTTCCTTCGAAAAGGGGATATTGCCCTTGTCGATGGCGTCGCGAATTTTCTTCTCGGTCGGTTCCTCGGTTTTGCTTTCCTTGTCCTGATCATCGGACATCGCTTGCTTTCCGTGGCGAACGCCGAAACGGTCAGGCGGCCGCTTCCTGCTCGTCTTCCTTCAGTGTGATCATGTCGAGGGAGGCGAGCCGGATGGCCTCCTGGGCGATCGATCTGCGGGCAACGGCAATATCGCGTGCAGTGGCATTGCCCGCACCGTCCGCCAGGTCGGCCTCGATCATCCGCCTCTGGCGGGCGCTGATGGACGACAGAATGGCTTCTTTCAACGACTCCTCGGCGCCGCGAAGGGCAAGCGTGATGCTGTCGCTGCTGAGATCGTTGAACAGATTGACGCGGCTGCGCGCCGGCATCGACAATATGTCGTCAAAGAGAAACACCTTCGGTTTGACCCGGGCCGCATCTTCCGAACTGATCGTCTCCAGTTCTCCCATCAGCGCATCGACGACCGGCTTTTCGAGCTCATTCATCATCTCGGCCACCCGATTGGTCACCGCCGAGTTTTGATCGCCCTCCATATCGTCCAGCAACTGCGCCACGCGCTGTTTGATGATATCGGCGATATTGGGATTGACCGGTTTCATGTTGACGACCCGGTGGACAATATTGGCGCGTCGCTCGGCCGGCAGTTCAATGAGTGTTTTTGCGGCAAAGGGTGGCGGCAGCATCGACACCACATAGGCGACGGTCTGCAGGTGCTCGCCGGCCAGGAACTGACCGACATAGGCCGGGTCAGCCTCCTGCAGGCGTTCCCAGATCGTCGTATCCGAGGTCGCCAGCTTCTGCTCCCGCCCCAAAAGCCCGTCGACCTCTTCCGGAGGCAGGCCCTCCTCCAGAATGCCCTCCATCGCCTGGGCATTGTCCATCAGGCCGGCGCCTTCACTGAACAGATCCTCGAATTCGCTGACCACGTCTTCCAGTTCCTGCGGCGGCACGCTGCGGAGCGACTGTGCGCATCCGATGATCGTCTGCAATTCGGAAGGCGCGAAGAATTTGAGCAGCTTGCCGGCCACCGGCTTGCCCATCGCGATGAGGATGGCCGCGGCCTTTTGCGGCTTGCTCAAGGGAGAGGCGAGTTGCTGATCCGCAGTGAATTCGTCGATGACGGACATGGATAGCCTAGAGCGAGTTGTGCTTAGATTGGTTCATTTGACCGAGGTGCTTTTGGTCTCTTGCGAGGCGGGCTGCCCGCCGTGGTGCTGTCCCACCACAAGGGCAGGCCAACGACGTCCAGGGGCCAAAAGCGCCCGGCCCCCAAAAGGCACCGGGCCCGAA
>JANQMU010000100.1 GCA_028279875.1 Rhizobiaceae bacterium
AGAGCCCATTCGGGAATTAACGATTGGTTTGGTTGTGCCTATTTTGTTCAATATCAAGCGATTGATCGAAGGAACGGCTGGTGGCCATTTCGAGATCAAGCGCGCCGGTAGTGGGCAAAATAGGCGCAATCCGCAAGGACGCGGCCAGTTTTGGTGCTTTTTGCCGAAAGGCCGCCTGACAGGCACCCAGCCTGCGGCGTCGTCCTTTCGGCAAAAAACCCTCAAAACTGGCTGCGCCAAACCAGTCGTTAATTCCCGAACGGGCTCTGAGTGATTGACTGCAAGGCCGACCGTTCAACGGCTCATTTGGACCCTTTGGTCAGCATATTTTCGGCCATCGCCATGGCGGTGCGGCGGTCGGCTTCCTCGGCGACCGAAAAGGCCTGTTCCTGAATCTCCCGAATCCACTCCCTGTCGGAGGATTGGGCCCGCTCCAGCGCGACCGTCATATAGGCCAGTCCGCGAACCGTGTGACCTTCCTGAAAAATCGTATTGCCGAACAGGGCCGATGCACCGGGATGTCCCGCCTTGCGGGCCCGGTTCAGCCACTTCTTGGCCTGGCGAATATCGTTCTTGCCGCCCTCGCCGAGGAGAATCATGCGCCCCAGCTGGAACTGCGCCTCGGGCACGCCAAAAGCAGACGCGGCATGAAAATACAGCTCGCGCGCCTGGGCAAGGTCGGCGCGAACCGGGCTGTCGGGAATGCCGCGCCGGTAATAGCCGGCGAGCGACAACAGCGCATGGACGAAATATCCCGTGTCCCGCGACCCGGGCTCGACCCCCTGGCGGGTGATCTGATCGTAGATCTTGAAGGCCTCATAATCGTCTTCGACGACTCCGTCGCCGGCGGCATACATATTGGCGAGCGCCCAGCGCGCGCCGCGATGCCCCTGATCGGCAGCGTGCCGGTAGGCCTCCACAGCATCATCCTTCTTGCCGCGCTTATAGGCGGAAAAGCCGAATTTGAACAAAACGCGCGGACCGGACTTTTCGCTGATGCCCGAATCGGGATCGAAAGCGAAGGCCGGCGCCGTGGCACCGAGCGAGACAGCGACGAGACAGGCAAAAACGCGCCCAAACATTAAACTAGATATCTGCATAACACTGTTTTTCTTTCGCGCCGCCCGGATGGGTGACCGCGCCCTTTTGCGCCGTTCCCACCGTTTGGGCGTATTTCCACAGAACACCGGACGTGTAGTCCGTCTCACGCGGCTTCCAGGCCTCCCGACGCTGCGCAAGCTCGGCATCGCTGAGCTTGACGTCGATCGTCCCTGCCACCGCATCGATTTCGATAATGTCGCCATCCTTGAGCAATCCGATCGGTCCGCCGACGGCCGCTTCGGGACCGACGTGACCGATGCAAAATCCGCGCGTCGCGCCGGAAAACCGCCCATCCGTTATCAGGGCGACCTTGTCGCCAACGCCCTGCCCGTACAATGCGGCCGTGGTCGACAGCATTTCCCGCATCCCCGGTCCACCTTTCGGCCCCTCATAGCGGATGACGATGACCTCGCCTTCCTTGTAGTTGCGATTCGTGACAGCCTCAAAGCACTCCTCTTCCGAATCGAAGCAGCGCGCCGGCCCGGTAAATGTCTGGGTCGCCATGCCGGCTACTTTGACGATGGCGCCCTCCGGCGCCAGATTGCCCTTCAGCCCGACGACTCCGCCGGTCACGGTGATGGGATCGCTGGTCGGTCGGACGACATCCTGGTCGCCGTTCCATTCGACGAATTCCATGTTTTCGGCAATCGTCCTTCCTGTCACCGTCATGCAGTCGCCATGCAGGTAGCCACCGTCGAACAGGGATTTCATCAGCAGCGGAATTCCGCCCGCCTCGAACATGTCCTTGGCCACATATTTACCGCCCGGTTTCAGATCCGCGACATAGGGCGTTTTCCTGAAGATTTCCGCGACGTCGAAAAGATCGAACTCGATTCCACACTCATGGGCGATCGCCGGAAGATGCAGCGCCGCGTTTGTCGACCCGCCCGAGGCGGCGACCACGGCCGCCGCATTCTCCAGCGCCTTCCGGGTCACGATATCGCGCGGCCGGATATTCCTGGCGATCAGTTCCATGACCTTCTCGCCCGATGCGAAACAGAAGCGGTCGCGAATCTCATAGGGTGCCGGCGCGCCGCAGGAATAGGGCAGCGCCAGGCCGATGGCCTCGGCAACGGTCGCCATCGTGTTGGCCGTGAACTGGGCGCCGCACGAGCCCGCCGACGGACAGGCGACCTGTTCGATCTCGGCCAGATCCTCGTCGGACATATCGCCGACCGAGTGCTGGCCGACCGCCTCGAAAACATCCTGTACGGTAATCTGTCGGCCCTTGAAGGTGCCCGGCAGGATCGAGCCGCCATAAATGAAGATCGACGGCACATTGAGGCGGACCATCGACATCATCATCCCGGGCAGGGATTTGTCGCACCCCGCCAGCCCGATCAGCGCGTCGTAGCAATGACCGCGCATGGTCAGTTCTACCGAATCGGCAATCACATCACGCGACACGAGAGACGATTTCATCCCCTGGTGCCCCATGGCGATGCCGTCAGTTACGGTGATGGTACAAAATTCCCGCGGCGTTCCGTCGGCCGCGGCCACGCCTTTCTTGACCACTTGCGCCTGGCGCATCAGGGATATGTTGCAGGGTGCGGCCTCGTTCCAGCAGCTGGCAACGCCGACCAGTGGCTGGTTGATTTCCTTGGCCGACAAACCCATTGCATAAAGATATGAGCGGTGTGGCGCCCTCTCCGGCCCGGAGGTTGTGTAGCGGCTGGGGAGCTTGGATTTGTCGAAAGTCTTGGCGTCCATCAGGATCCTCAAAACGGCATTCTGCAAACTTCAAACCGCAGCGCCGATGCTGGTGACCGATGCGCCGGTTTTGTGGCGGGAAATGGGCAACGCCAATCCTCAGCGGTCATAGCAAACCTTTCCCAAAAAAGTGTTGCTAAATCGCCACAAATATCAGCGGGATGTCGAAATTATAGTTAAAATATAGGGGTCGGTGCGTAGAGACCGGCCCCGAGCGCGGGAATTTCGCCCGCCGGTAGTATTTTACCTGGCGTCCTCAACCCGCTGCAACGCGGCTGCCAGTTTCTCCCTCTGGGCGTTGAGATCGACCAGCTTCTGCCGCTCGGCTTCCACGATTTCGGCTCGTGCATTGGCGACGAATTTCTCGTTTTGCAGCTTCTTGCCAATCTTGCCGATATCGGAATCCGCCTTGCCGAGCGCCTTTTCGATGCGCGCCTTTTCAGCATCCAGATCGATCAGCGCGCCGAGCGGAAGACAAAAGGTCGCCTCGCGCACGACGATCTGCGCGGCCCCCTTGGGTACCTCTTCCTCCAGAATGATATCCTCGACCCGGCCCAGGCGCTTGATCGCCGGATCATGGCGCAGCAGCCAGGTGGATGTTTCGTCGCTCGCGCCCACGACGACAAGAGGCGCCGTGGCCGAGGGCGGAACATTCATCTCGGCCTTGGCAGAGCGCAGTCCGGAGACCAGTTCGACAAGCCAGTTGATCTCATCGGCCGCCTCTTCGTCCCGATACAAGGCGGTGGGCCAGCGCGCATGACACAGGAGGCCGCGCCGGCCGTGCTGGTGGTCCCACAGCACCTCGGTCATGAACGGCATGAAGGGGTGCAGCAATTTGTAGATTTCATCGAGCACGTGCGCGGCGCAGGCCCGCGACTCGGTCTTGGCCGCCTCATCCTCACCGCTCATCACCGCCTTGAGCAGTTCGAGATACCAGTCGCAAAATGTGTTCCACACAAACCGGTACGCGGCGCCGGCCGCCTCGTTGAAACGCAGGGTCTCGATGCCGTCCGTCACATCGCGCACCGCATGCGAAAGCTCCGTCAGGATCCAGCGATTGATCATCAAAACCGGGTTGGTGGGATCGAAGTCGTCCGACGGGGCGGCACCGTTCATCTCGGCGAAACGGGTGGCGTTCCACAGTTTCGTTCCGAAATTCCGATACCCCGCGACACGCTGCGGGTCGAGCTTCACATCGCGACCCTGGGCGGCCATGATGGCCAGCGTGAACCGCAAGGCGTCGGCGCCATATTCATCGATCAGTTCCAGCGGATCGATGACATTGCCCTTCGACTTGGACATTTTGGCGCCGTTCTTGTCCCGCACCAGCGCGTGAATATAGACCGTATGAAACGGCTCAACCGGTGCTCCGTCTTTGTCCTTCATGAAGTGGAGCCCCATCATCATCATCCGGGCGACCCAGAAAAAGATGATGTCGAAGGCGGTGACCAGCACGTCGGTCTGATAATAGGTTTTGAGTTCCGGCGTCTGCTCCGGCCATCCAAGCGTCGAAAATGGCCAGAGGGCCGACGAGAACCAGGTGTCCAGCACGTCCTCGTCGCGCACCAGTTCGACCGGCTTGCCATAGTGCTCAGCAGCAGCCGCAGCGGCTTCCTCCTGCGTATGGGCGACAAACACCTTTTCGTCCGGTCCATACCAGGCCGGAATCTGATGTCCCCACCACAATTGTCGGGAAATACACCAGGGCTGAATGTTCTCCATCCACTCGAAATAGGTCTTCTCCCAGTTCTTCGGGACGAATTTGGTTCTGCCCTCCCGGACCGATGCAATAGCCGGCTGTGCCAGGGTCTTGGCGTCGACATACCATTGATCCGTCAGATAGGGCTCGATCGGCACGCCGCCGCGGTCGCCATGCGGAACCATATGCTCATGGTCCTCGACCTTGTCGAGCAGACCGTCTTCCTCCATGCGCGCAACGATCGCCTTGCGCACGGCAAAACGTTCGCCGCCGTCATAGTCGTCGAGCGTTCGTGTCAGCATGTCCGAGGGCGGCACGGCTTCCAGAAAATCCGCATTGTCCTTCAGCGTGATATGGCCGTCCCGTGTCATCACGTTGACCGCACGCAATCCGGTCCGCGCGCCCACTTCAAAATCGTTGAAGTCATGGGCAGGCGTCATTTTGACCGCGCCGGTTCCCGCTTCCGGGTCAGGGTATTCGTCGGCAACGATGGGAATGCGGCGACCGACGAGCGGCAGGATGACATGCTTGCCGACAATATCGGCGTAGCGCGCATCGTCCGGATGCACGGCGACTCCGGTATCGCCGAGCATGGTCTCGGGCCGGGTGGTCGCCACCACCAGATAATCACGGGTCTCCCATTGCGTCGGTTTTCCGTCGCCATCGAACGCAACGGGATGCCGGTAGCTGACCCCCTCCTCCAGCGGATAGCGGAAATGCCACAATTTGCCGTTCGTCTTGACCTGCTCGACCTCCAGGTCCGAGATCGCCGTGTGCAATTTGGGGTCCCAATTGACCAGCCTTTTATCCTTGTAGATCAGGCCTTCCCGATAGAGCGTGACAAAAACCTCAAGAACGGCTTTGGAAAGGCCGTCGTCCATCGTAAAGCGCTCCCGCGACCAGTCGCAGGATGCACCCAGGCGCCGCAACTGGTTGACGATCGCGCCGCCGGACTCCGATTTCCATTCCCAGACCTTCTTGACGAATTCATCGCGGCCAAGCGTCCGCCGGTGCTGCTGTCTTTCCATCAATTGGCGCTCGACCACCATCTGGGTGGCGATCCCCGCATGATCCATGCCCGGCTGCCACAGCACATTCCTGCCGCGCATGCGTTCGAAGCGAACGAGGATATCCTGCAGCGTGTTGTTGAGCGCATGCCCCATATGCAGCGAGCCGGTCACATTGGGCGGCGGAATGACGATGCTGAACGGCTCGGCATCCGGATCGGCGCCGGCACCCGCCTTGAAAGCCCCGGCCTCGTCCCAGCGTTTCGCGATTTTCGGTTCGCTTTGCGCAGCGTCGTAGTTTTTGTCGAGCATCGGGTCGTACCAAGAAAAAAGGGATGGTGAGGCCGGTGTAGCCGCACAGCCCGCTCCGTTCAAGCCAATTCAGGCCGGCCGCAACAGTCCCCGTGGCACCGGGCGAGCATGACCTCGATTTTCAGCGAGCATCCTATTGAAAACGCCCCTTGTACAGCACCGGCCGGGGCGAGCCGGCGACGCCTACCGACCGCGCGCCACCCGCTCGATTTCCTCGCGCACCAGCCGCTCGACCAGTGTCGGAAGATTGTCGTCCATCCACTGCTGCAGCATCGGACGCAGCATGTCCTCGGCGATTTCATCGAAGGAGCGCGACGGTCCGCTGGATACGGCTTGGCTGAGATGGTCGAAGGATGCCGCCACCCGGGCACCGGCCGCAGGCGAAATCAGTGCCCGCTGATCGCTGGTGCCGGAGTCGTTTTGGACATCCGCTGTGTTCGGGTCACCCGCCTCATCCGTGCTTTCCTGCTCAATCTGATCTTCGGCCGTTGGCGGGACGACCAGGTCATTGTCCGGTTCGGAGTCCTCATGGGAGACAGCCGTGCGCGTATCCGCCGCAACATCGGCAAGAGAAACCGGCGCATCAGCGCCGTCATCCACCGGGGCCGCCTCCGCCGGTTGGTCATCCTCGGGCGACGGATCGTTCACAACAGGCGGGTCCAGGCCGGGGCGCATCGGCGCCAGCGGTTCCGGCCGGTCCGGCTCGGCCTGTCCCTCGATTTGCGCCGGTTCCAAAGATACCGGATCAGCTACGTCCTCGGTCTCCACCGAAACCCGGTTCAGCAGCGACAGCGGCCGCTCCGGCAAATCGGCCGGCACGGCATCCGTCGCACCGTCGGTTTCCTCCGGCGGACCCGGGCTGCCGGCATCAGCCGGATCGTTGCTCTCGATAATCTTGCGAATGGAAGCCAGAATTTCTTCCATGCTTGGCTCGCGTGCCAAATTTGCCTGTGCCATGGCGTTCCTCGAAATAAGCCGCATCCATCCGGCCCATTGAAGCCCGCTTCGAGGCCGAATCACAAACACAGTCTATGCTATTGAAAAGCAGAAAAGAATCCCACGCGAAATTTTCGCCGCACCGGTACACAGATTCCCGCCGCCGATGACGGCTGTACGGCGGTGCAGTGCTATCGGCCGTCGACGGTGCGAAGCCCGAACCACTTGTCCTTGACGGCTTTGTAGTGATCTGCCGCCCGGTATCTGGCGACTTTGAGCTTCAGACGCTCGACGGTCAGGCGGCCGATCCAGTTCATCAGACTGTAGCTGTTGACGACGGCATCACGCTCTGACTGCGCCAGGGATTCCTGGGCATTGAGAACAGTTGTCTGAGTCTCGAGAACATCAAGCGTCGTGCTCTGCCCGACCTTGCGTTCCTCGACGACTCCCTGAAGGGCAAGCTTCGCCGCCTCGACCTGCGCCCGGTTGGCAGCGATGGAAGCTTTCGATGCTTCCAGCTGCGCCCAGAATGTCACGATGTTCTGCTCCACAGTGCGCCGCACGGAATCGACCTGGATGCGTGCCTGCCCAAGGGATTCCTTCGACTGCCGCACCCTCGCCGATGCCGCGCCTCCCTGATAGATCGGAACGCTCAGGGTTGCCGTGACACTGCTTGTATTGGTACCGCCATCGGCATGGGAGACGGAGCCGGACAAGGCCACGCTGGGCAACAGGGTGCCCTCATTCGCCTTGACGGAGAAGGCCGCGGCGTCAACCGCAAACTGCGCGCTGCGGACCGTCGGATGCTCCCTCAGGCCGATCTGCACCGCCGATTGCGTCGAAGACGGCAAAACACGGCTCAGCGGCCGGGGCTTCTTCAGGTTCTTCGGCGCAACACCGACGATCTGCACATAGACGGCAACGCTGGATTTATACTGCGCCTGGGCAGCAAGCAGCGATGCTCGGGCCGATTCCAACTGCGCCTGGGCCAGCGCGATATCGGTCCGCGTCCCCTCGCCAACGTCGAAGCGCGCCTGCGCCGCATTGCGCTGCTCGCGCAGGAACTCCAGGTTCTGCTGTCGCACGCGCACGATCTGCGCATCGCGGATGACATTGGCATAGATCTGCGCCGCCGACAGCAGGATCGACATTTCCGTATTGATCAGGTCCTGGCGTCCGCCATAGACGCTGGCCTCGGCCGCCCGGACATTGTTGCGGGTCTGGAAACCGTCAAACAGGGACTGCGTAAAGCTCATGCCCACAGAACTGGCGGTGGAATTGGTTGTGAGGCTAGTGCCACCGACCTGCGTCTGCGTTCTCGAGACGCTGCTGGTCGCCGAAACCGTCGGACGGTACCCTGATTTCGCGATCGCCACACCCTCGTCGGTGGCCCGCAGGCCGGCCCGTGCGACATTCAGATCAGGGTTATTCTTGTAGGCTTTCGCCAATGCCCCCTGGATGGTTTCGGCTGATGCGGCCACCGGCGTCAGGGCCAGGGCGGTCAGCGCCGCCGTGAAAAACAGTGTCTTACGCGTACTGAACAATGTGAAAATCCCCAATTGGCAGCCAACGGCGTCCGTTCCGATCCCGATGCGTCCCTAATATCACATGCGCTGATATTATGCCTAACGCACGCGGTTACAATGGCGCTGTCCGTCACAGTCCCACAATAGCCGGAGATGTTACCGAGAAACCACAACAAGGTTCAATGGTCACACGGGCTAAAACACGAATGTTTCGGCCTTGGCAAAGCCTGGCAGCGGTTTGACCGATGTGTTGAAACCGTGGCGCGGCGCGGTGTACCCGCCCTCCCGCACGTAGAGATTGGCCCGCGACGCGTTGCCATGTCCCTCGACAACGACGAGCCGGCCACCGTCCCGCATCTGGTCGAACAGCACCCTTGGCAGTTCCTCGACGGCGCCGCCGATCATGATGACGTCATAGGGCGCCTCGGGCGGATAGCCGGCTTCCAGATCGCCGGTCACCACCGCGACATTGTCATAGCCCAGTCGCGACAATGTTTCCGCCGCCTGCCCGGCCAGCGCCTCATCGCATTCCAGCGCAACTACGGAATCGGCGATCAGCGACAACAGCGCCGATGCATATCCCGTGCCGCAACCGATCTCGAGGACGACGCTGTCCTTGCGCACATCCGCCAATTGCAGAAGTTTCGCCAGCGGAGACGGCTCCATCAGATAGCGCTGTGGCCTCCCGCCACCGTCCGTGGCAATCGGGATATCATCATCGATATAGGCGAGAGCGCGAAAATTCGAGGGCACGAATTCCTCCCGCGCGACCGACTGAAAGGCGTCCAGAACGGCATGGGATGTCACATCCGTCGTGCGAATCTGATTGTCGACCATTTTGGTGCGCGCCAAGTCGAAATCGATACCCATGCGATCACTCCGATTGCTCTCGATTAGGGTCTTAATGCCGCTTCATCGCATGTTCAAGCAATCGATGCACGACCGGAACAGGTTTCACCTGCCGCCATGCCAGAACGACCCGGAACGGCGGGGATCACAAGGAAAGACCGCTGACATATGGGATGATTGGAGGCCTCGCCCGGAATCGAACCGGGATAGAAGGATTTGCAGTCCTCTGCGTAACCATTCCGCCACGAGGCCCCGAAACCGCCGGCGCGCGACAGCCGCTCGCACTTAAAAGGAAACAGGGGGATTGGCAAGGGCGCCATTGGAAAAAACCGGATTTGCCGAGGCCGGCTATCCCCGGTCCGTTTCGCCGACATCGCCATTGCCTTTGCCGCGCCGTCCGGCCCACACGGCCAGCCTGCGCCGCCAGCGCCGCACCACACGAATATCATTGGACAGGATCAGCAGCCCGACCGGGATCATCCAGAAGCCGACGACCGGCAGAAACCCGACAATGCCACCGAGGATGAAACCGACCCCAATGACCGTGCGCAGCAGCCGGTTTCGCGGCAGCCGGATTTGCCACTTGCCGATCCGCAGCACCTTTCCGGGGTGCGGTATCGCCGCATCGTCATCTATGTTGCTACCGGCCATCAGCCCGCCTTCCCGACCCACACACGGCGCCCTGCCAGGCACCACCGGGGCGTTTTCCATTTGGGCTTTGCCGCATCTTGTTCAAGACCGACAGACTTTTTTGATAAAATCGCTTGGCAATGCCGAATTTCTTTTGTTATACGCCCCTTCGCACCATGCAACATGGATTGTTCCCCGGTAGCTCAGTGGTAGAGCAGTTGACTGTTAATCAATTGGTCGCTGGTTCGAATCCGGCCCGGGGAGCCACCAATTTCTCCATAACTCTTTGAATTTTCTGCATTTTCGCAGTCGCGATTGTGCTTGGCTGGACTAATTCTTGAGTTTTGCACTACAAAACGCACTACAATCGAACGGCTTGCGGAGTGTAAATGCGGGTCCCGACGGCGAAAAGTAATCCAACAAAACCGATGCAAATATCAATCGAAACGTGCCTCCAGATCTGAGGTCGCCGAAAGTGCTGTAGAACAACAAGAGCATGTAATCGTGCCGGAAGCGTTGTTTCGAAAAGCGCCGAGCGGGGTTCGAATGCGCTTGAACCCGGCCAACCTTGCGGACATGACTTACCTCACATCCGGAAAACCGAGCACCAAATGAGTTTAGTGTGCCTGGTTTGGGGTCTGTCGATTGATCGCCACCGAGCGCCGCTTGCATAGTTCGCCATCTGTGAAGCGCAACGGCGGACAAACTTGAGAACACCGTCACGCCGCCCTCTCCGGTTGCATTGTCAATTACTGTGAGTTGTGACTATGATTTTGTGAGGGTTTTTCTTTGGGGGGACAGGATGGATAGGAAGAAAAACGGCTCCACATTCTCTGAAACAGTCACGATTTTTGCGGTCGTTTTTATAATAATAGCTGTGGCCATCGCAGCAATTGTGGTTCCGGAAATTGCAAACTGGATCCATGCTGCCAAGAACGCTGAACTGAGTAAGATCCGGTCTGAATTCGTCCGCAATGTTGCGCTTGCCACAGCCGGTTTTCTGGGGATCTATCTGGCCTGGATAAGATCCAGGGCCCTCGACAAACAGGCCAATGAAGCGATCGCGCAGGGCAAACGGAATGAGCAGCAGCTTCGCGCGGCCACTGAAACAAGCCAGGGCGAATTGTTTCACAAATCGGTGGCGTTAATCGGAGCGGGAGATAAGTCGGACACGGTCGCCGGAACCGCTCTGCTAACATCTCTCGCGTCCGATCATCAAGGCCCGTTTTCGAAACCCTCCCAGCTTGTTCTCGCGGATTTCCTTTGCAACAAAAAAATCAGGAATTCCGGACCGACCTATCTCGTAAAGATCGCCCGGTTTTTGAACGAGGACGCCAGAGCCCGACAGGACGTCGTGAATGTCGATGGCTTTGCTGTGAAGGAATCAGACCCGAATTTTGAAGACTATGCCTATCTTCGCGGCGTATATTTCAAGGATATACGATTTGAAAGGACACAGATTCCGGCGGGACACAGGTACACCTATTTTCGCTGCGAGTTCATCAAATGCGACATTCATGCCCGCCGGTTTGGTCACAAAACGACGATGAAAAACTGTAGCTTAAAAGGCCTTGACCTCATCAGGCACGCGCAGCCAAAGGTGGAAATCACGGGCTCCGACCTAACCGACACCGCGTTTGCCGAAGGCGCGACTGATAGAGAATATCTGACGGTCCGAGACTGCTACTATCTTCATGGCAAACCGCCAATGGGGATCGATTTAGAGCAATTTGGCGACAAAATAGCTAGCCTCGACAAATCAAAATACGAAGCCCGTAGGTTCGGAAAACTGATTCTGACGTAGCATCATGCTGTCAAGCGAGATGTCTGCCGCCGCCAGACGCAGCACCGCGCGCGCCGGCGAGCATGCAGTGGCTGACAAGCCTAAGGCCACCATCACGCCGCTGTCATGCAGGCTCACGCTTGTGCTGTTCAAGCGATTCAGAAAATCTGGCCGCTTCAATGGTCAATATTAAAGCCATGCGACACCCTGAGCAATGGCCGATCAGGAAACACAAATAGCGATTGAAAACCAGCAGCTTGAATTGTGGCAGCACCGTTCTTGGCCGACCTTTTGGCCGATCTCGTTCGCTGGGCCTGCAGGCTATGGCCGCTTAGCATGCCAGAGAGCGCACCAGCTTAAGATCATGAGCACCCTCGAGGCACTCCAACTTTCGGAAACGAAAGTTTCCGACCTCTTCCAACATAAGCGTGAACGCGCCATCCGGGATCTGGCAGCGCATTCGATACCGCCCCCGAAAGGAAGCCGCGAACCATCGTGTAAACAATTGTTGTTAAATGTAAATTCAACACATACCCCTACACCACGGCGGTTGGTCCGATCAGCCGACATCGGCCCCATCCGCAGTCGTGTCGATGCACTGGATCGCCCGCGCCTCCAGTTCCTCCGGCCCGGGTGTTTCCCACAGGCCGCTGGCCAGCTCGAACATCGCGTCGGAGACGTCCATGCTGAATGTCTCGCCCTTTTCCCTGTTCCTCCGCCGGACCCTTGATCGTCTGACCGGCTCGGGGGCATCCAACAGATAAATACGCAGTCCGACCTGCGCGGCATCGGCCAGCGCATAAAAGGCCTGCCTGTCCCGTTGTCGGACTAGGCCGAGTTCGAGGACGGCGTCGCTGCCGCACCGAAGGAGGTCACGCGCCACCTTCCAGATCTGGTCCAGGCAGCGTTGCTTGCGCTCGACATACCAGCCCATGAAATCGTCCTGCGGCCGGTCGGCTCTGAACAGCGTCACCATCCAGTCGTCAAGGTTGAGGACCGGCGCCCGCAAGTCCCGGGACAGACTGATGGCGTATGTCGTTTTGCCGGCCCCGACGGGGCCCTCGACAAGGTGGATCACGGGTTTCAAGATCAATCCTCACAGCGCATGGATCACACAGGCCTTTTGCGGGAATGGACGGCTGCGCACCGCGGCCTGCGAGCCGGTACGAGCCGTTATCCGCCAACATCTTTTCAAGCGTCAACGGTGGTTTGCGCGCCACCCAGAAGCGACCGGGCGAATATCGCATAATCCCTTGATTTTAATTGGAATCGTTCAAAACTATACTATTTGACGCAACTTAATATGTCAATTAAGACGCTATTCGACTGCAACGCCGGAAAACTTTTCAGAAAATGGAGAAAGACGTGAGGCCCCAGACCGGATCAGCCCTTCATGCGATCGCTCTCAGCCTGGTCCTTTCATTGGCCGGACTGACCGCAGCGAAGGCCCAAACCAATGCCGCTTCCGTGATCGACACCTATGCCGATATTGCCCATGCCAAATATGAGGATTCGCTGACGACGGCCCGGGCGCTCGAAAACGCAATCGACGCGCTCCTGGCCAAGCCGTCCGCCGAGACCATGGACGCCGCGAAGGAAGCCTGGATCGCGGCCCGCGTTCCTTATCAGCAAACGGAAGTCTACCGGTTCGGCAACGCGATCGTGGACGACTGGGAGGGCCGGGTCAATGCCTGGCCGCTGGATGAGGGCCTGATTGACTATGTCGATGCGAGCTACGGTTCGGAAAGCGACGAAAACAGCCTGTACACGGCCAATATCATCGCCAATCCGACCATCGAGATCAACGGCCGGTCCGTTTCCGTCGCCTCCATCACGCCGGAGTTTCTGTCCGAGTCGCTGCATGAGGCCGGCGATGTCGAAGCCAATGTGGCGACCGGCTATCATGCGATCGAATTCCTCCTGTGGGGCCAGGATCTCAACGGCACCGGCCCGGGCGCGGGCGACCGGCCCCATACCGACTTCTCGCTGGAACAATGCACCAACGGCAATTGCGACCGCCGGCGCGAATATCTGAAATCGGCCACCGAGCTGCTGGTCACCGATTTGACCGAGATGACGCAGAACTGGGCCGCCGACGGCGCCGCGCGCAAGGCGCTTGAGCTGGACCCGCAGGCATCCCTGGCCGTCATCCTGACCGGCATGGGCTCGCTCTCCTATGGCGAATTGGCGGGTGAGCGCATGAAACTCGGCCTGCTGCTCAACGACCCCGAGGAAGAGCATGATTGTTTCTCGGACAACACCCACAATTCCCATCTTTACGACGTGGTAGGCATTCAAAACGTCTATCTGGGAACCTATCGGCGGACCGATGGATCGCTGATCGAGGGCCCTTCCGTATCGGACCTGCTTGCCGCGCGCGACGCCGGCCTGGACACCGAACTCCAGTCGAAAATCGCCATGACCCTGGACGCCATGCAGATCATGGCAAAGCGCGCCGAAACGACGGAAGCCTATGATCAGATGATCGGTGAAGGCAACAGCGAGGGCAATGCGGTGGTGCAGGCCGCCATTGACGGGCTGATCGACCAGACAAGATCGATCGAACGGGCGATCGCCGCGCTTGATCTCGGCACCATCGAACTGGAGGGTTCGGACAGTCTCGACGATCCCGAGGCCGTCTTCGAGTAGTCGTCAATCGACAAGGCCATCCCGACACAGGCCGGGATGGCAACGAGGGCATTCGCTTGAAACGACTGAGTGGCGGCATGCTTTGCGCGACCGTCTTTTTGATTGTTGTATATTTGATGGTGATCGATGGCGCAGTCAGCGCCGGACGCTCGGACCTTTCGCCTGCCGATCATCGCCGGGTGACCGCGACCGTCGCACCGACGACGGATTTCAGTCGGCCAGAGCGCTACGAGGCGCGCCAGGGTGGCGCCGGCACGTCCGGCCGACGGATCGACGCAAACGCCTTCTCCCGGTCTTCGGCCAATATCGGCTTTGCCGGAGAAGAAAACTTCAAGCTCGGCAATGCCCTCTTCGAAAAACTCTGGGTCTCATCTCCCGCCTCGACACAGGCTTCCGACGGGCTGGGACCGCTTTTCAACGCCCGCGCCTGCCAGAGCTGTCACGTGCGGGACGGACGCGGCCACCCGCCGGAGGGTTCCGCCGATGCCACGTCGATGCTGATCAGGCTGGCGCGACCGCCGCGAAACCCTGCTCAGAAGATTGCGCTCGCCAAGGCGGGCGGTCTGAACCTGCCCGACCCGGTCTATGGCGGCCAGCTTCAGGACAAGGCGGTGCCGGGCCTTGCGGCCGAGGGCCGGTTCCACATCCGCTATGATGAAATTCCGGTCGAACTGGCGGATGGCGGGCACGCCAGCCTTCGCGAGCCGCAATACCATATCGCCGATCTTGCATACGGGCCGCTTGCCGACGACACGACGCTGTCTCCGCGCATCGCACCACCTATGATCGGTCTCGGCCTGATCGAGGCCATCCACCCGGCCGATATCGAAGCCAATGCCGACCCCGAGGACCGGAACGGTGACGGGATTTCCGGTCGGGTGTCCATGGTGCGCGATCCGCATACCGGCCTGCCCACCCTCGGCCGGTTCGGCTGGAAGGCGTCGCAACCCTCGCTGAGAGCACAGAATGCCGCCGCTTTCAGCGGCGATATCGGCATCTCCACACCGGATACCCCGGCGCCAGCTGGCGACTGCACAGAGGCGCAGACGGCGTGCCTGGCCCAGCCGACGGGCGTCCAGACGCGCCTCGGCGATACGGAAGCACCCGATCCTGTGCTCGATCTCGTCACCTTCTATTCAGCCCATCTGGCCGTTCCACGCCGGCGCGATGTGGGCGATGCGAACGTGTTGCGCGGCAAGGAGCTGTTCTACCGGACCAGATGCACTGCCTGCCACACGCCGAAATTCGTCACCCGCCGGGACACTGAAAACCCCGCCCACGCGTTCCAACTGATCTGGCCCTATTCCGATTTCCTGCTGCACGATATGGGACCGGGGCTGGCCGACGGACAGCAGGTCGGCAGTGCCGGCGGCCGCGAATGGCGCACGCCGCCGCTATGGGGAATCGGCCTGACGGAGACCGTCAACGGCCACACCTTCTTCCTTCATGACGGCCGGGCCCGCAACCTGACCGAGGCGATCCTGTGGCACGGCGGCGAGGCGCAGGCCGCGCGCGACCGTTTTGCCGCCATGGACGAAGCCAGCCGGAACGCCCTCATCCGCTTCCTGCAATCGCTGTAAGGCCTTGGAATCGCCCAACGGAGTGCTATCTTTGCGCCTATGAGCGACACACGGGAAACAACCCGCGCCGTGATCCTTCGATACTTCAACGCCTGGCAGGAGCCGGCGGATCTGGAGGATATGCGCGCTTGCCTCGATGACGCGGTGGTGTCGGATCTCGGCTTCACGCAGGTCCAGGGGGCCGATAAACTGGTGGCCATGATCGAGGGAACCGGGACGCCTTGGAAAGACGTTACATTGCTTGAATCGATGTTTACCGACCGCGCCGGCGCTCTGTTTTACGAGGGTGTTTCCGTCAACGACGGAACCAAGACCCGTGTCGGCGAACATGTCACTGTCGAAAACGGCAAGATCACCAGGATCACGGCATCGATCTGCGCACTTGGCTGACGCAATCTGGTGGTGTCCGGCATTTGAGCCGTCCTAGTGAAGCCTCGGTCGGCTGAAATGGGAGACATGGACATTTTTGCCACAGACGCCAGCCGTATGCGCGCGCCTCTTGCGCAACGGCCGCTGACCATGAACAATGGATACGGCGGAGCGGCACCGTCCGGTCCGCCTGTTCCGGCGGGTGGTTCCGTGTTTCCGTAGGGATTGGGGCAACAGACAATCTGGCGCATTGTGTGGAGCAGTGCAAAGGAGGATTTATGGGCGTTTCGAGAACTGACGGCAGTCACCCATCCGCCGAGGTGGTTTCGGCCGGCAATATCGCCGCATTTCTCAAGGGGCTGCCGCTGCGCGCGCAGTTCATCATGCGGTTCCTGGCCAATATGAAGTTCGGCGTGCTCAACCTGCGTATACCCGACGGCCGCCAATTTCGCATCGAAGGTCCGGAAAACGGCCCCGAAGCCGTGCTGGTCCTGAAAAATTGGAACCTGCTTTACAGCGCCTTCAGACGCGGCACGATCGGCGTTGCCGAGTCCTATATGGACGGCGATTGGGAAAGTCCCGACATTCCGACCTTCCTTGAGCTGTTCATCGTCAATACCGATCTCGGCAACCATGTCGCCAGCGGTGCGCGGGGCCTTGCCAAGGTCGTCGAAAGGCTGCGCCACCTGTTCCGGTCCAACTCGAAGAAACAGGCGAAAAAGAACATCTCGGCGCATTATGATCTCGGCAATGCGTTCTACGAAAAATGGCTCGACCCAAGCATGACCTATTCCTCGGCGCTGTTTCAGACCGGCGCCAACGATCTGCAAAGCGGCCAGAAGGCGAAATACAAGGCGCTGGCCGACTCGATCGGCATCGGTGCCGACAGCCATGTTCTGGAGATTGGCTGCGGCTGGGGCGGTTTTGCCGAATATGTTGCCGGAGAAATCGGCGCCCGGGTGACGGGCCTGACCATCAGCCGCGAACAGCTCGACTATGCCCAGAACCGCATACAGAAGGCCGGCCTTGGCGACCGGGTCGATCTCAGGTTCCAGGACTATCGCGAGGAACGCGGGGTATACGACCATATCGCCTCCATCGAGATGTTCGAGGCCGTCGGCGAAAAATACTGGTCGGGCTATTTCTCCAAACTCAAGGAGTGCCTCAAACCGGGCGGCCGCGCCGGGCTGCAGATCATCACGATTCGCGAGGAGGCTTACGAGAATTACCGCCGAAATCCGGATTTCATCCAGCGTTACGTCTTTCCCGGCGGCATGTTGCCGACCTTCGAGATTCTTGAGGATCTGGCCCGCCGGGCCAATCTCAAACTCGCCGGGCACAGCGAGTTCGCGCAGGACTATGCACGGACCCTGTCGGAATGGTGCGCCCGCTTCTGGGACGCCTGGCCCTCGATCAAGCCGCTGGGTTTCGACGAGCGTTTCAAGCGCCTCTGGGAATTCTACCTGCACTACTGTGAAGCCGGTTTCAGGGCCGAAAACGTCAATGTGCGGCAGATCATCTACGAGCGATAGACCACGCCTGCGGCGGGCGGCAGCCTGATGCGCCGGAATAGTATTTCACCGCCAACGGATTGCCGCGAACGTCATTTCTGGTTTTATGCCCATCGACATGATCTGACGGCGAGTTGATTATCCAAAATCGCCGAAATAGTGTGGCGCAAACCAATCGAGGCACCCGCATGACCGTATTACAAACCGTCCTGGACGGGATCGGCAACACGCCGCTGATCAAGCTGAAGAAGGCGTCGGAACTGACCGGCTGCACGATCCTCGGCAAGGCCGAATTTCTCAATCCGGGTCAGTCGGTCAAGGACCGCGCGGCGCTCTATATCATCCGCGACGCTGAAAAGAACGGTGCGCTCCGCCCCGGCGGAACCATCGTCGAGGGCACGGCCGGCAATACCGGTATCGGACTGACCATGGTCGCCAACGCACTTGGATACCGGTCGGTGATCGTGATCCCGGAGACGCAGAGCGAGGAAAAGAAGGACGCCCTGCGCGTTCTCGGCGCGGAGCTGGTGCAGGTTCCGGCCGCACCCTATAAGAACCCCAACAATTATGTCCGTCTGTCCGGCCGCCTGGCGGCGCAAATGGACGCCGAGGAGGCCAATGGCGCCATATGGGCCAATCAGTTCGACAATGTCGTGAATCGGCAGGCCCATATCGAGACGACCGCGCCTGAAATCTGGCGTGACACGCAGGGTAAGGTCGACGGTTTCATCTGCGCCGTCGGATCGGGCGGCACGCTGGCCGGTGTCAGCGTCGGCCTCAAGGAGAAGAACCCGGACATCAAGATCGGCATCGCCGATCCCGGCGGCGCAGCGCTCTACGGCTACTATGCCCATGGCGAACTCAGGGCCGAAGGCTCGTCGATCACCGAGGGCATCGGCCAGGGACGCATCACCGCCAACCTCGAAGGTTTCACGCCGGATTTCGCCTATCGCGTCTTCGATGCCGACGCATTCCCGCTGATTTACGACCTGATCCTGGATCAGGGCCTCTGCCTCGGCGGCTCGTCGGCAATTAACATTGCCGGCGCCATCCACCTGGCCAGGGACATGGGACCGGGACATACCATCGTGACCGTCCTGTGCGATTATGGAAACCGGTACCAGTCGAAGCTCTTCAACCCCGAATTCCTGCGGTCAAAGGACCTGCCGGTTCCCGAATGGATGGAAAAGAGCGTCGATATCCCAGTGCCCTATGAGGAGGTTTGAGCGTGTCCGATACAAAGGCCCTGTTCATTGACGATGCCTATCTGTCGACCGCCGAGGCCGCGGTGACGGCCGTCAACGACCGCGGCGGCATTCTGCTCGACCAGACCTGTTTCTATGCGACATCGGGCGGACAGCCGGGCGACACCGGTTTTCTGGAGCGGCACGACGGAACGCGCATCGCGATCGCCGCCACGGTCAACGGCCAGTCGAAGTCGGAAATCATCCATGTGCCCGCCAATGACCAGCCGGTGCCAGAAATCGGCGAAATGCTGACGCTTCACATCGACTGGCCGCGGCGCCACAAGCTGATGCGCATGCACACGGCCTGCCACCTCCTGACCGCCGTCTGTCCCTTTCCGATCACCGGCGCTTCGGTCGGCGAAGATGAAAGCCGCATCGATTTTGACATGGGCGAGACGGTCGACAAGGGCGAGATCAGCGCGCAACTGATGGAACTTGTCTCTGCCAACCACCCGGTCTTCTCCCAGTGGATTGATCTTGCCGAACTCGACGCAAATCCCGATCTGGTGAAATCGAAAAACGTCCGGCCGCCGCGCAGCAGCGACCGCATCCGCCTGGTGTGCATCGGCCGCGACTCCGCGGTCGACAGCCAGCCCTGCGGTGGAACCCATGTCAGCGAGACCGCCGAAACCGGGGCAATCCACATCGGAAAGATAGAAAAGAAGGGCCGCGAAAACCGCCGGTTTCGCATACGATTCGGCGAATTTCCCGGTTAATCGGTCCCGGAACACAACGAGGACCCGGAACACAACGAGGAACTGTCATGAGCGAAAAAAGCGCATTTGTCGTCTCCGCCGATTGGCTGCAGGAACGGCTGGGCCCAAAGGGACCCAAGGTCGTCGATGCATCCTGGTTTTTGCCGGCGCAAAACCGCAACGCCCGCCAGGAACATCAGGACGCGCATATCCCCGGCGCCGTGTTCTTCGATCAGGACGAAATCGTGGAACCCGGAGTCGACCTGTCGCACGCCCTGCCCTCGCCGACCGTTTTCGCCGACCATGCATCGCGGCTCGGCCTGTCGAATGCCGACACCATCGTGGTCTATGACGCCCTCGGCATGTTCACCGCCCCGCGCGTGTGGTGGATGCTGCGCACCATGGGCGCGGAAAACGTTCTGCTGCTCGATGGCGGCTTCGACAATTGGAAAAAGGCCGGCCGCCCCGTGAGCAGCGAGCCAGCTACGCCGTCAGTCGGCGAATTCGAATCGCTCTACAACGAACAGGCCGTCACCAGGCTGGACCAGATGCTGCGCATCGTCGACACCCGGGCCATGCAAATTGCCGATGCCCGCAGCGCCGGCCGGTTCATCGGAGAAGAGCCCGAACCCCGTGAGGGCATGCGTTCGGGCCATATGCCCGGAGCCTGCAATGTTCCGGTCTTCTCACTGTCCCGGGACGGCGAACTCAAACCGCTGGAAGAACTGCGGACCGTGCTCGAGGAGGCCGGAATCGACATTGCCAGGCCAGTGGTCACGACCTGCGGATCCGGCGTTACCGCCGCCGTCATCACGCTGGCGCTGGAATCGCTCGGCCAGTCCGACGTCTCACTCTATGACGGCTCCTGGTCGGAATGGGGTGCGCTGAAGGAGACGCCGGTGGCGACAGGCAAAACCTGATGGCGAAGAAACCCCCGCCGCTCAAGGCCGTGGTGACCTATCTGGAACAGACATCACGTCCCAAGCTGTTCGTGCCGATGCCGGTCAACCTGCATGTCGCTCTGATGAAGCAGGTGGACATGCCGTTGCATTTCTACCGCTACCTGCAATACCGCACCGGCCTTCACTATCACTGGGTTGCCCGGCTTCGTCTTGACGACACGGCACTGCGAAAGATCATCCACGATCCGGCAACCTCCATCCATGTCCTCTATCTGAACGGCGCGCCGGCCGGTTTTTTCGAGCTGCACAATCCCGATCCCGAAACCGTCAGCCTCGAATATTTCGGCCTGATGGACCACGCGCGCGGCCTGGGTCTCGGCCGCTGGTTCCTGTCCCAGTCGCTGGAGGCCGCCTGGGGCCTCAATCCGCTCAAAGTGAAGGTCAGCACCTGCACACTGGATCATGGCGCGGCGCTGCCGCTTTATCAGACTTTCGGGTTCGAGCCGGTCGGGCAGAGCGAGACCTTTATCCACCCTTTGACCGACGCGGACATCATCCGCATCAACCGGGCGGACGAATAGACCGCCCGATCCGCGCCTCAGGCAACCCGGAGGGCTGCTGCCGGCTCCGACAGTTCGTAACCCAGCGCCTCGGCCACCGGCTTGTTGGTGATGCGGCCGCGATGCACATTGAGGCCGGCCCTGAGGTGCCGGTCTTCGGCAATCGCCTGCAGGCCCTTATCGGCGAGCTGCAATCCATAGTGAAGGGTCGCATTGTTCAGCGCATGGGCCGAGGTGACCGGCACGGCGCCCGGCATGTTGGCAACGCAATAATGGACGATACCATCGACCTCGAATGTCGGATCGGAATGGGTGGTCGCGTGCGAGGTCTCGAAACAGCCACCCTGATCGATCGCCACATCGACGATGACCGCCCCCTTGTTCATGCCAGACAGCATTTCCCGGCTGACCAGTTTCGGCGCCGCGGCGCCCGGGATCAGCACCGCACCGACGACGACATCCGCCGAGAAGACTTCGGTCTCCAGGGCCTCGATGGTCGAATAGCGTGTGTGGACACGGCCGTTGAAAATATCGTCCAATTGCCGAAGCCGCGGGATCGAGCGGTCGAGAATAGTGACGTCCGCACCAAGGCCGACTGCCATTTTGGCTGCATTCAGTCCGACCACACCGCCGCCGATGATGGTGACTTTGCCCGGCAGCACGCCGGGAACACCGCCCAGCAGAACGCCGCGCCCGCCATTGGCCTTCTGCAGCGCCGTCGCGCCGGCCTGGATCGCCAGCCGGCCCGCCACTTCCGACATCGGCGCCAGCAGCGGCAGCCCGCCATGGTCATCCGTCACCGTTTCATAGGCAATCGCGGTACACCCCGATTCAAGCAGGCCCTTGGTCTGCTCAGGGTCCGGAGCCAGGTGAAGATAGGTGTAGAGCAACTGCTCTTCCCGCAACATCGCCCATTCGGAAGGTTGCGGTTCCTTGACCTTGACGATCATGTCTGACTGTTCGAACACATCCCGCGCAGTCGGCACGATCTTCGCACCGGCGGCCTGGTAGACACCGTCATCGGCGTCGATACCGATACCGGCATTGCTCTCGACAATAACATCATGTCCATGCGCCACATATTCGCGCACGGACCCCGGCGTCAGTCCGACGCGGTACTCGTGGTCCTTGATTTCCTTCGGGCAGCCAACGCGCATCTCTCATACTCCCATTTGGCCGGGCACGGTGCCCGTGCCGCTCCATATCCATGCCCGTAGAAAACCATCTTTGTGCTGAAATGTCCTTGCGAACAGCACTGGAAACTATGCAATATTTCGAATAATCTTTCGTTATCTGGATAATTTTCGAAGAAATCACCAATGAGCACGTTAGACGCCATCGATATCGCAATTCTGAAAACGCTGCAGGAGGATGGCCGAATCTCCAATGCCAACCTTGCCGACCGCGTCGGCCTGTCTGCTTCGGCCTGCTCCCGCCGCCTCGATATTCTCGAAAAAAACGGCGTCGTTCGCGGCTATCACGCCCGACTGTCTAACCGGGCGCTGGGCCATGGCATGATAGCCATCGTTCACATATCGCTGTCGGGACAGTTTGAAAAAACGCTCAGCGAGTTCGAATCGGCGGTCAAGCGCTGTCCGAATGTGCTGGTTTGCTATCTGATGTCCGGGGAATATGACTATATTCTGCGCGTTGCGGCCAGGGATCTTGAGGACTATGAACGTATTCACAAGGAGTGGCTGTCGGCCCTCCCGCATGTCGTGCGCATCAATTCGGCCTTCGCGCTGCGGGAAGTTATCGATCGGCCCAGTATTGATGTAGATATGCGCTGAATGGTACCGGTCAGTCCCGAATGAAACGAGGAAAGACAATGGCAAAGCGCGGACGATTGAGATGGTTTCTTTATGCGATAGTCGTGCTGATCGCCGCCGCGGTCGTGGTGTTTCTCGCGGGGCCCCGCACCGAGGTCAGCACGCGCATCACCTTCGACCCCGCGGCCATCGGCGAGGATATCGAAACCTATCTTAAGGACCGGGAGGCGCGGTTCAGCGATATTCGCGACGGCCTGCAAAAGCAGATCGTCTGGGCCTATCCGCTGTCCAAGGCAAAGACACCCATCTCGATCATCTATATTCACGGTTTTTCCGCCTCATTGGGCGAAGTGCGCCCCCTGCCCGACATCGTCGCCGAACGCCTCGGCGCCAACCTTTATTATGCACGGCTGGCCGGGCACGGCAGAACCGGGGATGCCATGGGCGAGGCAACGGTTGAGGCGTGGGTCAACGACATGGCCGAAGCGCTGGAGATCGGCCGCCGCCTCGGCGAACGCGTCATTGTCATGGCGACCTCGACCGGCGGGTCCCTGGACACCTGGGCCACCGCCCAGCCGAGACTGATCAACGGGGTCGCGGGAATTGTGAACATTTCGCCCAATTACGGGGTCAACAGTCCTGCCGCCGGCCTGCTGACCGGCCCCTGGGCAAAACAGCTTGCGGAACTGGCCGAGGGCAAGCGCCGCTCCTTCGAGCCTGTCAATGACCTGCACCGGCGATACTGGACATATGAATATCCGACGGCTGCAATCCTGCCCATGGCGGAACTGGTCAAATTGGCCAACGCCGCCGAGATACACAATATCCAGGTTCCAGCGCTTTTCATTTTTTCCGAAGAGGACACCGTCGTTGACCCGGAGATGACGAAAACCATCGCCGAAAAATGGGGTGCCCGTACCGAGATCGTGCTGATCGAGGACAGCGACGATCCCAACAACCATGTAATCGCCGGTGACGCGAGGTCGCCTTCGACAACCGCCGAAATCGCCGATATTGTCACCGACTGGATCGAGGCCCTCTAGGCTGTGGTGACCCTTTAACCTATGCGCCGGCGTGGCACACTTCGTTCCTGGCAAGGCGCGAAATGCGCCGTAGTGCCCTCCACTTCAAGCATTTCGCAACGATGTCCAGGGGCGAAGTGTGCCTCGTCCCGAAGGGATTTGACCGGATTTGCCCATGATCGGCCCACTCGTCGTCGAATATACACCAGCATGTCCTTCCT
>JANQMU010000105.1 GCA_028279875.1 Rhizobiaceae bacterium
GGGATGCTGCGGAGCATCGAGAATCCGGTCCAGATCCCCCTGCTCGACCGCCCTGCCGCCCTGCATCACCATCACCTTGTCGGCGATCCCGGCAACAAGGCCGATATCGTGGGTGATGAAGATCATCGCCATGCCGGTTTCGCGCTTCAATTCGGCGAGCAGCGCCAATATCTGCGCCTGCACCGTTACGTCCAGCGCCGTGGTCGGCTCGTCGGCGATCAGGATGCGCGGACTGCAGGCCAGGGCGATGGCGATCATCACTCGCTGCAGCATGCCGCCGGACAATTGGTTCGGGTTGTATTTCAGGCGCCGGGCGGCATCGGGAATGCGCACCCGGTCCAGCGCATCCTTCGCGGCGGCCCTTGCCTGCCGCCCGGTCAGCCCGCGATGCAGACGAAACGATTCCTCGATCTGCGTGCCGATCGTCAACACCGGATTGAGCGAGGTCATCGGCTCCTGGAAGATCATGCCGATTTCGGCGCCGCGGATGCGGGTCAACTGATCCTCGGTCGCGGTGGCGAGATCGGTGACGGTGTCGTCGGCACGCCGCAGCCTGACCGCCCCGCCGGTGATCCGTCCGCCGCTAAAATCGATCAGCCGGTTGATCGACAGGGCAGTCACGGATTTTCCGGAGCCGCTTTCGCCGACGACGGCCAGCGTTTCGCCGGCTGCAAGGTCGAATCCGACGCCGTGGACGACTTCGTGGGCTTTCGGATCACGCCCGAAACCGACATGCAGATCGGTGACCGAAAGGAGCGGCGTCATATCAATGACCTCCGCATCTTCGGATCGAAGATATCGCGCAGCGCATCGCCCAAGAGGTTGAAGCCCAGAATGCTGACCATGATGGCGAGCCCCGGAAACACCATCAGCCAGGGCGCGGTCTCCATCAGGTTGCGGCTGTCGCTCAGCATCAGGCCGAGCGAGGCGGTGGGCGGCTGGGTGCCGAGCCCCAGGAAGCTCAGCCCCGCCTCCGTCAGCAGTGCCCACGCAAGGGCTAGCGTGACCTGGACGGTCAGCGGAGCGACCAGATTGAGCAGCAGATGGCGCGACAGGATATAGCTCTGGCTGCTGCCGAAGGTGCGCGCGGCATCGACGAATTCACGCTCCTTGAGCGACAGGGCCGGCCCGCGCACGACGCGCGTGAAGATCGGCGTATAGATGACGGCGATGGCGATGACGCTGGTTGACAATCCCGGGCCGATGATGGCGATGATCAGCAGCGCCAGCAGGATCGCCGGAAACGCCATCAGCATATCCATCAGCCGCATCAAGGTGCCGTCCCATCGCCGGCCCAGCCAGGCGGCGGCAAGGCCGAGAACGGTTCCGGCCAGCGTCGCGACGGCCACCGAGAAGAACGCCACGGTGAAGGACTGGCCGATGCCGATCATCAGCCGGCTGGCGACGTCCCGGCCGAAGAGATCCGTTCCCATCCAGTAGACGCCGTTCGGCGCATGCAGCCGGTCCAGCCGGTATTGCATCAGCGGGTCGTGCGGGGTCCAGCCGATGGCGCCGAGGATTGCCGCGATGAGGAAGAGCACGACGATGACCCCGCCGATGCGGCCGCTGGTATGGGCGAAGATCGCACGCATGACGGCCATCATCGTTCGCCCAGCCGGATGCGCGGATCGAGCGCGGCATAGGCCAGATCGACCAGCAGATTGACCAGCATGACATTGAAGGCGATGAACAGGACAGTGCCCTGCACCAGCGCATAGTCGCGCTGCAGGATCGCATCGAGGACCAGCCGGCCGAGGCCTGGCAGCGCGAAGATCTGCTCGACAATGACCGCACCGCCGAGAAGGTAGCTGAACTCGATACCGCTTAGCGTCACGACCGGGATCAGCGCATTGGGCAAGGCGTGTTTCCAAATGACGCTGCGGGCGGAGGCGCCCTTGCTGCGCGCCGTGCGGACGTAATCGTCGCTGAGGATATCGAGCATGGCGGAGCGCGAGATCCGGGTGACCGATGCGGCGAAGGCAAATCCGAGCGTGATCGCCGGCAGGATCATCTGGCTGAGATTGGTCAGCGGGTCCTGCCAGATCGGCGTGAACACGCCCATAACAGGCAGGATGCCGAAGCCTGCCGACAGGATGTAGATGATCACCAGGCCGAGCACGAAATTAGGTGTCGACTGGCCGACCATCGCAATGATCCGCACCCCGAGATCCGACGGCTGTTCATTGTGGGTGGCGGCATAGACGCCGGCCGGGACGCCGACCAGCAGGGCGATGATCATCGACAGCAGCGCCAGTTCCAGCGTCAGGGGAAAGCGTTCGAGAATGACGTCGAGCACCGGTCGGCCATAGGTCACCGAGACGCCGAGATCGCCCTGGAACAGGTCGTAAAGCCAGCGCCAATACTGGATGAACCACGGCTGATCGATGCCGAAATAGGCGGCCAGCGCATCACGCTGTCTGGGCGTCAGGAGTCCGGCTTCGGTGCCCAGCATCGCGGTGATCGAATCGCCGGGCACCAGCCGTATCGCGACAAACACGATCAGGGATACGCCGATCAAGACGAGCGGAAACGTTACCAGCCGTCTTGTCAGGTAGTTCATCCCGGAAGACCTTCAGAGCGAGACAGTGCCGGGGCGAAACAAGCACGGGTGGCCAGCCTCGCCCCGGTTTTCGAAAACGAGCGCCGTGGCTACTCGACAATTACCTCACTCAGGCTGAACAGGGAACCGGTCGGGGTCGGTTTGAAACCCTTCACATTGTCCTGTTGCGCCGTGTAGTTGTAGGAATTGTAGAGCCAGATCCACGGCGCCATCTCCGCCAGATGTTTCTCAAAGGCGGCGAACGTCGCCTTGCGGGCTGCCGGATCGGTTTCGGCCCGCCCTTGCATCATCAGACTGTCCAGCGTGTCGTCGATGTAATTCGAGACCTTCTGCAGATTGCCGGCCTTGGTCCAGTAGCGATTGTACATGGTGAACGGATCGGCCCGGCCGCCGTTCAAGGCCACCGCCATGTCGAAATCGGCCTTCAGCCAGCGATCGATATAGACGTTCAGCTCCATCATCTCGATTTCGAGGTCGATGCCGATTTCCGCAAGCTGCGCCTGGATGACCTGTGCCTCCGAAGCCGCGGTCGGCGGCTCGCCGGTCGCGGCAATCACTTTTGCCGAGAACCCGTCGGGATAGCCGGCGTCCGCCAGCAGCTCCTTGGCCTTTTCGACGTCGCGCGTGTAGCAGAACAGCGTGTTCGGATCTGAGGCATAGGCGGGGATGGTCAGCGGACCGGTCACCCGGCCCTCGCCGAGCGAGGCGGTGTCCAGCACCTGCTGACGGTCAATGGCGCAGGAGATCGCCTGGCGCACACCAAGTTTGGTCAGCGGATCGCGGGACGGGTTGAGCTGCAGCACGTGATAGGACAGGACCGGCTCACGATTAAGCTGCAGGCCGTCCTCGCGCGGCACCAGCGTGGCGATCAGCGGATCGTTCATCAGGGCGAAATCGATCTGCCCGGTGCGCATCGCCGCCAGAATGGCGGACTCATCGGGAAACACGCTGATGTCGATCCCGTCGACACCGGTGGTGCCGCCGGCCCAGCCCTTGTTGGCAACCAGCGTGGCCTTGGCATTGGGATCCCATTTCTCGAGTATGAACGGTCCCGAGCCGATGGTCGTCGTGCCGATCGAACCGGCGGCAATTTCGCTGGCCGGAAGGACGGCGGCGTTGATGTCGGTCATGGCCGTCAACATCGGTGCGTCCGGCTGTTTGAGCTTGAACACCACCGTGCCCGCATGCGGCGTTTCGATGCTGTCGATGGACAGGAAATTAGCCCGCGCCACGGCGCCGGTTTCCTCATCGAGGATGCGTTCGAACGATGCCTTGACATCGGCCGAGGTGACCGGCGCGCCGTTCTGGAACCTGGCGTCCAGGTCGATCTTGAAGGTCAGTGTCAGACCGTCCGGTGAGTATTGCCAGGATTCGGCGAGCGCCGGAACAATCTGCAGCTCGGGATCGAGCCGCACCAACGGTTCGTAAACCAGTTCGAGCAGCCGCAGCGACGGAAACGCCGTCTGTTTGTGCGGATCAAGCCCCGTGGCGTCCTGGGCCCAGGCCATGCGCAACGTTTCCGCCTGCGCCGGAGCCGACACCGCCGCAATGCCGAGCATTGCCGCGACGGTTATCCCCGTCAGCCTTTTTTTGATCTGTAGCTTTGCCATTCTCTTCTCCCTTTTTGAAGTGAATTCCCGAAAACGTCTCTTGTTCCTTTGTCGTCATGCCGATGCGCGGCGTCACATCATCCTGTCGCCAATCGCCTTTCGCAGGAAGCCCCCCGCTTCGGCAAGGGCAGCGCGTGCATCGTCCACGCCCATGCCGGTCAATGTGATCAGGATCGCCAGCTTGACGTCATTGTCGGTGCGGTCAAGGGCCTCCCTTGCCTGCCCGGCCGTGCAGCGGGTCGCCTGCATGACGATCCGGGCCGCCCGCGCGAAGAGTTTCCGGTTGCTCGGATGCACGTCCACCATCAGGTTTTCATAGCTCTTGCCGATGCGGATCATGCTGGCGGTCGTCAGCATGTTGAGGACAAGTTTTTGCGCCGTTCCCGATTTCAGCCGGGTCGAACCGGTCAGAACCTCCGGGCCGACAACAGGCGAGATCGCGATATCGGCCATGCCGGCAATGATCGATGTCCGGTTGCAGGACAGCGCGACGGTCGTCGCGCCGATCTCCCTGGCGTAGGTCAGCCCGCCGATAACATAGGGGGTCCGTCCGCTGACGGCGACCCCGACAACGACATCGTCGGCCGTCAGATCGATGTCCTTGAGCGCCCTGACGCCGCTTTGCACATCATCCTCGGCGCCTTCCGTGGCGCGGACCAGCGCTTCGTCACCGCCGGCAATCAGGCCGATCACCATATCGGGCGACACGCCGAAAGTGGGCGGGCACTCGGAGGCATCCAGAACGCCGAGCCGGCCGCTGGTCCCGGCGCCCATATAGATAAGCCGGGCGCCCTTTTGAAACGCGCAGACGATCCGATCGACGGCGATTGCGATTTCGGGGATGACCTTTTCTACCGCCGATGGAACCGATCTGTCCTCATCGTTGATCTTGCGCAGAATATCGGCGGTCGGCAGCAGGTCGATGCCCATGGTGTTCGGATTCCGGCCTTCGGAAACCAGACGATCCAGTTCGGATATCAAACCCTGTTCGGTCATTGCTCAAGTGTTTCGGTTCGCCGACGCGTTGAATTTCAGCAATCGGGGCGATCATGTTCCGTTAACGTTTTAGAATTTTAAATTCTTGTCGTCAATTAACGAATGGAATATTTTATTCGAATCCTGTTTCCAGAAGCGGCATCGGATCAGCCATCCGCCGGAGATCGTCCCGCCAGAATGATCGCACCGGACACCGCGTCACCATCGGCGGGTTTCAGCCGCCGGCGCACATCGGGCGCCAGCCAGGGCTCCAATGCGGTTGACAGGCCGCCCAGAAGGGTGACGCGTGGCGCGCCCTTGTCGAAGAGGACCCGGACGATCGTGTCGACCTGTTCGGCGGCGCTCTGCACGATGCGCCGTCCGGCCGGATCGCCCTGGTCGGCATGACGCAAGACCATCGGTGCGAAGGCGGCATAGTCGGTTGCCGTCGCGCGGTCCATCCAGGCGACGGCTTCCGCCGCGTGATTGTCGAACCGCTGCATCACCTCGGCGAGCAGCGCCGTCTGCTCGACACGGCCGTCCTGGGCCTGCAAAGCGCGTTGAACGGCCTTGAGGCCGAGATCGGCGCCGCTGCCCTCATCCGAAATCGGAAAGCCGTAGCCGCCGACCCGCAGGTCGCGCCCGTCGACGAAGCCGAGACCGATAGACCCGGTGCCGCTGATGACGATGGCACCGTCACGCCCTGAATGGGCGCCGAGACAGGCGCCGACGCCGTCACTGACGAAATCGATGCTGGCGAAGGGATGGGCGATGGCCCGCAGCGCCTCGAGCGCGCCCTTGCGTCCGATGCCGGCAAGTCCGATGCCGGCGCGGATCTGCGCGACCTGCTTTGCCCCGATCCCGGCATCGGCGATCGCCGCGTCAAAGGCGCGCGCGATCGAGGCCCAGGCTTCGTCGATGCCGAGCCGCGTCGATGCCGGGCCCGACAGGCCCTGCCCCAGAACCGTGCCCGCCGCGTCCTCGATACGCGCCCGGCAGCCGGTTCCGCCGCCATCGACGCCGAGGAAGCAGGATGACGCTTTCGCCGCGCGGCTCATGCGCTGATCCGCTCGATTTCGGCACCGCACAGATGCAGCTTGCGATCGAGTTGCTCATAGCCGCGATCCAGATGATAGATGCGGTTGATCGTCGTCTCGCCGTCGCAGACGAGCGCCGCCAGGACCAGACACACGGAGGCGCGCAAATCCGTCGCCATGACCTGGGCGCCCTTCAGAGGTTCGCCACCGCGCACCAGCGCCGTGGTGCCCTGAAGCGTGATATTGGCGCCGAGGCGCATCAGCTCAGGCACATGCATGAAGCGGTTTTCGAAGACCGTTTCGCGCAGCAGCGATGCCCCCTCGGCGCAGCACATCAGCGCCATGAACTGGGCCTGAAGGTCGGTCGGAAAGCCCGGATAGGGCTCGGTGGTGATGTCGACGGTCCTGAGCGGACCGTCCCGGGCGACGACCAGCCCGCGATCGCCGGGCCAGACGCTGACGCCGGCCGCCTCCAGCAATTGCACGACCGAAGCCAGATGCTCGAGCCGGGCATGGGTCAATTCAAGCTGGCCGCCGGTGATGGCGGCCGCAACCGCATAGGTGCCGGCCTCGATACGGTCCGGAATAATGTCGTGGGTGGCGGGACGCCAGCCGCGATCGCCTTCGATCAGGATGCGGTGGGTGCCGGCGCCCTCAACATGCGCGCCCATGGCGTTCAGGCAGGCGGCGAGGTCCGCCACTTCCGGTTCGCGCGCCGCGTTGAGGATCTCGGTCTCGCCCCTGGCGGCCGTGGCCGCCATCATCGCCGTCTCGGTCGCACCGACGGAGGGAGACCCCAGCACGATGCGCGCGCCGTTCATGCCCTTGGGGGCGGATGCCACGATGAGCCCGTTTTCGATGTCAATATCGGCACCGAGCGTGGCAAGGGCCTTGACATGCATGTCGACCGGACGTGCGCCGATCGCACAGCCGCCGGGCAGCGACACACGGGCCTCGCCGAACCGGGCGAGCAGCGGCGCCAGCACGAGCATCGTTGCCCGCATGCGCCGGACCGTGTCGTAGGACGTTTCCTTGGAAACTGCCGCGCCGGTGTCGATCCGTGCGCCATGCGCCGACCTTGTCACTTCGGCACCGTGTCGCTCGACGACGGCAAGCATGTTGTCCACATCGGTGACGGCCGGCAGATTCGTCAGTTCCAGCGGGTGGGCACTCAGCAGCGACGCGGCGATCTGCGGCAGGGCGGCGTTCTTGGCGCCGGAAATCGTCACTGCGCCCTGCAGCCTCTGTCCGCCGACGATCCGTAATTTGTCCATGGCGCTCGACCTGACCTGTAGGAGCCGGATGCAGCTCACGCGGTGTGTGAATCATGCCGCTCTCACGGCAACGGACATAACGTGACGACCGGCGCGGGTGAATTCAAGCGTTGATTTGAACCGCGATGGCCCCGGTCACATTCCGTGCTGCGCACCGATCGGCAACGCATCGGGCGGCGGATCGCCAAAGACGGCCTGCAGGTCGCGCGGCACAACGGGCTGGTTGGTCGCATGGGCGCGGGAGATCCTGTCCATCCGGAACATGCGGCCGGCCTTGCGCGACTGGCACCACGCCAGCACATGCCAATGGTTGTGTGTGCGCACCAGGGCCATCGGCTCGATTAGGCGTGTCTCGACCTGGCCGCGGCCGGCAGTGTCGTAGTCTATCGACACGATCACGCCCATGCGCAGAGCCTCCTCGATCGCGTTGGCATGGGGGCTGCGCCGTTCGGACGGCAGCCGCATCCAGATCCGGGCGGCCAGTCTCTCCATCATGGTGCGCTGCGCCGGCGTCATCGCACCGATCAGCTTCGACATTGCCGACTCGCCGTCAGGCGCAAAGGGCATATCAGGCTCGACCCGCAAGGCAATCGCGATGGCGGTCGCTTCCGCATCGCTGAAGGCGAGCGGCGGCAAGGTGGCGTTCTTCATCAGAGAATAGCCGCCGCCCCGGCCATCGAAGGAAACGATCGGAACACCGGCTTCAACAAGCGCCGCGATATCCCGTTTGATGGTTCGTGTCGAAACCTCGAACCTTTCCGACAGGACGGCGCAGGTGCGCCCCCGGCTGCCGGCGACGCGTAGCGCTTCGACGATGGCATACATCCGATCGGTGCGATTCATCGGGTTCTCCAAACAACGGTGACATAATGGTGCCACCTGGCATGCGATACGGCAAGAACCAGCATGAAAGGACGATCCAATGCCAGACATCATTCTTTTCCATTCGGCCCTTGGCCTGACACCGTCCGTCGAGGCCTTCGCGGAGGCTCTGCGCGCTGACGGGCATCGGGTGCAGACACCCGATCTCTTCGACGGCGCAGTTTTCGAAACCCTTGCAAAGGGCGTCGAAAAGCGCGACGAAATCGGCATCCCGGCGCTGAGCGAGCGTGCCATGAAATCGGTCGCGCCCGACGCGACGGATGTCATCTTCGCGGGGTTTTCGATGGGCACGGCGGCAGCCCAGATGCTGGCGGCAACCCATCGTGGCGCCATCGGCTGCGTGTTGATGCATGCGGCGCTTCCGCTGCAGGCATTGGGCCTGCAGGCATGGCCGGCGGCGGTACCGGTACAGTTCCACAGCACGCAGGACGATCCCTGGGTCGACAGGGACGTCGTCGCCGGTCTGCAAGATCAGATCGGATCTTTCCAGACCCACTGGTATGAAGGCGCGGCGCATCTGTTCGCCGAACGCGATGGCGGAGAATATGTCGGCGAACAGGCCGAGACGATGCTGTCCCGCGTGCGCGCCTTTGTGCGGGACCGGCAGGCAGCATCTTGAGAACGCACTCCGCAATGATTTCAAGATATTGGCATGCAAAGCGGAGAATTCGATTCACATTGCCGGCGGCGTGGTTGAATCGCGACCCGGGGGATTTTCCGCTCAGCCCGGCGCACTGGCCTGCGACAGCAGCCAGGTGCGCATCCGACTGACCAGCTCAGGATGACGCGGCGTCCTCGGTGCGACCACGAAGAACCCGAAATCGCCGTCTATGGTGAGATCGAACGGTCGGCACAGGCGCCCTGCCCTGAGCTCGTCCTGGACGAGGAAATCACTCGCCAGGGCCACGCCTTGCCCGGCGAGGGCAGCGTCAATGGCGAGCGAAGTCTGGCTGAAATTCATCGCCCGGGTTTTCGGTTTTTCGCTGCCGGCGAACGCCCGTTCCAGGAAGACCGGCCACAGGCCATGGGCGTCATGCAGCAGGACATGGTGCGCCAGGTCTTCCACCGTGCGGAGCGGGTGATCTCCGTCGAGCAGTTCGGGGCTGCAGACGGCAAGGACCTTGGCGGGGAAGAGCACGTCGGCAACCAATCCCGGACCGGCAGGCGGCCGCCCCTGGCGCACCGCCATATCCACACCATCATCCTGGAAGTTCGCCAGCCTGTCGGACGCGACGATCCGCACATCGATTTGCGGATTGTCCCGCGTAAACCGGCCGAGGCGCGGAACCAGCCATCTGGCCGCAAAGGACGGCGGCACGCTGATCGTCAAAATCGACTGTCCAGGCCGCAATTCATCAGTGGCGCTTTCGATCAGGGCAAAGGCCCGCGTCACCGGCGCCAGATATTTGCGACCGTCCTCGGTGAGTGCGAGCCCCCTCGGGAGCCGATCGAAAAGCCTGACCTTCAAGCGCGCCTCCAGGCTTCGGACCTGCTGGGCGACGGCGCCCTGGGTTACGCCAATCTCCTCGGCCGCGCGCCGGAAATTCAGGTGCCGGCCGGACACCTCGAATGCCCTGAGAGCGTTGAGTGGCGGAAGCCGGGCCACAGACCTTCCTCACATTTAGCCAATAGAATATCTACAGCCTTAAGCGTCGGTTTCTGGTTCGTCAATCATGCTTCGCTGTGCAAGACTCAGATGCAAACCGTGCAAGCGATCAATGGAGTGCGATATGCCGGATCAAAGAGTAGCGATTGTCACCGCCGGCGGAAGCGGCATGGGCGCCGATGCGGCGCGCAAACTGGCCGGGGACGGTTTTCGTGTCGCGATCCTGTCTTCTTCGGGCAAGGGCGAAGCGCTCGCCAAGGAGCTTGGCGGTATCGGCGTCACCGGCTCCAACCAGTCCAATGACGATCTGGCGCGGCTTGTTGATCTCACCATGGACACATGGTCCCGGATCGATGTGCTGGTCAACAGTGCCGGGCACGGTCCGCGGGCGCCGATCCTGGAACTGACCGATGAGGACTGGCACACCGGCATGGATGTCTATTTCCTCAATGTCGTACGCCCGACGCGGCTGGTCACGCCGATCATGCAGGAACAGAAATCCGGTGCGATCATCAATATCTCGACCTTTGCGGCCTTCGAACCCGATCCGGTTTTCCCGACATCCGGCGTCTTTCGTTCCGGTCTGGCCGCGTTCACCAAACTGTTCGCAGACCGATACGCGGCCGACAATATCCGGATGAACAATATCCTTCCGGGCTTCATCGATAGCCTGCCCGAGAAAGAAGAGTTCCGCAGCCGCATTCCGATGCGGCGCTACGGAAAATCCTTCGACGAGATCGCTTCGGTGGTCGGTTTTCTGGCGTCCGACGGCGGCGGCTATATCACCGGCCAGAACATCCGGGTCGACGGCGGGATCACCCGCGCGGTTTAGGAGCCCGTTCTTCGGACCGGCTGCTGACAGCCGGTCCGCGAGCACGTTGCGCCTTGACGCCGAATATCCGCCGATACAGAGCGGGGTTCCCGGCTTTGATCCGCGCGACGGCGAGTGCCATGTAGCGCAACTCGCAGCCGCTCACCGCATGGCCTCGCACATCTGGTGCACATGGCGATGGTCCGTTCCGCAGCAGCCGCCGACCACACGCAGGTCCGGCAGCAGTTCCGTGAGATCGCGGTAGAGGCCGCCGAGTTCCAGCGGATCGCCGTCATCCAGCTCTTCCATCCGGTCGAGTTCCTCGTGGCTCATGCGCGAGGCGTTGGCGCGCAAGCCCTTGATGCGGCTGGTCCAGACGGAATTCGCATCCAGCACGTGGTGAAAGTGATCGGGATGGGCGCAATTGATCATGTAATAGGCCGGCCTGCTGAAGGGGCTGGCGTCCATCTCTTCAATCGCATCGCGCAGACCCTGGCCGCTGGGCAGCTTGCCGTCGGTCTCGAGGGTGAAGCTCACGACGCATGGAATATCGGCCTCACCAGCGGCGCGGACAATGCCGATCGCTTCGGGCACATTGGTCATGGTCAGCGCCGTAATCATATCGCTGCGGCCATGGGTCAGGGCGTCGATCTGAAGCGTGTGATAGTCCTGCGCCTCCGCCACGCTCATGATCGCGCCGGGATCATAGCCGTCGCCGCGCGGACCGAGATTGCCGCTGACGAAGATCGGTCCGGATTGCCGCGCATCGCGACGCAACATGTCGAGATACATCACCGCGTCGCGGTTGACGTCGAATATCTGTTTTTGGGTATAGCCGAGCTTTTCGCCCCAGTCGGGACTGGCGCGCCAAGTGGGGGTTTCGAGCACGAGCCCTTTGTCGGCCTTCGCGGCCATGTCGACGAATGGGCGATAATATTCATCCAGCAGGGCCCGCCCCCTGTCGTCGAGCAGAAGTTCAAAGGCCGCGAATTCACGAAGCTCAAAGCCCTTCTGGAAGATCAGCCAGGTCTCAAGACCGGCATCCGTCAAACAGGTCTGCCTGATCAGATGGGGCAACGTCTTTTCTGCTAGTGTCATGGATTGGTCTCCGTTGTCAGCCGTTGAACGGCGCGTTTTTGAGGAGACCGGTTTCAACAGTCGACCGTGGTTGCCATCGTTGTCATCACCGTTGTAATTTGCTCATTTCATCATCGGAATGCCCGCAAAACCTCGGTTTCAAGCGTGACAAGCGACAAAACGCAGATTTGCCTTCTGGGAGAAATTCGCGTCATCAGGGATGGCGAGGAACTGCCGCTGCCGTCGTCCCGCAAGGCCCGCGCCCTGCTTGGCTACCTGTCGGCAACGGCCCGGCCGCAGCGGCGGGAGCGCCTGTGCGAGCTGTTCTGGGATTTTCCCGATGACCCGAGAGCCTCGCTGCGCTGGGCGCTTAGCAAGCTGCGGGCGGTCATCGATGATGGCGATATCAAGCACATCGTCGCCGACCGCGAACGGGTCGCGCTGGATGAATCGGGGGTTGCCATCGACTTTGTCGATATTCGTAGGCGGCTGTTCGATGAACCGCCCTTCATTCCGCCGCCTGAATTGCGGCAGATGGCCGATGCGCTGTCGCGCAGCTTCATGGACGGGCTGAACAATGCCGGCAAGGACGCCTTTCAGTCCTGGCTGGCGGCGGAGCGCGAGGACGCGCGGCTGATGGCCAGCAATGTCTTCCGGCGGCTGGCCCTGCATCCGGATGTAGAGCCGAAGGAGGTGGTCAAATGGGCGCGCCTGTGGCAGGAGGCCGACCCTTACAATTTCAGCGCAGCGCAGACCCTGGCCGGCGGTTTGTCGGCACTGGGGCGCACCGAGGAGGCACAGGCCTTTGTCCGGGACTTCAAAAGGGCCGCGACCGAGGCGGGGTTCGATGTTTCGGCCTTTGCTGGAGCAGAGACCAGGCCACAACAGCCGGTGGATGTGCGCGTCGGCGAGGCGCGCGACACCTCCCCTCGCCGCCTGCTGCGCCAACAGAATATCGGCTTTTGCAAGGCCCCCGACGGCGCGCGCATCGCCTATGCCAGTGTTGGCTCGGGCCGGCCGCTGGTCAAAGCCGCCAATTGGCTGAACCATCTCGAACTCGACTGGGGCAGTCCGATCTGGGGCCGTACTTTCGGTGCCGCGGCCAAGGGCCGGACCTTCATCCGATATGATGAGCGTGGAAACGGCCTGTCGGACTGGGATGTCGAGGATATCAGCTTCGAGGCCTTTGTCCGTGACCTGGAAACCGTTGTCGATGCGCTTGGCCTGGAACGATTTCCGCTGCTTGGCCTCTCCCAGGGCTGCGCCGTCTCCATCGAATATGCGGTCAGGCATCCGGAACGCGTCAGCGGGCTGGTCCTTGTATCCGGCTATGCCGCCGGCTGGCGCATCGGGGCATCTCCGGAAGAACGGGAGCGCCGGGAAGCGGTCTACACGCTGACCAAACATGGCTGGGGAACCAGCAACCCGGCCTACCGCCATATTTTTTCACAGACATTCATGCCCGATGCAAAGCCGGAGGAACTGGAATGGTTCGACGAGTTTCAACGGCTGACGACATCGCCTGAAAACGCCGTCCGCTTTCAGGAGGCCTTCGGCCAGATCGATGTGCGCGACAGCCTTTCCAAGGTCCGGGCGCCGACCATCGTTTTTCACTCCCGTGACGATCAGCGCATTTCGCTCACGCAGGGCCGCGAGGTCGCCATCGGCATTCCCAATGCCCGCTTCGTCCCGCTCGACAGCCGCAACCATATTTTGCTGGGCCACGAACCAGCATGGGAAGTCTGCCGCGACGAAATCGTGGCATTCCTGGCCGAACACGATATCTGAACTTGAGGCGGTCAGTCACGCTGACCACCTCGTTCCGTTTGCTGTGGCAGCTCGTTCATCTCGTGAAAGCATTCGCGATGCTTGAAGAACGTCAACCCGGCCCGGCAAAGACCGATGTCCTTGAGGGTGTGATCATCGAGCTCACACAGTCCCTCGCAGACGGGCCCCTCACGGGCTGGCGGTGTCCGGCGCCGGCGCGCAAGCCGGCCGATGATGTTTTTCGCTGCCGCCCATCCGATCTCCAGACCGGACCGGCGCGCAGGCGATGCCGCCCGTTTGACGGCCTCTGTGGGAAACAAAGTCATGGGTGATCTCCGATCCGATGAAACGGATCAGATGGCAGGCCGACGTGGTGGCGAGCGTTGTGACGCGCGTTGTATTTCGGTTGTTGCGGCTCCGGATCCGGGCGGAACGCGCGGTCCCGGCGCGTTCAGACCGACGCCATCAGGAAGTCCAGAAACGCCTGTGCGGCCTGGGTGCCGTAGTTTTCACCAGACAGGTCGCTGGGCAGCACCACGCGATAGGGCTGCGAAAAGGCCAGCGCCGTGTCGCTGGGCGCGACCAGCAGGCCGGTCTCGATTTCCTGGCTTGCCAGGCGGCGCGACCCGAGCATGGCGCCGGCGCCGCGCACGGCGAATGCCACCGCGATGCCGGCACCGCCGACCCGGATGCCCTTGCGGTGGTCGAGCGTGCGTGGACTGCCGGCGCGTCGGAACCAATCCTCCCAGGTCGGATAGGAGGCGTAGGACCGGCCCCATTCGATGCGGATCAGCTTTTCGTCGGGAACGTCGGCCAGCCGGCCTCCGGCGGCATGGCGAGCCATGAAATCCGGCGCGCAGAGCGGCGTGACCTGATCGTGAAACAGCCAGGTCGACTGGCCCCTCGAATAGAACTGGTCGCCATAGGTCAGGCGCAGGTCGATCCGGTCGCCGACGAAGTCGACCGGGTCGGTGTCGATTCGAATCTGGATGCCGATTTCCGGGTGTGCTTCAGAAAAACTAGTGATGATCGGCGCCAGCCAGCGTTCCGACAGTGATTGGATCGTGCTGATCACCAGGCCCGGCCGGACATCCTGATTGAGGATCCGTTCGGTCGTTTCGGCGATGTTGAACAGCGCCTCCGTCATCTGGCTATAGATCAGCCGTCCCGCATCCGTTAGCAATATGCTGTTGTTTTTCCTCAGGAAAAGTGTCTTGTTGAGAAATGTCTCGAACTTCCTGACCTGCATGCTCACCGCCGCCGGCGATACGCCAAGTTCATTGGCGGCAGCTGCGATGCTGCCGTTTCGGGCCGTGGCTTCGAAGGCTTTGAGCGCGTTGAGCGGCGGCAGTTTCATGTCGCCATTATTGGCGTCAGCTAATCTAATGCAAGATAAAGTATTTCTGCCTTGGAGTTTTGCGGCGGGCGACGGATGATCGGGCAATCCGCATGCGGCGTCAGAGATCAGCGCGTGCCCTACCGCAACAAACAATATCAGATCGGGAGAGACTTCCAATGGCCGACAACAAACAGCATTCCTATGTTCCAAGGCTGGTGGAGCAATACAGGAACGGGCGGATTGACCGGCGCGAATTTCTGCGGACGGCAACCCTTCTCGGCGTTTCCGCCGCAGCGAGCTATGGTCTGGCGGGCGGCATTGACGGGATGGCCTCCCCGGCCAAGGCCGATGAAGCGAAGCCGAGCGGCGGAACGCTGCGCCTGGAGACCACGATCTATGACGTCAAATCGCCTGCCTCGGCCAACACGACCGCCCATCCCTGGATCTATTCGCAGGTCGTCGAATATCTGACACAGATCGGGTCCGACAATGTGACGCGGCCGCATCTGCTGGAGAGCTGGCAGCCGTCGGACGATTTGAAGACCTGGGTCCTGAAGCTGCGTCCGGGCGTCAACTGGCATTCCGGCCGCCCCTTTGTAGCGGATGACGTCATCTGGAACCTGACGCGCCTGCTCGCTGACGAGACCGGATCGTCGGTGCTCGGATTGATGAAACCCTATCTCCTGGAGGAGGTCGATACCGGCGAGACCAATGACAAGGGCAAGCCGATCATCAACCACAGATTATGGGCCGACAATGCCCTCGAGAAGCTGGACGACCAGACCGTGCAGCTCAATCTGAAGCAGCCGCAACTGGCGATCCCCGAACATCTCAATCACTATCAGGCGGTCATGCTCGATCCGCAGGAGGGCGGCATTTTCGATATCGGATCGAACGGCACCGGCGCTTTCACCTTGAAGGACATCCAGCCCGGCCGCAGCGCCGTGATCGAAGCGGTTGAATCCTATTGGGGCGAAGGCCCCTATCTCGACCGCGTCGAATTCATCGATGTCGGCGGCAATGACCAGGCGATCGCCAATGCGCTCCTGTCCGGACAGGTCCATGGGGCGTTCCAGGTCTTCCCGCAATTTGTCAATGTGCTGCAGCAGCGCGACAATCTGAAACTGCACGAGGTGACGACCGCCGATACGGCGGTGTCGCGCATGAACCTCAACCACAAGCCGTTCGACGATCCTCGGGTGCGCAAGGCCTTTCGGCTCGCCATCGATCCGGCCAAGGCCGCAGCCATCGCGTTCGGTCCATTCGCAACGGCTGCCGAACATCATCATGTGTCGCAAATCCATCCGGAATACGCGCCCTTGCCGGAATGGAAGCGGGATGTTGCCGCCGCCCGCGCCCTGCTGGCCGAGGCCGGATATCCCGACGGCGTCGAGGTCGAACTGGTGATCCAGCAAAATCCCAGCCATCACCTGCGCAGCGCCACGGCGATGCAGGAGATGTTCAAGGAGGCGGGCATCACCTGCAACATCAGCGTCGTTCCCAATGCGCAATACTGGAATGTCTGGACCACCGCCCCCTTCGGCACAACGGTCTGGGCGCACCGGCCGCTGGGGATCATCAATCTGTCGCTTGCCTACCGCAGCGGCGCGGCCTGGAACGAAAGCGCCTATGCCAATCCGGAATTCGACCGTCTCCTGGACGAGGCCGAAGCGATGCCCGATCCGGAAGTCCGGCGGGCCAAGATGAAGGAAATACAGGCGCTGCTGCAGGAGGACGGACCGATCGTCCAGACCTATTGGCGCAAGCTGATGACCTTCTACGACGATCGTGTCGAAGGGTTCGAAATGCACCCGACCTCGCAGCTTTTCTGCAACAGGCTGGCGCTTCGAGACTCGTAGGGCGCGATGCTGCTGAAGATACTGAACAGGGTCTTTCAGTTCGCAACAATCCTGTTGATCGCGTCCTTTCTGCTGTTTGCGGTCACGGAATTCTCGCCGGGCAGCGTCGCGACGAGAATTCTGGGTCCCTATGCGCTGGAAAGCCAGATCCAGTCGCTGACCGACCGGCTGCAACTCGATGACCCGCTGATGACGCGCTATCTGCGCTGGCTCGGAACGCTCACCGGGCTGATGCCCAACGTGCTCGGACAGCCGGATGTCGGGCTGGGGCTCAGCGATCCGCGCGGTGCGCAATATTTCGGCAATTTCGGCTTTTCGCTGATGGAAAACCGACCGGTGCTCGATGTCCTGTCGGAGCGGGTCGGCAATACGATCGTGCTGACGCTCTGGGCGATCGGGCTCACCATCCCGATTTCGATCGGCCTCGGCACGCTGGCCGGCATCGACGCCGGCGGCCGGTTTGACCGGGTCATCTCGATCATCACCGTGACGCTGACCTCGCTGCCGGAATTCGTGACGGCGGTTGCGCTGCTGCTGCTCTTTACCGCCTGGCTGGGGTGGCTGCCGGGCACCAGTTCGCTTTTTCCCGGCGACAGCTGGTCGGTCGGCTCGCAACTGGTCATGCCGGTGGCGGTTCTGGTGATCGCCTCGGCTGCCTATGTCACGCGGATCGTGCGCAGTTCGGTTGCCGACACCATGGATCGCCCGTTCGTGCGCACGGCGCGGCTCAAGGGACTTTCGCCGGCGCGGGTGACCCTCGCCCATGTTCTGCGCAACGCGCTGATCGCGCCGGTCACCGTGATCTTGCTGCAGATCAACTGGATCCTGACGGGCGTCGTCGTGGTTGAATCGATCTTTGCCTATCCGGGCATCGGCAGCCTGATGCTGCGCGCCGCGCTGTTCGGCGACATCTATACGATCCAGGCGCTGACGCTCATCGCACTGACCGTCGCGGTCTCGACGCAGTTCCTCGGCGATCTCGTCTATATGCTGCTCGATCCCCGTATTCGGGTGAACTGATCAATGGCGATTTCGTTCTCACCGGACAGATCGATGTTGCACCGGCTGGCCGGCCGCGTCGGACTGGCGCGCATCGCCGCTTCGAGTGCCGCAACGGCCGGTTTCGCAATCCTGCTGTTCTGGGGGCTTGTGGCGCTGGCCGCGCCGCTGCTCGCGCCCTACGACCCGACCGCCATCGACTTTGCCGCAACGATGGATCCGGGCTTTTCCTCAAAGCACTGGCTCGGCGCCGATTCCCTTGGCCGGGACATGGTCTCCCGCCTGATCTGGGGCGCGCGCACGACCTATATCGTCGTGCCGATCGCCATCGGTTCGGCCTTCATCGTCGGCGGCATTGCCGGTCTCGTGGCCGGCTGGTATGGCGGCTGGATCGACAGCCTGATCAGTCGCGCCGGCGATGTGATGCTCGCCTTTCCGGCGCTGGTTCTCTACATCATCCTGATCACCTCGTTCGGCGCGTCGCTGTGGAACATCGTCATCGCCGTGACGCTGGCCTATGCGCCGGGCGTCGCCCGGCTGATGCGCGGCCAGGTGCTGGCAGTCAAGTCACGCGATTACGTGCTTGCCGCCCGCGCCGCCGGGGAAAGCGGCCCCTATATCATGTTCGTGGAAATCCTGCCCAATGTCGGTGCGCCGCTGGTCGTCGATCTGTGCCTGCGGTCGGGTTACACGGTGATCCTGATCGGCACGCTCGGTTTCCTCGGGCTTGGGCTGCCGCCACCCACGCCTGATTGGGGCGGCATGGTCTTTTCCGGCGTCAATTTCCTGACCCTCTACCCGCATATGGCGCTGCTGCCGGCCGTGGCCGTCACATCCGTGGTCATTGCCTGCAACCTGCTGGCCGACGGCCTGCGCGAGGTGGCGCGATGAACGCGGTCCTCGAGCTCGACGCATTGCGGGTCGCCTATGGGAGCGGCGCCGATGTCGTGCGGGGCATCGACCTTGTGCTTCGCGAAGGTGAGACGTTCGGACTGGTCGGCGAATCGGGCTGCGGCAAGTCGACGGTCGCCCTTGCCGTACAACGCTATCTGGCCGGCGCCGGACGCATCACGGCCGGTTGTATCACCGTCGCCGGGACCGTGGTCAACGACCTTGCCGAGCCGCAGTTGCGGGCACTGCGCGGCCGGGTCATGGCGATGGTCTACCAGGATCCGGTCTCGGCCCTCAATCCAGCCATGCGTCTCGGGCGGCAGCTCGAAGAGGCCGTTCATGCCCATCGCACCCTGTCGCGGGGCGACGCGCATGCGGAGATCCTGCAGATGCTGTCGCGGGTCCGCCTGCCCGACCCACCGGCGCTGCTATCCCGCTGGCCGCATCAGCTTTCCGGCGGACAATTGCAGCGGGTGGTGATCGCCATGGCGCTGCTCGCCCGGCCCAGACTGCTGATTCTCGATGAACCGACCTCCGGGCTCGATGTCACCGTCGAGGCCGAGGTCGCAGCGCTGATCTCCGACATCGCCCGGGACGCCGGCGACATGGCCATTCTCTATATCTCTCACGATCTCGGCCTGATTGCCCGCGTCGCGGACCGGGTCGGGGTCATGTATGCCGGCCAGTTGGTGGAGGAAGGGTCGGTTCGCCTGGTGCTCAAGGAACCGGTGCACCCCTATACCCGGGCCCTGATGGCCTGCATCCCCGGCGGCGCCGGGCGAGACCCCAACACCAGGCTGGCGGCAATCCCCGGCCAGGTGCCGCGACCGGAAAACCTGCCCGCCGGCTGCAGTTTCGCGCCACGCTGCGCGTCGGCCAAGACAGGTCTGTGCGACGTCGGCCCGGATGTTTCGATGGAAGCGGTCGACGGAGATGATGGGCATCTTGCCCGCTGCCGGCGTCTTGGAGCCCTGTCCGACCCGGAGACCGACCCGCAAATCGTTCGCGAGACATCGCAAGGCAGCATGAGCCCGCTCCTGGATGTGGCCGATCTGACGCGCAGTTTCCGCGGGCCCTCATGGCTCGGCGCGGCCAAACCGAAAACGGTTCGGGCCGCCGATGGCGTGAGCTTTTCGGTCGCACGCGGCGAAGTCGTCGCAATGGTCGGGGAAAGCGGGTCCGGAAAATCAACCATCGCAAGGATTTTGATCGGTCTCGATCAGGCCGACGGCGGAACCGCGCATTGCCTCGGCTATGACGTCGCTCATCTTCCGGCGCAGCGACGGTCGCAGGCGCTCATCCGGGCTGTGCGGATCATTTTTCAGAACCCGGATTCCACCTTGAATCCGGCGCACCGTGTCGGCCGCATCCTCGACCGTGCCCTGAAACGTGCTGGCAAGGCACATGGGCAGGAGCAGGTGGAGCAGCTCCTGTCACTGGTGCGTCTGCCGCCGGAAGCCGCCCGGCTTTATCCCGGAGCGCTTTCGGGCGGTCAAAGGCAACGGGTCGCGATCGCCCGGGCCTTTGCCGGCGAAACGGAGCTCATCATCGCCGACGAGCCCGTCTCGGCACTCGATGTCTCGGTACAGGCGGCCATCGTCGAATTGCTGCGCGACACCCGGGCCCAGCGCGACAATTCGATCCTGTTCATCAGCCACGACCTGTCGCTTGTCCGCCATATTTCCGACCGGGTGATCGTCCTCTATCGCGGCGCAGTGATGGAGACAGGGCGCACCGCGGATGTCTTCGCCGGTCCGAGCCATCCCTATACGGAAGCCCTGCTGGCCGCCGTCCACCCGCCCGATCCCGATTATCGTCCGCATCTTCTGAATGTACCGGAAATCAGCGGCCCGCCGGCGCCGCAGGGCTGCCCTTTCGAACCCCGCTGTCACCGGCGCATCAACCTTTGCCGGACTGCACCGCCGCCGGCGCGCGACGCCGGCAACGGGCACCGGATCCGCTGTCACCACGATATCGCCCACCTGCACACCGTCCCCCGACAGCCCACAGGAGAACCATCCGATGCGTAAAGCCCATCTTCGCGCTCGCGGTCCGTTTCTACCGCCGCTCGATCAGATCACCCAATATCCGTTCGAGCCGGGCTATGTGACCTTCACCCTGCCCTGCCCGAAACGCATTCGTGTCAAGGCGAACGGTCAGTTTGTGGCGGACAGCACAAGGGTCCTGATCCTTTTCGAAAGCGATCATATTCCGATCTACTACTTTCCGCTCGAGGATATCCAGATGAACCTGTTCGAGCCTGGCGAGCGGCGCACGCAGTCGCCGTTCAAGGGTGTCGCAAAGCACTACTCGCTGAAGGATGCCGACGGCCGATATGACGACATTCTATGGCAATACGCAGATCCGGTGCCCGGGTCATGCGACCTCTCGCAATATGGCTCCTTCTACTGGCATGAGGTGGACCAGTGGTTCGAGGAGGATGAACAGGTGTTTGTCCATGTGCGCGATCCGTTCCGCCGTGTCGATTGCCTGCCGTCGAGCCGCCTGGTCAGCGTCGAGCATGAAAGAACCGTGGTCGCCGCCAGCGCGCGCGGTGTCTTCCTGTTCGAAACCGGACTGCCGACGCGGCACTATCTGCCGATCGAAGATGTCCGGCGGGAATATCTGGAGCCCAGCAATACCCGCACCCAATGTCCCTACAAGGGCGAAGCGCATTATTATCACCTGCAGATCAGGGACAAGGTGATCAAAGACGCGGTCTGGTATTATCCCGAGCCGGTGCACGAAGCGGCCCGAATCCGCGGCCTTCTGTGCTTCGCGGCCGAATTCGTCACCCGTATCACCGTCGATGGCGAGGACATAGGGAAGCCGCAGACCGCGCTGGTACATGGCTATAATTACCACGGCTACAAGGAATGAAGATGGCCGACCGATCCCGCGCCATCACGCTCGACGGCAAGGCGCTGACGACCCAATGTCTCGACGACATAGCGGCGGGTGCCATGGTCGATCCTGATCCGCAGGCGCTGTCGCGCATGGAGAAGACCAATGCGCTGATCCTCAAGGCCGCTCGGTCGTCAAAGCTCGTCTACGGGGTGACGACCGGTCTCGGCCCAAAAGTCTTGCAAAGCCTCTCGGCCGACAGCATTGCGGCCTTTGCCCGCAGCACGGTGCGCGGGCGCGCCCACGCCGTCGGCACCCCCCTGCCGCGTCCCGTGGTGCGCGCGGCGATGGCGACGCGTCTCAACACGCTGCTGACCGGCGCCTCCGGAGCAAGCCCGAATGTGGCGCGTCATATTGCGGCCTGTCTCAATGCGGACCTCGTGCCCGTTATCGGGGAGACCGCCTCGACCGGCGCCTCGGATTTGCTCTGGGGCGCCAGTCTGGGACTTGCACTGATCGGCGAGGGCTCCTTTCTCGGCGAGGACCCCGACGACGCCTCGGCGGTGGCCATCGAGCGGGCGGGTATCGAACCGCTTGACCTTGGTCCCCGGGACGGATTGGCGCTGGCAAGCCATTCCTGCTTTACCGCCGCCATTGCCGCCTTGGGGCATCGTCAAGCATGCCGGCTGTGGGACAGTGCGCAAACCGCCGCGGCGCTGAGTTTCGAGGCTTTTCGCGCAAACCTGTCGCCGCTTGACCCCGATATTCTGGCGGTGCGACCGCAACCGGGACAGATGGAAGCCGCGCGCGATCTTGCCGGCCACCTGTCCGGTTCCGGCCTTGCCGAACCGGGTGCCGCCCGGCGCCTGCAGGACCCGCTAAGCCTGCGCACCACTATCCAGGTCCATGGCAGCGTATATGCGGCCCTGAAGAGCCTGGAGGCCGGTGTCCTCGGCGAAATCAACGGCGCGTCGGACAATCCGGTGGTCCTCCCGGAACGCGGGGAGATTCTGTCGGCCGGCGGGTTTCTCAATCCCTATCTGGGCGTCGTCCTTGTGGCGACAAACCACGCGCTGGTCCATCTCGCCGCGCAGATCACGGCGCGGACTGCGCGGATGATGTCGGGTCGTTTCACGGACTTGCCCACCGGGCTTCTCGGCGAAGCCGCGGATATGGCCGGCCTTGCCCCGACAGCCAAGGTTTGTGAGGCGCTTTTTGCCGAAATCGCCCATCTTGCCGCTCCGCCGCCGGTCTATCCGGCCTTCGCGGCGGACGGTGTCGAAGACACGGTGACGCATACCGCCATTTCCGCAAAGGCGCTCATGGAGATCAATCTTAGGCTCTCGAAAATGATTGCCCATGAAATGATCGTCGCTGTGCAGGCGATCGAGATGCGCGGGCTGGAAAACGAGATCGCTCCGGGCCTGCGGCCTGCCTTGCAAAAAGTGCGCGGGATGTCCCCAAAAATGACCGGCGATCGTTCGATGACCGGTGATCTGGAAAGCCTCTCTGAATTGGTCTTAAGTGGCGGCTTCGGTTGATCTATATCGCTCGGCCAGATGCTGGGCCGTGAACAGATCGAGATGCCCGCCTCCGACATTCTTGAACAGCGTGATCTGCTCGTCCGATATCCGCCCGGGCCTCTGGCCCTTGATGAGTTCGAACAGATCGGCACGCACCGCGTCCCAACCGATGACGCCCCGTTCGACCGGTTGAACGAGATCACCCGCGCCCTCCATCCCGGCACGGGTGTCAACGAATATCTCCGCCCGGCGTAAGGCGTCATCATCGGTTTCGCGCATATCGGGGCGATAGGCGCCGATCAGATCAAGATGGGCGCCTGGTTTGAGCAAGGCACCGCGCACCAGAGGTTTCGCCGACATCGTCACACAGGAGATCACATCCGCTTCGGCAACGGCTGCATCGAGGTCGCGCACCGCCGTTACCGACAGGCCGGACGCACTCGCCTCGGCGGCGAGTCTCTCCGCCCGTTCCGCTGTTCGGTTCCAGATCATGACACGGTTCAATGACGGCCGTACGGCGCGGTGCGCGGCAAGAACGTGGGGCGCCAGCCCGCCTGCGCCGACAATCAGCAATGTTTGCGCATCGCTGCGCGCCAGAAGGCTTGCCCCGAGAGCTGAATCGGCGGCTGTTTTCCGAAACGTCATGGCGGCGCCGTCAGCCACCAGTTCGGGCGATCCGGTCACGGCATTGAAAACGGCGACGACCCCTTGCACCGATGGCTGCGGCGGCTTACGCGACAGGTTTGACGGAAACACGCCGACGAGTTTGACCGCAATCAGTTCATCGCGCTTCCATCCGACGAGCGAAACGAACTTGTTCTCCCCGCCACCCGGTTCATCGAGCAGCATATGGCTGGAATTGGGCATCGCGCCCCGATGGGCCCGGCGCAAGGCTTCGACTAGACCGGGATAATCGAGCAGTTGATGAACCGTTTCGCCGTCGATGTATCGCATGATTCCCTCGTCAGAAAACGAGATTGGGGAGGAAGGTGACCAGGCCCGGAACGAAAGCCAGGAGAAGCAGCACCGAAACAAGCGCAATGAAGAACGGAATGAACTCGACGGTAAACTCCTCGATCGAGCATTTCGTAATGGCACAGACCGTGTAGAGCACAGTACCGACCGGCGGTGTCATGGATCCGATTGTCGTATTGAAAACCAGCAGAACACCAAAATGCACCGGATCGATGCCAATCGAACGTGTTGCCTCCAGCAGCAGCGGGGCCAGAATCACCAGAAGGGCGAGACCTTCCAGCACCGCTCCCAGCACAAGTAGGGCCATCAGAATGATGATAAGCAGCAGATGTCTGTTGTCAGTCAGAGACAGCAAGCCGCCGAGCAATTGCTGGGGCACCTGCTCGAGCGCAAGGATCAGGGAAAAGACCGCCGCAGCGGTGACGATGAAAAGCACGCTGGCGGTCGTATGGGCGGCTTCACGCAACAGGGCATAGACATCGCGCCAACCGAAGCCCCGATAGATCAGCAACCCGACAAAAAAGGCGTAGAGCGCGGCAAATGCGCCGAGCTCCGTCGGCGTAAACCAGCCGAACCGCAGCCCGACGATCAACAGGACCGGCATGGCCAGGGCCCACAGCGCCGCGCGACCCAGCACCGCGATCTGCCTGGCCGGCAAGCGTTGTTCCGTCATCGGCCGGTAGCCGCGCCGCCGGGCAACGAGCCGCACCGTGACGAGCAACGCGACCGTGATGAGAAATGCGGGAACAATTCCGCCGAGAAACAGCTTGCCGATCGAAGTGTTGGTGAGCAGCCCGTAAATGATGAGGCCGATGCTTGGCGGCATGATGGGAGCGATGGCGCCCGACGCGGCGCTGACGACCGAGGCGAACCCGTTTGAATATCCCTGCCTGCGCATGATCGGCGCGATGGTGCGGGCATCGATGGCCGCGTCGGCATTCGATGAGCCGGACATTGCGCCCAGAAAAAGCGAATTCATCACCGCGACCTGCGCGAGGCCGCCATGCCAGTGGCCGACCAGCCCACCGGCGAAATCATAGAGCCGCTGCGCTATGCCGCCACGCGCCATGGCCACTCCGGCGACGACAAAGAATGGAACGGCCAGCAATGGAAACGATTCGAGTGAGGAGGACATGCGCTGGGCCACGATGCTTGTCATCATCGGGTTCTCGACAAAATAGACCACCGAAGCACCGAGCAAGACGAAGGCGATGGGAACGCCGAGCACCAGCAGCAGAAAGAATATTGCGGCCGTCAGCAGCATCCCTTCTATTCCTTTTTGGCTTCCGGGTCGAAAATGTCGCTCCAGGCCTGGCGCAACTGCACGATGATCAGCATCGCCATCGCGCCAAGCAGGGCCGCCGACACGATCCATTTCGGCCAGCCCAGCGCCAGAAATCGTGTGAAGCGGGCGGTTTCGATTTGAGCAGCGGCGGCCCGGATGACAGCCAGTGCGATCACGATCACGATGAGATGAACCAACAGCCGCGCCGCGCGGCGAAGCGGCAAAGGCAAATGGTTGACGAAAAAAGCAACGCCGAAGAGTTGACCGTTTATCGCGGCGCCGACAACCCCGAACCAGACGACACCGGCAAACGAAACCAGCGCCAGGTCATGGGCAATGTGGAAGGGAATCCCGAGAACTTTCCGCGCGATCACATTGGCGGTGACGACAACCAGCACAATGGCGAGCAGCGCGGCCGGCAGCACCGACCCGATGAAGGACAAAAACCGGTCAAGCCAGTTCGTCAACCGGCCATCCTCCTGAGAACTCACATCCAGACCCCGGCCCGGTCAAAACCGGGCCGGGGTGATGGGCCAGTGTATCACTGGCCGGTCGCGGCGGCACGGACGTCTTCGAAGAGACCCTCCGGCCAGTCCGGGAAGCTGGTATAGAATTCCGCCGTCTTGGCGCGGTAGCCATCCAGGTCCGCCTCGTGGAACGTCACCCCGGCCGCCTCGAATTCCGCACGGATTTCGGCGGCCAACCCTTCAGAGATCTCGGTCAGCTTCTGGCCGCCCTTGCGAAACTCCTCCAGGAGGATCTGCTGGTCGGTGTCGCTCAGACTCTCGAAGGTCTTTTCGCTCATGACCCAGCCGGTGAACAGATTGAAGTGCCCGGTCAGCGTAATGTGCTTCGCAACCTCGTACCAGCGGCTGGCCCGCAAACCGGTCAACGGCGACTCGGCAGCCGTTACAACCCCCTGTGCCAGGGCGGAATAGGCCTCGGCGGCCTCGACGGTGGTGGCGACGACACCAAGCGGCTCGAACGTCTTGATCCAGGTGTCGACCGGCGGCACACGCATCAAGACGCCCTGGAGGTCATCCGGCGACGGATAGGGCGCGGAGCCGATCATGTGCCGTGCACCGTCAAACCAGTTGAGGGCGAGAACCCGGATTCCGGCCTTTTCAGCCAGCCGATCGTAGTAGCCCTGCATCAGATCCGAAAAGGCAAGACGCTCCGCCTCTTCATTGTTTGCTACGACAAACGGACCTTCCACAACGGCAAGTTCCGGAACGCCGAAACCGGCCATGAAGGATGCCGATACGAAGGTGATGATCGGCTGGCCCTGACTTGCCTGCTCGAGCGAGTCCGTCGTGGTGCCGAGCTGACCCGAGGCGAAAAGCTGGAACTTGACCCGACCGTCCGTGCGTTCGGTGATCGTATCGGCGACCTCCTGGACAATCACCACGGATTCGGTGGTCGGAGGGTTCACCGATGCGATGCGGATCGTCACCGGTTCGGCAGCCGCAGACAGTGCCGTCAGTCCGCACAGCGCGGCGGCGATGCCGCCCAGAGCAAGGCGTCGCGTCATACCTGTTTTTAGAATAGTCATGATCACTCCCTATTCTTCTGCTCTTGTTTTTGGTCCGGTTCACGCGTGAGCAGGCAACGGCGCGGCCAGATGACGGGGCTTCAGTAATCGTCCCTTTTTTTCATGTAGCGACGCGCCTCGAGCATCGCGTGGCCGCGCAGGCCGGCGAGCTTGTAGGCAAACACCCACAGCGCGTCGAAGAAGATCAGCGGAACCAGATAGCCCTTGAATGCATCGTCAAGGCCGGCAAGATCGAGTTCCGCCGCGTCGAGAACCATGATGTTGTCGGTATCGGCAAAGCGGTGAAGGAAGTCGCGCGTGCGCTCCTCAATCCGCCGCGTTTCGTCAAGGCCGATCAGGCAGATGAAGCAGGCCGTCTCATCGACAACCTCAAAGGGTCCGTGGAAAAACTCGTTCGCATGAATGGCCTGCGAGTTGATCCACTGCATTTCCATCAGCACGCAGATCGAAAAGGAATAGGCCGCACCGTAATTGGCGCCGCTGGCGGTCGTGTAAATCACCGACCGATCGGCAAATCTGCGGGAAAAGCGTTCAAAAAGATCATCATATCGGGCCTTGGCGCGATCGATCGCCGGTTGCAGGCTGGACAGGCTGCTCAGCAACGGGGCCGACAGATCGAGATTTTCACGCTGCCGCAACAGTCCGACCAGCAGCATGTAGAGGACCGCGTAATTGCTGTCGGCCGCGTCGATCGGCACACCGGTCGTGTAAGGCGCCTGATAGGACAGGACATGGTCAGCCGCCTGCTCCAGGGGCGAACCGGGCTCCATCGTCATGGCGACCGTTATGGCGCCCCGATCACGGGCGAAACTCGCGGCACGCACGGTTTCGCGTGTCGTACCGGTCTGCGAACACAGGATGACCAGGGACGATTTTCCGAGATGGCGCGGATCGCGGCAGGCGAATTCATCGGCGTTGTAGAGATCTGAATTCAGGCTGCCGGAATGCCGGTCAAGGAAGTATTTTGCCGGATACATGATCGAAAGCGACCCGCCGCAGGCGACCAGAAACACATGGGTCAACATGCGCTCGGCAATGGCATCCAGAACAGCGGAGACATCCGGATTGAGTTCGGTTTTCATGGAATCCCTTCAGCAGGCCCTGTGAGTCGACGCGGCCTCCCCCATCGGCACCTCACCGGAACAAGACCTTTCGTTGACATGTCCGAGTGATTGTGGGAACGTTCTCACACTTTGTCAATCAGAAAGAATGAAGATGGTCGGAATCGTCGCGATCGGTGACAATGATGTGGATTGTTATGCGTCGACCGGGCTGATGTATCCGGGTGGGAACTGCTTCAACGTATCGGTCTTCGCGCGGCGGTTCGGTGCCCGCTCTGCTTTTGTCGGAGCCGTGGCCGACGATCCGGCCGGTCGCCTGATGCGCAACACTCTGATTGCCGAGGGCGTCGATGCTTCACATTTGCGGACGGAGGACGGGCTGACAGCCTATTGCGTGATCGGACATCACGGCGCGGAGCGTGTCTTCCTCGCCAATGATCTGGGCGTGTCCCGATTTGTGCCGACCGCAGACGACATCGACTTTCTGGCGGATTTCGACGCGGCCCATGTCGGCCAGTCCAGCGGGCTGGATGACTGGCTGGAAAAGATCGCGAAGCAGACCCGTCTGTCCTATGACTTCTCTGTGCAGCGGGACAGCGAGCATCTGAAGGTCATTTCGCCGCTCTGCTGGCTTGCCAGCTTCTCGGCCAGCGATCTGACGGAGGAAGAAACACCGGCATTGATGAAGACAATCAGCGACGCCGGCGCGCAATGGGTTCTGGCAACCCGCGGAAGCAAAGGTGCTGTTCTGACGGACGGGACGTCGGAATTCGTCGGCGATGCACCGACGATCTCACCGATCGACACATTGGGTGCCGGAGACACTTTCATTGCCCGCACCATGGTCGGCCTGCTGCGCGGCGATGCACCGCAGGAAACGCTTCACGCCGCCGGAGCGGAGGCTGCGCGTACCTGCAGCTACCTGGGAGCCGTCGGATATGGAACGCCCATCGACCTTCCCGTCCCGGTTCCTGAACTTGGCGGGACTTCAGGCTGAAGCGCCGTCGCCAACCGCAAGGATGGAACCACGCCGGATGAAATCCGGGGCCAGTGCGATATGACGCGGTTCGTCCTGCAAACCGTCGATCCGTTCCAGTACGAGCTTTGCAGCCGCCTTTCCCATTTCATTGACGGGCTGCACCACTGCGGATATTGGCGGCTGGTGAAACGTCATCCAGTCCAGATCATCGAAACAAACCAGTGACAGGTCATCGGGAACGGACATCCCGATCTCATTGACCACCACCATCACCGCTGAAGACATCAGACCGTCGGTCGAAAATATCGCCGTTGGCCGATCCGGGCTTTCCAGCAGGCCGCGTACCGCCTCTTCGGCCGCATCTCCGGAATAGGCGCCCACCCGCGCAACCAGCGATCGGTCGAACGGCACACCCGCATCGCTGTGAGCGCGCCAATAACCGAACAATCGCTGCCAGCTCGGAAAGAGGCTTGTCTGCGAGACAGACCCACCAGTCACCGCGTCGATGAAGTCATCCACGTCACCGCCCTCCCAGCGTTCAAGCTCGGCGAGTATCCCGATGCGATGATGGCCCGACTGGATCAGTTCGCGCGTGCAGCCCCGGGAGGCGGTGACATTGTCGACCATGACGGCATCCGCCCGCAACCCCTTGACCACCCGGTCGATCTGCACCACCGGACATCCGGTGGCCACGACATCATGCAGATGGCCGGCAACGACCAGATCGCTCGGCGCAACAATGAGCGCATCCACCTGTTTTTCCACGAGCAGGCGGACGGCCTCGACCTCGCGGTCCAGTTGCTCGTCGCTGTTGGTCAACAGGATACCGAAATCCGTTCCGCGCACGATATCGTCGATCCCGCGCAAGAGACCTGCATAGAACGGGCTTTGAATATCGCCGGCAACCACACCGATTGTTTTTGTCTTTCCCGTGATCAGGCTGCGCGCCAGCCGGTTGGGACGGTAGCCAAGGGCCTCCGCGCTCTCCTTGACGCGGGCGCGAACTTCCTGGCTGCTGTAGCCGTAGCCACCCAGGACCCGCCCGGCCGTGGCGGTGCTGACACCGGCCAACCGTGCAACGCTGGTTATCGTGGCCCTTTGCGAACGTTTGCCGCGCATGCAATCCAATCTTCCTGTCTAACACCGAATCCGATGTCCTGACGAATGGACAATCGTGGCACGGCTTCCACGACAGCGTATCAGAATGAATGACGTCCGCCACAGATTTCAATCGCTGACTATGGGCAGCTTTCGAGCCGCCGGTCAGCATGGGAAATGGCTGCAGGCATGTCTCTTTACAAGCGCCGCTCGACCACCACCAGGGTGGGATCGTCCTGTGAACGCTTTCGGGAAAATCCCAGCTCCTCCATCAGGATCAGCATCTTCTTGTTCTCGGCAAGCACCGTTCCCTCCATCACCGTCAGGCCGTGTTTTCGGGCGGCCTCGATGAGCGCGTTCATCAGCGCGGTGCCGATGCCCTGGTTGCGGCGTTTCTGGGACACCACGATGGCGAATTCGCAACTGGCATCGTCCCGATTGATGCTGTAGCGCGCAACGCCCTGCTGCACCGGCCTGCCCTCTTCCAGGGTAAACGCCACCAGCGCCATCTCGCGGTCATAGTCGATCTGGGTGAAGCGGGCGAGCATGGTGGGGCTCAATTCGTCGAGCGCGTGCATGAACCGGAATTTCTTTGCCTGATCGGACAGGTCGCGGACAAAGCGGCGTTCGCTTTCGGCATCCTCCGGCCGGATTGGCCGGATGATCAGCGGCGTTCCGTCGGCAAGGTCGCGCTTCTGTTCGAGATGGCGCGGATAGGGCTGTATGGCCAGATGATCATAGCGGCCGGCGCCCGCCGGCTGCCGGCTCACACCGATGCGGGCATCCATGCCGATCACGCCGTCCGGGGTGGCGAGCAGCGGATTGATGTCCAGTTCGTCGATTTCGGGAAGCTCGCAGACCAGATCGGAGACTCGCAGCAGAACCTCGACCACAGCCTCGCGATCCACCGCCGGCTTGCCGCGAAAATCCGCCAGCAGCCGCGATACCCGGGTGCGGTTGATCAGCCTATTTGCCAGTACCGTATTGAGCGACGGCAGCGAAACGGCGCTGTCGCGCAGCACCTCGACCATCGTGCCCCCGGCGCCGAACAGGATCGTCGGTCCGAAAACCGGATCCCGGCTCGAACCGACGACCAGTTCGCGTCCGTTGCGCATGCTGATCATGGATTCGACGGTCACGCCGCGTATCTCTGCATCCGGCAAGGCGATGCGCGCATTGGCGATCACTTCCGTCCAGGCGGTCGCCAGTTCGTTTTCATCCATGATACTGAGGCGGACGCCGCCAATATCCGATTTGTGGCTGATCTGCGGGGAATCGATCTTCACGGCGACGGGATAGCCGAGATCGGCGGCGATGGACTTCGCCCGGTCGAGGCTGTCGGCGGCCACCGCCCTGTTGACCGGGATGTGAAAGGCCTGCAGCACCGCCTTGGACTCGATGTCGGACAGCATGGTGCGGCCGTCGGCAAGCGCGGCCTCGACGATTGTCCGGGCTGCCTCGACATCCGGTGCCCTTGTGTCAGAGAGCGGGTCCGGCATCTGGAGTGCCAGTTTCCGGTTTCGCTCGTGCCGTGCCAGATAGGAGAAGGCTTCGACGGCCCGCTCCGGCGTGTGGAAATCGGGTATCCCGCTGGCACTCAGCAGATAGCGCGC
>JANQMU010000115.1 GCA_028279875.1 Rhizobiaceae bacterium
CAACGGCGACATCAGCGCCTGGAACACGGGCAATGTGACCAGCATGAACAGCATGTTCCGGGAAGCCTCCGTGTTCAACCAGGACATCGGCAACTGGGATGTAAGCAATGTCACCGACATGGCGAGCATGTTCTATCAGGCCGATGACTTCAATCAGGATATCGGCGCCTGGGACACCAGCAATGTCACCAACATGTACCGCATGTTCCGGCTGTCCTGGAATTTCGATCAGGACATCTCCGCCTGGGATACCGGCAATGTCACCGACATGTCGGAAATGTTCACCAAGGCGAACAGTTTCAACCAGGATATCAGCACCTGGGACGTCAGCAATGTCACCAATATGAGATGGATGTTCGAACTTGCAAATGCGTTCGATCAGGATCTCGGCGACTGGGATATATCCGCACTGACGGATGCCACCGGCATGTTCAAGAATTCCGGCATGAGCCAGGAGAATTTCGACGCGACGCTGGCCGGCTGGGCAGTCCTCGACACGGCTTCGGGTGAAACGGCGATCCAGTCCGGTGTGGTTCTCGGCGGCGATGGCGTCACCTACTCCGACGCGACCACCGTTCACCATCTGGAAAGCCGGTATGGCTGGGACATCCAGGGCGCCACGCCGGCCAACGGCATTGTCGTTAGCAGTGGAGCGGGCGAAGATCTCGACTATTCCCCCGTATCACAAGGCCAGATCATCCATGCACTGGACGGCGACAGCGCTGTCATCGGCGGTTCGGGCAACGACATCATTGTCGGCGGCGCCGGCGACGACACGCTGACCGGCAATGATGGAGCGGACACCCATGTCTACAAATTCCATACCGACGGCAACGATACCATCACCGATTTTGACCATATCGAAGACAGTATCGATGTCAGCCAGTTGCTGGTTGGCTTTGACGAGATCAACTCCGATATTGCCGATTATGTGACGGTGTCGGAAGCCGCCGACGGCTCGGTGCTGCTCAGCATCGATCATGACGGGACTGTCACCAATTCAGGCTACACGGATCTGGTCACCATCAATCTGGCCAACATCGCTCATGCCGATATCGATCCGGCAACCTTTGTTGAAGGCGTAACCGAAGGCATGTTGGTATTCGGCAACATCGCACCAGAAGCCGTTGACGATGCGATCACTGTCCTCACCGGAGAGACAACCACTCTGTCTCAGCTTGACAACGACAGCGATCCCGACGGCGACGTGCTGACAATCACAGCAATTGCGGGCGAAACGCTGACCGGTGGAGCGCAAACCATCAATGTGAGCAATGGTACGGTTACGGTAGCAGCGGATGGTGATGTTTCGTTCACATCTGACAACGGATTCGCAGGCACACTCAGCTTCGACTATACGATCAGTGACGGCAGCGCGCAGGCAACTGCGACTGTTGAAATATTGGTCAATACGGCACCGGTCGCGAACCTCGACATCATTACTATATCAATAGGTACACTCTTAGACCTGAATATGTCAGTTCTCGCCAACGATACGGATGCGGACGGTGATACGCTCACCATCATATCCTATACCGATCCCGCCCGTGGCACGATAACCGAACTTCTAGGGCAGGATCTTGTCTACAATGCTCCGCTTTCTGCCGGCACCGACATCTTCTCCTACACGATCTCGGACGGCAATGGCGGTACCGACACTGCGGCAGTGAGTGTGACGGTGGAAAGCGACGACCGAGGCGGCGGCCCCAAGGACCCAATCACAATCAAGCGTTCGTTCAATGTCGATGGTGACGAATACGGCGATGCCATAAGCTTCGGCTCTGGCGCCGTCTACAGTGGTGATGCTACCGGTCTGTCAGCAACGGTCGACGGTGACCTTGACGGCAGCAACGGATTCGTCATCGATTTCGACGCGGATGCCGCGGCAGTCGGTGATATCGACGGCGACGGATTGTCGGACATCGCGATGGCCGGATGGAGCGATGGCGCCATGCATGTCGTCCTGGGTGACGCCAGCATGCCGGCGACCGTCGACGTCTCTACGCTGGACGGAACCAACGGCTTTGCCCTGACGGGGCTCGGCACGGAAGTCGACGGAAGCGCCGGCCAGATCTGGCTGGCAACGGGTGACGTCAATGGCGACGGTGTCGACGATCTGGTGATCAACCAGGCCCATGACCCCGGTCTCGGCGCCGGAATGCTGTCCGAAACCTATGTCGTCTATGGCGACACGGACGGTTTCGCGGCGACGCTCGATCTCAGCACACTGAACGGCAGCAACGGCTTCAAGCTTGTCAATACCGCCGACGCGGTTACCGGAGGTTCGGTCGCGGTCGCCGATATGGACGATGATGGCATTGACGATATCATCCTCGGTGCTCCCGGCACGGGTGGCGCCGGCGGCAAGGCCTATGTGGTCAAGGGTAAGGACAGCTTCGCTGCCACCACGGACATCGCCACGCTTTCATCCAGTGACATGACTGTCATGACCAATGCCTCCGATGACAGCTTCGGCGCATTCGTCACTGCGGTAGGCGACGTGACGGGCGATGGAACGGAAGACATCGTCATCGACAGCACATCATCCGACGCCTATGTGGTCGACGGCAGCACGATCACTGCCGTTGCGACCGTGAGCCTCGACAGCTCCGATATTTCCTTTACCGGTGTCGACGGCCTGATACTGGGCGGCAGCGATGTCGATGGCGACGGTATCGACGATTTGTTCACGACCGATGCGTCGGACAATTCGCTGGTCATCTATGGCAGCGCGTCACTGGCCACGCCAAGCGCGCAGGACGTGACGGCAGCGGCCACGGCCGGAGGCCTGGTCTATACCAATGGCGGCGGGCTGTTTATCGACGGCCGGGGCAATGATGTTCTGGATGGTGGCGACGGCATTGACACGCTGAACGGCGGTGACGGGGTCGACCAGTTGCACGGTGGCACCGGCAACGACATCCTGAACGGCGGCGCCCAGAATGACTTCCTGTTCGGCGATCCGGGCAACGACACGCTGGATGGTGGAGACGGAGACGACCTGATCGCCGGTGGTCCCGGTGTCGACACCATGACCGGCGGCCTCGGCAACGATACCTTCGTGTTCCGTATCGGCGACGGGACTGCACAGATACGGGATTTCGAGGCACCGGGTGTGGCCGATGTGATCGAACTGAAGGCCTTCGGCCTCAACTTCGGCATCCTTGATACCAACACTGACGGCTTCATCGATGAAAACGATGCCACAGTGAGCGGTACAGGTGCGGTAGGCGATCCGCTGACGATATCGTTCGGCCCCGATACGCTGATCATCAACAACGTGTCCATGCTGACGGTCGATGACGTGCTGTTCACGTGATGCAGTCGTCGCGCCTGGCGACGCCATGTGAACAATTGCTGCGGCGAAAGCGCATGTCGGCGGGCAACGTCGGAAACGACCGCGCCGGGCGCCAACGTCCCGTCGATAATGCGCGCCTTGTCGTCCGCCGAGAACCGGCGACGTCGGCCACCCCCCGTGATCACTTCCAACCGGCGAACCGCGGCGGCCTTACTAAGCCAACGCCTTTGCCGGACCGCGTCGGCGCGAAGCAAAGGACGTGCTCCGGTCCATCATGTCGGAGATACGCGCGGCCGAACCGGCCCAGTACAACACCGTCAGCCGCGCAGTCCGCACGGCGCGCCAAAAGCAGATGCGGTGGTGATCATTGCACGCGACGCCGCCGGCGAAGGCGATCTTGGCGCCTTTCGGTAGCAGCACTTCGGTTTCAGCGCGGCGGCGGGCTTGCAGGAAATCGCGGCTGTCGATCATCGCAGCGGTGAGAGTTTGGCGGCTGATCGGCGAGCCGCACCGCGGCCGCCAAGCTTGGCCGGTGTGAACTTCGTGAAGATCGACGGCGGCGTCACGCATGAACTCAAAGCTGTTGCGCCGCTCGATCAGCGTGAGACCCTGGGCGGTGAGACGCTCCAGTTCCACGGAACGGACTTCGGAGCCATCCTGCTCGCACTGGCTGCGGCGTTGCTCGGCCTCGTTGGCATCGAGGGCGCGGGCGACGCGATCGATCCGGCGGTGGAACAGGTTGACGACCGACCAGAGCAGGTCGGGCAGATCGGGTTCGAGCCGCGTGTCGGAGAGCGTTGCTACTCAATGGCAAGCGGGCAATCTCGCCCGATTCCGCACTCAGGCTCGCGCCCGGATTGACCTCGGCCGGGGTGAGACGGTCATACGGCCGTAGCGCTTTAACGAAGGAATAGTTGGCATTTTCGTTTCGCCTGGCCCGCCATTTTTCGCCGATTGCGCTTTGTTCTACGATCTTGTTCGACGGCCTCTGTGCGGGAAAAAACGGCCATTCGCCATCATTGAGAACACGCTGATGGCGATGTAACCGTTCATGGAGCGCGAACGGAGTTCAGCCAATGCATACCCTCTACGTGATTGCCGATTGGAAGGCGAGCTATGACGATCCCATTTCGCTGGAAGAGGGTGAAGAAGTCCAGCTCACGGAAAAGACCGAAAACTGGGGCGGTCACGTCTGGGTTTGGGCAAAAAACCAAGCTGGAAGAGAGGGTTGGATACCTGACAGTCTCTTCAAGCGCGTCGGAACCAAAGTCTATGCAACGAACGCCTATTCGGCTCAGGAACTGACGTGCCGTCGAGGCGAGGAGGTGCGCGGCATTGACGAGACCCACGGATGGGTCCTCTGTAAGAGTACCGATGGATCGGTCGGTTGGGTTCCGGCAGAGCACTTAGGCAAAACTCCCGAGGCCTAGAGCATGATCCCGAAAAGTTGCAGACTTTTCGGACAAGATCATGCGGCAAAACAAAGAGAAACAGAGTGCGATCGGTTCAATCTGAATGGATCGCACTCTAGAGCGATGGCTTCAGGTTGAATCAATCGCGCAGCGGTTGGGAGAGACGGTGCCCAAGTGGCTCGCCACTCAGACCGGCTCGCCGCCACCGATCTCGATTGCCAGCCCTGCCGATATAAGACCGGCGAGGTTCTCGGCAAGATCGAAAGCACCGGTTTCGTCGATGGCGGTGCGCGCCGCATCGGCCAGCGTTTCACCTGCGAGCAGGCATGACAGAAAGGCGGCGCCGCCCGGGGGCAGTCTGCGTACTGCGACCTCAAATCCGTCGCGCGACACGAGTGCGTCTTCTCCTTGCCAATCCTCGATCGGCGTGGGCTCGGCATCATCCACGTTCATTGCCCAGATCGTTACGATCGGATGACGCGACCGCACGATCGCAACGCTCGGACAGAACCGCAGCCGCAGTCTTTCGAGGTCGGCCGCCGGGAGGGAAGAGAATGCCGCGGGCGGCAGCGGCACCGTATCAGCGGCATGGAAGGCGCGCGTGCGCGCTGCTTCAAGCCGCGCCACATCGGCAAGGTACGGCACCTCCGCCGCCGGAGCGAAGCCGTCGATGAAGTCGGGCAATTCCTCGCCATAGTCCATCATCAAAGGCGAGCGCGGCGGATGCGCACGCACGAACACGCCCGCCATGGCACGGAAGAACTCTTCGCCGACGATGCGCTGCACGGCGGGAAAGCGTATCGCCAACGCATCGACGAGACCGACGATGACGTTGTTGCGATAAACCGCGAAGCGCTTTTCCGGTGCGCGATGGGTATGGGAGGTTATGCCCGCCGGGACCTCCCGCTCGGGATCGAGCAGCGCCGCGGTGAAACTCGCCTGATCGAAGACCATCGCCGGCCTCAAGCCGCCCGTGCTGCCGCGTGGCGGGTCAGCACGGCATCGGCGGCGGCCGCCTCGCTGCGCAACACCGGCCAGGTCGGCACGTTGTTATCCCACTCGATCAGAGTCGGCAGCGGACCGTTGCCGGCGATCACGCGCTCGAACAGACCCCATACCGGGTCGGCGACCGGCGAGCCATGCGCGTCGATCAGGAGCGGCGCGCCAACATCGTCGACGGTTGCATCATGGCCGGCGAGATGGATTTCCCCGACATGCTCAATGGGAAAGGATGCGAGATAGTCGCCGGCGCTGGTGCCGTGATTG
>JANQMU010000130.1 GCA_028279875.1 Rhizobiaceae bacterium
TACACTCCTTCCAAGGCACCTTTGCTCTCCCCGCAAAGGGCCAAAAGTGTAACCCATGTGTCCGGAATGAAATGTCACCCCTGTCTCAGGAAGGACACCGGTCTATACCGATCACATGTGTGTCCGTTCTTGAGACATAGGTAACAGATTGCACCTACGCGCTTGGGGTTTGTGCCACCACGCCCATCAACTCGCGCACCCGCTCCGCATTGTCGGCCGCCAGCGAGCCATCCCTTTTGTGCAGATTGTTTTCGAAGCCGATGCGGGCCTTGCCGCCGCGGCGGATGGCTTCGGTGAGGCAGTCGGTCTCGTTGGAGCCGAAGGCGCACAGGCTCCAGTCGTGGACACCGTCGCGGCCGGACTCTTTGGCGAGGGCCGCCAGGAACGGATCGAGATCGCTGACCTGGCTCTGCTGGCCGGCGGTGTAGCGGCCGAGCACGAACAGGAGCTGGATATCGCCGGCCGGGACCACGCCCTGGTCGACCTGGCGGAAGAGCCCGGTGACCTCCTGCGGTTCATAGAGAATATGCTGCACGGCGATGCCGGCGGCGGCGGTCTGGTGATAGAATTCACGAGCGGGTTTCGCCTCGCCTTCATCCGGCAGCATCTCCCGCAAGGCAACCGATACGGCCGCGGGCGCGACATCCTCTACAAGCTGCCGCTGCGCCTGCGGCGTGTAGCGGCCGACCGCTTCGGTGGTGATCTGGACCATCATCTGCGGCACCGTGCGTTCAAGTTCGGCGATCAGTTCGCGATAGAGGCCGGCATCGAGCACATGGACGCCGGTTTCGTCGCGGACATGGGCGTGAATGCCGCCGGCACCGGCCGCATGGCAGGCTTTTGCCGCAGCCACCGTCTCGGGGATCGTAACGGGAATAGCCGGATGATCGGCGTTGCCGCGTCGTGCGCCATTGGGCGCCACCATGACCGTGGGGAGCGTTTTCAAAAGAAATACCTTTTCAGAAGCTTGCGGGTCATCTATCAATATCGAATCCGCACAGCGCGGCGCAACTCTTCCTTGTGCGCCGCCTCACCGCCGCAATTTCGATCATAATGCACAGCTGGTGTTTGACATGTATTGTTACAAATGTTTCAATCGCTGACAATATTGGATTTATTTGAAACATAGCCTATTCATATCCGCTTTTCAGGGAGGCAGGTTTGGAAGGTGACTTTGATACCAGTGGCGCGGATATCAATGGCCTGATTGCAGCGCATTATCATGCGCTGAGTCCGCAATTGAGGGTCGCGGCCGATTATGTCGTGGGCCATTGCCACGACGTTGCCAGCCGTTCATTGCGGGCCATTGCCAGCGGCAGCAAACTCAATCCACCGACCTATTCCCGTCTGGCGCGGGCACTCGGCCTTAATTCCTACGAGGAAATGCGCGAATTGTGCCGTATCGAAATCAGGGATCGCAGCGACGGTTTCGCGGCAAAGGCCAGGCTGCTGCAGGCTTCGAACACCGACAAAAAAGGAACAGGCCGCACGCCGTTTGCGCTGCGCCAGTCGGCATCGGCGATCCGCAACATCGACAAATTCACCCGGGAACTCAACGTTGAACGACTGGCCGAGGTCGCCGACCGTCTGGTCGCCTCGAAACGCGTGTTCATCGCCGGTTCTCTGGCGTCCGTCGGATTTGCGCAATATTTCGGATATCTGGCCAATCTGGCCTTCACCCACTGGCAGGTCATCGGCCAGCAGGGTGTCTCCCTGACGACAGCACTTACCGGCTCGACACCGGACGATGCGCTGCTGATTATCATGAAAAGCCCGTATGCGCGCCAATCGGTCGACGCAACGCAGATCGCCCATGAATCGGGCGCCTTCGTCGTGGTGATCTCGGATTCGATTTTCTGTCCGGCGTTTCGTTTCGCCGCACAGACGTTCGTCGTGCCGACGGACAGTCCGCAATTCTTCTCTTCCTATGTGGCAACACTGGTGCTGCTGGAGTCCTTGATGGGAATGGTCATCCAGCGGTCGGGACGCGAGTCCGCGACGAGGCTGAAAAAGGTCGAGACGAATAACCACCGCGTGGGAGTTTACTGGCGGGGGACACAACCAACATCAAAGAAGGAGCAACTATGATGTTATCGCGTAATCTGCTGACCGCTTCGGCTGTCGTTCTGACGATGGCCATTGGCGGGACAGCCCTGGCAGAAGAGAAATTCGTGACCATCGGAACCGGCGGTCAGACCGGGGTCTACTATCAGGTGGGCGGCGCCATTTGCCGTCTCGTCAATCGCGGCACCGATGATCACGATATCAAATGCACCCATACGACGGGTGGATCGGTGGCCAATATCAACGGCATCCGCACCGGCGACCTCGATCTGGGCGTCGCCCAGTCCGACTGGCAGTATCATGCCTATAACGGCACCGCGCCGGACAAGTTTCCGGACGGCAAATTCGAGGGCCTGCGGGCCGTCTTCTCGGTTCACCCGGAGCCCTTTACGGTCGTTGCCCGTGCCGATTCCGGCATCAACACCATCGACGACCTGAAAGGCAAGCGGGTCAATGTCGGCAATCCGGGATCGGGCCAGCGCGGCACCATGGAAGTGCTGATGGACAAGATGGGATGGACGATGGACGATTTCGCGCTCGCCTCCGAGCTGAAATCCTCCGAACAGTCGGCCGCCCTGTGCGACAACAAGGTCGACGCGATCGTCTTCACCGTCGGGCACCCGAACGGTTCGATCAAGGAAGCCACCACGTCGTGTGAATCGAAACTGATCAATGTCGACAATGACGCCGCCAAGGGGCTCGCCAACGACAATGATTTCTATGCCATGGCGACCATTCCGGGCGGCATGTATACCGGCACGGACAATGACGTCAGCACCTTCGGCGTCGGCGCCACCTTCGTGTCGTCCACCGATACGCCGGACGAAGTGGTCTATGAAATCACCAAGGCGGTCTTCGAGAATTTCGACCGGTTCAAGAAAATGCATCCGGCCTTCGCAAATCTCAACGAAGCGGACATGATCAAGAACAATCTGTCGGCACCGATTCATGACGGCGCCGCCAAATATTACAAGGAACGCGGCTGGATGTAATCCGGACCGGTTTCAGGGGGGCGGACCATGGTCCGCCCCCCTAACCATTGAACGCAAGGTATTCGGGCGGCATGGACGACTCTGGGAGGGGGCGGTCAGATGACACAGAATGATACGGCTCAAAAGCCAATGAGCGACGACGAACTGGAGGATCTGGTCGCGTCGTCGGATACGGGCGGCCGGGCGCCATCCAATCACTCCGTCGCGATGCTGATCGCAGGAACCGCCCTCTTATGGTCGATCTTCCAGGTGTGGATCGCATCGCCCCTGCCCTACACAACCGGCTTCGGCGTTTTTTCCAGCGGCGAGGCGCGCCCGATCCACCTGGCCTTCGCGCTGTTCCTGGCTTATCTCGCCTTTCCGGCCTTCAGATCCTCGCCGCGCCGAACGATCCCGCTGGCCGACTGGATCCTCGGCATCGGCGCCGCCTGCTGCGCGCTCTATCTGTTCGTTTTCGACACGGAGCTCATCGATCACCTGATGGGCACCCGCCTGTCGGACCGGCCCAACAATCCCGACCAGCTTGACGTCATCGTTTCGGTTCTCGGCATCATCCTGCTGCTTGAGGCCACGCGGCGGGCGCTCGGGCCTCCGCTGATGATCGTCGCCATTGTCTTCCTCGGATACACGTTTCTCGGCCCCTACGCGCCGGGCTTCCTGGCCTGGAAAGGCGCGAGCTTCAATGCCGTCGCCTATCATCAGTGGCTGTCGACCGAGGGCGTGTTCGGCATCGCGCTTGGCGTCTCCACCGATCTGGTCTTCCTGTTCGTGCTGTTCGGCGCACTGCTCGACAAGGCCGGCGCCGGCAACTATTTCATCAAGGTCGCCTTCTCGCTGATGGGTCATTTCAGCGGCGGCCCGGCCAAGGCCGCGGTCGTCGCCTCCGGCATGACCGGGCTGATATCGGGCTCGTCGATCGCCAATGTGGTCACCACCGGCACCTTCACCATCCCGATGATGCGCCGCGTCGGGTTCTCGCCGGAAAAGGCCGGCGCCGTCGAGGTCGCCTCATCGGTGAACGGCCAGATCATGCCGCCGGTGATGGGGGCCGCGGCCTTCCTGATGGTCGAATATATCGGCATTTCCTATTTCGAAGTCGTCAAGCACGCCTTCGTGCCGGCGGTCATTTCCTATATCGCACTGGTCTATATCGTGCACCTGGAAGCCAAGAAACAGGGCATGGCCGGCCTCGATCGGCCGACACAGCCCAAGCCGCTGAAATGGGGACTGATCTCATTCGGCATCACCATGGCGGTGATCCTGGCCGCCGCCAGCGCCATCTATTACCTGTTCGAGGCGTTTCAGGCCCTGCAGGACGCCGACGACCGGCTGCTGGCCGTCGCCGTTGTGCTCGGGATCATCTTCACCACCTTCGCCGTGCTCGGCGCGCGGCTGACCGAGGACCGCAAGGGTCAGGTCATCTCAACCGGCGCAATGGTGCTCGGCGTCACGGTGATCACCGCATTCGGCGTCTTCTATCTGATCCAGACCGTCAGCGCGCTTTTCGGCGATGCGACACCATGGGTGATCGCGGTGCTGCTGGTGGTGGTCTATGTCGGCCTGGTGCGGTTCTGCGCGGCCTATCCGGAGCTTGAGCTCGACGATCCCAAGGAGCCGGTGGTGCGCCTGCCGGAACCGGGGCCGACGGTCAAATCCGGCCTGCATTTCCTGCTGCCGGTCATGGTGCTGATCTGGTGCCTGATGGTCGAGCGGCTGTCGCCCTCGCTGTCGGCCTTCTGGGCCACGGCCTTCATGATCTTCATCCTGCTGACCCAGCGGCAGCTGTTCGCCCTGTTTCGCGGCGAAAGCCGCAGCGGCACGACGGCGCGCGGTTTCAACGAACTGATCGACGGCCTGATCGCCGGCGCACGCAATATGATCGGCATCGGCATCGCCACCGCGGCGGCCGGCATCATCGTCGGCGCGGTCTCGCAGACCGGCGTCGGCGCAGTTCTGGCGGCGCTGGTGGAATTCCTGTCGCAGGGCCAGATCATGCTGATCCTGCTGTTCACGGCGATTTTGAGCCTCATTCTGGGCATGGGCCTGCCGACAACCGCCAACTATATTGTGGTGTCGTCGCTGCTTGCGCCGGTGATCGTCGCGCTCGGCCAGCAGAACGGGCTGATCGTCCCGCTGATCGCAGTGCATCTCTTCGTCTTCTATTTCGGCATCATGGCGGATGTGACGCCACCGGTGGGGCTGGCGTCCTTCGCTGCGGCGGCGGTGTCGGGCGGCGATCCGATCCGCACCGGCTTCGTCGCTTTCTTCTATTCGCTAAGGACCGCGCTGCTGCCGTTCCTGTTCATCTTCAACACCGATCTGCTGCTGATCGACGTGACCTGGGCGGAGGGCATTTTCGTCTTCATTGTCGCCACCGCGGCCATGCTGATCTTTACCGCCGGGTCGCAGGGTTTCTTCATCGCCCGTTCGCGGGTCTGGGAATCGATCGCCCTGCTTCTCATCGCCTTCACCCTGTTCAGGCCGGGCTTCTGGATGGATTACGTGTCGCCGCCCTATCAGAATGTCGACCCGGCGACGCTTGCCGAGGTTATGGGCGAGGCCGAGCCCGGCACCCAGCTTCGAACGATCGTCGACGGCGAGAACGATGTCGGCGACCCGATAACGCTGACCATGCTCATCGATGTCGGCGACGAGCCGACTGGCGAGGAACGGCTTGAAGCCTTCGGGCTGGAACTGCTCGACGATGATGGCAAGGTGCTGGTCGACAATGCCATCTTCGATTCCAAGGCACAGGCCGCCGGCTTCGATTTCGACCAGGTGATCGTGCAACTGCTGGTGCCGGCGCCGCAGCCGTCGAAGTTCCTGTTCTTCATTCCGGCTCTCGCCCTGCTGGCGCTGATCTTCCTGCTGCAGCGCCGGCGGCGTGACGCCCAATCCCCCGCAATCGCAGAACAGGGAGCCTGACAGATGAACATGTTCAAGCATATCCTTGCGACCGTCGATCTCGGCGACGGGGAGTCGGCGATCCGGGTCATCAACGCGGCCATGGAAGTGACGGCTGGGGACGACACCCTGCACGTGATGTGCGTGGTGCCGGATTATGGATCCAGCGTCGTCGCCGGTTTCTTTTCCGAGAACCACGAGCAGGACATGATCAAACACGCGACCGAAGCCCTGCATGCCTTCACCGACAAGCACATCCCGAAGGGCATGCGAGTCCAGCACGTGATCGCCCATGGCAGTATCTACGAGGAGATCATTCACGCGGCCGATACGCTGGATGTCGATCTCATCGTCGTCGGATCGCATCGGCCGGCGCTCAAGGACTATCTGCTGGGTCCCAATGCCGCGCGGGTCGTGCGCCATGCGCGCCAGTCGGTGCTTGTCGTGCGCAGCGAGGGCGAAGGACCGCTCGAGGAAGAGTGATCGTCAGACGTCGCGCCAGCCATCTACCGTTTTCATCCGGTGGCGGATGGTGTTCTGCACGCCCAGTGTCTGTTCGATAAAGCAGCCTTTCTTGGCCGCTTCGATCAGTTCGACGACCTTTTCCTCCGGCGAAGCGCTGTCGATCAGCACGTCAATCTCGAAGCTCTTGGGGGCGGTTTCATAGACGCGGCCGACGGCCCGCCACTGCCATTCGATCCGGGTCTCCACCTTGAGATCGCCGAGATCAACCTTCAGCCGTTTGGCGAAGGCGCGGATCTGCGTCATGATGCAGCCGGTCATGGCGCCGATGAAATGCGCCAGCGGCGGCGGCGCGGTCGAATCGCCGCCGTGGAAGGCTCCCTCGTCAGTGGCCAGCTCGAAGTGCTCCTCGAAGGGCTGCACCATGGTGATATCGAGCTCATTGCGCATTTTACCCACCGCCGTTCCCCGGCAATCGAACCGGACGACGGCTTCTGACGGCCAATCGGTCATTCACTCCACTCCCTTGGACGAACTAGAATTTGACCCGGTCTCCGCCCTTCAGATCGAGGATCTGCCGGGCATCGTCGGGCGAAGCGATTTCCATCCCGAGTTCCTCCAGGATGGTTCTGATCTTGGTGACCTGCTGGGCATTTGACGTCGCCAGCTGGCCGCGGCCGATATTGAGGGAATCCTCGAGCCCGACGCGGACATTGCCGCCGAGCATCGCGGCCTGGGTGACAAAGGGCATCTGGAACCGGCCGGCCGCAAGAACCGACCAGACATAATCGTCGCCGAACAGCCGGTCCGCCGTCTGTTTCATGAACATGACATTTTCCATCTCGGCGCCGATGCCGCCGAGAATGCCGAAAATCGACTGCACCAGGAAAGGCGGCTTGATCAGGCCGGCATCGACGAAATGCGCCAGATTGTAGAGATGGCCGATATCGTAGCATTCATGCTCGAACCGCGTGCCGCAGCCCTCGCCCAGATGCTCCAGAATATGGCGGATATCGCGGAAGGTGTTGCGGAAGATGAAATCCTCGCTGTTCTCCAGGAACGGTTTCTCCCAGTCATGCTTGAAGCTTGGATATCTGGAGGCCAGCGGATGCAGGGAAAAATTCATCGACCCCATATTCAGAGAACACATTTCCGGCTCGGCGCGCAACGGCGCGGCCAGCCGTTCCTCGACGGTCATGCCGAGACCTCCGCCGGTGGTGATGTTGATGACCGAATCGGTCGCCTGCTTGATGCGCGGCAGGAACTGCATGAAAACATCGGGATCGGGCGTCGGGCGGCCGTCTTCGGGATTGCGGGCATGCAGGTGAAGGATCGACGCGCCGGCCTCGGCCGCCTCGATCGACTGGCTGGCGATCTCGTCGGGTGTCAGCGGCAGGGCGTCGGACATGGTGGGCGTGTGGACCCCGCCGGTCACCGCGCAAGTGATGATGACTTTCTTCATTTTCTGGACCATGACAGTTATTCCTCTTCAAATATCGCAACGGCGCGGATGAAGCCGCCGGAGGCGGCCTTGACCTTGTATGGGAAACAGGCAATTTCGTAGCCCGTCGGCGGCAGGCTCTCCAGATTGGTCAGCTTTTCCATGTGGCAAAAGCCGATTTCCATGCTCGCCCGATGGCCTTCCCAGATGAGGCTGGCGTCACCGGTGCGTTCATATTCCTTGGCGGTAAAGGCGAATGGCGCATCCCAGCTCCAGGCGTCGGTTCCGGTGACCCGCACCCCGCGCTCAAGCAGATAGAGGGTCGCCTCGCGTCCCATGCCGCAGCCCTTGAGCAGGAAGTCCGGCTGCCCGTAGCAGGCGCCTGCCGCCGTGTTGACCACAACGATATCGAACGGCTGCAGGGTGTGGCCGATCCGTTCCAGCTCGGCTTCGACATCGGCGGCAGTCGCGACATAGCCATCGTCGAAATGGCGGAAATCCAGCTTGACGCCAGGCCGGAAGCACCAGTCGAGCGGCACCTCGTCGATGGTCATAGCCCGCTCGCCTTTGTTCATGGTCGAATGGTGGTGATAGGGCGCGTCCAGATGGGTGCCGTTGTGGGTGGTGATTTTCAGCATCTCGACGGCCCAGCCCTCGCCGCCCGGCAGGTCCTCTTTCTTGAGGCCGGGAAAGAAGGCCATCACCTGGCCGGCGGTCTCTTGGTGGTTCATATAGGTGATCTCGGGAAGCATGACCGGTGGATCGGAGGCGATGTCGGCCTCCAGCGGTACGGACAGGTCGACGATTCGGCGGGGCATGGGATTTCTCTCCTGACTGTCTTTGGACGCTAAAGCGGCAATGTAACGAGGATCGGGAACATCAGGACCAGCGCGAGGACGAATAGCATCATCAGCGCAAAGGGCGCGGCCCCGGTGAAGATGTCGCCCAGGGAGACCGTGTCGTCATTCAGGGAGGATTTGATGACGAACACCGATATGCCGAAGGGCGGAGTCAGCAATCCGATCTCGACGGCGAGCACCGTGACGATGCCGAACCAGATGAGATCGATGTTCATCGGCTGGATCACCGGCAGCATCAGCGGCACGAGAATCAGCATGATGGACGAGGAATCGAGGATCGTCCCCATCAAGATGACCAGCAGCACATAGGCCAGCACGATGCCCCAGAAGCCGATATCGGCCGTGGCGACGAACTGGCCGAACTCCATCGGCGCGCCCGACAGCGCCAGCATGCGCGAATACATCTGGGCGGCGATGATCAGGAAACAGATCGACGCGGTGACAAGGCCGGTGTCGGTGAGCACGCTCCAGAAATCCTTCCAGGTGAGCGTGCGCCGCAGCAGGCCGATGATGATGGCGCCCAGGCAGCCGACGGCGCCTGCCTCGATCGGGGTGAACAACCCGCCATAAATACCGCCGAGGACGAGGGCGATCAGAGCGACGATCGGAAGCCCCTTTTTGGCCAGTTCGGCCGATCCCAGCATTGGCTCGCCGCCATCGGACAGGTTTTCGCCGATGAAGCCGGGCCAGAAGCGCGCCATGGCGTAAACGCCGAGGCCGAATATCAGCGCCAGCAGAAGACCGGGTATGATGCCGGCGATGAACAGATCCCCGACCGACTGCTCGGTCAGCAGGCCGTAGAGGATCAGCAGCAGGCTCGGCGGAATCAGCATGCCGAGCACCGACGAGCCGGCGACGACGCCGACCGAAAAGCGTTTGGTGTAGCCGTGACGGACCATTTCAGGCACGGCGAGCCGGGTGAAGACGGCGGCCGAGGCGATGGAGATGCCGGTAATCGCAGCAAAGATCGCATTGGCGCCGACCGTGCCGATGCCGAGGCCGCCGCGAAAGCGGCGGAAAATCTGGTTGGCGACGTCGAACGCGTCGCGTCCCATGCCGGTCACCGAAACGATATATCCCATCAGCACGAACAGCGGCACGACACCGAAGAAATAGCTTGAAATGGTCTCCGATGCGGCGAGCGCCAGCAATTTGCCGGCCAGCAGCGGCGAGCCCTTCATCATCCACACGGCGCCATAGGAAACGACCATCAGGGCAAGCGGCACATACATGCCGATATAGACCAGGAACACCATGACGGCGAGCGCCGCGAGGCCGATCTCAAACGGTGTCATGGCCGCCCTCCGCGCTGTCCAGCCCGGCGCCTGTCCACAGCGCCGCGGCAGCGCTGACCGCCGACAGGGCAAGCTGCAGGATCAGCATCGCGCAGCCGAGCACGATCACCAGCTTGACCGGCCAGATCGGGGCGATGAAATCGCCGACCGTGCCGACAAATGTGCCGCGGTCATAGGCCTTGACGAAGAGCGGATAGCTGGCCGAAAGCAGCGCGCCGATGATGAAAAGACCGGCGGCGCAAAAGGTCAGTTCAAGGCCGGCCCGGACACGGGGAAGTCGCGCCTCAAGGGCATTGAGCAGCGCGTCGGTGCGGGTGAAGCGGCCCATGCGAAAGGCCTGCGCCACCTGCAGAAAGACGATGGCGACGATCGACATGGAGACGATTTCGGGCACGCCGGAGATCGGCGCAAGGAAGACCCCGCGGCCGATCACATCGGCGTTGATCAGTACCATCAGCGCCAGGATCAGCAGGGTGCCGATGACATTGAATGCCATTGTCAGCCGGTCGATCAGCCGTTTCACCGTGTTGAAAGCGTCGCGCATGAATGTCATCCGGCCACCTCCCGACGACCGGAGCCGTCGGGAGGCGGGATCGCGATGGCGACCTATTCTTTGTCCCAGTCACGGACCGGCTTGGCACCGGCCGACCGCATGGCGTCCATATAGGCCTTCAGCACCTTGGTGCCCTGCTTGCCTTCCTGGTCAAGCTTGGCGGCCCAGTCCTTGGCGACATTCTCCATGCCGGCGGCCCATTTCATGCGGAACTCCGGGCTGACATCGGTGATCGTCGCGCCATTGGCCTTCATCACTTCGAAGGCGTTGGCGACGGCCTCGTCGAGGTCCTCGTGATAGGCTTTGCGCTGGGCGACGCCGCCGCGGCGCAAGGCCGTCTGCAGGGCCTCCGGCTGAGCGTCGAACCACTCCTTGTTGGCGGCAATGCCGCCGGCATATTGCGCACCGAAGCCGACCCGGGTGATGAAGGGCGCAACCTCGTAGAGCTTGCTGGGCAAGGCGGCGGAGGCGAAGACGATGACGCCGTCATAAACGCCGGTCTGCAGCTCGTTGTAATAGGTCGTCAGATTGCCGGACACGCCGACGGCACCGGTGCCCTCGAGCCAGTTGACCGCCGGTCCCGGCGCGCCGATCTTCCTGCCCCTCAGGTCGTCCAGCGAATTGACCGGGAAATTGGTCATCAGCAGGTAATCGTCGATGCCGATGGCGGCGCCGAGATATTCCAGATTGTTGTCTTCCCAGGATTGGCGCAGGTCCTGGTTTTCCTCATGCATGGTGTCGATCAAGTCGGCTATCGCCGTCGGGCTGCTGGACACGAAAGGGGTGAAATAGGTGACGTTCTGCGGCGACAGCTTGGCCGCCTCGAACAGGCTGGACACCAGGCCGACTTCGGCAAGACCTTCCTCGACGGCTTCCAGAACGCCGCCGACCTTGGCCAGCGATCCGCCATATTGTTCGCTCCAATTGACGGTGATGTCGGTTCCCTCCAGCGCCTTGTTGACGGCCGGAATGAAGGTCTGGCTGGTGTGCTTGACCCAGCGCAGCACCGGTGGATGGCCGGCCGCCACGGTGATATTGACGGTTTCGGCGCGCACGGCGGCGGCGGATCCGGCCAAAAGGGCCGCGGTCAGCGCGGTTGCGATCAGGCGTTTCATGTTTTCCTCCTGGTTTTCATGGACTCTTGTTCACTTTGGTCTTGGCCAGCGCCCGAATGCCGGCGCAGGCAAAGGCGACGGCGCTGGCGACCGTTTCCTCGGTATCGAAATCATCCAGCAATCCGTCGGACAGCCGTGTGGCGCGGCCGGTCTTCGCCATCACCGACAGGGCGACGGAAATGGCGAACAGATAGCCGCGCACAGTGGCGGCGCGGTCGAGGTCGGGCAGCACCCGCCTAATGGCATCGATGGAGCGCAGTGCGATGGGATCGTAGTTTTCCGCCGTCACGCGACAGGACCGCTCGTCGGCGGCATTGTTGAAGGAAGCAATCAGCCGCGCATAGGCGGCGCCGCCGCGGGTGTCGTCATGGCCGATCTCGATGGTCGGCCGCAACAGCGCCTCGACCAGCGTTTCGAGCGTCGGCGTGCCGTTTTGGAACAGTTGGTCGAGCGCGGCGTCGCGGCGGGCGTTGATTTCGCCGGCGCGGCGTTCGATGACGGCCGAAAAGAGCTGATCCTTGTTTTGATAATAGTAGTGCACCATCGCCTGGTTCACCTTGGCGTCGCGGGCGATCGCCCGGATCGACGCGCCGCCATAGCCGAGTTCCGCAAAGGCTCTTTCGGCCGCATCGAGAATGGCGGCGCGGCTGCCCTTGTTGCGGCCGGCCGCCTCCTGTTCCTGTGTTCCAGGCAGCATTGCTCCTCCAAAGTGGGCGGCCCGGCAGTCTTCACGCCGGCCGCGCCACCAAATTTGATCAAACGTTTGATTAATTTCTTCGACTTGTCAAGCCGTGACCCCGCAATTGAAACGCTTTCTGACCGGACAGGCGTTTTTCGTGCTATTACGCCAGACGACACTTGCGCCGGTGGCCGGCTGCCAATACATCAAGGGCGCGATAGCGACTTTGACATTCATGACTGGGGCGCCGGCTTGGGGACCGGGCGCCGACGGGAGGAGAACAATGACCACCGTTTCTGAGACCGAAAGCGGTTCGCCGCACTCCGGCGAGAAAGTCTGGCTCAAGACCTATCCGCCCGGCACGCCGCCGGAAATCGGTCCGCTGGAACACAGTTCCGTCGGCGCATTGATCAAGTCGGCATGCGAAACCCATCCGGAACGCTCCGCCTTCACCTGTATGGGCAAGACGATCACCTATCGCGATCTCGACGGCCATGCCGCCAGGGTCGGCGCGTGGCTGCAGTCTCTCGGACTTGAAAAGGGCGACCGGGTCGCCGTGATGATGCCGAATATCCTGCAATATCCGGTCGTGGTGGCGGCGGTACTGCAGGCGGGATTCGTTGTGGTCAACGTCAATCCGCTTTATACGCCGCGCGAATTGCTGCACCAGTTGAAGGATTCCGGCGCCAAGGCGATCTTCATCCTGGAGAATTTCGCAACGACCCTGCAACACATCATCGGCAATTCGGACGTCAAGCATGTGTGCGTCGCCACGATGGGCGACATGATGGGCCTGAAGGGGCATATCGTCAATTTCGTCGTGCGCCGGGTGCGCAAAATGGTGCCCGACTGGTCGCTACCGGGGCATGTCCCGTTCAAACAGGTGCTGGGCACCAACGCAGCGGACTTCAAGCCGGCCGAATGCAGCGTCGAGGAGGCGGCATTCCTGCAATATACGGGCGGGACGACGGGTCTTTCGAAGGGCGCGACGCTGTCCCACAGCAATATCCTGTCGAACGTCGCCCAGAACGGCCTGTGGCTCGATTCCCTGCGCCGCGACAGCGAGCTGCCGGACCCGCTGGTCTATATCTGCTGCCTGCCGCTCTATCACATCTTCGCGCTGACGGTGAACGGGATGATGGGGATGAGCATGGGTGCCCATAATATCCTCATTCCCAATCCGCGCGATATTCCGGGCTTCGTCAAGGAACTGGGCAAATATGAATACCATGTGCTGCCCGGCCTCAATACGCTGTTCAATGCGCTGCTCGCCAATGACGATTTCCGGGAGCTCGAATTTTCCGCCCTGCGGTTGACGCTCGGCGGCGGCATGGCCGTTCAGCGGCCGGTCGCCGAGCGCTGGCAGGCGCTGACCGGCTGCAAGATATCGGAGGGCTATGGCCTGTCGGAAACCTCGCCGGTGGCGACGGCCAACCGCTTCGACGATCCGGAATTCACCGGCTCGATCGGCCTGCCGCTGCCGTCCACGGATATCGATATCCGCGACGATGAGGGCAAATCGCTGCCGCTCGGTGAAATCGGCGAGATTTGCATTCGCGGGCCGCAGGTGATGCTCGGCTACTGGAACCAGCCGGAGGAAACGGAAAGGGTGATGACCGAGGACGGCTATTTCCGTTCCGGAGATCTCGGCTTCATGGACGAGGACGGGTTTACCCGCATCGTCGACCGCAAGAAGGACACGGTGCTGGTGTCCGGCTTCAATGTCTTCCCGACGGAAATCGAGGAGGTGGCGGTTTCCCATGACGGCATCCTGGAAGCGGCGGCCATCGGCGTGCCCGACGAGCATTCGGGCGAGCGGATCAAGCTGTTCGTCGTCAAATCCGATCCCGAGCTGACCGAAGCGGATGTACAAAGCTGGTGTTCGGAACGGCTGACCAATTACAAGCGGCCGAGATCGGTGGAGTTCCGCGACGAATTGCCGAAATCCAATATCGGCAAGATCCTGCGGCGCGAATTGCGCGAATAAAGCGGAACGATAGATTTGCCGGACGAGGGCCGAGCTACAGATCCCGTTTCATGAACCATCTGCGGTGACCGTTCGGCAATTGGGCCGGACCGTTGGTGATCTCGCCAAACGGCGCATAGCCCAATGCGCAATAGAAGGCCATCGCGCCGGCATCGGAGGTATCCAGCCAGGCGGCGTGACATCCCCGGTCCCGCCCCTCCTGCTCGGCGGCGCGGACCAGTGTTCGACCCAGGCCATGACGGCGTTTTGACGGGTCGACCCACAGGGTTTTGATCAGCAGCCAGCCATAGGAGACGGCGGCCGTGAGCCCGCCGGCGAGATTATCGCCATCACGAACCGACAGGACAAAGGACGAATTCTCGCCTTGGGGATTGGCCGCTCGCAAGGATTCGAGAAGCCGTTGCTCGATCGTCCGCGCGACATCGGCCTGTACCTTATCCGGTTCTAGTCTGATCTGCATTCCGTTCGCCTCGCGTTTTCATACCGCTATCCAACGGGCGGACGCCGTCAGGATACCATGATCCTGTCCGTCTCCTCCTCCGTTCTGGCAATCAGCGCGATGAAATTGACGAAGAGGGTGCGCAGGGCATTGGTGCCCGCATTGTCCGGCCACACCGCATAGATGCCGAAGGCCGGCGCCAGCCAGTCGGGCAGCACTTCGACAAGATCGCCTTCGGCGACCGATTCGCGCATGAAGAAATCCGGCAGCAGGACAAGGCCGCAGCCCTCGATCGCCATGCGCCGGGCGGCAAAGCCCGAGTCGACCGTGATGCGGTGTGGCATGCGCACGGAGCATGTGGTCGCGCCGCCCTCTTTCGACGTCAGCCGAATGCCTGTCGGTGTGCCCACAAGATTGATGATTTCCAGGTGCGCAAGGTCGTCGGGGTACCGCAGTTCCGGCTTGCCGTCCAGATAGTGCGGTGCGGCGCACAGCATCAGCCGGCCATCCGCCAGCTTGCGGGACTTGAGCGACGAATCGCGCAGCCAGCCGATGCGCAGCGCCAGATCCAGCCCCTCCTCGACGATATTGTGCTGGCGGTCGCTGAAATTGATCGACATCTCCACCTTGGGATAATGCTTCATGAATGTCGAAACCCGGGTGACGAAACGGGCATATTGAAGAATGGCCGGCGCCGTCACGCGGAGAATGCCGGTCGGGCTGTCAGTTTCCCGGCCGACACGTCCGAAGCCCTGCTGCGCCGCCTCCAGCATGGCATGCGCCGACCCGGCAAGCTCGCGTCCCGCCGTCGTCAGGCTGAGCTTGCGCGTCGACCGGTAGATCAGCGGCGTGTCGAGAAAGCGCTCCAGCGACGTCACATGGTGGCTGACGACGGAGGCCGAAATGCCGAGTTGCCTCGCCGCGGCGCGGAATGATCCGGCGTCGGCGACCTTGGCAAAGACGGCGAGGGCGCGCAGGTGATCAAGCATTGATTCCATCAAATAATCGAACAATCAAATCGAATAAAGCCATCTTATGCTGGAAAAGGCAATCGGCCATATGTCGGGGACCAGCGAATGGCCGCTGGATTGTCTGGAGATCAAACCGATGAATATTCTCAATCGCACCGCCTTTGCAGCAGCCCTGCTGGCCACCCCTGCCACGGCCCTTGCGGCCGACACGCGCGATGTGGTGACGCAGGCCATGACCGAATTGATGGTCGAAAAGAAAATCGATGTCATCGACCGCTATTTCGCCGAGCCCTATATTCAGCACAACCAGAGCGTTGCGACCGGCCTTGCCGCTTTCAAGGGCCTTGCCAATGCCGTAATCGCCGGCAATCCGGCCTTCGACTATCAGATGATCCGCGTGCTCGCCGATGGCGATATCGGCATCGCGCACGGCATTTATGAAGGCTTCGGCGAGGTGCCGCTCGTGGCATTCGACGTCTTCCGGGTGGAGGACGGAAAAGTCGTCGAACACTGGGACAACCTTGCGCCGGTCGCCCCACCCAATCCCTCCGGCCGTTCGCAGACCGACGGTCCGGTCGCGGTAACGGACCACGACCGGACGGATGCCAACAAGGCGCTGGTCGCGAATTTCGTCGACACGGTCCTGATCGGCGGCGCCTTCGACCGGATCGGCGATTATTTCGACGGCAACACCTATATTCAGCACAACAGCCATATCGCCGACGGCGTGAGCGGTCTTGCCGCCGGGCTGAAGGCGCAGGCCGATGCGGGGATCAGTATGCGGATCACCAGGCGACATGCGCTCTATGGTGACGGCAATTTCGTCCTCGTCCTGTCGGAAGGCGATATCAGCGGGCAGCCCACGGCCTTTTACGATCTGTTCCGGGTGGAAAACGGCAAGATCGCCGAGCACTGGGACGTCATATCACCGATCCTGCCGGACAGCGAGGCGGCCAATCAAAATGGCAAATTCTGACCCGACCGGGTAATCTCATCACGACTGATGACATGGCGGCCGGCGGTTCGGCCGCCGTTCCGCCTGGGAAGACATGCGTGGCGAAATCAAAATCGGATGGGTGTTGTTCTGGGCGACAGCGTTCTGCACGGTTCTGCTTGCCACCTACCTGACGCTTCGTGAAGACCCCGCGAAACGGCCCTATCTCAAGATCCTTGGCGGCAGTTTCATATTCAACTACCGGGTCTCGGACGTCTATATGGGCTTTACCGCGGTGCCGGAAAAACCCATTCCGATCGGCAGCACGCTTGTCGTCACCTTCGAAAATCCGGCCGGTGACACGCCGTTCGTCGTCACCCGGCAGATCGGATTGCCCGATCGAGGCATTTCAGTGCGCAGCCCGTCCATGCGCGGCGTCAGGGCGCATGTTCCCTACAAGGTTTCGCTGCAATTGCTGAGCACCGGCACCATGGAGCCGTTCTGGGATCACGCATTCTCGATAAGCTCGAACATAGATGACGATATCGTGCCACGTGAGCCGCCGGTGGTTGGGCCCGGCTATCACCGGCCCGTCAGGCCGGATCGATAGAGGACCCCCTGCCCTCGCATTCCCGGTCGAGAATAGCGACCGTTTCGCGATACAGGTGTTCGGCTTCCTCGGGACTGGCGCCGACACAGACCGTTCCCAGCTTGCCGAACTCCGACAGGGCGCCGATCAGGTGGAACACCACGCCGCGCTGGGCGGCGCCATGGAAATGGATGTCGTGCCGGACGGCAATGTCGATGAGATCGTCCGGCGTGACGCCGCGATAGCGAGGCGCTTCGAGATTGTCGGTGGCGTGGTAATAGCGCGCCTGCCCGTCCGGCGTCATGAACAGGCCGCTTTCGGCATCATAGCTGCCGTCGGTGAGGAATTGCAGCATGATGAAGGGATGCGTCGTGCCGCCCTTGCGCAGATTGACTTCGGTGGCGTAGTGGTGCCAGCCGCCTTCATGGGGCACCGATATGAAATCGATCCCGAAACGCCCGAGCACGCCCTGCTGCTGTAATCGCCGCCCCGCCTTCATGCCATCCGCCTGAATCTCCAGCCGATAATCGCCTTCGGCCGGAAACCGGCAGCCCTGAAAGACCTGATTGCCGATTCCGCCGAGCACCTGGTCATGGGTGGAGACTGGTTTCAGGTGTCCTGACGGATCGATGCGATACTGGACCGAAGGCGAGCGTTTGTCGTCGCCCTCGATAAACGCCTCGACAATGCCGCCCATCTCCGCGATCTTGGCGCGGAACAGATCCCAGCCCATATCCTCGGTCGCAAAATCCATGCCGGCAAGATGGTTGCCGATCCAGCCTTTTGTGACCGGACCGTCCGGCGCCCCGGCGAAGCGGAACACCGCGTTGCCCTCGCCGGAAAAGCCTTCATTGAGCTTGACCATCGCCCGTTCCAGCCGCGGATTGCGGTTTTTCAGATCGGCCAGCGCCTCGGCCAGCTCGTTTTCATCGGCAAGATCCTCGAAACCGTCGGCCACCAGCAGGCCTGTCTCCCGGAACAGCTTGCGACTGCCGCTCTTTGAGCCGAGGGGCAGAAGCGCCGGGTCGCAGCCATAGATCGGAACGGAAAGCCGCACGGCCAGCCGGCGTTCCAGTTCCGTGACGTTGAAGCACATCATGTGAGCGAACGTCCTGTCACCAAGCGCCGCGTCGATGCGTTCGAGAAGCCGCGGCCGGTCGATGATCTTGCCGGTCAGCGCCTCATCGGAACCGTCATGGCAGGACAGCAGCGTCAGACGATCGCGGGCATGCTGATGAGGGATGCCGGGCAGCAGGTGCAGGTAATAATCGACAATGCAATCGGCGATCGGCTGGCTGGTGACATAGACGATCCGGGTGCGCGGCATGCGCAGGAGCAACAGCATGCACAGCATGCGTTCCTCATAGTGGTGAACGCCCGAGACCTTCGACAGGACATCCGGATCGAGCGTCATGCTGGGAATGACCAGAATCGTGCGCGGATGCATGCGGTCGGGGAAAATCCGCTCGAACATTTCGGGTAGCCGCGCCTGCAGTGCGGCAAAGGCGTCGGCTTCCCGCTCAGGATCCGGAAAATACGTGTCGTCGGTCAATTATCACCCGCTGCCGCCTCACCGGTTTCACCAGCCCCGAAGCCAGGTTCCGGCTTCGGGTTGTTTATCGTTAAAGGGTCGGCGCGGCGGCGGCAAGCCGGCCCCTTCATTTCCGGATCGAGCAAAGGCGCAGCCGTCCGGCGCACGCGCCTTGCAACCGGGGCGCGCCGGTGGCATGTAGAGTTCGATTCCCGCCGGCCCACAGGATTGATGATGACGTCCCCTTTCGAGCAGACACTCCAGGCGCTGCGAGCCCACTGGAAGACCCAGGCCCCCAAGGATATGCGGGCGGCATTTGACGGCGATCCCCACCGGTTCGAACGCTTTTCGGCGACCCAGGACGACCTGCTTCTCGACTATTCGAAATGCGCGGTCGATGAGGTGATCATGGCCCTGCTCGCAAAGCTTGCGGATGATTGCGGGCTGACGGCGCGGCGCGAGGCGATGTTTTCCGGCGACCACATCAATCTGACGGAGGACCGCGCCGTGCTGCACACGGCGCTGCGCAATCTGTCGGAAAACCCGGTGCTGGATCGGGGGCATGATGTGATGCCCGATATCCGGTCGGTGCTCGGCGCCATGGCGGCTTTTTGCGCCGCCGTGCGCGGCGGCGAGATCACCGGATCGACCGGCAAGAAAATCACCGATGTGGTCAATATCGGCATTGGCGGGTCGGATCTCGGCCCGGCCATGACCTGCCTGGCACTGGCGCCCTACTGCGATGGGCCGCGCACGCATTTCGTTTCCAATATCGACGGCGCCCATATCGCCGACACGCTGATTGCTCTCGACCCGGCGACGACGCTCGTCATCGTGGCGTCCAAGACCTTCACCACCATCGAGACGATGACCAATGCGCAGACCGCCCGGCGCTGGATCGCCGAGACCCTTGGAGAGGAGGCCGTCAAGGATCATTTCGCCGCGGTTTCGACGGCGCTCGACAAGGTGGCGGCCTTCGGTGTCGCCCCGGAGCGGGTGTTCGGCTTCTGGGATTTCGTCGGCGGCCGCTATTCCATCTGGTCGGCCATCGGCCTGCCGCTGATGCTGGCGATCGGCCCGGACCGGTTTACGCGGTTCCTGGCCGGCGCCCACGATCTCGATGTCCATTTCCGCTATGCGCCGGTGCTGAAGAACCTTCCGGTGCTGCTTGGCCTGATCGGGTTTTATCATCGCGCCGTCTGCGGTTACCCCTCCCGCGCCGTCATCCCCTACGACCAGCGGCTGGTCCGCCTGCCAGCCTATCTGCAGCAGCTCGACATGGAATCCAACGGCAAGCGGGTGGATCTCGACGGAAACGCACTTGACGGCGTGTCCGGCCCGATCGTCTGGGGTGAGCCCGGCACCAACAGCCAGCATGCCTTCTTCCAGCTTCTGCACCAGGGCACCGATATCATTCCGGTCGAGTTCATCGCCGCCGCGCAGGGGCATGAACCCGGCCTCGCCCATCAGCATACCTTGCTGCTGGCGAACTGCCTGGCACAGTCGGAGGCCCTGATGCGCGGCCGAACGCTGGAGGAGGCACGCGCGCGGACCAATCCCGCCGGCGGCGGCCCGGACCTGTCGCCGCACCGGGTGTTCGTCGGCAACCGGCCGTCGATCACCATGATCCACCGCCAACTTACGCCCTACGCCCTCGGCCGTCTCATCGCGCTCTATGAGCACCGTGTCTTCGTCGAAGCCCAGCTTTACGGCATCAACGCCTTCGACCAGTGGGGCGTCGAACTCGGCAAGGAACTGGCGACGGCACTGCTTCCCATCGTGCAGGGCAAGCAGAGCGCGGCAAACCATGACAGCTCGACCGCCGGGCTGGTGGCCTATGTGGCGCAGATGCAAGAAGATTAGGCGCGCTCGATCCGGCAGAAATAGCAATTGTTCTGCACCGAGCGCACATGGATGAAGGCGACTTCGGGGTCCTGGAAGATGGTCTCGCACGTGTCGACCATATCGGCCGTTTCGACAATGCCACCGGTGCCGTAGCGGATGCGCTCGTCGGCCGTGTAGCCGCGGATGATGAAACGCGGGCGGGCGGCAATGATCGGCGGCAATCGCGATGAATCCCGATGGCGTTCGCAGGCGTCGGCACACACAAAGATCGGGCCGCATTCCGCATAGGGCTGGATGTTGTCAAACGGACGATGGCCAAAAACAAGAATGCCGCGACCCGCCTCGATCTCCCGCAGGCAGTGGCGGCACGGATTGCCGCCGCCGTCGGACACCAGGTGTTCGGGCAATTGGCCGTTGGAATCCACGCCGCCAGCCCGCAGGGCATTGACGACGGGGGTGGGAAGGGCACTGAAAACAACGGTCATGGCAAAACTCCCTTTGACAGGGTTCTGCCTGAACGACCGCCGCGCCAAAATCCGATTGTTGCTCTCAAATCGAAATCATGATGATGTCTTTGCAAGGCAGTTGCCTGCCGCGCCTGCCTCAAGAAGCACCAAAGGCCACGTTGGCCGCGCAAGCCGGCCACACGGAGCGAGCCCGGTATGAGACTTTCGAAGAACCTGAGAAAACTGAACGACTTTCTGATCAGCGAGGCGGTCGATGACGACGCGATGCTGTTGGGCGAACTCGACGGTTTTCTGGCCGGTGTGATTATATGCCCCGACCTGATACAGCCCGGCGAATGGCTGCCTCTGATCTGGGGTGAGGAAGAACCGCTGTTCGAGGACGAGCAGCAGGCGAATACGATCGTCAATCTGATCATGGGCCGCTACAACAGCATTATCAGGGAGTTGGACCGGGGCGCATACAAACCCCTCTATCAGATTGATACGGACGGCAGTGTTCTTTGGGAGTTCTGGATCGAGGGATTCTGGCGGGCGATGTCCCTGCGGCCGGATGGCTGGCTCGCATTCGGCGGGGATGACGACACGCCCCGGCAACAGGCTTTGTTCCTGCTTGGCCGGCTCACAGAACTCGTCTTGCGGCCGGATGAGTTCGAGCCGCTGGACATCGATGCGGATCTGGAGGATGCGGCCACCGACATCATTCCCTTGCAGGTCGAGGTCCTGCACAGGGCACGGCTCGCCATTGCGAATCCGATTGCGGCGGCCGCCAATCAAAACCAGCAGAAAGTCGGCCGCAACGATCCCTGCCCCTGCGGCTCCGGCAAGAAATACAAGAAATGCTGCCTGGCCGAGGGCCCGCTGCACTGAACCGAATCGCGCCCGCCCGTTGGCGGGCGCTTCTCAGGACGTGCTCTAATTCATCGTCGGAATGACGAAATCGGCCCCTTCCTTGACGCCGGACGGCCAGCGGGAGGTGACGGTCTTCGTCTTCGTGTAGAAACGGAAGGCATCGGGGCCGTGCTGGTTGAGATCGCCGAAGGATGAGCCCTTCCAGCCGCCGAAGGTGTAATAGGCGATCGGCACCGGGATCGGCACGTTGACGCCGACCATGCCGACCTGGACGCGGGCCGAGAAATCGCGGGCGGCATCGCCGTCGCGGGTGAAGATGGCAACGCCATTGCCATATTCGTGCTCGCTCGGCAGCCGGATCGCCTCCTCATAGTTCTGCGCGCGCACCACCGACAGGACGGGACCGAAAATCTCCTCCTTGTAGATGCGCATATCCGGCGTGACATTGTCGAACAGGCAGCCGCCCATATAGAAGCCGTTTTCGTAGCCCTGCATGGAGAAGTCGCGGCCGTCGACCACCAGTTTCGCACCTTCCTCGACACCGAGATCGACATAGCCCTTGACCCGGTCCAGCGCCTCGCGGGTCACCAGCGGGCCGAAATCGGCGGACGGATCGGTGGACGGGCCGACTTTCAGGCTCTCGACCCGTGGCGCCAGCGCCTCGACCAGCCGGTCGGCGGTCTGTTCGCCGACGGGCACGGCCACCGAAATCGCCATGCAGCGCTCGCCCGCCGAGCCGTAGCCGGCGCCGACCAGGGCGTCGACCGCCTGATCCATATCGGCATCGGGCATAATGATCATGTGGTTCTTGGCGCCGCCGAAACACTGCACCCGTTTTCCGGCGTCGCAGCCGCGGCTGTAGATATATTCGGCAATGGGCGTCGAGCCGACAAAGCCGATGGCCTTGATGTCGCGGTCGTCGAGAATGGCGTCGACGGCCGCCTTATCGCCATTGACGACATTGAGGATGCCGTCGGGCAGGCCGGCTTCGGTGAACAGTTCCGCCAACCGCATCGGCACGCCCGGATCGCGCTCGGAGGGCTTGAGGATAAAGGCGTTTCCGCAGGCGATGGCCGGCGCGATCTTCCACAGCGGGATCATGGCCGGGAAGTTGAACGGCGTGATGCCGGCGACGACACCCAATGCCTGGCGCATGGAATAGACGTCGATGCCCGCGCCGGCGCCATCGGTGAACTCGCCCTTCATCAGATGCGGCGCGCCGATGCAGAACTCGACGACTTCCAGGCCGCGCTGAATGTCGCCCTTGGCATCGGGAATCGTCTTGCCGTGCTCCCTGGCGAGCAATTCGGCAAGGGAATCGAATTCACCCTGGACAAGATCCAGGAATTTCATCAGCACCCGGGCGCGGCGCTGCGGATTGGTCGCCGCCCAGGCCGGCTGCGCCGCCTTGGCGTTTTCCACGGCGGCCCGGACCTCATCCGCACCGGCGAGCGCCACGCTGGCCTGAACCGTGCCGTCCATGGGCATCAGCACATCGGCGGTGCGTCCGCTGGTTCCGGCGACCGCCTTGCCGCCGATAAAATGACCGATATCACGCATTGCAATCCTCCATTGATTGTTGGCGCCATTGTGCGCTTTAATTTGTGAAAATCAACGCGCAGTCCAGCGCATCCGTTGTGCATATATTAAAGCTGGCCTCTGCAACCGGGAGCTCCTATGAACTGGGACGATGTTCGCATATTTCTGGCCGTCGCGCGGTCCGGGCAGATCCTTGCCGCGTCGCGGCGGCTGGAGCTGAACCATGCCACGGTCAGCCGGCGGGTCACCGCCCTGGAGGCGGCACTGCAATGCAAATTGCTGATCCGGCGCACCAATGGCTGCGACCTCACCCAGGAGGGCGAAGCCTTCATGCATGCCGCCGAACGCATGGAGGCCGAAATGCTGGCGGCGCGGGCCGAGGTCGGCATGACCGACAGCGAGGTGACGGGCACCGTGCGCATCGGCGCGACGGACGGTTTCGGCATCGCCTTTCTGGCGCCGCGCCTCGGCACGCTGACGGAACGTTATCCGGGGCTCAAGATCCAGCTCGTGCCGGTGCCGCAGAGCTTTTCGCTGTCACGGCGCGAGGCCGATATATTGATCACTGTCGACCGGCCGGATGCCGGCCGCCTGATCACCCGCAAGCTGGTCGACTATGCGCTGTGCCTCTACGCCTCCAAGGCCTATCTCGCCCGCCACGGCACACCGGAAAATCCGCAGGCGCTGTCGGCCCATCGGCTGATCGGCTATGTCGAGGATCTCGTCATATCGCCGCAATTGCACTACCGGGCGCATTTTGCCCGCAACTGGGATTCGGATTTCGAGATTTCCGCCGTGCTCGGCCAGGTCGAGGCGGTGCGCGCCGGGGCCGGCATCGGCATCCTGCACAAATTCCTGGCGCGGCCGCATGGCGATCTCGTGCAGGTGCTGCCGATGCTGCAGGCCGATCGCACCTACTGGATCGTCTATCACGAGAACCTGCGCAATATCCGCCGCATCAAGGCCGTGGTCGATTTTATTGCGCTGGAATCGGAACGCGAGAGGGCGCAATTCATCTGAAAAACAAGGGGTTGGCCGTTCTTGCGAGAAAAAATGCTGCGGTGCAATATGTTTTATTGTGCAAAAATGCTGCGCAGCATTTGCTGCAGCATTCTTAGAGGCGGCCCTCGAAATCCTCATAGGAAAACCGCCGGATGATGTCCAGCGCGTCGGTCCGGCTGTCCCACAGCGCCAGCGCCGGCAAGGGGGTGCCGTTGAATGTGCTCGCCTTGACCATGGTGTAGTAGCCGACATCGAGAAACAGCACCCGGTCACCGACCTTAGGCGGCGCTTCGAACCGGTAGGTGCCGATGACGTCGCCGGCAAGGCATGTCGGCCCACCGAGGCGGATCACCTGGGGCTGCTCGGCTTCGGCCGCCATGTCGCGCGGCAGGGTCTCCGCCCCAAGGATATCCGGGGTGAACGGCGCTTCGATCACATCCGGCATATGGCAGGTCGCCGATGCGTCCATGACGGCAAATTCACCGATATTGCTGCCGCGGTCCAGCACGGTCGAAATCAGCGCACCGGCATGCAGCGCCACCGCCGTGCCGGGTTCCAGATAGACCGTCAGGCCTGTGCGCCGGCGAAAATCGGCAAGCCGCTCGACAAGCTCCGAAACCGGGAAACCAGCCTCGGTCATCAACAGGCCGCCGCCAAGATTGATCCATTCAATCGTTCCGAAGAGATGGCCGCAATTGCGTTCGACCGCATCAAGCATCCGATCGAATGCCGCATAGGGATGATCGCACAGCGCATGGATATGAATGCCGGACAGTCCCTGCAGATCATCGGGTCGCAATTGCGCTGCCGGCACGCCGAGCCGCGACCATGGGGCACAGGGATCGTAAAGCGGGTTCTCCACTTCGTTGTGGCCGGGGTTGACGCGCAGCCCGACCGACAGGCCGGAACATGTCCTGAGCCGGCTTTGGAAACGCCGCCACTGGCCGAGCGAATTGAGGATCAGATGATCGGCGTAGGTCAGCATCTCATCGAGATCGTCATCCTTGAGGGCCGGCGCATAGGCGTGCATCTCGCCGCCAAACCGGGTTTTTCCGAGGCGCGCCTCATAGAGGCCGCTCGCCGCCGTGCCCGACAGATAGCGCCCGACAAGATCGGCGACGGCAAAGCAGGAAAAGGCCTTCAGGGCGAGCAGCACCTTGACGCCGCTGGCATCGGCGATGTGTCTGAGTTGCCGCAGATTGGCCTCCAGCTGCGCCACGTCCAGCACATGGCAGGGGCTCGGCACGCGGGCCGGGTCGAAGCGCGAAAAGCCGCTCGCCACGGGCCGTCAGGCCTCGTCCGGATAGGGCCAGCCGCCATCCACCGGCAGTTCCTCGACCTGCCAGTCGATCCCGACCTCGGGCATCAGTGCCAGAAACGGGTCCGGATCCAGTTCCTCGACATGAACCATGGTTTGCGGGTTCCAGGTTCCGGCAGCGAGCAGGCGGGCCGCGGTGATCACCGGAACACCGGTCGAATAGGAAATCGACTGGCTGCCGACCTCGCGGTAATTCTCCTCATGATCGCAGTTGGACCAGATGAAATGACGCTTCGTTTCGCCGTCCTTGCGGCCGCGAATATCGACACCGATGCAGATCTTGCCTGTATAGCCGGATGCCAGCGAGGCCGGGTCCGGCAGCAGTGCCTTGATCAGGCGGTTGGGCGCCACCTGGACGCCATCGACATCGATCGGCACGGAAGACGTCAGGCCGAGATTGTCCATGACGTCGAAGACCTTCAGGTAGTGGTCGCCAAAGCCCATCCAGAAGGTGATCCGGTCGGTGCCGGAAAAATTCACCGCCAGCGAATGCAATTCGTCATGGCCCATGGAATAGACCCGATGCCTGCCGACCTGCGGCAGCGACACATCCATCCATTCGGAATGGCGCGGAATGGTTTTCCAGGCGCCGTTTTCCCATGTGACGACATCCTCCTTGATCTCGCGCAGATTGACGTCGGCGTCGAAATTGGTGGCGAAATACCGGCCATGGCTGCCGGCATTGACATCGATGATGTCGATCGACTCGATGTCGTCGAACAGATGCTTGCGGGCATGGGCGCAGAAAATATTGACGACCCCCGGATCGAAGCCCATGCCAAGCAGCGCGCTGATCTTGCGCTCCGCAAAACGCGGGCGGCGCGGCCATTCCTCATGGGCGTACCAGGGTGCGTCGATATCCTCGGTGAACTCACTTTCGGCAAGCGCCGTGTCCAGATAGGCGGCGCCGGTCTCCAGGCAGGCGTCCAGAATGGTGGTGTTGCAATAGGGCGACGCGACATTGAGCACAAGGCCGATGTCGAGTGTGCGGATCAGGCCGGTTATCTCAACCCGGTCGCGGGCATTGACGGCCCGCACGTCGATCAGCGGCGGGTCGCCCGGCACGCCCCAGCGCTTTTGTATTTCGCCGGCTATACGTTCGAGTTTCGGCCGGGTGCGGGCCGCCAGTGTGATGGTTCCGAAATCATCGCGAAACTGCACCGCCTTGTTGGCGGTGACCTGGCCGACACCGCCGGCCCCGACGATCAACAGGTTCGGCTTTGCCATCGCCATGTCTCCCAACGGACGTTACGGTTCGCCGGATCATTCGCCGGCTTAGGGCTTTTCCGGCAGTTCCGAAATGCCGCCATTGCGGCTTGACCAGTCAAGCGGTGCATTCAGGAACGCCTCGACTTCCGACAGGGTCTTCTCGTCAAAATATCCGTTCTTGCGGGACAGTGCCAGCACGTCCCACCAGGTGGCCAGATAATGCAGCGTCATGCCATGCGCCTTGAGACGCTCCGGCGCTTCCTTGAAGATATCATAGTAGAAGATCGCAAAGGTGTGGTCGATCCGGGCGCCGGCCGAACGGATGGCCTCGGCGAATTTGATCTTGCTGCCGCCATCGGTGGTCAGGTCTTCGACCAGGATCACCCGGCTGTTCTCGGGCATTTCGCCCTCGATCTGCGCGTCGCGACCGAAGCCCTTCGGTTTCTTGCGGACATATTGCATCGGCAGGCCCATGCGCTCGGAAATCCAGGCAGCGAAGGGTATACCGGCCGTCTCGCCGCCTGCGACGCTGTCGAACTGCTCGAAACCGGCTTCGCGCTGGATGGTCGCCACGGCAAAATCCATGATGGCGGAGCGCACGCGCGGATAGGAAATGAGCTTGCGGCAGTCGATATAGACGGGGCTGGCGAGACCGGAGGTGAAGGTATAGGGCTCGTCGGCGCGGAAATGAACCGCCTTGATTTCGATCAGCATCTTGCCAACCAGCTCGGCGACCAGGTCCCGGTCCGGATAGGTGTTTGAAAACATGGCTTTCCCTCTTTCTTCCCGCGGTCCTAATCCTCGGCGACGTCCCAGTGGATCGGGAACATCGGGTCGAACACGGTAACCGTTCCCGACCCGGTCTCGATCCTGTCCGGAAACGCCACCGGCGCGTCGCGGCGCACCAGCCGGATCGTGTCGTCATTCGCCGGCAATCCGTAGAAGGCCGGGCCGTGCAGCGAAGCAAAACCCTCGAGCCGGTCCAGCGCCCCCTCCTGCTCGAAGACATGGGCAAGGCAGGCCATGGTGTTGATGGCCGAGAACACGCCGGCACATCCGCAGGCGCTTTCCTTTTCCGAATCTGGATGCGGCGCCGAATCGGTCCCCAGAAAGTAACGCGGATTGCCGGATGTGGCGGCCTGCCGCAGCGCCAGCCGGTGCGTCTCGCGCTTGGCCACCGGCATGCAGTAATAATGCGGCTTGATGCCGCCGACGAGGATCGCGTTGCGGTTGATGATCAGGTGATGGGTGGTGATCGTCGCGGCAATGCCATCATCGGCCTCGCGAATATAATCGACGGCGTCGCGGGTGGTCAGATGTTCCAGTATGATCTTCAGGCCGGGAACGGCTGACCGCAGCGGCCGGAGCACGCGATCGATGAACACCGCCTCGCGGTCGAAAATATCGACCTCCGGATCGGTGACCTCGCCATGGATGCACAGGGGCACGCCGGCCGCGGCCATTTTTTCGAGCACCGGATAGACGGCCTCGACATTGCGGACACCGCTGTGGGAGTTGGTGGTCGCGCCGGCCGGGTAGAGTTTGACCGCCGTGATCAGGTCGTCCCGAAAACCGGCGACCACGTCATCCGCATTGGTGTCCTCGGTCAGGTAGAGGGTCATCAGCGGCGTGAATTCCATCGCCTCCGGCAGCGCCCGCAGGATGCGGTCCCGATAGGCTTGCGCGGCAGCGGTATCGGTGACCGGAGGCACCAGATTGGGCATGACGATGGCCCGGGCGAAATGCGCCGCAGTGTAGGGCAGAACGGCTTCGAGCATGTCGCCGTCGCGAAGATGGAGATGCCAGTCATCGGGACGGCGCAGTGTTATTTCCGACATGGAGGGACCCATTGTTGTGGCCGTCCGCGGCGGCGGCGGCCGATGCTGCGGCCTGCATACTAAGATTCTCAAGCAAGGGCCAGTACCGCATCGGCGCTCCGGTGTGAATATCGGGCAATAGGAGGGCCGGCAGCGGGACGCAAAAAACAATATCCGGGTCGCGATTGGGGGCGCGTTGCCGGCTCGTTGGTGTAGCGTCGGCTTTCGAAACAGCGGGCAATGGCCGGAATGGGTGTCTTTTCAGTCTCCAACCAGAAGATCGATCCGACCCGACGGCGGTCGATTCCGGTCAAGCCGGACGGGTCGCCCGACGATAATGACCGGGTGGAGATCGGCCCGACGGCACTGGCCTTTTCCGAATGGGCCAAGGCCGGCATTGCCGCACCCAATCTGGAGCGCATGCGTCATTACCGGCTTGCCCGGCTGACGGACGAACTCAAGCGGCACGACTATGCCGGGCTTCTGTGTTTCGACCCGCTGAATATCCGCTACGCGACCGACACGACCAATATGCAATTGTGGATCACGCACAATCCGGTCCGCGCCTGTTTCGTTTCCGCGGACGGCTATATCGTGCTGTGGGATTTCCACGCCTGCGACCATCTTTCGGCGCACGCGCCGCTGGTGCGCGAAGTGCGGCACGGCGCCAGCTTCTTCTATTTCGAAAGCGGCAGTCGAGTGGAGGAACATGCCGGCCTGTTTGCCGCAGAAATCGACGACCTGCTGCGCATCCATGGCGGATCGAACCGGCGGCTGGCCATCGACCGGATCGAAAATCCCGGCCTGCTGGCGCTCCGGGCGCTGGGCGTCGAGACGTTCGACGGGCAGGAGGTCACCGAATTCGCGCGGGCCGTCAAGGGGCCCGACGATCTCGCAGCCATGCGCTGCGCTATCCATGCCTGCGAGGCGGCCGTCGGCCGCATGGAAGAGGCTGTTGCGCCCGGGCTGACGGAAAACGACGTCTGGTCGGTCCTGCATGCCGAGAACATCCGCCGCGGCGGCGAGTGGATCGAAACCCGCCTCCTGACCTCCGGTCCGCGCACCAATCCCTGGTTCCAGGAATGCGGGCCGCGCATCATCGGCCATGGGGAACTGCTTGCCTTCGACACCGACCTGATCGGCTGCTACGGCAGTTGCGTCGATATCTCGCGCACCTGGATGATCGGCGATTTCACCCCGACCGCCGAGCAGAAAACCCTCTACCGGATCGCCCATGAGCACATCATGACCAATATGGAGCTGATGCGCCCGGGCATGGGTTTCGAAGAGATTACGCAAAAGGCGCACCGGCTTCCCGAGGCCTATCGCGCCCAGCGCTACGGGGTCATCGCCCATGGCGTCGGGCTGTGCGACGAATATCCGAGCATCCGCTATCCGGAAGACTATGCCGAATGCGGCTATGGCGGGCAGTTGGAACCGGGCATGGTGATGTGTGTCGAAGCCTATGTCGGCGCCGTCGGCGGCAAGGAAGGCGTCAAGCTCGAGGAACAGGTTCTGATCACCGAAACCGGCTTTGAAAACCTGACGCATTATCCCTTCGAGCAGAGGCTGCTTGCGGCCTGACGGGCGTCGCCTCCGTGACACCCGTTTTGACCTGTATTTAAAAGATCACGACAGCCAGCACATAGAGCGCCATGATGATGACGGCGATCGAGCCGATGCCAAACAGGGTGGCGCGCATTTCATGGCGCTGCCCGGTGGCATAGGCCAGCGTGTGGGCAAGGCGCGCAAGAACAAATACCCACATCAGGATATTGGCCAAAATCACCGGCGGCGCTGCGGCAACGAAGATCAGCCCGCAGGCGAGAAAGGCCGGGATGCTCTCCAGATCGTTGCGCTGCATCCGCCGCGACCGGTCGACATATTCATTGACTTCAAGCTGTTCGGGCCGCGGGTTGCGGTTGGCCGGCCCGGCCGTGAGGTCCTCGGGATTGAGCAGGCCGGCGTCGGCCTTGATCATTCGGTAGACCGTCATCCAGCCCTGGCCCATGAGCTTCAGCACCATGAGCGCGGCGGTGATCATATAGGTGACAAAAACCGGGTTCTCCATGTTCAGTTCGGCCATCATTCCCTCCATCGTTGCCGGCTTCCATAACCTGCATCATGCCTTATGGGTGGGCAATGTCAGCCTGTGGATCAATCGGCATGAGAGCGCTCATTTGATCTGCCGATAAGCATCGAGCGCCGCCTGTCGGGAGCGTTTGAGATCGACCATCGGTTCGGGATAGGTCTCGCCGAGCCGGACGCCGGACGCCGCCAGCACCGTTGGAGGTGCCTCCCACGGGCTGAACAGGAGATCATCCTGCAGCTTTGCCAGTTCGGGCACGAAGCGGCGCGTATAGGCCCCGTCGGGATCGAACTTCCGGCCTTGCGTCACCGGGTTGAATATCCTGAAAAAGGGCGCCGCATCGGCGCCGCATCCGGCAATCCACTGCCAGCTCGCGCTGTTGTTGGCAAGGTCGGCATCGACCAGGCAGTCGCGGAACCAGCGTTCGCCATGGTGCCAGTGCTGCTGCAAGTTTTTCACCAGGAACGAACCGACGATCATGCGGACGCGGTTGTGCATATAACCGGTCTGCCAGAGCTCGCGCATGCCGGCATCGACGATGGGAATCCCGGTCCGGCCACGCTGCCAGCGCCGCAGTGCCTCATTATCCGAGCGCCAGGGAAAACGATCGAAGGATTGCTGCAGATTGCGCGTCGGCAGGTCCGGAAAATGATAGAGCAGCGAATAGGAGAATTCGCGCCAGCCAAGCTCACTCTTGAAATGATCGAGATCGTCGCTCTCGCCGGCGGCGTCAGCAGCATACCAGACCTGGTTGGGCGACATCCCGCCCCAGTGCAGATTCGGCGACAGACGCGAGACGTTCTGCCGGGCCGGGAAATTCCGGCCCTCCCGGTAGCCGTTAAGACCGTGGTCCAGAAATTCGCGAAGCCGCTGCTGCGCCCCGTCCGCGCCGATGGTCCAATGCGGCTCGAGCGTGCGGTCCCAGCGGATCTTCGGCAGTAGTTCGAGTGCATCGAGCGGGACCGCCAGCCGGTCGTCGCCATCGGCAAATTCGATTGCCTGCGGCGCCGGCAGCGGCTCGCGCGGCGGCGCGGCGCCAAGGCAGCCACGGCGGTAGAACGGCGTGAACACGCGATAGGGCGTGCCGTCGTTCTTGAGCACCTCCCAGGGTTCCCAGAGCAGCGATCCATTATCGCTTTCAACCGTCACGCCCCGTTGCGTCAGGTCCGACTTGATGGCCTTGTCCCGGACAATGCGCCACGGCTCGTAGCAGCGGTTCCAAAAGACGGCTTCAACGCCATGAATCTCCGCAAGCTGCGGCACAAGCTGCCGGGCGCGGCCGCGATAGAAACGGAGCCGGCCGTCGAGCTGCCGATTCAGATCGGCCAGCGCATGGTGCAGCCACCATCGGCCCGCAGCGCCATCGCGCATATCTCCCGCGGTTTCGTCGTCGCAGATATAGATCGGCAAGACCTGACCTGTGCGCACGGCCCGCACGAGCGCCGGGTTGTCTTCAAGGCGCAAATCCTGGCGGAACCAGACAATGACGGTGGCTTGGCTCAAGGAGTCGCCTTCCGGGTTGCAAACCCCGCTATTTGCGGCAGCCGGTCAGGATTTCAAGCGTGCGGCTTCCGACAGATCGGGGTAGCAGCAGCGTTCAATCGTCCTTGACCGAGAGCACCTCGCCGGTAGCGATATCGACCTCGATCTCGAATTTCCCGGCGTTGGAGGTGATCTCCACCTCGATCTTGCTGCCATCGATCTCGGCCTCGGTCACCAGATAGCCGTCCCGTTCAAGGGCGGTGGCGATCTGTCCGATGGTCGTTCCAAGCGTGCTGCCGACCGTCACTTGGGCGAATGCCACAGCCGGAGCAAGGATGATGCAGGCGGCGAAAGTGAGCGGCAGGACCGATTTTCGAATTGGGGAAGTGGATTTCATATCATCTCCGTTGTTGTGGTGTGGCAGGTTCGAGCCCGTCGCTTCAGGCAACCGGCTGGGCACGCTCCACCAGCGTTGCGAAAAACGAAGCGCCGATCGGTGCCACATCATCGTTGAAATCAAAGGCCGGGTGGTGAAGATGCGGGCCCGCGCCCTGACCGAGAAACAGATAGGCGCCCGGTCTTTTTTCCAGCATATAGGCAAAGTCCTCGGCGCCCATTTCCGGCGGCGCCTCCATCGTCACCTTTTCGGAACCGGCTATTTCCCGCGCCACGCCGGCCGCAAATTCCGCCCGCTCGGGATCGTTTTTGGTCGCCGGATAATTGCGCCGATAATTCAGCCGGACATCAACCTTCATTGCCGCGGCGACACCATCGCAGATATCCTGCAACCGCGTCTCCACCATGCCGCGCACTTCCTCGCGGAACGTTCGCACGGTGCCGCCGAGTTCCGCGGTTGCCGGAATGATGTTGTGCGCCGTACCGGTCTGGATGCGGGTCAGCGAAACAACCAGATGATCGAGTGCGGACGCATTGCGGGAGACGATGGTCTGGATCGCCTGGCCAAGCTGCAGAGCCGCGGCAACCGGATCGCTGGTCTGATGGGGATAGGCCCCGTGTCCGCCGTCGCCCGACACGGTGATATCGAAGTCGTCCACGGACGCCATCAGGTAACCGGGACCGGTCGCAAAGGTGCCGAATTCCAGATCGGGCACGGTATGGAGCGCATAGACCTGGGCGATGTCGAACCGTTCCATCACGCCCTCTTCGCACATGACCCCACCGCCGCCGCCATTTTCCTCCGCCGGCTGGAAGATCAGCGCCACCTTGCCCGAAAAATTGCGCGTCTCAGCCAGATAGCGGGCCGCACCCAGCAACATGACCGTGTGGCCATCATGGCCACAGGCATGCATCTTTTCGGCGCGGCACGAAGCGTATTCGAGCCCTGTGGTTTCCTGCATCGGCAGTGCATCCATATCGGCCCGCAGGCCGATTGTCGGCCCGTCACCTTTCCCTTCAATGATGGCGACAAGACCGCTGGTCGCGATGCCTTCATGAATCTCATCTACACCGAATTCGCGCAGACGCGCGGCGGCGAAGGCCGCAGTTTCATGACACTCGAAACCCAATTCGGGATGGGCGTGCAGGTGACGCCGCCACGCGGTCAGATCGTCCGCATAGGCTGAAATCCGATTGATAACGGGCATGGACCGCGGCTCCTTCGTCCGATGGCGTGGCTGGACCTGGAGAATGGCCCTCCTGCTGCCCTATTGCAATGCCGGGACCGGTTCGGCTGTGGCGATATTCCCGTCAGACAATGCCTCAACGGCCTCGAAATGCGACAGGAAAATCCTGCCTGAGAGTTCATTGAGGAAATCGGAGCGCTGCAGCCGGTCCAGAACCGGCCCTTTCACTTCCGACAGATGCAGCGTCACATCCATGCTGGCGAGCCTGTGATTGATGGCCTCCAGCGATTCAAGGGCGCTCAGATCGATCTCGTTGATCGCCGAGCACAGCAGGATCACATGCCGGACCGGCGAAGCGCCGGATACCCGCTCGAAAAGATCATTTTCCAGGTAGCGGGCATTGGCGAAATAGAGGCTCTCATCGACCCGGACCGACAGGATACGCGGATCGGTCTTGACCCTGTGGCGTTTGACATTGCGGAAATGCTGGGTGCCGGGAACCAGCCCGACCACCGCGATATGCGGCCGCGAGGTCTTGTAGAGAAACAGCAGGATCGACAGGACGACGCCGGTCGAGATGCCGACCGAAACGCCGAGGCCGAGGGTCGCCGCAATGGTGGCGGCGACGGCTGAAAAATCGGCCCGGGAGTAGGCCCAGCTTCGCTTCAGGATCGAAAAATCGATCAGCGACAGCACGGCGACGATGATGGTCGCGGCCAGCGTCGCCTTGGGCAGGAAGAACAGCAGCGGCGTCAGCACCAGCGCCGCCAACGCGATGCCGAGCGCCGTGAACGCGCCGGCAGCAGGCGTTTCAGCGCCGGCATCGAAATTGACGACGGACCGCGCAAAGCCGCCGGTCACCGGATAGCCACCCGACATCGCCGCCGCGACATTGGACGCGCCGAGGCCGACAAGTTCCTGGTCGGGCACGATGCGCTGCCGGCGTTTGGCCGCCAGGGTCTGGGCCACGGAAATCGATTCGACGAAGCCGATGACCGAGATCAGCAGCGCCGATCCGGCAAGACTCGTCCACAAATCGAGATCGAAAGACGGAACCGTCAGCGGCGGCAACCCCTCCGGCACCGCTCCGACCAGGGCAACGCCCCGCTCGCCGAGCTGCAGGCCCCAGGCGGCAAGGGTCGTGACGGCGACCGCTGCCACCGGGCCAGTCCTGGCAAGGATGTCGGCTGCCCGCCGGTTCAGGCCGGCCTTCATGAGCAGCGGTTTCAGGCCGGAGCGGACCCAGAACAGAAAAGCGGTCGCCGCGACGCCGATGATGATGGTCGGGAGATTGGCCGCCGGCAGGTTTTCAAACAGCGAGATCAGCAGGTCCGGCAGGGTGTGGCCCGACGCCGCCACGCCGAGAACATGTTTGAGCTGGCTGACGGCGATCAGAAGACCGGTGGCGGTGATGAAACCGGCGATCACCGGATGGCTCAGGAAATTGGCGAGGAACCCCAGCTTGAAGAACCCCATGGCGAGCAACATCACGCCGGATATGAAAGCCAGGGTGATGGCGGCCACCGCATAGTCGGCGGTGCCCGGCAGCGCCAGATTGCCGACGCTCGCCGCCGTCATCAGCGAGACGACGGCCACCGGCCCGACCGCCAGCACGCGGCTGGTGCCGAAGAGGGCATAGGCGACCAGCGGCAGGATGGAGGCGTAAAGGCCCATTTCGGCCGGCAGGCCGGCGAGCAGCGCATAGGCCAGCGATTGCGGCACCAGCATGATGGTGACGATCAGCGCGGCCACAAGGTCGCTGGCAAGCGCGTCGGCGGTGTAGTGGCGACCCCAGTCGAGGATCGGCAGATACCGGGTCATGGCGCGATGACGGTTCAGTGGGCAATGACCTTTTCGGGCTTGGCCATCCATTCGCGGCCGCGCAGCATCGCCTTCCAGTAGATCGGCGGCAGCATGCGTTCCTTGAGCAGCCAGGCCGCGCGGCTGGGTTTCGTGCCGTCGATCAGCCATTTGGGAAAGCTCGGCAGGAGCTTGCCGCCATAGCCGAATTCGGCGAGCACGATCTTGCCGCGTTCGACCGTCAGCGGGCAGGATCCGTAGCCGTCATAATGGGCCGTCGGGGCCCGGCCGGCGATGTCGGCAACGACATTTTCAGCGACCACCGGTGCCTGGATGCGGGCCGCCGCTGCCGTCTTGGCATTGGGGGCGTTCATGACGTCGCCGAGCGACCAGATATTGTCATGGGCCTTGTGGCGCAATGTCGCCTGGTCGACATCCACCCAGCCGGCCGGATCGGCAAGCGGCGAGACGCGGATGAAGTCGGGCGCCGTCTGCGGCGGACAGACATGGATCATGTCAAAATCCATCTCGACACGGCGTTCCGGCTGGTCCGGCTCTTTGACGTCGAACCAGGCTTTGCCGGCGGCGCCGTCAATGGCGACCAGATTGTGAAAAAAGGCGAGCGACGCGTCGTAGCGTTTTACATAGTCCATCAGCACCGGCACGTAATCCTTGACGCCGAACAGCACGCCGCCGGCGTTGCAGAAGGTCACGTCGATATCCTTGAGCGTGCCGGTGCGCTGCCAGTGGTCGGCCGACAGATATAGCGCCTTTTGCGGCGCGCCGGCGCATTTGATCGGCATCGGCGGCTGGGTGAAGATCGCCCGGCCGCTTTTCGTCTTCCGCACCAGGTTCCAGGTATAGGGCGCCAGGTCGTAGCGGTAGTTCGAGGTCACACCGTTCTTGCCGAGGGTCTGGACGAGGCCTTCGACGCCGTTCCAGTCGAGCTTCAGGCCGGGGCAGACGATGAGCCGCTGATACTGCACCACCCGGCAGCCGTCGAGGATGACCGCATTGTTCTTCGGCTCGAAGGCGGCGACGGCGGATTTGATCCAGTGAACGCCGCGCGGAATCAGCGAGCCGAGCGTTCGGGCGGTTGTCTGCGCCTCGAACACGCCGGCGCCGACCATCGTCCAGCCCGGCTGGTAATAGTGGATATCCGCCGGATCGATGATGGCGATGTCGAGGTCGCGGCGACGGGCAATCAGGCTGGAGGCGACGGCGATGCCGGCCGCACCGCCGCCGACGATGACCACGTCGAAGGACCGGTCGGCGGTGTCGGTCGGCGTCTTGCCGCCATTGGCGATGCGCCGGGCGACACCCGCCATATCGTAACCGGCGGCCTTTGTTGCGGCGAGGATATCGGCGAGGGGTCGCCGGCCAGCCTCGGACAGCGACCACAGGGTTGCCGAACGCGTGCCGGTCCGGCAAAAGGCCAGCACCGGTTTCGGCAATTCGCGCATGGCAGCGCCGAAAGCCGCCACATCGTCATCGTTCACCTTGCCGGCGGTCACCGGAACATAGCGGGTCTCGAGGCCGAGATCGCCGGCGGCGCGTTCGAATTCCTGGAACACCGGCTGGTCGGCGCCCTCGCCGTCCGGGCGATTGCAGATGATGGCCCGGAACCCCTGTTCGGCAAGCGCCGGCAGGTCGTCGACCGCAATCTGCGGGCCGACAGACAGTTCCTCCGATATCGTCTTGGCTTCCATTTTTTCCTCCAACGTCCTTCGGAACGGTCCTAAAGCGTATTGACCGGCACTTTGAGAAACTGCTTGCCGTCCTCGTCCTTCGGCGGCAGTTCGCCGGCGCGCATATTGACCTGCAGGGACGGGATGATCAGCTTCGGCATGTCAAGCTGCGCGTCGCGTTCGGTGCGAATGCGCACGAAATCCTCGCGGCTGGTGCCGCCGCCGACATGGATATTGCGCTGCTTCTCGTCGGCGACGCTGGTCTCCCAGGCAATGTCGCGGCCGTTCGGCCCGTAATCATGGCACATGAAAAGGCGCATCGCGTCCGGCAGGGCCAGAACCTTCTGGATCGAATCGTAGAGCGTGCCGGCATCGCCACCCGGAAAATCGGCGCGGGCCGATCCACCATCGGGCATGAACAGCGTGTCGCCGACAAAGGCGGCATCGCCGATGACATGGGTCATACAGGCTGGCGTATGGCCGGGTGTGTGCATGGCGAAGGCCGTCATGGTGCCGATCTGATAGGTGTCGCCATCCTCGAAGAGACGGTCGAACTGGCTGCCGTCGCGCTGGAACTCGGTGCCCTCGTTGAACACCTTGCCAAAAGTGTCCTGAACGATGGTGATGTTCTTGCCGATGCCGATCCTGCCACCCAGCTTCTGCTGGATATAGGGCGCGGCGGACAAATGGTCGGCATGGACATGGCTCTCGATCAGCCATTCCAGGTTCATGTCGTTGGCGCGGATATAGTCGATGATCTCGTCGGCATGGTCATAGGTGATCCGTCCCGCCGCGTAATCGATATCCATGACCGAATCGACAACCGCGCAGGCGGCGGAGGCCGGGTCCCTGACGACATAGCTGATGGTGTTGGTCGCCGGGTCGAAGAACGCCTTGACCTCGGGGTGAACCTCCATATTGATCGGATAATCGCTCATCTCAATTCTCCTTTTGCTTGTTTCTACGCTTGGCCGGACCGCTGCGGCATGGGCGCCACCGGCCGGTTGAACAGGCGGGCCGCCATTATGCCGGCGACCAGCGAGGCGACAAAGATCAGCACATCGGGCCGGCCGGTGCCGATCACCGGCAGCACGCCGCCCGGACAAAAGCCGGACAGGCCCCAGCCGATGCCGAAAACCGCCGAACCGCCCAGCAGCCGGAGATCCAGACGCCGGCTTTTCGGCAACACGAAGCTGTGTTCCAGAACCGGCGACCGTCGCCGCAGGACAAAACGGTAGCCGATGAAGGTGACGATCAGGCCACCGCCCATGACGAAGACGAGGCTCGGATCCCAGGTCCCGAACAGGTCGAAGAAGTTCAGCACCTTGGCCGGATCGGCCATGCCGGAGATCGAAATGCCGATGCCGAATATAAGGCCGATGAGATAGGCCGAAATCACGCGCACGGCCTATCCTCCGAACATATGACGCACCACGAAGACCGTGATGAACGTCGTCAGCATGAAGGTCAGGGTGGCGGCGATCGAACGGGGCGAAAGCCGCGCCATGCCGCAGACCCCGTGTCCCGAGGTGCAGCCGCTGCCGATGGTCACACCGATGCCGACGATGAAGCCGCCAATGGCGAGCACCGGCAGGGAAACGGGTAAATCGATCGTCGGAAAGGACCCGGTCATCAGTAGATAGGCCGGCGGGGCCGATATCATGCCGGCGATCAGCGCGGCCCGCCATTGCCAGTCGCGCAAGCTGGCCGGCACCAGAAAGCCGGCGAGAATGCCGGTGGCGCCCATGATGCGGCCATGCACCAGCATCAGCAGGACAGAGGCGAAGCCGATCAACACACCGCCCGACAGGGAGAGCCAGGGTGTGAACTGCGTTTCGAACCCCGTCATGCCCCGCAGGTCCTCCAGCCGAACAGCCGGTATATCGGACAGAAGCGGAAGATCGCCGTCGCCACCAGGACGGCGCCGATGACGATCGCGCCATAGATCACAAGCGCATTGCCCGCGAATGCACCGCTCGCCAGAAACGGAGCAACAATCAAAACGATGCCAATGACCAGCCGTAGCAGGCGGTCGAGGCTTCCAAGGTTCGCCGTCATCAAACACTCTCCAATTGCATCAGTTGAAATGCATCATGGCGCTGGATATTGGCGGTGTCGGTGATTAAGTCACAAAGCCACGGGCGCCATTGACCGGAAGGCTGCGCAAAAGGGGCCGGCGGAACGGCGGATCATTTTGAAAAAGCGTTGAAGATCAGGAAAATGGTCGAGGAACAAAGATAAGCCGACCGCTCATTCAGGACCGCCCAAACCGTATAGAAACAGCTGCAGATTGGAGCGGCTGCGCCGGTCGATCACATCCGGCGCATAAACGGACGTCTTGAAGTGTCGCTCGATATAGGGCCGAAGCAAAAGCGGTCCGAGATGCAGGAACAGAATCTGATAGGGCATCCATTCCACATCGCGATCGGCCGGGATGGACCCGTCTTCCTTTGCCTGACGGATGAGGTCCATCATGATCTCGAGAAGACCGTCAAACAGCTTCGCGCTGGCGGGACTGTCTTCCAGGAAGGCCCTCCGCAGATAAATGTCGAATCCCGATCCGGTCTTCATGACATCCGCAAAGGCCTTGTTGATCCATGACAACCGCTCCATCGGCGGACCATCCGGTATGCGGTCGAGCGGGGTCTGAAATGTGGCAACCACCCAGGCATCGACTTCCGAACGCAAATCTTCCTTCGAGCCGTAATGGTAGCGGACCAATCCCAGGGAGACGCCGGCCTCGCGCGCGATCAACCGTATTGATGTTGCCGCAAACCCCAGCTCACTGAACAGTCTGAAGGCGGTGTTTCTGATTTTTGCTTTCGCCGTCAGGTCTGATTCATCGAATGTCATGTCATGCGCCTTGCAGTCTTGTGGGATCGAAGCCGGCGTTCCGTACCATTTATTGGACGTTCTTGCATATTCCTATACGATCGTATAGGAGGAGGAAAAACCGAAGCACGTCCTCGAAATGGCGCGCTCCGATTCCGAATTGTACCGAATGCGAAGACCGTCATGAATCAGCTTCATCAATCCGGCAGAGTGGCATCCATTTTTTTGTTCACCCTCGGCTTTGGTCTTTTCCTGTTCACGCGAAGAAGCGAGATCGTGCCGACAATCCCGTTGGCGATCATCATCGCCCCGGTTCTTGTTCTCAGATTTTCAAGAACTCTGCCCGCCGCAAGGGCGATCTTCTACACGCTGGCCGGCTTCATTTTGAGCATGAATATCAGCCTCTGGGGGTTGTTTGACATCCGTGACCAATCGCTGGCCATTGTCTTCAATGTGGTGAGAAGCACGCTCCTGGCGGTGCTCTATTTCCTTCCATACATGATCGACCGCCTGGTCACGCCGCGCTTTGCGGCGAATGGCTTTCTTTCCACATTGATCTTCCCTGCGGCGGTGACCGGGCTCTTCTTCCTGTCCTCGCTGGAGGGGCCTTTCGACGGCACGGTGGCCAAAACCATTTACGGGTATGGCCCGTTGATGTTTCAGCAACTGAACTCAATTGTGGGCCTGTGGGGATTCATCTTCATTTACTCTTGGCTGGCGTCGATCCTCAATCATGCCTGGGAAAGCGGGTTCGAATGGAGAACGACGAAGTGGCCTGCATCGGCATTCATTCTCCTGATTGCGCTCGTTGCCCTGTTCGGGGCCTTTAAAATGTCTCCCCTCGCGGCCCCTGAGCGCGAAACGGTCAGGATTGCTGCCGTCGTCCTGATTCCACCGGACGGGAAACCTGTCTCAATGGACGAAATCTTCGAAACCAAGCCGGTTTCACCCCTTGCCGAGACGCTTTCCAGGATCGGGACCGCAACCCGGACGGCTGCGCAAAACGGTGCCAGGATCGTCACATTCCAGGAATACGCCATGACGGTGGATCAGACGGGCGAACAGGGGCTGCGCACGGAATTCCAGCGCATTGCCCGGGAAAACAACATTCTGCTGAGCATCGCATTCGCGGTCTTCTCAGACGAGGGAAAAGGCGAAAACAAACATTTGCTGATCGACGAAACCGGCGCTGTTCGCGCCGATTACACCAAGCGCTATTTGCTCGGCTTCGGCGACCTCGGGGAAACCGGAGTGTTCGTCAAGGGACCGGAGGTCATCCAGACCGTCGAGACACGATATGGAACAATCGGCCTGTCCATTTGCCGGGACATGAATTTTCCGACCTACATCCGGCAGGCAGGTCGGGCGGATGTGGATATCATGCTCAGCCCCTCTTACGATTTTCCCAAGAGCACCGGACCCGATTATTATCAACGCGCCATCGAAAACGGATTTTCGCTTGTCCGGCCGACCTATAACGGGATTTCCTACGCGGAAGATTTCAACGGCAGAATTCTGGCCAGCATGGATTCCGACGAAACGACGGACGGCATCATGTATGCAGAGGTGCCGACCAGGGGGGTCCGGACGGTTTATACCGCGATAGGCGATCTGCTGGGCTGGCTGAGTGTGCTGGGAACGCTTGGCTTTGTTGTCACGGCGATACTGTCCAAACGAGGCCGGTCAGCCGATCAGCCGTCTTGAAGACGGGGCAATTGACCGGGGCGGTCGCGTTTCCGCAAGGGCTGCTCTCATCCATCACCGAATATGTGCACCATGGCATGCTTTATATCCGGGCCGGTCCGGACCATGTGCTGCTGGTGGTCTGCCAGACGCTCTGCTTCGGCTTCTGGCGGCCATTGCTGTGGGCGGTCACCGCTTTCACCGCCGGTCACTCCGTGACGCTGATATCGCGGTGATCCTGCTGGTGCTGTGGGCCAGCGACCTGATCCTGCCGACCTCCACCCAATGGCTGAAAACGGCAGTGCTCCTGGTCTCGGCCCTCGTTTCAGGCGTGTGGCTTGTCGAACGTGCAACGCAGGCCATCTTGGCTTGAATGGCTGACCGTATTGACGAATAATGTCGGCGAAGATCGCATAGAGCGGTTATGCAAGGGCGCTGTGAAGGAAGCGGACCCATGGCAAAATTGCCGGTACGAAATTCGCCGGGCAACGTGCATCGCCGCGTGAAAAATCTCGCCGCCGAACCGGAAATCAGTACCGAAGCGGCAGCGCGTCAGCCTATGGACCGGACCACCGAGCCTGAGGAAAAGCTTGGCGACATTCTTGTCGCTTACGCCCGTCAACACACCGTTGTGCCGCTCGACCTTGCGCGTGACCAAGCGCCTATCGATCCCGCCGAAATTGAATGATCGTTTTTGACACCAGCCTTGTCTCGGAAGCCGCGAGCCCGGTCCCTTGGTGTCACCGCCAAACGGCCAGAATTGACGACAGGATCAGGATCACAACGAACTGGCTACCGATCGCCAGCACCGCCGCGTTCCATTTTTTTGAGGAACGCACAGCCGGGCAAGGCCGTCGCCCGGGCAAAGCAGAGGGCAATCTGACCGGCGAGCGCTGCGGCACGAATTGCGGTGGCCGAAGACGAAACCCGCTATTTGGGGTTGAAAGTTACTGCCGGGAACCCGGACAGAAAACACGAGTCGGATTCGAAAGGTCTGATCGGAACACTCACACGGCGTAACGCAGGTCACGGCATTTAAGGGATCGTGTGACAGAGTAGAATCAATGCTATACAACCTGTGATGCGCATGGCATGCGTAACAGGATCACAATGTCGCCGTTGTTGGCAAACAAATTGGAGAACAAAAGAACAGAACGCGGAGGTTGATCTTGTCTGCACGGCCTGCATGCGGACCGGTCAGGAACATCGGGCTTCAATATTGAAGATTTCTCCGCGAACGCGGACAAAAAACAGGAGACAACTATGAAAGGTCTGGCCAAAGGTCTCGTATTCGGCAGCGCCCTGTTCGTGTTGGCAAGCGCGACCACCGTCAAGGCAGGTGGTGAAATAAAGTTACATTGCGATGAGCCAGAGTGCACCGAGCCGATATCTATCGATCCGAACGATGGCTATACGTATATAGCGTGGTGTGACGATGGTTACGCGGCTACAAACATGGTTTGTCACAAGGCGAAGGGCATAACGTGCGAAAAGGCGGTATACAAGAACAGTCAATGGGAATGCGTTTGCGACAATTGGGATTTTAAAACACGCGACACGACGATCGATATCTGGTGTGCTGGGGAGAGCGAGTGAACTCTATCGTACGGATCGATTTCTAATGGGGCGGGCTCGCGGAAACCGGTGGAGGCGTCTGCTCTTGCTGTCGACGATTCGTTCCATCAATCCGGACAGGAAACAGGAGACAGTCATGAAAAGCCTTATCGGCACGTTGGTTTTCTGCGGCGCCCTGTCCGTCTTGGCGGGCGACGCGGTGGCGCACGTGGATTTGGCC